>JAAEQW010000222.1 GCA_024231025.1 Candidatus Omnitrophota bacterium
CAAAGTTTGAAAAATCCGCAATGTGGAAACTGAAACATATTAAGGGTCGCGCTACCGGGCTCCCCTTGACTTGTAGTTAGATCTGTGTACAAATCTGGATTCATTAGTATTCATCTCCATCAAATTTTCGGCCATGAAAATGTTCCAAAACCAATTCAAAATAAGTGGCAAGCGATATCCATAGAACGTTTTGATGCACCGTTGCTGCTTAGAAATTTCCTTTTCTTACTAACTGTAGAGCTAGTATGCTTCAGCTACGGTATGAATCCATTCTCGGTGTCATTTCAGTTTTTCAATTTGCGATTTGTTTTCAGTGGTAAATTTCCTTTAATCAAATTCAGACAACAACAGTACAGACAAAAATGATCAGAGCGTCGAGGCCGCAAATCAAAATCGATTTTTTAATTCGATGATCTAATTTTCAATCGGCTAAAATTTCCAATAATGATTGATTTTGATTGATCTCTTTCGGCATTAGAACGATCGGATGAGCAACTCAGAGAGAAATGCAGAGCTTCTGCTAGAGTTTTCACTGCACTATAGATAGAGAAACTTCTTATTTTTGGATAAAAGTCCAGATCTTAGTCTGAATCGAGAGTCTGACAGATCAATTAGAGAGTTACTGTAAGAAACTTTTAGCAGAAATGCTGCAGGCGCGTGGGCTCGCAAAGAGTAAACATCCATGGAGTACGGTAGGGGGAGCACGTAGAATCATGGGATATTGTTTGATCGAATAAATATATATTCAGGACTCGTAAGCAAGTGCGCCAAACCATTATACAGATATCCAAATTTAGAGCGCAGTAGGCAGTCGGAATTTTTTAGTGTGCTACATAGCTTTACAAATTCAACAATTGCTTAATTATTACCGAGCGGACTACGAAAATAATGATTTTGTCATAAATGCTATGCTAGCTAACATCTAGCGGTGATGCTTTTGAGTGCTAATTTGCTAATTGGCTCATTTTACTGGTACAATTTTGTAACACTAAAAAACGCTGCCTATCGGCTGTCAGCTCCTAGTATTTTATGGCTCTCGCAATGAGAACCC
>JAAEQW010000223.1 GCA_024231025.1 Candidatus Omnitrophota bacterium
ACTTAGTGAAATTCTTAGTTCCTTAATAGTGGATAATGCTAAAGGACCAAAATAGCGTATGTATACTTTCAAAGACATTTTTTTGGGCAATAATTGGGCAGTGAAACCAAGAAATGTGGCAAAATACTCCTTAAAACACGTCAATACACTGTAAAATGGATAAATAAACATAAATTCAGCATTTTTAAATTTCCCAAGTGGGAAATTTCCCAGATGGGAAATTTAAAGTTTGGGAAATTTCCGGAAATTTCCTGGAGAATATTCTCCGAAATTTCCCATGTGCCACCCCTATAATTCATTGCCCGACTGTGCAGTTTCTAGCCTATCGCTCAACTCATTCAAGCGTCAATTAGGCACCTGTCACGAACTGCTGCTTACATTTTGCTCTTTTGATCGAAATTTGTAGTTCCTTGGTCCTATGTTTCTGACTATTCTCTTCCTATCTAGGGGACACTTTTAGTCGCTTCAGCTTTTGTGGTATACCTACTTGCATTATTTTTTCAAGTTCACTTCTATACCGGGTTCTTATACCGGTGTTTTCAATTCCCGCCGTGCGTGTCCTCCACGAAAAGGAATATGATGACACTCCAAACGAATTTGAGCAACTAAATTCCCCATCGTTTGGTTATAATTTTTTTGCTGAGTGCCTTAAACTTCTTTAGTTAGGTGCAATCAAATGAATATGGTGATCGAAGTTCGGCACTTTACCAATACCTGTCCTTCTTGGTTTTGTTCATGAACATATCACCTTTTTTGCAATGTACAC
>JAAEQW010000224.1 GCA_024231025.1 Candidatus Omnitrophota bacterium
CCCTAAAAAGAATCCCCTACAAAAAGTAGCATCTTGCCAAAAGTGTCTCTGTCCAAAGAAGAACAAGCGATGCCTGAAGGTGATCAGCTCACCCAGCTTTGCAGCCTTTTTTTGTAAGAACTGAGAAACGTCATCACCACCGATTGAGCAATTCCTTAATCATTAGCAAGCAGAATACGAAACTAGTGATTTCGTTCTAAATGCTGGCTGACATCTGGCGGTGAACGTTGTCAACAGCTTCTTCGCTAATCGACTCATTTTACCTGCTCAATTTTCGTAGCATCAAATACCTACCACGCGGTTCATATTATTAAGCGAATAAAACTCCTAGTAGAAAATTTTAAGGCTCCCACAATGAAAGCCTCACAAAAAGTAAAGTAATGACGAAAGGCTGCCTCCAAGTGAGTCCTTGGATGTCATGAATGCACCAGCGGCAAGTTTCTTTTGTATGAAGCGGAAAAGGTCATCATCACCAATTCAACAATTTCTTAATCATTAGCGAACGGAATATAAAACTAACGATTTCGTCCTAAACGTTGACTGAGATCTAGCGGCGAGCATTGTCAACAGCTCCTTCACTAATCGAGTCATTTTACCCAGACAGCTTCGCCTACCTACGATGGAGTACCTATCGATAAAAATCAAAATCTGAACGAGTATTTTTTCTCTCTCTTTCATTTATAGCCACTTCCTAAGAAGCAGCTCTGCAAAAAGTATAAACATCTGGAAGTTGCGGAGCGAAAATCGCCCCCTCTTACTGGGACAATACCGAATCGAGCTGTATTTATATCACTCCGATGTATAGAAAGTTCACCAGTTGATCATTAGCTTATTCATTACCGAGCGAAATACGAAAATAATGATTTCGTCTCGAACATTGGCTGACATCTGACTAGAACAAAACATTGCCGCTCCTTCGCTATTCGAACCATTTTACCTGCATAATTTTGCTCAATACTAATTAAAGCATCGAAAAGTCTCAAAACATTACCATTTTGAAATTGTCACATAGCCGTTTCTTTGCCAAATGAGGACTAAATTGGTATATTTCAAATCAAAAAATTTTAGTCCTCTTAAATGTCCATTCCAAGGTTTTTGTAGCACCACCTACCTACCGTGCGGTTCTTAGTATTTATAGTCACTTCCTAAAAAGCAGCTCTGCAAAAAATTACAAACATCTGGAATTTTTTTGCGGAGCGAAGATCGCCCCCTCTTACTGGGATAATACCGATTCGAGCTGTATTTGTATCGTCCCAAGCTACACAAAGCTCATGGGTTGATCAATAACTTATTCATTACCAAGCAAAATACTAAAATATTGATTTCGTTCTGAACGCAGGCTAACATCTAGCAGGAA
>JAAEQW010000225.1 GCA_024231025.1 Candidatus Omnitrophota bacterium
ATAGAAGCCGGGGGTTTCTGTTAAAGCATTAGGGAGGTCATCAAAATGAGGCGATAAGATCTTGTTGCTAATGAAATCAAAAGTCGTTGAAAGCCTTTACAGGTGAATATATATTATCCCCAAATGTTTGGGTGTTCAACATAGGATAAAAAACTTTGTTGCTTTAAAATAGCTATTCGATGACGTTGTGCAAACCGATGTTGGCTTATCACTATAATCGGTTTGGTTTCTAATGGAAAAGAGAGGATCGACATGATGTTTACTAGTTCAGATCCGCACGCTGTAAAATGCTGGGCTAGCGACGCGTATTCGGTACATTTACTCAGTGTAACGGTTGTACATTTTGTGGCTAGCAGGTTGGCGACTGGATTTTTACCTACTCTAACATACTCGGCAAGCAATCATTTTGTCCAGCGTTCATTGAGTTTTAGAGATGATCAGAAACTGATTGATAAATTATCAATTTATTATTTTATGCAATTGCAACGAAATTTAGTACATGACCGGAATTTTCAATAAAATATCTGATGGGACATTGATTGATGCTTTTTACAAAATGAATAATTTTTGTTTGGTTGCCAGTTGGCGGTTTTTATGCTTTGAATAGAAGTTCGGTTTTTAATTTGATTCAGACTGCTATTTTTTCAAAAGGGCC
>JAAEQW010000226.1 GCA_024231025.1 Candidatus Omnitrophota bacterium
ACTTCTGAAAAATGGCTTAGAAAACTCATAATTAACTCGTGTCATCAAAAAAACTATTTGATCACACTAATGATGATAAATATAACGAATTAAATCGATCAGATATCAGAGTAATTTAACAAAAGTACGATCTTGCCCTGGGGTGGGTGCGTGAATATTACCTAAAAATTTGCTTTCGCCTTCTGCTATAGGTAATGGTTCCTGAGTAAAGGCAGGCGGTGTCATTGCGGCAATGGCGCCGCTGAGTAGTGCAAGTGAGATGCGAGACATCATGTATCCTTCTTGTTTTAAGTATGGGTACTCTACTTATTGAAGGATCACCGCTCGATTATGTTTATCGCGCCAAAATTTACTTTTTATTATTGTTTTTTACTTATTTTTTACAATGCAGTTATGAATATCGCTTTTAACCGGTCCGGGATTCCCAAACAAAAACAGCGCTATTCAAGCGTAATGCCGATCAGTTAAGAAATTTTACTGATCGGTTGACCGATCTTTTGAAGAGTTCAAAATCCGATATCAGTTTCTGATATCGGATTTTTTTATGCAGTTGTCTCAGGCTCTCGACGCCATTCATCATTTTTCTCCAG
>JAAEQW010000227.1 GCA_024231025.1 Candidatus Omnitrophota bacterium
CCCAATAGGTAGCTACTTTTCTTTCGTCGCTTACCTCTTTTAAGGCTTCTTTTATTAAAACCTCTTTCAACCGATCGAAAAAAGAACTATTTTTACGTTTTTTTATTGACATAAGTAACTATTGTTTCGTATACTCCGTTATAGATGTTTTGAGTCGCTGTGGGGTGGGTTCCCTGCGCTATGTTCTTGGGTCTTCGAAGAATTCCCGCGAACAATAGAGTAAAGTTATAAAATTTAAGCATAGGCTCATTTTTTATAACCTGGCAAGCGCAAGGCCAACCACCCCACAGCCTCAAAATAATACCTTTGCTCCATAACATACTTAAAAGAAATCCACAATAGATAGATAGAAAGGTGAAAACATGAATAATAATTTTTCTGGTGGCACTCATAGTCATTATTATAATCCCCCTCAACAGCAAGATTTAAACCTTCAAAAAAAGTCAGAAATCATTCCGATCCGGTTCTATCCTAAAGAGGCGGAGCAGCTAAAACAAATTGCTGAAAATCGAAACCGGAAAGCGTCTGAATTTTTGCGTTTGATCATTTTAAAATACCTCAAATCAGAAAAGAAAATCAACGAGCTGTCCCAAATACTTGACGAGATCATAATATGATTTTTTTTTGTTTTGCAAAGTATACATTGTGTTTTTTGCGAATACATAGCGTATACATGAATAAAAACAAGAGTTTAACTCCCCCTGGTAGGCGCGAAATAACCGAGTGTAAAAGGAGTTCGCCACC
>JAAEQW010000228.1 GCA_024231025.1 Candidatus Omnitrophota bacterium
AAAAAGGGGTTTTAAAGCTTCCCGCAGAGGAAGGGGGTATTGCTTACCCTGATGTGCTCATGAGGGTTCAAGCCATAAGGGTCCAAACCCTCATGAGAAGATTTAAGGATGCTGACCAGTCTTGGCATGTTGTTTTTGATTTTTACAGGAATAAAATAAGAAATTTGACTAAGGCGCAATTGTCTAAAGATACTACGGTCCCTAAGTTATAAGGAAATTCGACAAGCAGAAATTGCTAGCCGATTGCAAATTTATAATGATAATTATCAAATGGATGGCTATCCAATTTCTCCAAATGTAAAATTACGTTATATTTGCTATCTAATGGCTACTAATAAATATAGCAGGGAATTGGTTAAAACTACTAGTTTTTGGAATGAGCATTTTCTGAATACAATAATTAACTTTAGTGCTGTCTGGAAGGGGTGTAAAATATCTTATATAGATGGTTATACTCGAAGTATCCACTACCTGTTGGTACATAAAGCTCTTTATACGCGTAGTAGATTAAGCCATTTTGTACCTGGTATGAGTGATTTTTGTAAGGTATGTCATGCACAAAGAGAAACAATCATACATGCCTTTTTGGAGTGCAAAAGGGCTACGGATGCTTGGCAAAAGCTAGAGCCTATTTTTTTAAGAATTACTGGTGAAAACCTGAATGATATTGTTAGGATT
>JAAEQW010000229.1 GCA_024231025.1 Candidatus Omnitrophota bacterium
ACTGAGTTTTGCAGCTGCCTTTTATAAGAACTGCAAAACCTCAACTTTACAAATTCAGAAATTGCTTAATCATTACTGAACGGACTATGAAAATAATGATTTCATCCTAAACGCTGGCTGACATCTAGCGGTGATGCTTTCGAACGCTGGCGGAACGAAGCAAAGAATGGCAGGTGAAAACAAGAAATTTGCATACAAGACAGATAGATTTTCGTCGGCCTATCAAATCAGTATGCGAAAAAGACTGCGCGGATTAGATCGATTCGTTTTGGCTGCCCTCCATATTCTTCCATTAAATTAGTCGCACTTTTTGACCATCTCCTTTCTTCTCGACTTTAAAACTGATAAAAAACGAACAAGATTTAATCCAAACTTACCTTACTGCTGCGAAGGAGAAAAACTTCACCATAAATAATAGGCCTATGTACGCAATCACCGTCTCTGTCTTCAATTTTAAAGGGCTTCGGCCTCTACTTTGCAGTCTACAGACGTTGAAGAATGTTCGGACATCGGATGCTGCAACTATTGTGCTTACTTGCCATCAGT
>JAAEQW010000230.1 GCA_024231025.1 Candidatus Omnitrophota bacterium
GCTCTCCGTAGCTCGGCCAGGCCGGGCAGCCATAAAAAATTCCCGCTCTGAAAGGAGCGGGTTTTTTTATGTGTTGTCCACTGGCTCGAACCTTATACAAGAGTCTGACCGAGGACGAAATGTCCGAGGAAATGCCGAGCTCTCCGTAGCTCGGCCAGGCCGGGCAGCCATAAAAAATTCCCGCTCTGAAAGGAGCGGGTTTTTTTTATGTGTTGCCCACTGTACGAATAAGGGGTCAGGTCTTTCTTGTTTCACCCAAACCTAGTTCCAATGCGGGTTTGGAACAAGGGTGGAGGTGAAATCTCCAAAATGCTTTCTGGTCTGATCAATAAGAAATAGTCAATAAATTCGCCAAGATTCGGCAACGCCATACAACCGAAGAGTTAGAAAATAGAGGTCTATAGGAGAATCATAAAAATTTTTAAGAAATTTTGTGTTCACAATGCTTTGATAATTAAGGTGTTACGAATAAAGGTGTAAAAAAATTGGGAGAGAGTGGTATTTAGGTAAACAATATGTTATACTTACCTAACTTTAAGGGGGAGGTGGTTATGGAAAAATTATGCTATTTATGCGTATCAAAAGAAAAGGGAGCATATTATATAGAACGATAATAAGTTGTATTATCATCGCGATAGCCACGTCTCTGTTTGTAACCTATTCATCAAAAAATTCTCAATCTAGTAAATCTTCTATTAATTATGCTCCAGTCTTATCTACAATGCCTGCTCCAGGCGAATTGGTAACTGTCAGTCCCGATTTTACCCCAGCTATCATTAAAGGAATAAAAATTGATCCTAATAATCCCTTGCGATTTGATTTTATTGTTGATACTGGTGATTCTGAGTTAAATGAGCAGGAATTAAAAAAAGAATCAACCGAACTAATTAAGTATTTCCTTGCTACGTTAACTACTCCCAAAGAGGATCTTTGGGTTAATCTCTCGCCTTACGAGAAAGAACGTATTATTCCTGAGAAGTTTGGACAAACTAACATGGGCCGAGATTTATTGGCTCAGGACTATACATTAAAACAGCTAATGGCTTCACTAACTTATCCTGATAGTAAATTAGGTAAAGAGTTTTGGAATAGGGTTTACGCTAAGGTTGAACAGGAATTTGGTACTACCAGTATTCCTATGAACACCTTCAATAAGGTATGGATTATTCCAGAAAAAGCAGTTGTGCATGAGAGCGGTAATGTTGCTTTTGTCGTCGAGAGTCATCTTAAAGTTATGCTGGAAGAAGACTATGTTGCACTTCGTGCAACAGACCAAAGACCTCAGACCAAAGACCGAAGACCTGAAGAAATTCGTGGAATATCTTCAAAGATTATGCGTGAGATTGTTTTGCCTGAGATCGAAAAAGAAATCAACCAAGGCAAAAATTTCGTTAAACTGCGTCAAGCATATCACTCAATGATTTTGGCTACCTGGTTTAAACGAAACTTTAAGCAAGGTTTACTTGGTCAAAGTTATGCCGATAAAAGTAAAGTTGCAGGAATTGACATCGAAGATAAGGCAATCAAAGAAGAAATATACCAGCAATACATTGAAGCTTATAAGAAAGGTGTATACGACTATATTAAGAAAGAACACGATCCTTACCAGCATAAAACTATATCACGCAGATACTTTTCCGGTGGATTTGAAGGCGAGGTCATTGCAGACATTTTAATTGGAAAAACAGTAGCACGAGCAGATCTTTTAAGAACTATGGGGCAACGACGGAAAGGGCAATATGAAGATGTTTCAGTTCATCTTGATCCAGTCAGAAACGCTGAACTAGAACAACAAACTACAGCGGGTAAACAGAATGTTACTGGAGTCAGCACCGCAAGAAATTTACGGCGAAAAGAATTTGCTGTTTCCGAAGAAACATTTGAATATTTGGGAATTAGTGAAGAAAAAATTATAGAAATGTTTGATTCTCTTGGAGAGCTTTCTTTGAGTGTAACGGGTAAAAAGTATCTAAAAGATCTTATTAAAAAACCTTTAGGAAAACGACAGGCGATTATTAGTTCGCACAATGCCATAGCAGAATTATTGGAGCTTGATGAGGATGATAGTTCGCATTTAGGCATATTGCATAAACAAATCTGTGCTTTAGAGAAACTAATTAATAATTTAGTGTATCCGGCTATTGTCAAAAAGCAGGAGCTCGATAAAAATGACTGGAAATGGCGTAGAAAATGGCATATTAATCATAGATATCCCATGCGCGATGAACAACGTCGATTGATTAAAGAAATGGATTTACATAAAAGAATAGGTGATTTTCCTGGTAGATATCCAAATTTTGAAAAATTAACCCAATCGCAAATAGATGAATTCATCTATTTTGATTTGCAGGAGGTGAAAGGAGTAATCGATGGTCTAGTTAGTTCACTTGAAGGACATAGTTCATTGAGATTTAAGCGTGTTTTAGACAAAATGAAAAGAGTGCTAAACGAAGAGGGCCTTTTCGACAAGCCAGTGAAAGGGCAACCCCTTACAGGTCGTCAGCGACATCTTCATAGCGATCTTATTAATTATTTAGGGGAGATTAGTTTTTTTATTTCAGCAGCAGTTCACGCAAAGAAAAATGGATGGAGTAAACCCAATATGTTGGAGGAAGCCGGGACCATTGATTTAAGGCAAGTTTATCATCCCCCGACAGCACTAGCTGCTAGAGAGTCTGTGCTTAACGATATTCTAATTACTCCAGAGAAATCATTTTATGCTTTAACTGGTCCTAATTCTGCCGGCAAATCAACAACAGCACGAGCTATTGGATATTCTGTTGTCTTTGCTCATCTTGGGCTATTTGTGCCGGCTGGGGAAGCCAACATAAGTTGGATGGAAAATATTTATAGTTTGTATCCTAAAGAAGAAGCAGCTAAATCTGGTTTTAGCCATTTTACTAGAATAATTAATTTAATAACACAATGGCACCAAAATGCTTCAGAAAGGGACCTCTTCTTATTAGACGAACCAATTAGCGGTTCAGACTACCCTGATCTTGTTGGTATTGCAACTACGATTTATGAAGATTTTATTATAAAAAAGGCAACTGTTGTTACAGCTACACACAACAAAGATTCGATCCGACTTTTAGCTAATCATCCAGATGAAAATATTAGAAACAGGGTTCAGCCGTGGATTAATAGCTTTGATATTAAAGAAGGTGAATTGGATCCACACTATGTATTAGTGCCGGGTATTGCTAAAGAGAGCCATGCTTTAGCAAGTATAAAGAAAATAGGCATGGATAGCTCAATAACTAAAATGGCCCAAATGTATTACGACTTGATAGCTAATGGCATATCTGTTGATCAAGGTAAATTGAAAGAAATCATTGAGGGGATACATCATTGGCCTTCATCAAGCAGTGAGGATTATGATTTTATTCCTTGGGAAGTATTAGATGAACTTTTTCCCGCGAAAAATTTTGCATTTGTTTCCCAAGATAAATACGACGATTTTGTTATGAAAGCATATGGACAAAGCAAACGTAAGGATGGACATTATGATGTAGACGACTTCCTTTATTACGCTACGAAAGAGGGCGAATTCTGTGAATTTCCTTTCGCCGGTGGATTAAAAGATCGAACAGGCTATAAGTTTAGATTTGATTTTGTTGGGTCGAGTGATCCTAATGAAAGATTAAAAATTGTTGGTAAATTAGTACAGGTAGATAGGGATAAACTTGAACAACTTCACGAAAAGCTTAAGGAGCTAGTTGAAATGTACACTCATTTCAGAAGAGCAAAGATAAAAGGACAGGTTAGCGAGTCCGAAAGAATAACACAAGAGCAATGCAGGGATATGTTTAGTCGAATGTCAGAGATTATTGAGGGGATTCGCGTTTTATTAAGAGATCCGCATATTATAAACGTACTTTTAAAAGATGAATATTTTGATATGTGGCTTGGAGGTCTCCCGGATTTAAGCCAAGACTTATCGCAAAATACCTTAGAAAAGGAATTTAAAGCCAGTATTGAGCAAGCAGGTCGCATGTTACAAGGTGTCGATGCATATTTGGGGATGGCCATTGGAACAGTAGATAATAAACTATCTAAACCAAAAGTTTTGGATGAGGAAGGAAAATTAAAAATAGATTCTGGATGGTATCCTTTGGTTGAAGCCGAAGATAATATTTCTCAAGATTTTGAATTAATAAGCGCAGTAAATGTATTTATCGGTCCCAATGCTAGTGGTAAAACCAATGCGTTTCGAATGATAACGACAGTCATGAAACTGGCTGCCCTGGGTTTTTGGGTGCCTGCCAAGAATGTCGAACTCAGCAGGGGATTTGAGGTTGGTACATATTTCGGAGCAAGAGATTACAACGCTGAACGATTTAGTTATTTTGAAAGTGCTTTACGGAAAATATTTATGATGGTTAAAGGTGCAAATAAAGGTAGTTTTGTGGTGTTTGATGAAATTTCAGGTACGGATCATTTGGAAATGACCGCGATTCAGATGGCGCTCTTAACATATTTGAAAGCAATTGGAGCTACAGTCATATTAAATACGCATCTCCACGAGGGATTAAAAGAGCTTCAAGATGTGATTGGATTAAATGTTTATCGAATGGATTATGATTTTATTGAAGAGACGCGCGAATTTGATTTTAAGCGCTCAATTTCACTTGATAGAGAAGCAAAAGCAAAAAGTCATGGATTAGAGGTTGCAACCCATTATGGATTAACTGAAGATCAATATCGAAGGGCAAAAGCCATTGCAGGGCGGTTTGAGAGTGCAGCTCCTTCTTTAGAGGCTGAATACTTCAGGAAGGGTGGTGTTGATTTTAATTCAGATATATTAAATATTCAAACGCAAGGTAAAGGTGAGAAATTTAATGTGTTTTCTGATAGTTTGATTATTTCGGATATTAATATCAAAGGATATTCACCGGTTATTTTTCAGGTCATGCCTACCAATGCCGATTTATTTTTAGAAACAGAATAAGGGGTCAGGTCTTTCTTGTTTCACCCAAACCTAGGCCAAATTTTGTGAAAAAGCCTAAATAGAAGTTCCGGAGACGGTTCTATTTTTTCCTACCAATAATATTTCTATCGTAAGAGGTTCGAACCAAGGCACCAGGGACAATATTTACCTTTCGGGAGATATTAAGGCGATATGGAAGATTTAGGTTGAGACAATGGATGAATAGCAGTAAGATAAATCAGTAAAGATAAAACTATTTATTGGAATATATAATATTATGGCTATAAATATTAGACAAATGGCTAAAATGGCAGGGATATCAGTGGCGACAATTTCTCGTGCTACTAACCCAGAGACTCGAAGTAAAATTGCGCCCGCTACTCTGAAAAAAATAGATGCGTTAATAAAAAAATATAAATATGTTCCCAATTTAGCCGCAAGAGAATTAAATAATCCAGGGATAAAAACGATAGGTATTGTTTTTCCTTATAATAGAGATATTTTTTATTCTGCTTATTATACTCATCTACTGTCGAGCATCGCCAATTTTCTTTTAGATACAGATTATAGGTTCAAATTAATTTTGTTTAAACAAAAGAAGAGAAAATGGGATTGGTATGATTTCAAGATAGGCGAGGGCGTATCAGGAATTATTTTAACGCATTGGTTCATGTTTTTTTCCAAAAAGAGATTACAAGGAAAATGGAAAGATGTGCCGTATGTGATTATTAATGATTTTGATAAAAGCATTAAGGGGTATTTTGTGTACGAAGATAGTTTTAGCGGTGGAGAAGAAGCTGCAAAATATTTATATAATTTGGGGCATCGCAATGTGGCGATTATAACAGGATCGCATAGGTCAAGCGACAGCAACAGAAGACAGGCTGGATTCCAATCTTTTTATAAAGATAGGGGGATATTTATAGATTCTGATTCAATTGTCGAGGGTGATTTCGGGGATAATAAAAAGACTTTTAAGGCAGTTGATGATTTAGTAAGATTAAAGAGAAGACCAACCGCAATGTTTTGCTGTAATGATAATATTGCCTTTGCCGCAATAAATAGGCTAAAAGAGAAAGGGGTTTCTTGCCCAGGTAATATTTCGGTAATTGGCTACGATGATGATCCATCGAGTCGCAATTTTAATCCGCCTTTGACTACAATAAGGGTGCCTCTGTATGACTTGGGCCAAAGGGCGATAGAAGTATTATTGAACCATATCAGAAACAAATCTCAGCGAGAAGGCTTGTATGGGCAGTCATGCTTTCCTGTGCAACTTATTGAGCGCCAATCTGTTAAGGCTATAATATCCAATAAATAGTTCCATCTTTCTCTTGAAATATTTCACAAAATACTAGAAAGGAGCTTGCAACGGAGGGAAAATTATGTTATAATTTATGTAACCGGTTACATAGAGGGTGCTCTTTGTTTTATAGGTTTTCCTTGGCTGCATGTCTAGGTTTATATGGGGGGGCGGTTATGGAGAGATTATGCCGTTTGCGCGTATTAAGAGAAAAGGTGGTGTATCATATAGGGCGATAATAAGTTGTGTCGTTGTCGCTATGGCTGTATCCCTGTTTGCAATTTACCTGCCAAGAAATTCTCAATCTAGTAAATCTTCCATTAATTATGCTCCAGTCTTATCTGCAATGCCTGCTCCAGGCGAATTGGTTAGTACTAGTCCCGATTTTACTCCCGTGACTATTAAAGGAATAAAGATTGACCCCAAGAATCCTTTAAGATTTGATTTTATTGTTGATACAGGTGATTCTCAATTAAGCGAACAAGAATTAAAGGCAGCATCAACCGAGTTAATTAAATATTTTCTTGCTACCTTAACCACGCCCAAAGAAGATCTCTGGGTAAATCTTTCGCCGTATGAAGAAGAGCGAATCATTCCACAAGAATTTGGTCAGACAAGCATGGGTAGAGATCTATTGGTTCAGGATTACATCTTAAAACAGTTAATGGCTTCGTTAACTTATCCTGAGAGCGAGTTGGGTAAAGAATTTTGGGATAGGATACATGCTAAAGTTCAACAGGAATTTGGTACTACCAGTATTCCTATGAACACCTTCAATAAGGTATGGATTATTCCAGAAAAAGCAGTTGTGCATGAGAGCGGTAATGTTGCTTTTGTCGTCGAGAGTCATCTTAAAGTTATGCTGGAAGAAGATTATTTGGCGCTGCAGAATAATCAGACTCCCGCCAAAGGCGGGACAGGCGCCGACCAATCCGTAGCAGAAGAGGGGACAGTCCCTATTTTTTCTGCGAAAAAAATGGGACAGTCCCCGAACGAAAAGATCAATAATATTTCTTCCCAAATTGCAAAGGAAATCATTCTCCCAATGATCGAAAAAGAAATTAACCAAGGCAAAAATTTTGCCAAATTACGTCAAGTGTATCATTCAATGATATTGGCAACTTGGCTTAAACAAAATTTAAAACAAAGCCTGTTAAGTCAAAATTACATAGATAAAGGTAAGATTTCCGGAATTGATATCGAAGACAAGAGCATTAAAGAGAAAATATATAGTCAGTATCTCGAGGCTTATAGAAGAGGCGTTTATAATTATGTTAAAAAAGAATACGACTTTTATCAAAACAAAAATATTAATCGAAGATATTTCTCGGGCGGATTTCAAGGTCGAGTTATTGACGATGCTCTAATATCTAGCAAAGTTTCCCAAGAGAAACTTGTTCGATCTATGGGTAGTGAATTGCAGGGAGATTACCACATTGTTTCAAGTTATTTTGATCCAATTGGGAGTCAGGAAAACAAATTAGCCAAAGTAAGTTTTTTAGGTGCACCTCAAAAACAAAATTTTCTTCAAGAGTCCCTACAGGCAAGAGCACCACCTAAACTTGTAGAGATCGAAATTACAAATTTTTGCAATCTTAAATGTATTGTTTGTAGAAGAGGTTTGCTGGGATATAAACAAGCTCCAGTTAAGCATATGGCACTTGATGATTTTAAAAAAATAATTGATATGTATGATTATCCTATTGAAAGATTCCAATTCTGTGGCACTTCTGAACCGACAGTAAATCCCTATTTAGTAGACATGGTCAAATATGTAGTAGACAAGAAGCATCCGAAAGAGGTTGAATTAATAACGAACGGAACACTGCTTACTCCAAGGCTAAGTAGAGAATTGATTAACGCAGGTATTACTATGCTTAGAATAAGCATAGATGGACCCGATGAAGGTACTTATCAGCGTATCAGAAAACACGGACTTCAGCCAATACTTACTAATGTAAAGCAGTTTAAAAAAACGGCAATAAATTTAAAAAGAGACCAAGAAATCTCCATTTGGATAAATTGTGTTATTACAAAAACAAATATTGGTCAGATTATCGATATGCCAAGGTTAGTTCATGATATAGGTGGAGATTGGTTAGAGGTTAGGATATTTGAAACTAATATTGAAAGATCAAAAGATTTAGCGGTTCATGATATTGGAAAACTAAAACTTCTTAGGAAGGAGCTAGAAAATAAAGCTAAGGAGTACGACATTAAATTAGATTGTTATGATTTTAATGAGAAATTAGGCAGTAGGTGTAAATTAATAGACGAAGTCCATATCAATAATGAAGGTTACGTAACGCCTTGTTATCATCTCCCTGACCACAGCTTAGGAATTAAATTAGGAGATGCTCCATTTTCTCAGCATTGGAATGGGAATGTGTTAAACTCAATAATGCAAAGGATAGAAGATGGTAGATTCCTTTATCCCTGTAATTGTTTTACAGCTATTACAAACCGTGAAGCAAAAGAAAAAGAAATGTCAGTTTCCAATTCAAGTAATAATAAAATACCAAATTGGGATGGACCACAAAGCTTTGTGCCACCCAATAGAGATAGATTCGTTTACAGCCGTATAATGCATGAGAAAGAATATCTTAATACAGCAAATAGTTTAATGGATAGTTTAACAATAACTCGTAGTAGTAAAGTGGTTTCTGTTGGTCCTGGTAGAAGAGGATTGCCTATATGGTATGAAATGCATCCCTTGGTTCCATGGGAAGAACTTTTTGCTACAGAAGGCGCGTTAGTCGCTGTTTATGAGCCAAATATCCGGATAGCAGGAGAATGGAAAGAGCTCGCTGCTAAATGGCAGAAAATAGACAGAAATATAAATGTTGTGCCTGAGAAATTTGAGTACGGAGGTATAGAATATGGTTCAATTAATGTTGTAATTATGATGAGCATTCTTAGTGATGAATCACTGTCGCATGAACAGAAAAAGAGTATATTGTTAAATGCGGCTTATGCTCTAGGTGATAATGGTTATCTGATAATAGGATGGTATAATACTGAGGAGGAACGCGATAATGAATATGTACAGACTCAAGATGTTCTAAAAATCCTTAGTGATGAAGGGTACGAATTAGTTCTTATTGAAGAAGGTTCAGAGCCAAATAGAATTGGAGGTTTTGAGTATAAATTTGTAACGCACGACTGGTCTTGTTACAGAATAAACAAGTTATCAGATCATAATTTTGGTGGAATAGATTTAGGACTTTTAAATTTAAATTCAGCAACACAAGAATACGGGACAGATTTTGAAATATCACTTAACATTAATGGGTTAAGGCCTATAATATTTCGAATAGAGCCCATCCTAGGAAAAGGGGACCCCGTAAAACGGGGCAAGCAGGCATCTTTTCCCCTGATAATTCCTGCACTGTAGGGGGTGGGTTCTAAACCAGCCTCTACGACATTTATATTTTTATATTCACCAAAAATATTTTCTCTATTACGTTATCAAACTCCCAAAGGTAGCGAGGTGCATTCTCAGTTTCCAAAAAGGGGTCTGACCCCTTTTTGTTTATTTAGGAGAGCAGAAGGTTTATCTGTAGTCAAGTAGAGACCCGACCCCTTATTTTTTACTTTTTGTTTCTAGGCATGTACCAGGTACCATAATTACGGATTTGGAGGGTATTTTTTAGTTTGCTCGAGCATGGATTTTGTGTATACTAGGGTGAGCGTATTAATGCTGTTCCGAAAGAAAATAAAAAATATGGCAAGAGTTAAAGAAAAAAGGTTGGTAAAAATATGGCAAATAAACAATTTAGCGCGATAGTTTTGGCTGCCGGTAGAGGGGTTCGAATGAAGTCGAGCTCTCCAAAAGTACTCAACAGTATTGGCGATAAACCTCTCATCGGTCATGTATTAACTCAACTTGTTGGTTTAAAAAATATTGCTCAAATTATAGTTGTTGTTGGTTATAAATCTGAGGAAGTGAAAAAATACGTAAAAGGTAATTTCAAAGGGGTGGAGTTTGCTTATCAGAAAAGTGCCCTCGGTACTGCGCATGCTGTAATTTGTGCCAAAAGTAAAATCAAGCATCAGAATGTTTTAGTGCTTTGCGGCGATACGCCGTTAATAACTAAGGAGACGTTGTCTTCTTTTATGTCGACTTATTCTAAAGAAAAGGTGCCTGCCGCTTTGATTACTGCTCGTGTTGGTTCTGAAAACCAGTTGGGAGTTATTTTGCGTGACACCGAAGACAGAGTTGAATCGATTTGCGAAAAAGTTGATCTTAAAAATAAAACGCATAGCGATGAAGTAAATAGCGGGATTTATGCTTTTAACAAAAAAGCGTTACTCGCTACTTTGGGTAAAATTAAGAAGAACAAGAAAAAAGGCGAATATTTCCTTACTGACCTCATAAATATATATTATCAGCAAGGTGAAACAATAATTGATTTTTCTTTAAAAAACAGCGAGGAGATTTTAGGCATAAACAATCGGATCGAACTAACTACAGCTGAGGGAATTTTGCGAAAACGTATTATAAACAAGCATATTGATGCTGGGGTTAGAGTGCTTGATCCGTCAAATACCTATATTGCATCGGGGGTTAGCATTGGAAAAAATAGCGTAATTTATCCCTTTACTTTTATAGAAAAGGGTGTTACAATTGGCAGCAATTGTTTACTGGGGCCTTTCTTGCGATTAAGAAAAGGTACCGATATTAAAGACAATACCCAGTTGGGCAATTTTGTGGAGGTTAATCGTTCGCATGTTGGTCCAGCCGTAACAATGAAACACTTTGGTTATTTGGGTGATACGACTGTTGAAGAAGGCGTTAATATTGGCGCTGGAGCCGTCGTGGCTAATTATGACGGTAAAAAGAAACACAAGACTGTCATAAAAAGAAAAAGTTTTATCGGTTGCGATACAGTTTTAGTCGCACCGGTTAAAGTGGGAGAAGGCGCCGTTACCGGGGCGGGCAGCGTTGTTACTAAAAACGTTAAACCAAAAGAGACAGTTGCAGGCGTGCCTGCTAAATGTCTCAAAAAAAGAAAGACAAAAAAATGAATAAGTTGGCTATTTTTAGTGGAACTGCTCATCCGAAATTAACTAAAAAAATATGTGATTCGTTAAAAGTAAAGCAAGCCAAAGCACAAGTTGGTCGCTTTAGTGATGGTGAAGTAAGAGTTAAGATAGAGGAAAACGTTCGCGGTAAGGATGTTTTTGTGGTGCAGCCTACATGCTCGCCGGTAAATGAAAATTTAATGGAGCTTTTAATTATGCTTGATGCGCTTCGTCGTGCGTCGGCATATCGGATTACAGCAGTTATTCCTTATTTTGGTTACGCCCGCCAAGATAGAAAGGATCAGCCAAGAGTTCCGATTACGGCAAAGCTTGTTGCTAATCTTCTAACGGGCGCTGGAGCAAACAGGGTTTTAACCATGGATTTGCACGCTGGGCAAGTTCAGGGATTTTTTGATATACCGTTGGATAATCTTTATGCTATTGAAGTTTTTTTAAGTTATTTTAAAAAGAAAGAATTTAATGATTTAGTAATTGTTTCTCCTGATGTTGGCGGAATCAAAATGGCACGAGCCTACGCCAAAAAGTTTGGTGCCTCTCTTGCTATTGTTGATAAGCGTCGCAATAGCCCCGAGGCTACTGAAGTGATGCATATATTAGGAGAGGTTAAAGATAAAAATGTCATTATGGTTGATGATATAGTTGCGACGGGGAGTTCTTTAGTGGAAGCGGCGAAGGCTTTGAATAAAGCAGGTGCTAAAAAGATTCATGCAGCGATTACTCATGGTATTCTTTCTGCGAATGCTGTTGAGAAAATTACAAATTCAGCGATTGATTCTTTAGTTATTACCGATTCAATTCCTTTACCGACTAGTAAAAAGAGTCGCAAGATAAAAGTTGCGTCTGCAGGAAATCTTTTTGCTGAAGCCATAAAGAGAACGCATTTTGAAAAATCTATTAGTGTATTATTTGATTCGATAGGCAGGTGATTTATGGAAAAAATTAAAATGGAAACAGTTTTAAGAGAAAGAATTGGTAAGGAAGGCGCAAAAAAGGTTAGGCAGGCTGGTAATGTGCCCGGTGTAGTTTATGGGATGGATACAAATATTTCCATACAGATTTCGGTTGCGAATTTAAAACAGTTAAGAGCGGTTAACTTTTCAGAAAGTGCAATAATCGATATGGAAATAAGCGGTTTAAAGAAAAAAGAAAAAGCTTCTGTTTTAGTGAAAGATGTGCAATATCATCCTCTCACTGAAGAAGTTATTCATATTGATTTTTTGAAAGTGTCTTTGGATGAAGTAGTAAAGGTGCATGTTCCATTGCTGATTACGGGCGATTCGCCAAGTGTTAAAGAAGGCGGAACTTTAGAGCAGATTCATAGAGATATCGAAGTCGAATGCCTACCTTTAGACATCCCGCAAAATATTGAGGTAGATGTGTCGAACTTAACAGTGGGACACTCTATACATATTGGAGATTTAAAGATCGCCGACAACATTAAGGTTATAACTCCTCTTGAAGAGACAGTCGTTACTGTGGTAATAAAAGAAGAAGAAAAAGAGGAAGAGGAAGGTGTACCCGAAGAAGCTCCTTTGGGTGAGCCTGAAGTAATAAAGGAAAAGAAAGACGACGCAGCGTCTAAATAAAAAGTGAGAGTAATCTTTGGTTTAGGCAATCCTGGGTCCAAATATAAAGGTACCCGCCATAATATTGGGTATCGAGTGGTTGAGGCCCTGGCCGAAAAGGAAAGTTGCCGTTTTAAGCGAAGTTTTAGGCTTAATTCCTCGCTTTGTCAAGTTAGGATCGGCGAGGAAAATGTTCTTTTGATAAAGCCGCACACTTTCATGAATAATTCGGGTGTGTGTGTTAAAAAAGTGATGAGCAAATATAAGGTCTTAGCCAGTGATATTCTGGCGGTTTATGATGATGTAGACCTATTGATGGGGGCGATTCGTTTTAGAGGAAGTGGCTCATCTGGCGGGCACAGAGGAATAGCTTCAATAATGGCAATGCTCAACACAGAGGAAATAAGCCGATTAAAAGTTGGTATAGGTAGGCCAGAGAGTGGGGCCGACATAGTAGATTACGTTCTTTCAGATTTTTCTCAATCAGAAAACAAAATCGTTGACCAGATGGTGTCTTGTGCGGTTTGGGCGTGTTGCGACTGGGTTAAGTTTGGAAGCGAGTATGTTATGAAGAATCATAATCGAACAATAGTACAATAAAGGGAGGAAAAACGTGGAGAGAGTTTACGAGAGCATGATAATTGTAAAACCGGATTTAAGCGATGAAGAAAGAGAAGGCATCTTTAGTAAGTTAACAAAAAAGGTTGAGGATCTAGAAGGTAAAATTGCTTCAGCTAGGGTTTGGGCTAAAGAGAGAAAATTTTCTTATCCTATAAAGTCAAGAGGCGCCGAGAAAAAGAGAAATTTCAATGGTTGCTATTGGCTCGTTAACTTTACTTTAGACACAGAGAAACTACCTGATTTAAAAGAAGTGATCAGGTTGGAAGAAAGAATTCTACGAGATATAATTATCAAAAAGGACGAATCAAAAACTTTGGATGCTGTATCAAACTAACATTTGAGAGGAGGCAAAATGGTTAATTTCAACAAAGTCTTTTTGGTAGGTAATTTAACTAAAGATCCTGAGCTTCGCTATACTCCGCAAGGAACTGCGGTAGCAACTTTACGTATTGCAGTAAATACACCGTTTAAAGATAGAAACGGACAAATGCAGAAAGATACTTGTTTTATTAATATTGTAGTTTGGGGCCAAACCGCAGAGGCGTGTAACCAATATTTACAAAAGGGGCGCCAGATTTTGGTAGAAGGTCGCTTGCAAACAAGAAGTTGGCAGGATACAGAAGGCAGAAATAGAAGTGTTATTGAGGTGAGAGCTGCAAAGGTGCAGTTTATGCCGCGTGGAGTTAGTCCTGAATCTAAAGGAATAGAATTAGGTGATGAGCCTGAGGAAGTTGTTGATCTTTCGGCTCAGAGTGCTCCAAGCTTAGGGGAAACAGCTTAAAAGTAAAAAAGGGAGCCGGGTAATGATTAATAAGACGATAAAAAAGAAGCCAAGAGTAACAAGATTCAAAAAGGTCTGTTTGTTTTGTAAGAAAGATAAAGCGGCAGAGATCGACTACAAAAATATTGAGCTTTTATCTCGTTATGTATCTTCTAGAGGGAAGATAGTTTCTCGTCGCATTAGCGGCAATTGCGCTAAGCATCAGAGAAAGGTGGCAAGAGAAATAAAGAGAGCAAGATTTTTGAGCTTGTTGTCCTATACTGGAGAGATTATTTCGTAGTTTGGTAATTGGTTATTGGATATTGTTTGCTTGCCTGCTGGCAAGCAGGCCTGCCCGCCGGATTGGCAGGCGGGTGGTTTGGAAATTGTAATTTGGAATTTTTAATAATGAGGTGATGAAGTGGATATAATTCTTCTTAAAAATATGGGTAAATTAGGCGATCAGGGTAAAGTCGTGAAGGTGAAAGATGGTTATGCGCGTAACTATCTTATCCCTAAGGGGTTCGCGCTAGCTGCTAAAAATGAAAATTTTAAAAGGCTCGAAGAAATTGCCAGACAGAGAACTAAGGCGGCTCGAAAGCAGAAAGATAGTTTTTCTGTTTTAAAAGAAAAGATAGACGCACTTTCTTTAACAATTACCGCACAGGTCAAAGGCGAAGAAGAGATTTACGGTTCAATTACTGATGCGCAAATTATTAAATCCTTAAAAGATGAGGGTATAGAAATTGATAAAAACGCATTAGTTTTAGATGAACCAATTAAAAAATTAGGAGTTTACGATTTAGTTGTAAAGCTCCATCCGGAAGTAGAAGCTGTTTTTCGCGTTTGGGTTGTAAAAAAATAGCAAATGGGCACAAGCACCTCAACACAACAATTAGATAAGCTCCCTCCTCAGAATCTTGAAGCAGAAATGGCAACTCTTGGTGCCATGCTTCTTGACGATACGATTATTCCTGAAATACTAGAGGTTATCGATAGCCAAGCCTTCTATAAAGAAGAACACGTCGCGATATTCTCAAGTATTATTTCTCTTTTTGATGCTCGCCGCAAGGTTGATATCCTAACCGTATCCGAAGATCTAAGTAATAAAAAATCTTTAGAAAGAGTTGGTGGAACTACTTATCTTACTACACTCTCTGATTTTGTTCCTACTTCTGCGAATGCACCGCATTATGCTCGTATTGTTCGCGAAAAAAGTGTATTACGCGCTTTGATGACTAGTGCAACCGAAGTGGCTTCGATGGTTTATAAGGGGCAAGAGGATGTTAGCAGTATACTGGACAAAGCAGAGAAACTAATTTTTAAAATAAGCGATCAACGCATTGAAGGTGGATATGTTCACATTAAGGACATTATTAAGGATGGAATAGAATTAATAGAGTCTTTATATCACAAAAAAAGCCATGTTACGGGTATTCCTACAGGCTTGGCCGACTTTGATCGCAAGACTGCGGGTTTGCAAAAAGGTGATTTAATTATTGTTGCTGGACGTCCTTCAATGGGTAAGAGTGCATTGGCTACTTCAATTGCTGAGTATGTAGCTGTAGACGAAAAAACTCCTGTGGCGATTTTTAGTTTGGAAATGTCTAAAGAGCAATTAATGCAAAGACTCTTATGCTCACAGGCTCAAGTTGATATTCATAGCGTAAGAACAGGGTTTTTGCAGCCATCACAATGGCCTCAGCTTACGGCAGCTGCTGGTAAGCTTTCAGAAGCTCCAATTTTTATTGATGATACTCCGGCAATGAATATATTTGAGGTAAGAGCCAAAGCAAGAAGATTAAAGGCGCATCACGACATTAAACTAATAATTTTAGATTACCTTCAGTTGATTAGAGGAGTGCGCCGTGGTGAAAGTAGGCAGCAGGAAATTTCTGATATTTCGCAATCACTGAAAGCGTTGGCTAAGGAGCTGAGTATTCCTATAATCGCGGTGAGTCAGCTTTCGCGTGCGGTTGAATCTCGCGAAGGTAATCGGCCAAAACTTTCAGATTTAAGAGAGTCGGGTGCTATCGAACAAGATGCTGATGTTGTGGTCTTGCTCTTTCGGGAAGAGTATTATAAACAGACCGAAGATAATAAAGGTAAGGCCGAAGCGATAATAGCTAAACAGCGCAATGGTCCCACAGGAAGCGTGATTTTAACCTTTCTGAAAGAGTATGCAAAGTTTGTTAGCGCTTCGGGAAGATGAGATTGACTTTAGGAGGCAAAGAGATTATAATGACTAAAATGCGCAAATTTTTATTAGTATTTCTGTTGATTTCTTTGGGTATTTTCCATTTCAGTGGGCATTGTTCTGAGGTAATTTCTCGCATTTCCATCGAAGGTAATGACCGTATCAGTAATGCCAAAATCATTTCTAAAATAAAAATACGCTCCGGACAAGAATACAATGACAACATCATTAATGATGATGTAAAAGCGCTGTATTCTACAGGATTTTTTTCTGTGGTTAATGTGCTAAAGAAAACAAAAGCCAATGAGGTGGAGATAGTTTTTAAAATCGAAGAAAAACCAATAGTTGAGAAAATCAACATAAAAGGACATCGACGCATAGGGAAAATAAGAATCAAAGAAGCAATTCGTTTTACTACAGAATCTTTTGTTGATGACTATACTTTGAGAGAAGCCGTTAGCCGGATCGAAGATTTATACGCTCAGAAAGGGTATACCCAGGCAATTATTAGCTTTGATATGGATGTTGATGAAAAAGTTAATAAAGCGAAGGTAACTTTTACCGTTCAAGAAAATACAGTTCTAAAAGTAAGGCTTATAGATGTTAAAGGCAATAAAGCGTTTACCAGAAAACAGGTATTAAGAATTTTAAAAACTCGTCAGGCGTGGCTTTTTAATCGAGGACTTTTTAAGGAAGATTTGCTCCACGACGACAAAAAACGTTTAGTTGATTTTTATCGACTACAGGGTTTTGGCGATATTAGCGTGGAAATTGATTATGAAATTAAGCCAAAAGGTGTTTATGTGAATGTTACCATTGTTGAAGGAGCGCGTTCGTATGTAGGAGATATCAAGCTTAATGGTAATATTAAAATATCTACAATTGACCTTAGAGCCGCTGGAAAATTAAAAACCGGTGATATTTTTAGTGATCAGGCTGTTTATGAAGAGGTATCAAAAATGAGAGAGGTTTACATGGATGATGGGTATATATTCGCCCAAATTGATCCGTTAAGCTATTTTAATTTTGAGACACAGAAAGTAGATATTACATATAAGGTTGTAGAAAACCAGGTTGCATATGTGCAAAGGGTAAAGATTGAAGGGAATCAAAAAACAAAAGATAAAGTAATCCGTCGAGAATTGAGAATTTATCCTGGCGATAGGTTTGATGGTAAAAAAATACGAAAAAGCAAGGAACGCTTGGAAAACTTAGGCTTTTTTGAAGAGGTTAGACTCGGCACCGAACCCGGTTCCGATGCCGATAAGATTGACATGGTGGTTGACGTTAAAGAGCAAAAAACAGGTTATTTGAGTTTTGGTGGCGGATACAGTTCGGTTGATGAA
This sequence comes from Candidatus Omnitrophota bacterium, assembly GCA_024231025.1. Taxonomy (GTDB): domain Bacteria; phylum Omnitrophota; class Gorgyraeia; order Duberdicusellales; family 4484-171; genus JAAEQW01. The sequence continues at coordinate 17,769 of JAAEQW010000230.1, forward strand.
TTTATAGGTTTTATTGAAGTGCGCCAGCGTAATTTTGATTACCAAAACTTATCCACTTTTACTGGAGCAGGGCAGGACCTAAGTGTAATTTGCAGTTTTGGTACGCTAACTGAAAATTACTCGGTAAATTTTACTAATCCATGGATATTTGATCGTCCAATTTCTTTTGGCTTTGATGCTTATAAAAAAGGGCATAAGCGAGAAGAAAATGTTGGGTACGCTTATGAAGACGATATACGAGGGGGCGCGGTAAGGTTTGGGAAGAATTTTAATGATAATATAGGCGTTGGAGCTAGTTACAGGTTTGAAAGAGTAAATATTAGCGATGTTATTGCAACTGCCACTCAGGAGCTTAAGGACGAAGCGGGGGTCAATGATCTTTGTAGTGGGGTATTGAGTTTTGGTTACGATACTCGTGATAGCGTTTTTTCTCCGTTGCATGGTGTTCACATTATTGGTAGCGCTCAGTTAACTGGAGGATTTTTAGGTGGAGACAAAAATTTCACCAAATATTCCGCTCAGTGTAGCTTTTACGTTCCAATGATAAATAAATCCGTTATCGAGCTTAAAGGGCGCTTCGGTGTTGCTGATGCGTTTGATAATACTTCTAAAGTGCCAATTTATGAAAGGTTTTTTACTGGTGGGTCAGGTAGTATAAGAGGGTATAATGAGCGAAAAGTTGGCCCGATTGATGCAACCACTGAAGATCCGATAGGTGGAGAGGCATTGTTTGTAGGTAATGTTGAATACACATATCCACTAGCTGATTTTATTAAACTTGCTTGTTTTTATGATACAGGAAATGTTTGGAGAGATAAGGGTGATTTTTTAGAAGGTAGTCTTATGTCTAGCGTTGGTGCTGGTGTAAGGGTGAAAACCCCGATTGGACCGATAAGTATTGATTACGGGTGGCCGTTAGATCTTGAGCCGGGTGAAGAAAAGAAAGAAGGCCGTTTTCATTTTAATGTAAGTAGGGGGTTCTAAGCGATAAGTTATGAGTCATAAGGTGTAGTAGGAAAATTAGGAGGGGGTTGTTATGAAGAAGATTTTATTTTGTTTGGTTACCTTGGCAGTTGCATTGTCGTCTGTTTCTTTTGCAAAGGACTTAAAAATTGGTTATGTTGACGTGTTTGCGGTTTTTAATGAATACACAAAAACAAAAGATTACGAGGCAATATTAGCCAAGAAAAAAGAAGTAGAAGAAGGCAAGTTGAATAAAAGAAAAGAAAAAATAGAAAAGTTGCAAAATAAATTGACTTTGCTTAAAGAGGAAGAAAGAGAGAAAGAAGAAGAGAAAATCATCGATGCTGCTCGCGAATACAGAAAAATGGAAAAAAAGGTAGTTACCGATTTAAAGAAAGAGCGTGACGAGAAGATGAAAGAGATTATTGAAGATATCAATAAAATCATCGAAAAGTATGCTCAAAAGGGTGGCTACGATATTATTGTTAATAAGACGTCGGTTCTCTATGGGCAGAAAACGATGGATATGACTGCTCAAATCTTAAAGCAAGCTAATAAAAAATATAAGAAGTAAAGTGCCCGCTGGGGTATTGGAGAGTTGATAGACGTGAAATTTACTTTAGGGGAGATTGCGCGGCTGATTGGTGGAGAATTAGTCGGCGACCCCGATGTGGTTATTACTGGCGTTTCAGGAATCAAGGAGGCTAAGAGTGGTGATATTACCTTCTTAGCTAATCAAAAGTATGATTCTCTTTTATTGAACACAAAAGCTTCAGCAGTAATTACCACAAAGGATGCATCCAACCTTTCGGTACCTTCAGTTAAAACGAACAACCCATCTTTAGCTTTTACCAAGATTATAAAATTGTTTTTACCTCACAGCGGGAGCCATCCTCAAGGCATTCATCCGGCAGCGATTATTTCTAAAGAAGCAAGAATCGGTAAAAACGTGTCGATTGGAGCTGGTGTAATTATAGAAAAGGGTGCATCGATTGGAGAGAACTCTATTATTTATGGTGGCTGCTATATTGGTAATGGAGTTGTTGTTGGCGAAGATTGCCTTTTTTATCCGCATGTTTCAATTACAGAGCGTAATGAAATTGGCAGCAGAGTAGTTATTCATTCGGGAACGGTTATCGGTAGCGATGGTTTTGGTTTTACCGATATTGGGGGAGTGCAGGAGAAGATTCCCCAGATTGGAATAGTTTTGATCGAAGATGATGTTGAAATTGGATCCAATGTTTCTATTGATCGAGCACGTTTTGACAAAACAATTATTAGCAAAGGTACAAAAATTGACAATTTAGTGCATATTGCCCATAACGTTGTTATTGGCCAGAACTGTCTTATTTTAGCTCAAGTTGGAATATCAGGCAGTACTACTTTGGGTGAGAAGGTTATTTTAGCCGGACAAGTTGGAATAGTAGGGCATATAAATGTTGGTGATGAGGCAATTGCAGCGGCTCAAGCTGGTGTAACAAAATCTGTTCCAGCTAAAACTATGGTTTCTGGATATCCGGCAAGAGTGCATTCGCAAGCAAGACGAGTTAACGCTTGCGTGCAGAAATTACCGGATTTATACAAAAAAATAAAAGAACTGGAAACCAAAATCGAAAAATTAGAGAAAAAGAAAGTGCCTTGTAACAAAAAACAGCAAGATACCTTAAATGGAGAGAAAACATGAATCAGCATACAATTAAAAGTAAATTGTTGCTAGAAGGGGTGGGTCTTCATACTGGAGAGAAAACCAAGATTGAACTTCTTCCGGCACCGGTTAATACTGGAATTATTTTTCTAAGGCAAGATAATCAGTCTAGTTTAATTAAAGCAGATGTTTATTCGGTATTGGATACAAATAAATTTCCTCGTCGAACCGCCATTGGTGCTGGCAGCACTTATGTGCAAACGGTAGAACATTTAATGGCGGCTTTGCATATTTTAAGCATTGATAATGTTCAAATCAACATGTGGGGTGAAGAAATACCTGGTTTAGACGGTAGTGCGAAAGATTTTGTAGAGGGTATTAAAAAAGTGGGCATTTGCGAGCAAGATGAACTTCGTGAATATGTAGTTGTAAAAGAGCCGTTGTGGGCGCAAGAGGGTGATTGCCGAATTGTTGTTTTACCTTCGCCAGAATTGCGGATATCCTACGGGCTAGCTTATGATAATTCTTTAATTGGTTCCACCTATATGGATTTGACTCTTGATGAAGATAACAATTTCTACCAAGCACGGACATTTTGTCTTCAGGAAGAAGCTCAAGCTCTTTTGGACATGGGGTTAGGGAAGGGGTCAAATCACAAGAATACTCTAGTTGTATCGGAGAAAGGAGTTGTTGAAAATAGCTTAAGATTTCCAGACGAATTTATAAAACATAAGGTGTTGGATTTAATTGGAGATTTATACTTAGCCGGACCAATTAAAGCACATATTATCGCAATTAAGAGCGGGCACTCTTTAAATATAAAATTATTGCAAAAAATACGCAAGTATCAACAAAAGAGCCGACGCGCCGGTGTTGGCTTGCCAACTTCTACTATTTGTGATGAGTCTGAACTTAACATAGAAGAAATAATGCAGATTTTGCCACATCGATTTCCTTTTCTTCTGGTGGACAGAATCACTTACTTAGAGAAAGGGAAGAAGGCAATAGGGATAAAAAATGTTACCATGAATGAGCATTTCTTCCAGGGGCATTTTCCTGGGCGGCCCGTTATGCCTGGTGTTTTAATGGTTGAAGCTATGGCCCAAGTTGGTGGTATAGTTATGCTAGCTTGTGAGGAGCACAGAGGAAAGCTTGCTTATTTTATGGCCGCGAACAATATAAAATTTAGAAAAACCGTTGAACCCGGGGATCAACTTGTTTTTGAGGTTGTTGCCGGTAAAGTGAGAAAAAAAACCGGAAAGGTTTATGCTAAAACCTTCGTTAATGATAAAGTAGTAGCAGAGGGCGAGCTGATGTTTGCCATTGTGGAATAAGGCTTTGTGTGATCTTCATTTTTTGGTATAATTAACCTGCCATGTCTAAGGAAATACATTCTACAGCTGTTGTAAGTAAGAGAGCAAAACTGGGCAAAGGAGTTGTTGTTGGGCCCTATGTTGTTATTGAAGATGATGTAAAAATAGGTGATTCAACCGTTGTTGAAGCTTTTGCTAAAATCTCTAAATTTACAGAAATCGGCAAAAAATGCCATATTTTCTCTTATGCCGCGATTGGAGGCATATCTCAGGATTTAAAGTATAAAGAAACTCAAAGTTTTACGGTTATTGGGAATCACAACACAATAAGAGAGTGCGTTACGATTAATCGCGGAACCGAGACTGGATCAAAAACGATAATTGGTAATGATAATCATATTATGGCTTATTCGCATATTGCCCATGATTGCACCATCGGAGACAATTGTATTTTTGCGAATTGTGCTACTTTGGCCGGTTATGTTGATGTTGGAAGTCGAGCCGTAATCGGTGGTTTGAGTGCGGTGCATCAATTTTGTCGAGTTGGTGTTATGTCGATAGTTGGGGGGTGCTCTAAAGTTGTTCAAGATATTCCGCCATATTCTATGTGCGATGGGCATCCGGCAAAAGTGTGCGGGCTTAACCTGGTTGGACTGAGACGCGCTAAAGTGTCAAAGGATTTAATCAACGCACTAAAGAAAACATTTAAGATTATATTTTTTGAAAATCATTCCTTTGATGAGGCCGCATCTTTAGTTAAAAAAGAAGTATCGTCGCTTGAGGAAGTAAGTCATCTGCTTGAGTTTATTACAAGCTCAAAAAGAGGTATCGCAAGATAGAGGCAATATTTTATCAAATAACCAATTTAGTTGATCTCTTAATTATTAGAAACTACAATTTACAATAAACAAATTACAAACAAATTACAATAAACAATCTTAAAAACCAAAACTGGGTTTATTTTTCGGTATTGCCTGCCCGCCGGCAGGCGGGTAGTTTTGTGATTTGGCATTGTTTGTGATTTGGTGTTTGTGATTTGTAATTTGTGTCTTCTGTACCGAACGTTTAATAAATGATTTTATGACTATAAAACTAGGGATATTAGCCGGAAATCGCAGCTTACCATTAGTTATTGCCCAAAGCATTAAAAGAAATAAAGAATGCAAGTTAGTTGCAATATGTTTTAAGGGCGAGACTCATCCATCTATTTCAAAATACGCAGATAAAACTTATTGGATATGTCCCGGTCATTTAGGTGCTTTGCGAAACATTATTAAAAATGAGGACCTAAAGGAATGGACTATGGCCGGTCAAATTAGTCCGTGGAGAATTTTTAAGCCTAAATATTGGGATAAAGAACTAAGCGCATTGATTGAGCGAATAAATGATTTTCGCCCGCACAATATATTCTATGAAGTGATTAATTACCTTGAGGGAGAGGGTGTAAAATTCTTAGACTCAACCATCTATCTGAAAGATTATCTTAGTGAGTCGGGGTTGATGAGTCAAATTCCATTAGCTAATGAGGAGGATGTTAATTTTGGAGTTGATATGATTTCTCGTTTTGTTGAGCTCGATTTGGGCCAAACGATTGTTGTTAAGGAAAGATCGGTTGTTGCTGTTGAATCACTGGAAGGAACCGATAACACTATTCGCCGGGGTGGGAGAATAGCTGGGTTTGGGTGTACAGTTTTAAAATTCTGCAAGTGTCATCAGGATTTTCGCTTTGATGTTCCGGTTGTAGGGTTATCTACGTTAAAGCTTCTTAAAAAAATAAAAGCTTCCGGCATAGTGCTTGAAAGCGGCAAAGTGATAATCTTAGAGAAAGATAGGTTTCTTTCTCAGGCTAAGAAATTATGTATATCCGTAATGGGTAAGGAGAGGTGCTGATGTTTACAAAAATAGTAAGTATAATTTGGATTATTTTAGGTATTTTTTGGTTGGTTAATCCTGCTGCTTTGCAAAATAGGTTTAGAAAAAAATCACTTAAGAGAATAAAACAGATATTATTTTTTACATCTTTTGGTATCGGCGTTTATTTCATAGGGCTCACCTTTAAACTGCAAATATTATATCTAAAACTCATTATTTTTGTTTTAGGGGTGGTGGTTTTAGTAAAAGGGACTGTTTTCTTGAAGTCCCAACTTTCCGATAAGTTTATTGAACATTTTTCAAAACTATCGCTTAAAGCTTTTAGAATATATGCCGCAGTTTTTACTGTCGTTGGAATATTTTTATATTTCATAAAATGATTTTTAATTATTTCAAAAGTAAGAAAAAAGGGGCCATATTTATTTTTAGAAAAAAAATAAGTGTGACCCTTTTTTTAGTGTTTTCAATTTTGTTTAATTTTTTTGCTTTTTCCGGTGATGACAATTATCTTGATATTGCGGCTTTATTTAAAGAAACGTTGGAGTACGATAAAGCAATCGAAGTGCTTTTGCACTCGCCACAAGCTTTGAGCGACCCAAGAGCGCAAAAGTATCTGGGTCGTCTTTACTATTTGACTGGTCAGGCTGAAAAGTCATTGAAAGTGTTGAATGATCTGGAAAAAAAAGATTGGCAAGTTCTTATATATTTAGGGCTTATTTATGAGGACCTAGGCGACAGTAAAAAAGCGATAGAGAGCTATTCAACCTCCATAAAATTAAAAAATAACACCATTTCCTTATATCGATTGGCTAAGATCAGCTATCATGATCAAAATTATAAGGAGGCATCAAAAACTTTTCTGCGAGCGATAAATTTAGACAGCAGTATACGTCCGGCATATTATTTTCTGGGGAATTGTTTTTTGCAGATAGAAGATTATAAACAGGCGTACCGTTATTTTTCTAAGGCTTTAAATTTTTATCCGAATAGCAATCAGGTAAAAGAAAAGGTAGCCTCTGCGAAAAGTGGTTTAGGAAAGGATTATTTTTCTAGTCAGCGCTTAAAGAAAGAACAAGCAAGAGGGAAAGTTAAACTCTCTCCGTATACCAGGGCCAGTGGCTCTAGCATCAGAGTAGGAATTGCCAAAGGTATTAAGCAATTTACATTTAAAAGCGGCGAATCTTTTAAAATCAACGAATTTAAGGCCGAAGCCAATAAATTTTATACAATAATTTTCAAACATAATAAATTTTCGATAACTAGTACAAGTGGCGATATCTTGCATGAAACTGGTGGTCCGCTTAAAATAGTTGCTAAGGTGTACCCATTTTATATTTTTGACATAAACCACGGAAAGGGGAGTTTTTGGCATAAGCAGGTTGACCGTCTTTTTCGAGGTAATTTAGAGGTAGTCTCTAAAAACAAAACAATTACATTAGTTAATATTCTAACCGTTGAGGATTATCTTTACGGGGTGCTTTCTGCTGAAATTTCATCTAAGGCGAATTCCAATGCTCTTAAGGCGCAATCTGTTGCTGCTCGAACTATTGCCATTAGAAGTATTGGGCGTCATAAAAAAGATGGCTTCGATGTTTGTTGTGATGTGCATTGCCAAGTATACAAGGGTATGTCGGCAGAAACAAAGGCCACCACCAATGCGATTAATGCGACCAGTGGCGAAATCCTAACATATAAGAATAAAGCGATTGATGCGCTTTATCACTCTAACTGTGGCGGGTGTTTACGTCGGGATGCCTTTGGAGATGTGGACTATTTAATCACTAAGTGCGATTCATTAGCCGATGATTGTCAAATGTCAGCCTACGGGGAAGAGGAATGGTTTATGAGTGAGCCAAAAGACAATTTTTCTTATATGTCGAGTAGTTCATATCGTTGGCAGCGAATGTATGATCAGGAGGATTTAGTTTTATTTTTTAAAGGGATAAAAGCTATTGCCGCGGTTGAAAAAGGTGATTGCGCTCATTATAAAGCGATGAAGGTTACCGGCAAAGAAGAAAAAGTGCTAAAGACTGATTGGGCAATACGAAATAATCTCGATAATTTACGTAGCACAGCCTTTAAATTTGAAAGAAAAACCTCCCCTGATGGTGATTTAGAGGGGTTTCTCTTTTGGGGGGGTGGTTTCGGCCACGGATCTGGGCTATGTCAGGACGGTGCGGTAAATATGGCTAAAAAGGGCTACAAATATCGAAAAATTCTTCAGCACTACTATCCAAACACTAATTTAGAGAAAAAA
>JAAEQW010000231.1 GCA_024231025.1 Candidatus Omnitrophota bacterium
CAAAACAATTTCACATGAACCCATCGGATCAAATAGTATACGTCTATAATTATCGATTTCCGTTGGGTTGATCCTTTTCATTACACCTTTACATGCTAGCTTCTTTTTTTTCATCATCTTCATCCCATATTATGTAGGTTTTTGCACAAAGTCCAACAAATTCTGTTCCACTCGCTTCAATCAAAAATTTTCCAGGAATTTTTTCCTTTAGCTCCATATTCATGGGAAACCAATGTTCTCTAACGGTTTTAACCCACTCAGTTTTCTTTTCTGGTAGAACAGCTTCATCTAATGAATTACATGCTAATGACATTCCAATGCTATCAGTATCTGTAACTAACAACTCTATCATTCGAGGATCTATGAACACGCCTAACATATCATAGACAAATTCCAACATATGTTTTTTAGCATTTTGCAGTATAAAATAGCCAATAATCTCAGCACAGTCCATGCGAATTTCGTTTTTAAGCATGTGAATTTCAAAAGCACCAGAATACAATTCATGAACATCAATTATCAGAGGGTTACATAACATCTTTTTAGCCTTTACACAATTACCAAATGAAACGACACTTCTATTTTCTTTATTCTCAATAAATTTTCCATATATACTAACTACTGTAGTTTTTGCGGCTGCAGCCTGGGCTGTTTTATCAGATTGTGTCGCATCTATTTGCCATTGGGTAAGTTTATCGATTATTGGTTTTAAAAATCTTTTTGGATTCAGTTTTATAGCACTGTATACTTTAGTAACTTCCAAACCATGTTCAACATACCATTTTAGCAAGTTGGTGCATATGTATGAACGATTGAGCCAGAAGCTGCTTATTAAACATTTTCGGGGAAAAATATCTTGCTGTTGGACGATTTTTTGCTAAAACGATAGGAGGCGATCTGGAAGCAATGAGCGGCATTGCCATCCGGTGTTGAGAATTGTCTGAAGAAGTGCGCGGATCGACATGATGTTTACTAGGTCACTTCCACACGCTGTAAGATGCTAGGCTAGCAATTGCGCATTCGGTATATTTACCCACTGTAAAGGGTATGCATTTTGCAGTTAGCGGTCGGTAACCAGAAAGTAGCGGTATTTCTTTGATTAGACTGTTGTTTTTTTGTCAGTCTTCGATTAGGGTCGTTGCCTGTCTACTCTCCACTCTAATGGACGGAATATGGTAGAAATCGTCTCTATGTTATCTCGTAGTTAAATGATGACTACTTAGGCCGCCAGTAGCACTACCTAGTGCTGGTAATACTTCTGGGTTGTCAGCAGCACCCTCCCTCTTGGGCCTATTAGATTTTTTGCTGCTTTTGCTTTTGCTTTTTTATCGTAATGAAGCTTTCTATATTATACCCCACTAAGTTGGCTGGTATGATTTTAACTTACCATTCGATGTATATGGGCGAGTTATTTTTATGACTCAGGATTTTTAGCCAAAATTAGAGTTTTTAGGGTTAAGTTGATACATTCTTATCATTCTTTTTAAAATTGAATATTTAGCTAAAATTGCAGTAGTATAGTTACGCCCACTCCCACAGGTGATTTTCATAAGGTTTAAAGAGTGTGAGTTTTGGTCCAGTAACCCGTCATGGACGTCTAGATTTCTCTATTTTTGATACTTAAGAGATTTCCATAAAAAAATTTCTAGATGTCCATACTGATGAACAACTAATTGGCTTTTAAAGAGCGTCAGTTTTTAGTTCAGAATCCTGGCATGGACATTTAGATTACTGACAGTCATGAACATTTTTTGAACTACCGTAACCTTATGTGTTCGAGTGTTCTGGGTCCCTACTTGCCACTCTTGTGTTTTAGTAAGTTTTTTGACACTCTTGATTATCTATATCCTATCGTAACCCTATGTGTTCGGCTGTGGGAGTTCCCTAGTTGCTCCATATGGAGTGGTAATGGAGAATGAACATGGACATCTACTTTTAATCCCATTTCATACGGATGTGATGTGACTAGATCCTGTCAACTCGCCCATTACCAAAATCAACAGAATATAAGGTGAACTATTTCTCGAGGGATGAAGTTATATTTCTTTAGATAATATATGGTAGTTGCATTTTAGGCAAAATTAGAGTTTTATGGTTAAGTTGACATATTCTTGTAGTATAGTTAGACCAGACCACTCACCGATTTTCATAGGATTTAAGGAGCCTTCCATGGGGTTTGTTAATGGGTACATTAAATGAGGGAATGGTCTGGGGGTTTGTCAACGGCATCGTAAAATGATGGGTTTCGGCTAGCATAGGAAGTCGACAGTAGGATGTGGGTTTGGGCAATGGTAATTAAAATGAGCATGAATGGGTTTTAGGGTTAAGGGGTTCCGTTTTTTGCATGAAGTTGGGTGAGTATATCACGATTGTAGATTCGAACATTCTAAACACGGTTACTTTAGCTATTTTGGTTGCTTCCTTCAAATTGACCCACAACAAGCACTCAAAGTTCGATTTTTGCGATTTCACGTAGTTAAGGAAACCACGGTCCCCAGCCCGCTGGTATTCCATGATGTTGTGACGGCGATCAAACGTCAGAATTCGTTGTTACCATGCAATGGGTTGGGTCAAATGTTGCGACGGCGATCAAACATCGGAACGTCGGAATGCGCCGTGCCGTGGCAAACAACACGGCGATCAAATGTCCGAACGTCAGAATGCGCCGTTGCTGTGGCAATGGCTAGGGCCAGATGTTGCAACGGCGATCGAACGTCGGAATGTCGGAATGCGCCATCGCCGGCAAGCAACGGCTCGACCGGATTTTGCAACGGCGATTGTGAATGGCTCGAGACATTCGTATCAACGGACGTTGGATGAGTTAATTCAGCGTAAAGTTATGACAATAAAAATGATTGAATGCCTAAGTTGTCTATTTTAAGAGGCGATTTTTGGTTCGCTCGAGGTTAAGATGTACA
>JAAEQW010000232.1 GCA_024231025.1 Candidatus Omnitrophota bacterium
ACAAATTTAACTTTAAAAGATTTTCAGTCCATTACACGCGTGCTTATTATTTATCGATGTTTCAAACTGGCCTCTGGAGCAACCCTAAAAGAAGCTAAAAACCAATTGTTGTTGCTGGGCTCAGCCACGGCAGAGGAGGTGCCTCAGCAACTTAGGGACTTTATAGTCAATAAGTTGAAAATTTATGGCTTTACAATAACAGCAGAAGGGTTCGATGATGAGGAAAACTGGCAGGAGGTTCAAGATGCTTTGGACCTTCAAGAGTATAAAGTTCCGACTATCGAGTTATCCCATTATGGGAAAGTTGGAACTTTTATGACTTATACCTTATCTAAGATGTGGTATCGATCAAATTTGATTACACCCACCCCTCAAATAATAAATAAACTAGAGAGGGTGCTAGATGGCTACTTATGGTACCCATCTGCCGGTAAGCACCACGTGCGAAAAGGGGTTTTAAAGCTACCTGTTGAGGAGGGGGGTATCGCCTATCCTGACGTTCTCATGAGAGTCCGGGCCATTAGGGTCCAAACTCTGATGAGAAGGTACAAGGATACCGAGCAGACTTGGCATAATGTGTTTGATTTCTATAGAGATAAGCTGAAAAACTTAACTAAAGCACAGTTAATTAGAGATTTCTCAGTTCCAAATTTATATAAGGAGATTCGTGAAGCAGAAATTGCATGTAATTTGCAAATAAACAATGATGACTTCACAATTTTTGGCCTTCCAATCTCTGCTAATGTTAAATTACGGTACATTTGTTATTTAATGTCCACCAATAAATTTAGTAAAGATTTGGTCAAAACTACAACGTTTTGGAGTGAACATTTTC
>JAAEQW010000233.1 GCA_024231025.1 Candidatus Omnitrophota bacterium
CCTTCTTTTTTTCTTTTGCGGCGATGGCGGCGCGCTAGGAACCGTGGGTGCATCCTCGACGGTTGCGGTGGGTATAGGCGCTGGACCTATTAGACAAAAATTTGGACGATTAAAATTAAAAATAAATCGTAGTTGAATATTTGGCGGTAAAAGCCTAGGTACCATAAACATTCCGTTAAGGATTGGGCTTACTAATGGGAGCGTCTTACTTTCGGTGATCACATTACTTCTATCTAATAGTTCGGGGTTTCCATCGGGAATGTTGCGAGTGTTTATCCAAAAATTACCGGGTTTCGTAGGATTCCATAAGCCGCCGCTGAGATAAGCGCGTTGACTTTCTGTTGACATGTGTATTAGGGTGTTTACATACATTTCGTATGCATAATTCTCTTGCAAATCTGTTATAGGTTCATCTTGTATATAAATTCGTAGTCCGCTAAATAGCGTTTGCGCGGGAAAATTCAAAATGCTTATATCTTCTGCCGGTTCAAGCTTTTCCTCTAGTCCGGTTGTAGCGTTGATACGCACAACGCTGATATGTAACGTTAGAAAACTCTCTTGTAAACAGATGAAATCTACGCTGCTCGGTTTGATATAAAATTCTAAATGCTGCTGCGTAATTAATTTAGGAAGCGCCGTAAAAG
>JAAEQW010000234.1 GCA_024231025.1 Candidatus Omnitrophota bacterium
ACATCTAGATTTATATAAGAAAATGGTGCGTTTTGCCTGGGTTTGATCTCATTGATCGGACTGCGCAGTGTAACTGCTAACCGGTCAAACCAGCAGATCCACAACTAAGATAACCCAAACCACAGGCTTACTTTTCTTCGTTTTCAAAGTGCGCGAGTTTCTAGTCCAGTAACTCGCCGTGGACATCTAGATTTTATTCATTTTGCTAATTAAGAGATTTCCATAAAAATCTAGATATCTATGCTCATGAAAAAGTAATAGGGTTTAAAGAGGTAGCACGTGTGTGTTTGGTGGGAAATTCACAAAAAAAAACCATTTCCAGACGAGGAATGCCAGTACATAAAAACCCCATTTTGGAGATAGAGCGACGATTTTGGCACCAATCGATTCGCCTTGAAGAGCTAAGAAAACCGTTTTTGGGTACAAGCGGTTTTTTAGCTCAGGTGTGTTGTAGAGGAGCTTCTCCTGCATAGATCGCTGTTTACAGCTCTGCGCTGCGTTGCCTGGTTGCAGAAATATTAGCTCTGATTGCAACTAGCCTTGGTCATATTTTGCATTCCCTTCAGTAGGATCACCTCCCGAAGATATGTGCTCCCGATCGCCAGGGCTGGCTGGTGCGGTTTTAACTTACCATCTGATGTAGGTAGCCCAACTGGGCGCAAATTCCAATTTTTGGGCGAATTATTTTTACCAGGAATTTATTTTTTTTTGGGGGCAAAATTAGAGTTTTTAGGGTTAAGTTGACACATTCTTGTCATTCTTTTCA
>JAAEQW010000235.1 GCA_024231025.1 Candidatus Omnitrophota bacterium
GTATCCATGTCGTCCTTGCACCACATCTAAATTGTCGTCCCTGAAATGTAAGAGACCACAATAGAGTAAAACAGTATAAAATACTATGTGCCAAATTTATGTGCCAATGTAATAGTCTTTTCGCATAAACTAATGTAATTTTTAATTTCACAAATTTCGAAGTAAATAAATAATACTGCAAATAATTTGACAGAAAATCTTTTCATAAATTACCTAATTTGTCAAATATGCATAAAAAACTGATATGCAAATACTTCCTCATAAGTACTTCCATAAATACCATAAAATATTTGTTTATATCAGTTTCTGGGTACTGATCACCACATTATGTCAACCAACACTACAAACTGTACCTTTACTAGTCCCAACCGTGTCCCACCCACATACAGCGAGGACGCAACCCCTCGCTGGTCTTCCCATAAGTCAGATCAGAGGGAGACTAAGAATTTTGTGACGTCTTTCCTATGGGTCGGAAAAACGCTGGGAGACCCTAAGAATTTTGCGACGTTTTTTCTATGCATCAAAAAAACGCCGGGAAACTCAGGAAAAGGAAGAAAAAAGAAAGAAACGAAAACCTCAAAAAGAGGAACCAACCAAACAAAAAGAAAAACATGAGAACTACCACGAGAACATACTGCAAAGAAAAGACTTTAAATAAATTATGGAATTGAAAAATACACATAAATTATAATGCAAAGCAACATGCAAAATTATGTCCCTGTCACCGCAGCTAGGTCTCCGACCCGTGGGTAAGGACAAACCTGAAATGCAGACCCCCCATTAGAGTATACATAGGAGGGTATAATAAGGGGACACCACAACCACCCATGACACCAAACGGACATACTGTACAGTCATACTGTACTAGAGCAACTTCGAGCCTAGTTTTCCTAACTTCGAATCCCTACAAAAAGATTTTATAAGATATTTTATAAGGGACAAAAGAAAAAGGCAAAAATATAAAAAAGAAAGGAGGGACCGCCCATGTTAGTCAAATTTTCTAATTCCTAACTAACACATGATTCACTTATGTATTTTCTTGGCCATCTTCTTGAAATTCTTACCTAACCATGAAAAGTCCTTCATCTTGACTTCATCTTCACATCTACGAAGTCCAGCATAGCTACCACGTCTGAGACCTCGAACCTGAAACAAGAACTAAAAGTTCCCCGACAACGACATGATACGACAGCAAAAATACTAAAGATGATGATTTTATTCAGGGATGCCAAATTAGGGAGACAAATGAGAATGAGACAAATGAGACATCCATACACTATACCAACAGATAAGAGGTAGCGCATGATATAAAATCTCTGAATTTAGTCAAAAATTGCAGTTAAAAAATTCAATGCCCATGCTAACTATAGCCAGAGATATTTTTTTTACTACCTCTCAGTATGGAATTTCCTTATAAGCCGTGAAGAAAAAGTAAAGCAAAGAATCACTCCTACAATTTCTAAAGACGAGAATTTTCACTTTCGAATGAGGCAAAAACGAGCAAAATCGGTTCAGTAGTTAGCTAGTACGAACAAAATGGCACATAGGATTTTGAGGAATATAAATGCATCAACAATTTTAGCCCCAGATTAGCATCCGGCATCACCTGAGTATGCCGAGGCTCCAAACGGGCGTCGCCACGTGCATCAAAATCCGGCCGAGTCAGCCGGCAAAAAAAAGATGAACTTTAATCGATGGTAGTAGGTCGTACATAGCGCCGAGCGGAAAACCGAAAATAGCCCTAAATTCGCATTTTATTTATATTTTTGTGTTATTCTTCCCCGTTATTGGGATGCCTATAATGCACAATCACATGCAACAACTATTTTACAGGCGCTTGGTGCCTGGGTTCGTGGTTCATGGTTCATAAGCTCTCTGGAGGACCACGGACCTACATCCTTGTTATTGAACAGTTCAGCTTGTTTTGCGCTCGCTTCAGTATTTTGACTGGAACTGTATTGGTATTGTATTGCCTATGGGTATTGTTGAGGCATATAGTATGCCTATGGGTATTGTTGAGGCGTGGAGCATAGGTCGACGTGGTATGCTTGGTTGGTGTGGCAAAAAAGCAACCATGGCAAAGAGGTCGACATGGTATTGTTGAGGCATGGAAAAAAGGTCGATGTGGTATGCTGGTTGGCGAGGCAAAAAAGCAACCATGGCAAAAAGGTCGATGTGGTATTGTTGAGGCGTGGAAAAAAGGTCAACGTGGTATGCTGGTTGGCGAGGCAAAAAAGCAACCATGGCAAAAAGGTTGATGTGGTATTGTTGAGGCATGGAAAACAGGTCGACGTGGTATGCTGGTTGGCGAGGCAAAAAAGCA
>JAAEQW010000236.1 GCA_024231025.1 Candidatus Omnitrophota bacterium
CCATCCTAAAATGTTTGTATCTACACATGACGCAGATAAATTAATGAAAGGCTCTTTAATTATTGATATAAGCTGCGATGAAGGAATGGGTTTTTGGTGCGCTAAACCAACATCCTTTGAACATCCGATGTTTGAAGTAGCCGGTAAATATTATTATGCAGTAGATCACAGTCCAAGTTTTTATTGGAATTCTGCTTCATGGGAAATTTCAGAAGCATTACTTCCATTTTTTTCCACTTTTATTGCGGGGCCCAAAATGTGGGAAAAGAATAAAACAATTTTAAAATCTATAGAAATTCGTAATGGAGTAATTCAAAATCCAAAAATTCTTTCATTTCAAAACCGTCAGAAAGAATATCCGCACAACTATCGCTAATGAAAATATTTGGTTTTAAATAAAGGCCGCATATAACCAGGCAATGCAATGGGAACTAAAACGCCCGTTGGGTTTTGGTAGTTTATCAAACCGGCCAGGCGCATTGGTTGTTAAAACAAGTTACTGGCCGCAGGGTTTTAGTCCCCTGATCGCAAGCGTTAGCAGGTATATAGATATTAGTTAGTTCAAAAATTAACATTACTATTTTTATCGAAATGAAATATTCAAATTTTTCGTAAATAGATATAAATTGGTTCTATGTTGTTTTGTGTGGGTAGTGATGGGCTTGGACAGTTCGTTTTTTCCGAATCCTTCTCACTGATATAGGAAGGGTGAGGAGAAAATGAACTGACCGACTGTGTCATTCCCGTACCACGGGCACTTCGGTCGCATGTTTTAAGTCGAAGATGCGCCATCTCTTGGGCGTGCGGGAATCCATAAAAATAGCCCTACCCAAAATACTGGACTCCCGATAAAAGCATTCGGGAGTGAC
>JAAEQW010000237.1 GCA_024231025.1 Candidatus Omnitrophota bacterium
ACGGGCAGGCCCGTTCCCTACGGGACTGCGGTCTATGGTCTTTGGTCTATTGTCTATGGTCTGGCGAAGCCGTTTCTTAAACCAAGTTGCAAGAATCAAGGCATCATAGATTTGACGCAGGTGAGCGAATTGAGCGCCATGGTTAATTTCGTCTTCGATCATCGGAAGAATGATTTCTTTTGCGATTTGGGATGATATATTATTAGAGGGCACGGCACGCCGTGCCCCTACGGTATTTTGTTGTTGGGCGATATAATCCTCTTCCATCATAACCTTAAGGCTGCGTTCGCCGAGGAAGGCACCATCGGCTTCTTCATAGACAATTGCTTTTTGAGGGATGACCCATACCTTGTTATAGGTATCGGTAGGGATATTGGTTGTACCATATTTTTGATAGGCTTTTTCGTGTACTTTGGCCCAGAATTCCTTACCGATTTGGCTTTCCGGATAGGTTAAAGAAGAAGCAAGTTGTTTTAAAGCATAATCCACACCGAGCATTTCTCTTCCCATGTCGGTTAGGCCTAGTTGCTTGGGAATAACACGGTCTGATTCATGGGGAGAAAGGTTTACCCAGAGATCTTCTTTAGGGGTAGTTAATGAGGTTAGAAAGTATTCAATTAGTCTTTGAGATTCATTTTTTAGTTGTTGGTCGCTGTATTTGGTATTACCTTCATCAATAATAAAGTCGAATTTAAAAGGATCTTCTTTGTAGAACTTGATTCCTTTTATCGTTGCCGGTAGGAAGTCGGCACTTGTGCCAATTAGCTTAGTTGGCGGCGGCATATAGGGCAGAGCCGAGGCGTAAGCCGATTGGTTTTTGGTTATATATACGGTAAATGTAGATAGGCAGAAAGCAAAAACAATAAAGATTGCAATGCTTTTTAGGGATATGGTAGCTTTCTTGTTTTGTAGAAATAGGATCATTTTTGCCTTATTATCCGACGTTTCACCTATCATATAGGTATGTTACATGAATATAACATTTTTTAAGGCAAAAACCAAAGAAAATAGGGCTTTTTGTGAAGAAAAATGTAAACGCTTTCGAAGTCGTAAGTTGTAAGTCGTAAGTAAATAAGTATTAAGTTTTAAGTTTTTCCGGATTTTCCGAACTTATCACTTACAACTTACCACTTACGACTAAACATGGTTTTACACCTCGTTACCAACCTCAAAGATAACGAGGTGGATCAGGTTTTGTTTAGGTATACAGTCTGAGTTGGATAAGCAAATTCGACTCCTCTATCCTCAAGTTCACTTTTAATCGCAAGGTTTATTTCTTGCTGGACATCCATATATTTATTGTAATCTCCAGTTAAAACATAATAAACCACTTCAAAATTAAGACTAGAATCGCCGTAAGATGCAAAATGCGCACGATCGAACTTAGTATTATCGACATTACTAATAATAGTTTTTACTACTTCAGGAATCTCTTTTAATTGGCTAGCTGTTGCCTGATAGGTCACACCAAAGCTAAATACAACGCGGCGCTGTTGCATTCGTTTATAGTTACGCACTCTAGAATCAGTTAAGTCAGTATTAGAGAAAATTAACTGCTCTCCTCCAAGACTGCGAATACGAGTGGTTTTAATGCCAACGTGCTCTACTACTCCCAAATAATCGCCGACAATAATAAAATCACCAATTTCAAATGGACGATCAAAAATTATTGAAAAATAACTAAACAAATCCTTTAAAAGAACTTGTGCCGCCAAAGCAACTGCCACACCACCAATACCAAGACCAGCAATAACCGTTGAAACCTTAAATCCGACATTATCGAGAAAAAAGATTATCGCACCACCCCAAACAAAAACCTTTGCAATGTTGAGTATTCCCTTAAGACTACTCTCAATAGCCACATTCTTGCCGCGTTTGCGCCAATACACCTTAAATGCATAAGTAACAAAAATAGAGGCAAAATAAGCAGCAAAAAGTGTGATCAAAGCCATCGCAACTATTTTAATACCATTTCTTATGAAAGTATCCAAGGTTAACGTGTTAATGGCAAGATACAACGCACAAAAATAAGAAATCGGAACAAAGATTTTTTGAATAATATCCACCAAAAAATCATCAACCGATGTAACAGTTTTTTCGGACCATTTTTTAAGTTTTTTTAATAAAACTTTCTCAAAAATCTTTAAAAAAATAAACGCTATAACAAAAATCAATACTGCCATTAAATACTTAAAAACCGTATTACTAAAAAAACTCTTCGCTAAAATTTCTTCAAACATCACAGCCTCCTAGTTTTTGCTCCGCAAAAACAGAGCAATCCCTGCCTGCCGGCAGGC
>JAAEQW010000238.1 GCA_024231025.1 Candidatus Omnitrophota bacterium
AATCCCTGCCCCTGCAGAACCACTGAAGTTTGTTCACCAGAAATTACAATGTGGGCAAATCTGCACAATTTCAAGATAAAAAAGGTAACTTTGCTAAATCGGTTCTGTACTTATTCAGACTTATTGTACTTATTGTACTCAATTGTTTCAACTTTTAGGAATTCTACTTTGTAATTGGTGGTTCTGCCGTTACTAAAAAGGATGTCAATTTTGAGAACAATTACATAAATTGGAAAGGGAAGGCCGATGGAGAAGCACCGTTTCCACTCGGCTCTCTCTGCCCAGTTGCTGTTGCTTTGCTGAAGCTGGACGACAAAACAAAACACAAGCTCCTCATGGACTTAAAACCATCTGAAATATTTACGACTAAGAAGCCACAGATCCTTATCAATGATGGGATTAGAGAAGCCCTAGCTTCAAGTTTAAAAGACATGGTAATTTTTGCAAAATGGGCTGACACTGACAGGTGCACCATTTTTGAACAAATCGCCCCAGAACTGCTTGGCAAATCATACGTTTTAAGAGAAATAGATAGCTATGGATATCCAGATTTCTCTTTATCCCGTTGCGCAGAAAAAATTGAGGCAAAAATTGCTGTTTTTCC
>JAAEQW010000239.1 GCA_024231025.1 Candidatus Omnitrophota bacterium
AGCTTCATTCTTACATCGCTTCAACATAAGCTTCTGACTTTCATGACCATCAAACGCCTTATGGAGATATTCACACGGGTGTATAGTAAATCCGTTGGGAGAGGAAACACAGAAAAATAGGGTAAAAGATCTTCAAAAAAAATACTCCGATGATAAGATTCTTTTTGAACTAAAATAATCAACACCAACGGAGCATTATGGAACTGCTTATAACACAAGCGCGAGCACAATTCGAGGAAATTTTATCCTACATTCAAAAAGAAGCTCAAAATCAGCAACTGCACAAGGTCGAGAAAGGGATTTTTTCTTCTCTTCTAAGGGTGGGGCTGACGCTACTTTCTTTATTTCTTGAGTACAAAGGAATCGGTCATAAAGGGAAATTGCTCATAGATAAAAATGGAGTAAAACGCTTTTATCATTCGGTCAAACATAAGGCCTATCATTCCATCTTTGGAAAGATAAATATTGCAAGAGCTAGCTATTGGGCAAAAGGGTGTCATGAAGTGTATCCTTTGGACGCAGAATTAAGTCTTCCTGAAATAGGGTATTCATACGCTTTGCAGGAATGGGGAACGACCCTTGGAGGAGAAAAGCCCTACGCAAAAGCTGCACAATTTTTAGAGACAATTTTGGGGACACCTCTATGGGGAAGTGCAATAGAAACCATAATGAATAAATCGTGTGTTAATGTTCCAAAATTTTATGAAAATCGAGAAAAACCAGAGGGTAAGACAGAAGAAGAAATCCTTGTGGTAACAATGGATGGGAAAGGTGTGGTGATGAGGAAAGACCAAATAGAAAAAAAAGTTCCCAAAACACGACGTAGGAAAATGAGAAAAATTGGAGAGGGGCCAAAAAAGGAGAGGAATGTAAAACCGGCCGGAAATCCTATGCAGAAAAAAATGTCTACCGTCATAGGAGTCTATACGGTAGCCCCTCATAAGAGGGCTCCCGATACATTTTTATCTAAAGAGGTTGAAAAACGTCCAAGGCCAAAAAACAAAGTGTTACAGGCGACGCTGAAAAGCAAAGAATCAGGAACGTTGAGACTAAAAAAGGAAGCAATCAAACGAGATCCGAAACGAGAGAAGCCCAGTGTAGCGCTTGTAGACGGAGAACACAAACTGCGCAAACTAATCAAAAAGCATTTACCTTGGTTTACAATCATCATTGATATCTACCATGTCATGGAGTACTTATGGAAAGGAGCACATATTTTTCATCGAGTCAATAGCGTGGAAGCAGAGCGTTGGATGAAAGATAAACTGACACATCTTCTCAATGGCAAAGTAGAAGAAGTTATCGAAGAACTCAAGGAGAAGGTAAAATCCTTGCCCAAAAGAAAGGGAGTGCTACTGCAAAAAGTCATAACATATCTGACAAATGGAAAAGAGCATATGCGCTACGATCTCTATATTGCAAAAGGGTATCCGGTAGGGTCAGGAGTCGTTGAAGGGGCTTGCAAAACCCTAGTAAAGGATAGAATGGAACAATGTGGCATGCGTTGGACCATAGATGGCGCAGAAGCTGCCCTAAACATGCGATCGATCCAGATCAATAAAATGACGGATGACTACTGGCAATATCATATTGCTGAGGAAAAGCAGAGACTATATGGAGACTTCATCGAGGAAAATATCGAAAAATTAGCGGCTTAGCCTCTCCCAACGGATTTACTATACACCCGTCAGAGAAACAAGAAGATCTAAGGTTCCTCCTGAGCAAATCGAATACGTGATGATGCCTGAAAAATATGAATTTTTAAAAGAAGA
>JAAEQW010000240.1 GCA_024231025.1 Candidatus Omnitrophota bacterium
CACAAGATTAAAAAGTAAAATTCCGAACTTGGGAGAAGCACCGCTGCCAGAAGTGTTAAGACGTAGCGATGCCGACAAAGTTATTGAGCGGCTTGTATACCTTACTGAACTCATTAAACGAGATTGGAAGCTTACAATAAAATGGCGTACCATGGAAGGAGATTGTGAAAGAATTCGAACGGCCTTTAAATATATCAACCAAATCGGCAACAATCAACAGGCACTTAATTTACTTACCTATAATCCTTTGATAATTTATTTTTTAAAGCATCAGCGCCAAGAATATGATGGTATCGAGCTTGTGATAAAAATTTTGACCGAATTAGATTATGGCTTCGATACAAAGGAGGTCGATATTGAAGGGAAAAAACAATACCTAATTGCCGTTAATGCGGTTAAAAGATTTTTACGTACAAGCCCTCTTTGGTTAGGATATTTAACTACTATAAGAATTAAAGAGTTTCACGAGCAAATCTACCTATCAAGTGCATCCCCTTACGGGGAACCCCTTCTAAGAGTCAAAAGTGGTTGGTTTGGCGGCCCTTGCGGATTAGGGGTAACTAATGAAGCCGGTCGTATGGATTCAGATGCACAGCGGGATACCAAAGCGGCGCTTGAGAATAACATTCACGGCGAGTACAGTGATTTGCCTAAAAAAACCCGTGATGTAATTGAGACCAAAAGACCAGATTTAGAAAGAAGACTGCGCAAAGAGAACGTCACGATTCTTCTTTTCGAAGATGGAGTAGATGGCAGAGCTCCGCCGCATATTTGGCGTGATTCAGAAACCCGCTTTCTTCTTGCCTATAGTGAAAACAAACAAAAACACTTCCCCTATGGATTAATCATTGATTTAGTTGCTCACGATCGATTTGATCTATTAGAGAGATTAATTGATCACGAAGATGATCGTCTTGATGGAGTAAAGAGCTTATCTGAATTAGACGACCAGAGCCAGACGCTTGCTCGTGACATCGTTAAGGCTTTAGGTGCACTATGCGGTTGGGGGAGGTTTTCACATAAGGTGAATCAGCATTTAAAAAAGAATGCTGCGTTGTTTAGGTATGTTTATGAGAAGTTTTCTGCTTCGCTTTGTGAGTCACAAGAACGTTGGAATCGAACCAGAGCCGTAGAAGAGGTGGAAGGTATTTTAGCCAGTATAAGAGAAGATGCAAATATTACCTATGAAGATGTTGCGTTAAATCCTTTATTGCGAAAATTTAGCGATGATCAGCGATTTATTCGGGAGCTTTTGGCGTTGGTAGATAGGAATAGGATTATACCTCATCGAGATGGAATAATGCCGAATGCGCTTCATGTGGCCGGTCCGTTATGCGAACAAATTGAATCCGACGCTATTTTAAAAATAGGTAGCTATAAAGTCAAAATTAATGGCGATGGAGTCACGACCTTAAGTAGGCCACATGATCATTATGGTAGTGTAGCCTATTTTTTAGAAGACAGATATATCGGAGCTAACAATAAAATTTTTAATGCTATGGCTATGGTAAATCATTCACCACGAGGCAGAACGCGCTATTCTAGCGAGTTGATTAATTTAGCAGAAAATTTTCATATAAAGCATGGCCGATATCCTGGTTCGTTAGATTTGAAAAGATTATTTCAAATGACCAACAGAGTTGAGCTTTTCGAGCTTATGCCGGAATGTATTTTTTGGACACCCGTAAATTTACGATTACGTGCCTGGGCAGAAATTATTACGATGAGAGAATTTGGCGTGCCTTGCGAAGAGGTTGATTTTAGTTTGACAGGTGATAATAGCGAAGAAATAATCCAACGGATTATTTTTAAGCTGGTTCAACGCGATTATTTGTTAGAACATTTGGATTGGTCAGAGATAGAATGCTTTGAAGAAAAAGTTGTTC
Source organism: Candidatus Omnitrophota bacterium (assembly GCA_024231025.1). GTDB lineage: Bacteria > Omnitrophota > Gorgyraeia > Duberdicusellales > 4484-171 > JAAEQW01. The sequence continues at coordinate 1,887 of JAAEQW010000240.1, forward strand.
CTCTAGCTCATCAAAACATGGATGCTCTTCAAAATGTAGTCAATTTAGCATTGGGGGTATCTCGCGATATCTTTTGGGCAATTTGCCGCAAAGCAAAAACCATAAATGAATTAGAAGAGGAATTATTAGAGAATCAAGGCACCGCAGATCATACTAGATTTGGTGAGTATCTATCAGCAAAAATTTGCGCAATTAAAATATTACCTACCGAAAAACAACAAACATTTGTTAACTTACTTAATTTATGCGACATCCAAGGCAACTACATTCGTCTCCTCGGCGCGCAAACCAATTTTCTCGATGAGCGGTTCAATGAATATGCCGGCGATATTTTTGTCTACCAAACCGGAAGCGGTATTCACAACGGTTATCGCTATTGGCACGCAGTAACTCGCCAAGAGGCCGAGCAATTATTGAAAAAGAATCCGCGCTTAAAGATCTACCCGATCCTTGACGCTCCTGTCGATCATAATGATTGGGTGGGGGATAGGATTGATGATGTATTGGTGGAGGCTAAAGTTAGCGTTGAAATTTGTCCAGGGAAATATCCGATAGTTCTTTTGCGTGATAGTTTAGAAGGGGTATTCATCAGTCAAGAGCAATTGTTTCAGAGATTGAAGGCTAAGGGCGTTACCCCGAAAGTATCGAGGTCTTTGTTGACGGCTGTTAAGAGATTCGCGCAATCTCGAAAAATGCAGCCGTTGTTGCCGGTATTGACGTTGGGTCTTTCTTCGTTCTTTTTGATGGGTGCGGCAGGTTCGGATTTGCAACTGCAGCAGACGAAGGAGCTTTTGGTGATCGTGGGTATTGTTTTAGGCTTGATAGGTATTTTCCCTTTCTGTGATTGGGTTTCAAAATCTTTAAGATCTTTATGGGATAAGTTTCGATTCAAAAGGTATGTCCGTCAATTCAGAAAGGGTAATAAAAATGAGCGTATGGGCGCGATAAGAAGCCTGGCTAGTTGCGGTGATGACTGTCAGCATGCGGCAATAGATTTTTTGCTTGAAGGGTTGTCTAATTTTGATTGGGAGATTCATGAGACAGTAGTAAGAAGTCTACTTCGTCAAATGCATGAGAAGTTTATACTTACTCTACGCGCGGAGAAAGCATTAGTTGATTCCTGTAGTCGGGAAAGGATGCTGGAGTCAATCGCAGATTACGAAGATAGATTGACTAAATCATATATGAATGCCTTTAGAGGCGTCGATCCAGAAGATTGTCTTCGAATTGTCGGTAGATTAAAGAGCCTCGCCGTTGCCTCAAAAGATCCAATGCGAAATTCCCTAGCAGTATATCGTGCCGCGACAAATGCTTATCAAATTATATTCAACCAAGACCAAGGAAGGGCTCCCAGGCCAAGGATTAGACATATCTTGCAGCCGAATCCGGTTGATCTGCCGAAAGGTACACGAAGCCGTGTGTCTAAATTGCCGTTGATTTTTTCTGCGTTTCTTTCTATGGGGGCGGCAGCGGGAGATCTATTATGGCCATTTGCGCTAGTGGCGGTATCTATTTTACTGGTCATTTCGCATCGTGCTATAAGACTAATTAATGCTCGCAGGGAAGATAAATTGTCTCTTGAACGTGCAATGTTATTTGGGGTAGTATCTTTGGATGAGTTTCCTCGAATGAAGGTAACGATTAATTCTAGTGGGGATCCGTTATCTAGGCCGCAAGTGATAGGAGGCGAAGGTGTTGATGCTAACCCAGGGAATTTTAATATAGCCAATGGGTTAGTTAGAAGATTTCTTGCATACTGTTCTGATTATATGGGAAAGAGTAGGTATTCACCTAGTTTTGATAATTTAACGATTACCTTTTGTCCAAAATTACCCGCTTCAATTGAGGAAAAAGAAATGCTATTCCACCATTTTATTGGGATTCCTCAAGAAGGCGAACTCTATATCCCTTACCCTAATCTTGTTAAGGGGGATACTCTCTCTATGTTATCTCTTGCCTTGAGTCAAAACTGTTTAGTCCAGACAGTCTCAAAGGCGCTCAATGAGCCGATTGAAGAGACGATCATGCGCTTTTTTACCGCAGGTATTGGGATCGATGATGTATTAGGCACCTATATGAACCTAGGTAAGGCGAAGGATATTTTAGAATTTGCTGAATTAAGACAAGCTGCTAGCCAAATATATGTCTACGAAGATTCTCCCCATCAATGGCACGCAGTAACTCGCCAAGAAGCCAAGCAATTATTAAAAGACAACCCCAACCTAAAGATCTATTCTATCCTCGACGCTCCTGTCGATCATAATGATTGGGTGGGGGGAAAAGGTGTAGTCAAGTCGAGAGTTAAGCCTGCTACTTTTGACGGAGTGCCTAACATAATTGAAGATATGACATTTGAGCAATTTTGTTTGTATGATGGTGTGATAAGAGTAACTTTACGGTTGACGGAGAGCTGTAATTTGCAATGTAGCTACTGCAGTTTAGAGAGCGGACCAGGTGGGGCAAGAAAAGAAATACCTTTGGAAAAACTAGCAGAAATTATTCCTGCCTTGGATAGAGTTGGCGTTAGGCGTTTAGATTTATCTGGTGGAGAGCCATTTATAAGGAAGGATATCTTTAATATTATTGAATTAGCTAGCAATACCGCTCTGTCATTAGGGGTAATTACCAATGGAACTTTAATAAAACCTGAAATTGCACAAAAGTTAAATCGATATCCTGTACATAGCATTAAGGTATCTCTCGATGGAGATAGAAAAACTAATGATGCTATAAGAGGAAAGGGGAGCTTTGATAGAGCAATTAATGGTTTGAAATATTTGATGGAAAAGACAGATATAAAAGTTAAGGTGCTGCTTACGCTAACAAAGTCAAATGGCAGTGGTGTCGCAGGATTGGCTAGATTATTATCCGATTTGGGTGTATGGAGATTTGCAATAAGGAGGGTCGATCCGCTGGGAAGGGCAGATATGAGCTTTATTCCAGGAGATGATGATGTGTGGAAAGTGTATAGAGATTTATTGAAGATATCTGGTACGCTACGAAAACATTTCATTGAGTGGGAATTTCAAAATCCTTATCCGCATATTGACGTATGGGCTGATAATCCCTATAGTTTTGTTGAGGCATCAGGGCGTCACGCAACATTTTTGCCCACTGGAGAAATAAAAATAGATTTTGATTGTGATGAGGTAGTTGGCAGTTGGCTGGAAGAAGTTAATATAGTTTCTGTTTTCGAGGAAATTAAAAGAAGGGTTAGACGGCAGAACACATCCTTTAACCCAGTGCAAGCTAGATTTGTTATTCTTGCTGGTGGCTGTGGCGTAACGCTTTGGCCATTAAGCACGAAAGCAACTCCCAAACAACTACTTAAGTGCGGACAAGAATATGCCAATGGAATACAAGAATTGATAACAAACTTGGAAGAGAGGGTTGATCCAAAGCAAATCATTATTCAGACCGTACAGGATTACGAAGAAGAGATAATTTTTACAGCGGAAAGTTTACATGTGCCGAAAGATAATATTTTTGTTGAACCACAATCAGTTGGAACAGCCATGGCGGTTGCTTATACGGCCTTAAGGTTATACGAGAAAAACAGAAGTATTCCGATAGTAATTGTACCACCAGATCATATTATAGAACCTTTAGATGAGTTTTGGAAAGCCCTAATGAATGCAATTGAATTAGCGAGGAAGAGCTCTGCTATCGTTTGCATAGGGATTAACCCTGATCGGCCGGATACTCACTACGGTTACATTAAAGAAGGTAACGCAGAGGAATATGTCGGTGTGGCGCATGTTAAGGGTTTCATAGAGAAGCCATCCAGCGTCGAAGAAGCAAAACGGCTTATAGGGCAGGGGTATAAATGGAATTCTGCAGTTTATGTTTTTACACCAGAAGCGATATTGAATTGTTTTTGCGATTTAATTCCAGAATGTTATGCAAAGTTAAAGCAGGCGTTAAGTATTAACGTAGAGAATAAAAATAGAGTGGTTGATCAAATTTTTGCTCAATTTGCAAATTATGGTTTATTTGATGGTAATTCCCTAGAGCACCTCATTCTTGGGCCATTAAGTCAGAACCCGGAAGCTTCGGTAGATTTAATTTCTCTTACCGGAGTTAATTTTGCTTCAATTGATACGGGGGATTTGGGCTGTGGAATGAGATATGCTAATAAAAATCGCGTTGGCGAAAATAATAATTTAGTTTTAATCCCTGATTCCGTGTTTGTGAAAATAACCAATACGCAAAATTGTAATGTTGCCGTGCAAGGTGATGTTGTAAGAGAAGTTGTTATTGATGGGGTAGATAATCTTATAGTTGCGACAAGCGCGAGGTCGAATTCAGTTTTAGTAATTCCAATTGGAAGGGCGAAGGATGTAAAGAGTATACATAAGATATTGGCAGGACGCCAAGAATTTTTGCCTTACATTAAGGGAGTTTTTAAAGGGGAAAGGTGCAGAGCGTTTACTTTTCGTCATGATTGCGGTAATGTAGAATTATTTTCCGATAGTGGATTGGTTGTTGCCGTTGGACTTAATAATGTGAAAGTAGCGTTGAAGAATAAGATATTGTCTGTTTTGAAAATAACAGGGTCAGACCCGGAAAGAGGAAAGCCTAGCCATCCCGGCCCTTGCGGATTAGGGGTAACTAATGCAGCCGGTCATATGGATTCAGATGCACAGCGGGATACCAAAGCGGCGCTTGAGAATAATATTCACGGCGAGTACAGTGATTTACCTGAAGATATACAAGAGGCGATTGAAGACGAAAACCTAAAGATAGCTGCGAATCTAAGAAAGCAGAATGTTGTTATTCTTTTTTCTAAAGATGGGTTAGGGCAGCGCGCCCCGCCGTATATTTGGTGTGATTCAGAAACCCGCTTTCTTCTTGCCTATAGTGAAAATGAACAAAAACACTTCCCCTTTGGATTAATCATTGATTTAGTTAGTTATGGTCGATTTGATTTATTAGAGAGATTAATCAATCACGAAGATGATCGTCTTTTGAGTAGAAAAAGTTTGCCTGATTTAAAAATACAAAGTGAAGAGTTGGCTCGTGACATCGTTAAGGCTCTAGGCGCATTATTTGGAAGGGGAGATGTAGTCAAGTCGAGACTTGACCCTATTGTGCTTCCTTTGTCGGATTATTTTAATTCTCCATCGAGTTTTGCTTTTGCTGGGGAAACGCTCGATGCCCTTATTAAAGAATTGAATTTAGCTCAGATGGTTGAAGGTTCAGAGGTTATTTTGTTGGTGCACCCTTATATTGCACTTTCATATGCCAACAGTTACCCCTCTGGCGGTACAACAGATACTGAATACTACGATAATTATTTGAGAGGATTAAAGGGGTTATTTAGGTGTGATAAAAAGACTACTTTTGTTTGTTTGGTTTGTGAAGATGAATTTGGGTTTGTGATTGTCAACTCAGGGGGATTCCCTCGTACAGTGTATCGCGAGGGTAGACATATGACTCTTTTTGGTGAGTTTCTTGATGATATTCAGGGGCAGATTAATCCAGAGCATACCTTTATCATTGTTCCTACTTTTCCAGAATCGCCAACGATTATTATCAATAAAGAACAGGGATATAGCCATCGAACGTCATGGGGGGTGTTTGTTGGCTTTTTAAGAAGACTCTTTTTATCTACAAAACAAGAGAAACTTGCCATAGCAGGAGAATTCTACTCATTCTCGATCTGTGGTTTTCCGTTGGGGGGGTGTTTAGGTAAGATTCTAAAGGAGCTTAAATCCGCGCATGATTTGGGGGTTGAATTAGAGTTTCTGCCGGGACTATTAGTATCAGGCAGAAGAATGAGAGACCAGGATATTAGTTTAGATATAGAATTACCCGAAGTGGCAATGCGTAGTGACGCCGATAAAGCAATTAGAAGACTCATAGTACTTGCCGATGCCATCAGGAAGGGGTTGTTTGGGAAAAAAGACTATCTTATGGATTGTACCAGTAAAGAAATTTCCAAAGCTTGCGACTGTATCAGTCAAATCGGCAGCAATCAGCAAGCATTGAATCTACTCGTCTACAATCCTTTCATAGATTGTCTCTTATCCGATGGATCCAGAGATTTTTACGGTGTCGATCTTGCACTAAAGATTTTAACCGGAATAAATTATAATCGTGATGTAAGAACTACTACTATTAAAGGAGAAAAACAATATCTAATTACCCTTGATGCGGTTAAGAGATCTTTAAACGAAAGTGATTTGTGGACAATACACTTAAACGATGTACATCTTAAGGAACGAGAAGGCATAATGGACGTTGATGGTTCTTTCGGCCCTTGCGGATTAGGGGTAACTAATGAAGCCGGTCATATGGATGCAGATGCGCAACGGAACACCAAAGTGGCACTTCAAAATAACATTCACGGCGAGTATGGTGATTTGCCTCAAAAAACCCGTGATATAATCGAGGATCGTGCTCCAGCTTTAGCAGATAGATTAAAAGAAAGTAATGTTGTTATTCTTTTTCCCGAAAACGGAATTAATGGCAGAGCTCCGCCGCATATTTGGCGTGATTCAGAAACCCGCTTTCTTCTTGCCTATAGTGAAAATGAACAAAAACACTTCCCCTATGGATTAATCATTGATTTAGTTAGTTATGGTCGATTTGATTTATTAGAGAGGTTAATTGATCACGAAGATGACCGTCTTGACGGAACAAAGAGCCTGCCTGATTTAAAAATACAAAGTGAAGAGTTGGCTCGTGAAATTAATAATTTGCTTCTCTACATTGAAGATATCGGCAATTTTTTTCTTGATAAAGGGTACCTTATCGATCCATATCCGATAAATAATGGAGAATTTGCTTTTGTTTATCGTGCAACGAGAGTAGAGGATCAAAAAGTATTCGCGATTAAAGCTACCAAGCAGGATTTGAGCGAGATATTATACAATTACGATAAAGAAAAATACGTGTCAGGTAAACAAAGTGGAGTTTCGATAAAAGAGCTTAAGGGTTTTGTGACAATTTACGAGGAGGGGGTTATATTATCTATTTTTGTTAGGAACAGCCCTCCATATATTGAAACGTATTCTTATCAAATAATGGAGTTTCTTGAAGGAAATAGCCTATATAACCTTTATCAAGGGAATTTTTTTAAGACAATAAACATTGCTCAGCTGATTGATGAGCTAATAGAGGTGGCAAATAACGTAGCCGTTTTACATAAACAGGGAGTGGCTCATGGCGATATAAAGTTAGGAAATATGATGAGGGATCTACAGGGGATAGTTGTTAGTGATCGAACAGAGCGTATGGAGTCGATTACTAATTATTGCATGTGTTGTGAGATGGGTCCATTTGCGAGGGAACATTTGATTAATGTATATGGGATTTATTCTTTGCGAGCGCATGACAAATATCAAATATACATATGTATACTCAGGCTTTTAAAGCAAGCGGCTTTATCTGCGGATGCTGAATCTATGATCGATGATTTTAATCAAGTTTGGTGTGGCAAGTGCACAAATTATAACTTTGTTGATTTAATTGCTGCCTTAATCGAACTTAAATCAAGACTGAACCGTGGCAAATATGGTGATCTGTCCAAATGCGGTTGGGGGAGATTTTCACATAAAGTGAATCAGCATTTAAAAAAGAATGCTGCGTTGTTTAGGCATGTTTATGAGAAGTTTTCTGGAGCTCTTTGCAAATCGCAAGAACGTTGGAATCGAACCAGAGCCGTAGAAGAGGTGGAAAACATTTGTGGAAATATAAAAGATCGCAATCTTAATGTTTTATTAGAAGGTTTTTCTACTCAGGAAGAATTCATTGAGCAGTTTCTAGCGTTAGTCACGATGAATATTCTTGTGCCGGATGAAGAAGGGCCCTTGGCGGGTGTGCTTGATAATGTATCAGGACCATTATGCGGCGAGGTTGAGCCTAATTTTACTAAGCATATAGATCATTGCAAGCTTGATTCTTTTGGGGGATTTGATTGTTTACGCCGAGATCGTAAGGAGAGTTCGAATTTTGCTTTCTTAGAAGATTGCTTTATCGGTCTTGATGGGGAAACTTTTAATCTTAAGGCCATGGTTTTTAAGGGTAATCTGCCTATTTATTCTTTAGATTATTTTCAGTGGGAAGAAATGCGTTATTTTGAATGGCTAATTCAATTAGCTGAGAATTATCGGATAAGATATGGTAAATACCTAGAATTGAAAGAATTCTTTGAAGATAGAAACAGGGATAAGCTTCGCATTTGTTTGCCTCGATATACTTCCAGCATTATGGATCAATTGCGTGTTTGGGGAGAGGTTGAGGCGATGCGAGTTTTTGGGGTGCCTTTGTGGGAAATTGATTTTAATCTTTCTGGGGGCAATAAAGAATTAATCAGGCGTAGCATTTTTAAATTAATCCAGCGCACTCAGGTTGGAAAAACCCATTGTAATTATAATGATTTTCAAGACGTTATTGACTTGGTTGAAGAAGATCCAAATGTTTTTAGTCGGATAGTTAACCTCGCGCTGGGAGTATCTAGCCATAGCTTTTTGTTGCTCCATGGTCGCCTAACAACAGTAGCAGCTTTAAAGGATACTTTATTGGCTTATCAGGGTTTTGTGGGGCGTACGACGATCGGCGAGCGTCTATTCTATAAAAGTTGTGTAGTTGGACTGTTGCCTTATGAGAAACGTCAAACTTTTATCAATCTCTTTGCTCTTTCCGACATCCAAGGCAACTACATTCGTCTCCTCGGCGCGCAAACCAATTTTCTCGATGAGCGGTTTAACGAATATGCCGGCGATATTTTTGTTTACCAAACCAGCAGCGGTATTCACAACGGTTATCGCTATTGGCACGCAGTAACCCGCGAGGATGCCGAGAGGTTGCTGAAAGAGATCTCTGGCTTGAAGATCTATCCAATTTTAAAAGCTCCTGCTGACGCGTGCGATTGGGTGGGGGGAAGCGACAGCATACCGGTTGATTTAATTCTTGCCAAAAATAAGAAAGCGTTTCGGGTTAGTGCTTGTGCGGAGTTTGATGCGTCTATTAAGCGTGTGAGCAGTAAAGATGGATTACGAGATTGGCAAATGGAAGAAATTATTCGTTTTAAGAAAACCATAAGGCGCTTGTATCAAGATGAAAATGGCGTCTATGGCGCAAAGAATAACTCTATGACCTCTAAGCAACGCAATCATTTGGCAAGTTCCATTTTACAAAAGAATAGTTTCTTATCTTTCGTAAGTTGGCAGGAAGACGCAAAAATTTTAAAATGGCGTCATTACTCTGTTTATGTGCGAATTGCTGGTTACGATTTTCGTTTAGATGTTACGGACGATTACGGGATCGTGATTGTTTTACAGGAGGAAATTAATAAGCAGCCTGATTTTTGGTATATGTATCCTAAGACCAACCCTCCTGCCCAAGAAGGATCAATTTTTGACGGGGCACTAGAGCGGTATGTTCACATTGAGCAGGGAGGTTTTCTTGAGCGTTATTATAAAATTGTTGCTGAGGTAGCTAATAAGATACTTGATGATAAAGATTGGAAAGAGTTGCTTAGTTTTGATAATCTCATCCCAGTTTTTAAACAAATTGGGATTAGTACTATTTATGATGACCCAGCCTTAGAAGTTTACCATTTGCTAAAAGAGCACAAGTTTTGTGTTGAATATCGTAATGGCTCAGATCAATCATATATAGCGGTTAAGCTAGCGCAAAGATATTTTATTCTTGATGTAAATCGACTTCGCACAAATGGGGCGGGGATTGTATTGATTCCAGAAGGGCTAGCTCTAGGTTTTTGTGAGGGTTTAGGGTTTAGCGAGATCAAAGCCTATGACCCAGATTATCCGAGTGCAGGCGGGATGAGAGGTTCGACTGTAACAGAGTTAAACCTGAAAAATAGAAAACGCAGTTTTAGCGGTTCCTGTGGTTTTGGGGTAGCTAATGATGATGGCATGATGAGTGCTATAACGAAAGCGCGAACCGAAAAGAAACTTAAGAGCGGTTATCACGGAAGATACGGTGATTTGCCTAAAAAAACTCGTGATGCAATCGAAACTTACAATGCGACATTGATGGGCAAGTTAAAAGAAGACAATGTTGTTATTTTTACTTCTCAAGATGGTATAAACAGCAGAGAAGGGCAATTCATCTGGTTTGATTTTAAAGATTATTTTCTTATTGCTTATTGCGATGGCAAGCATATTTATATTCCTCAAGGGCTAATTGTTGCTTTGGCGGCTAATAATCAATTAGATTTGTTAGAGGAAATTATTAATCACGAGCGAAAGCGCCTTGAGCCTGGGGCGGACCCTAAGCAATTAGCTACAGATAGCGAAGCACTTGCACAAGAGGTTCTACAAGTATTAGGAGCAGTATCTGATGCTCGAAATTGGGACAGAGCAGAAAAAAAAATACTATCTAAATCAAAAGCTGAAGTACTTTCTAAAGCAGAGGATTCTTTTGGTGCAGCTAATCAGACATGGTTTATGATTAAGGCTGCCGGTATTTTCTTTAACAGTGTGATTATTGGTAAAAACATTGAGATTAATTCGCCCCAAGTGAGAGAACTAACTCAAGAATACGTCAGCTTCATCAACCGTACCCCCAAAATCTCTTATATCTTCGATGGAGATATTTCTTTCGAAGGCGTATTGAGAATGCTAAAATTCTGGTACAGATAATGCCGCTGTTGCAGAATACAACAGTCCCCGCAATAAATTCTATCCAAGCAAAACCTTTCTGATATAATGTAGATTTATGATTAATAATTGGGGCAATGATATGGATAATAATGGGGATTGATAATGGGCACATGCAATGTGCTCGTACGGAGTAGGGATGCGGCGGTATATTTTAAAACGCCTGTTGGTTTTTATTCCGATGCTTTTGGGGATAACCTTGCTTACTTTTTTGTTTATCCAAATTGCACCGGGTGATTTTCTTGATAATTTACGTCTTAATCCACAAGTATCGCCGGAAACAATATCCTTATACCAGGAAAAATTTAATTTAGATAAACCACTGCCTGTGCAGTATTTTGTTTGGTTGAAAAACGTTTTAAAGGGTGATTTTGGTTATTCGTTTTCTTATAAGGCGCCGGTAGCAAAGGTTATATCATCGCGCGCACTTAATACCTTTATATTATCATTGTCTTCTTTTATCTTTACATGGATTTTTGTTATTCCCTTAGGGGTGATTGCCGCTTTAAACCGCAATAAATTTACTGATCGTTTCTTGTCTTTTCTCTCTTATATAGGTATATCAGTGCCTACTTTTTTCTTGGCGTTTATTCTTCTGTATTTAGCAACATTTGTTAATTGGCTCCCCTTGGGCGGAATGCGGTCGGTTAATCATCATGATTTAAGTTTTATTGGAAAAATTTTAGATATTGGTCGTCATTTAATTATTCCAACGCTGGTTCTTTCAATCGGAAGTATTTGCGTTTTGCAGCGCATTATGCGCGCCAATCTTTTGGAGGTGCTAGGCTCTTCCTATATATTAGGGGCAAAGGCAAGGGGGTTGTCTAAATTTAGAATTCTTTATATTCATGCTTTAAAAAATGCTTTAAATCCAATGATCACAATTTTTGGTTATCAATTTTCGGCACTTCTAAGTGGTGCGGCATTAACCGAAATAATTATTGGTTGGCCGGGATTAGGCGTAGTTATGCTGGACGCGGTGCGTTCGCAGGATTTGTATTTAGTTATGGGTTCAATGGTTATGGGTGCGGTATTTTTGATTGTGGGCAATTTGCTGGCTGATGTTATGTTGGCTTATTTTGACCCGAGAATTAGATATGATAAGTAGGCGTAAGTCATAAATCATAAGTTGTAAGTTGTAAGTTGTAAGTCGTAAGTTATTCCCGCCACGTGGCGGGAACCCGTTAAATATGATAATAGAGTGCGGGAAAGTATTAAGTATGAAGAATAATTTATTTAAAGAGATTTTTAAGAATAAACTAGGATTTATGGCGCTATTAATTTTGTGTAGCCTGTACACATCGGTTGCCTTTGCACCATTTTTTGCGCCTTATTCCTATGATGACGATGATGTTTTGTCTTCTTATGCACCGCCGACAAAGGTTCATTTTAAGGGTATTCGTCCGGTTATTTATGCGAAAGATTATGATGTAAATAAATATTACCAACGCATTTATCGAGAAAATGAAAGCAAGGTGCATCCGATAAAGTTTTTTGTTAAAGGCGAAAAATATAAACTTTTGGGGATTGAATGTGATCGTCATTTTTTTGGCACAGAGGGTGAGAAAATATTTCTATTAGGTGCCGACCTAAAGGGCAGAGACATTTTATCGCGTGTGCTGTATGGAGGAAGAATATCTTTGTCAATCGGGTTAATTGGTGCTGCGATTTCTTTGATTCTTGGGCTTTTGGTTGGCGGAGTATCGGGTTATTATGGCGGCAGAGTGGATAACGCAATAATGCGCCTTTGCGAAATGATGATGATGGTTCCTTCTTTTTATCTTATGCTTGCGATGCGGGCAGCCTTTCCACCGAATTTGACTTCTACACAAGTGTATCTTTTGATTGTGGTAATTTTGTCGTTTATCGGCTGGGCCTCTACCGCGCGCATTATAAGAGGGATGGCGATTTCCCTGCGTGAACGCGAGTTTGTTGTTGCGGCAAAAACATTAGGAGTTGCGGATATAAAAATTATTATTCGCCACATCCTACCGCATACGTTCTCATATTGTATTGTTGCGGTGTTTTTAAGTATTCCCGGTTATATTTTAGGCGAGGCAGCATTAAGTTTGTTGGGGTTAGGCATTCAGGAACCTCAGGCTAGTTGGGGTAATTTGCTATCTTCGGCGATGGGGATAGTTAATATTCGTCTTTATCCGTGGATACTTATTCCGGGGCTTTTTATTTTGGTTACAGTTATGTGTTTTAATATTTTGGGTGAGACATTGCGTGACGTTTTAGATCCAAAAAGAAAAATTGTATGATTTTAGAAATCAAAAATTTGTCAGTTACTTATCCGAAGGTTAAAGCTTTAGACAATGTGAGTTTCTCTTTGGCCAAGGGTGAAGTTTTGGGTATCGTTGGAGAATCCGGCAGTGGGAAAAGTACATTTGCGTATTCGACCCTAGGTTTACTTGCCGACAGTGCTAAGCGCAGCGGTGAAATTATTTTTAATAGTCAAAGATTGCTGATGCTGGATGATAAAAAATTTCAGGCAATACGTGGCAATAAGATAGGGCTAATCATGCAAGAGCCGGCAAGCGGATTTAACCCGGTATTGACTATTGGCTATCATTTTCATGAACTGTTGATTCAAAAAACAGATGCTAAATCGCTAAAAGAGCGAAATAAAATTATTCTTGATTGTTTCAGTATGGTGCATCTTCCACAGGGGGAGAGAATGCTAAAAAGTTATCCTCATCAACTTAGTGGCGGGCAACTCCAGCGAGCATCAATTGCTATGGCAATTTCGTTAAAACCTGATATTTTAATTGCTGATGAACCAACCAGTTCGCTTGATGTGACAATCGAAAGCCAAATAATTAATTTATTTAAGGAGCTTTCCGGCAATTTGAACATAGCAGTAGTTTTTATTACTCATAATTTAAACTTAGTGAAAGCGCTATGTCAGCGGGCGGTAGTTTTGTGTTCTGGTCAGGTTAAAGAAATAGCCGAAATAGACACTTTATTCGCAGAACCAAAGGATGATTACACAAAAAGTTTGCTCGCTGCATTTAAGGAAACTAACGAATAATGATTTTACGAACTAAAAAACTAAAGGTTCATTTTAAGGGCGTTAAGGCTTTAGATGGCGTTGATATTTTTCTTTCTCGGGGGTTAACTACGGCTTTGGCCGGTGAAAGCGGGTGCGGTAAAACTACTCTTGCCCGGGCTATTTTGAAAATACATGAGCCAACGAGTGGGAAGATATATCTAGAAGATAAAGATATTGCCCTAAAGGAAAATAGTGTTTTTTTACATCGCAATGTTCAGATTGTTTTTCAAAATCCTTTTCTTAGCCTTGATCCGCGTTTTACAATATTTGCTACTCTCTATGAAGCCTTAACTGTTTGCGGGAAAGTTAAAAAGAAAAATGCCAAAGATGCAATTGTTAAATCGCTAGAGGAAGTTGAACTTGATTCTAGCTGTATTAACAGGTATCCTCATCAGCTTAGTGGTGGTCAGCTTCAGCGTGTTTGCATTGCGCGAGCAATAATTAATCGACCGGCGTTGGTTATTTTGGATGAACCAACGTCAAGCTTGGATGTAACTACCGCGTCTAAAATAATAAAATTACTCAATAGGTTAAAGCAAGAGCTTAAAGTAACGTTTTTGTTCATATCTCACGATCTCAAATTGCTTAATAAAATTTCTGATTTTTCTTTTATTATGCATAAGGGCAAAATTGTTGAATATGGTCCAAGAAATTTAGTGTATAGTAACCCGATGCATCCTTATACCAAAATGTTAATTGATGCGTCTAATCAGAAATTAGCGGCAATGCCTAAAGAAAATTGTGAATCTCCCTGTAGCTCAATTTTGAGGGAAATTGAACCGGGTCACTTTATTTTTTGTGATTGAGATGTCATAACTAATTGAAATATAGAGGATTATGGAAAAGTATCTATTTTTATATTTGCTTGAAAACCCCATTATTACATGCTACACTTTAATTGGGCAGGGATGTCCTCTATGTGGGGTAGGGCCATCGAAAGAAGGCTGCACAAAGCTCTAGAGCCTAAGTTTCGTCTGAGGCGGAATATGGTAGTCAGCTACTGGAGGAGAGTATGATTGTTGCGAGGTCATTAAAAACCATGGAAAGCTTCATTTGTTTGGGTGAGGTGTGCCATGGTTTTTTGTTTTTATTAATGAGGAGGCTTGCGATGAACATTAAAAGTTTAATTAAAAGTGGATTGTTGATTATTGCTGTATGTTTTTTTGCTTTGATTTCGTTTGAGGCAAGCGCTTATTATGTAGACACTCGCGATCCGGTAACCAATGAGCTCTTGGAAAGAGTGTACAAAGATGACGTTACCGATAAAACTACTCGCATTAATACCTATGTTTACGATGGCACGGGTGCTAATATCCGAACTAACTATACACGCCAAGATTATGATGCATCAGAAGTCATAACCCAGAGCCGAGCTTACGCCTACAACGAAAGTAATCAGGTTTCCGATTATGTAGATACTCGCTATAGCGGCGGCAGCGTTGATACAGCTTATGCCTATAGTGGCTATGTTTATCACGACAACGGCACTCGCGAATCTTACACTCGCACGGATACTGACTCCAACGGTGATACAACCAGAGTTTACACTGAGGCAAGAGATGAATCGAATGTTCGTACTTCTTATGATTGGACAACCTACGATGCAACTAGCGGTAATTCGACTCGCAACTATAACGTTACCGCTAATAGTAGCGGGCAAACTACTGCTGTGGTAGATAACCGTTACGATGGTTCTGGTAATCTTGATATTACCTATACTTATGATGGTTATACCTATCACGACAACGGCACTCGCGAATCTTACACTCGCACGGATACTGACTCCAACGGTGATACAACCAGGGTCTATAGTGAGGCAAGGGATGAATCGAATGTTCGTACTTCTTATGATTGGACAACCTACGATGCAACTAGCGGTAATTCGACTCGCAACTATAACGTTACCGCTAATAGTAGCGGGCAAACTACTAATGTGGTAGATAATCGTTACGATGGTTCAGGTAATCTTGACACAACATATGCTTATGATGGTTATACCTATCACGCCAATGGTCAACGTGCCACTTATACCCGCACGGATTCAAACGGTGATGGAGATACCACAGCAACTCGTAGCTATGATTATAATGACGAAGGCACGATTACCGCTCAAGCTGGTGATACCTATGATGCTGCAACTGGCAATAAGACCAGTGATTATTCTTATGGTTACAATGGTGAAGGCGCACGCACTTCGTATGACCGATCAAATTATGATGCCACAACCGGCAACAAAACTCGAGACTATACCTATGGATACAATGATGCCGGTACACGCACATCTTATGATACTCAATATTACGATGTTGCAACTGGTTTGCAAACTCGTGATTATAATGCCAGTTACAACGATAGCGGACAAGCCACTGATGTGGTAGATGCTCGTTATGATAGTTCCGGAAATCTTGATAGAACATACACTTACGGTGGCTATGTTTATAACGATGAAGGGGTTCGCACTGCCTTTGATCGTTCCGATACCGATAGCAGCGGCAGAACCACAGCAACTCACGCCTATGGTTATAATGATGAAGGCACACGTACTTCGTATGACCGATCAAATTATGATGCTACAACCGGCAACAAAACTCGAGACTACACCTACGGATATAACGATGACGGTACGCGCACTTCTTATAATAGCCAATATTATGACAGTGCAACCGGAACAATGACCCGCGATTATGATGCTTCGTACAACAGTAGTGGCCAAGCTACCGGAGTTGTAGATGCTCGTTATGATGAGGATGGAAATTTAGAACGAACTTATGCTTATAGTGGTTACACCTATCACGAAAATGGTATTCGTGAGGCTTACACCCGAACCGACACTAATGCTGACGGAAGTGTTACCAGGATTTACACTGAAACAAGAAACGATGGTAATATTCGCACCGATTATGAGTGGACAACTTATGATCCAAATACCGGTGAGTCTATTCGTACTTATGGTACCGATTATGACGATAATGGCCAAAGAACAGCAGTAACCGATGTTCGCTATGGTGATGACGGAGGCATAGATTCTTATGTTGAGTATCGTTACGACAGCGAAGGCAATCGAAGTATTTATAGTAGATACACCAGAGATGGTTCAGGTAATTTGGTTATAACCTTATGGGAGGGTCAAGATTTGGAGGAACAGATAAAAAATATTACCGGTTTTTACTATGATCCAGAGAGAGGGTCATTTCTTCCTAAGTATGGGACTTTGCCTCCGGTAGTGGTGGAATAGAATTTATTTGTTATAGTTGTGTTTTAATTAAGGTGATTTATAATAAGATGGTAACGTAATATTTTGATGGTCAATGATTTAAACTGTATGGGGGTGATATGAAAAAAGTCGTTCTGGTAGTGATAAGTGCGGTGTTTTTGCTAAATGGTTGCAGCAGAGGGCAAAAGGTTCAGTCGAAAATTAAACCGCCGGTTGAAGATGAAGAAGTAGCACGAATCGAAGAAGAAATGAATCGTGCCGCTAAAGAAATTGACCTAATTGAAAAAGAAGGTCAAAACGTAGTAGATGAGATGGAAGCTGAAAGTGCGTTAATGGAAAAGACTCAAGAAGTAGACGGTGAAGACATTATTGGTGCAGATGATCACCAGCAAGAACAGTAAGATAAATGGAGGTGTTAGCTAATAAAAATTGAGTAGGTAATTTAGAGTGGGCTTAATTTTACTATAATAAATAGTATTTTTATTTTTTTGGTACAAAGGCCTTACCTTAATAAAACCTACCTTTTTGCGGAAATTCTTTTTGTAATAAAGCTTTTTGGTGCTTTTAAAAGAAATGGTTTGTTGCTTTTAGCAGATTGTGCTAAATTAAAAGTATCAAAGTGCTATTGCAAAATGATGTCAGCGCTTGCTAAAGGAAGTGTTAAAATGTGTTTTCGAAAGAAATTTTTTACTTTAATTGAATTGGTTATGGTGATAGTAATTATCGGGATCATGGCAGCGATTGCTGTGCCAAAATTTATAAACATGAGAAGTGATGCCGAAAATGCTGCTGCACAGGGTACGATTGCTGCCTTGAGGTCTGTGGCGTACATTTATTATGCGCAATCTGCTACCAATACTTACTTGTGCCATGCTTGTAGTGGTGAACCGGCACAGGAGCAGTATCCTGATGGAAGCGGTCCTTATTCTTGCAATTCAAATCGAACCGTTGATTACGTTAATCCTGATGATGGTAGCGATTATCCTTGTTTTCCTTGTGATGTAGCGGAATTAAACCAATTATTAGCGGCTACATCGGGTTGGGTTCTTTCAAGTGGCACGTGTTATGATTCCTCTAACGGTAGTTTTTATGATTGTCTGTAGTAATTTTTAACGGAGTTTTATTTATGGATAAAAATACAACATTTTCGCGTGAATTTTTGGGAGGGTTATTGATTGGGGCTGTAGCCGCGCTTATTATTTACGCTGTGTTTGTGTTTTGTTTTTACGATGTTCATTTGCTTTGCCGCCTGCGAGTTGCCGGTGTGCGTTTGCAGGCTGAACAAATCGAGCATGAGGCCGATCATCGATCAAGTGAAATTTTGCAAACCGAAGAGATGGCAGCTCGCAAAAAGTTATTG
Source organism: Candidatus Omnitrophota bacterium (assembly GCA_024231025.1). Classification (GTDB taxonomy): domain Bacteria; phylum Omnitrophota; class Gorgyraeia; order Duberdicusellales; family 4484-171; genus JAAEQW01. The sequence continues at coordinate 20,147 of JAAEQW010000240.1, forward strand.
GCTGTTCAGGGAAAGTGGGTTTCGCGCCTAGGTAAGGCTCGCGAGGATGGATTAAGACAATACGTAAAAACTTATTTTCAATATAGTAAAGAGCGTAATGAGGCAAGACTCAATTATAGTGCTTTGATGCAAAGCGCTAAAGAGCGAGCTATTGGAATAAAAGAAAGCGCGCGCGTTGAAACAAAGGCTCTGATTGATAAGGCAAAAAAAGAAACGAGCTTGGTACCTTTGTTGCTTCGTGGAAAAATGAATCAAAGATCGATAACGGGTTATTTTTATGACCCCGATACCGGTAGCATTGAGCCTCGCTTGGATCTTCAGTTGAAGATAAAGGAAGAAAAATGAAACTGAGAAAAGGTTTTACAATAATGGAAATAATAATGGTTATGGTGATTCTGGGGATATTGGCTACGATTGCTATTCCTAGGTTTATAAATATGAGAAGAGAAGCGCAAAATGCCGCGGCCGATGCTAATCTAGGGGCGTTGCGTTCAGCGGCTTCGATTTATTATTCTACAACAGCGATTGAGGATTATAATTATCTTTGCACAGCAGCTGCTAATAGTTATCGAGATGTTGATGTTGAGGCGCCCTGTTTTCCGGCCGATATTGACGAGCTGGAATCGCTATTAACTTCACCGCCGGAGTGGAATGGTGCTACGGGGCAGTGTTATGATTCTGAAACTGGTGCGATAGTGGCTTGTAATTAGTTCTGTTTACAACGGCGAAAGTTTATAAAAAAGTTAGCGAAAAGCGTAAAACGAAAAATGCAAAACGATAGCGTAAAATTAAAAATTAATGAGGATGTATTAATTCTGAATATTTTTCGAAAAAATTTTGAATTTTGAATTATGGTTTTGCGCTTTTAACTTTTAGTTTTTAGCTCTAATCTTATTAAAATTTTGGTAATGCTGAAAAAATTACTGGGAGGTGCAAAATGAGAAAAGAAAGACATCTTCATTTATTGTTGGCTTTTTTTATTCTTTTGATTGGTTTTGGTTGTCAGGGGTTTGCCGCTGATCCATACTCAGATGATGGTCGTACAATTACCGGTTACTACTACGATCCTGATCAGGGGGTAATGCTTCCACGTTATGATGATCTAAGCCCTACCGAAGTTGAACAGTACCTTTGGTATGTAAAAAATACGGATACGGCGACATGGATCAGAAATCTGAAATCTAAACAAATTTTAAGTCTCGACCCGGGTTATATTCCGGTGCTCTCTACAGATCAAATAAGCGCTCTTAAGGAAGGTAAGTTTAAAAAGCTTTCACAAGAGCAAAGAGATGCGTTGGGTCCTTGGCAAATTGAAGTGATTAATACCAAAAGCGTTAAAATAAGTCACCTTACTCAGGCGCAAAGAGAGCATTTAACATCTAGCCAGATTCAGGCAATTACTAAAAAAGGACAACTTCGCCATGTTCCGGTTGAAAAGATTCCCAGCATAACCGTTGCTCAAGTGGCATCGCTTAGAAATAATCATTTTAAAAAGTTTTCTGTTGAACAAAAAGCAGTGCTAACAACTGATCAGGTGCAGGCGATTAACACCGTGTTGGTTAATGTTAAAACCTTATCCGACGATCAGCTGCATACGCTTACTGATGATCAAGTAACCAATATGAAACAAAAGTTTTACAATAGGGTAAAGGATCGCCTTACCCCAGAGCAACAATCATTGAGATAACCAGATAGTAGGGTCAGACCTCGAGATGCGAGTTGTCTTGACAACTAGCTTATAAATGCTAATATGCCGACATGGCTAGACCATATCGAATACAAGTTGAAGGCGGATTTTATCATATCACATCGCGCGGCAATGGCCGTAAAAACATCTATAAAAGTGAACGCGATTACGAGAAGTTTTTAGAATATCTAGTTGCCGCTAAAGAAAAATTTAAATTCTACGTCCATGCCTATTGCCTGATGACCAACCATTACCACTTGTTTATTGAAACTACCCAGCCCAACCTATCAAGAATCATGCAATATCTGAATACCTCTTATACCGTCTACTATAACCACAAGCGTAAAAAGAGTGGACATCTGTTTGGAGGCAGATATAAATCAATATTGGTAGAACAAGATTCATACTATAACCGGCTTACCCGTTACATTCATCTGAATCCAGTGCGCGCTAAAATACTTAAAAAACCAGGAGATTATCGTTGGTCCAGCTACAGAGCTTATATCAAAGGCAAAACCAACGGTTGTGTAGATATAACACAAGTAAAACAGCGCCTGACCATGCGCTTATCTGCTTATCGGTTTTTTGTTGAAACCAACCAAGATAACCCTGATCCTATTAAACAGGCCTACGCTGGGTTTATGCTAGGTTCGGTAAAATTTATCAAAGATAATCTTAATCAGTTAAAGGCAAAAGTAGAGAATAAAGATTTTGCGCATAAACGGACGATAGAGAATACAACTGAACCGGAACGAATAATTCAGGTAGTTGCCGAATATTATAAAAAAGAACCTGAGGTGTTATTTAAAGCCAAAAAGAAACCTTTATTGGCTAAAAAGGTAGCGGTATACTTATTAAAGAGAATGACTCCACTTACGAATAAGGATATTGGTAGTTGGTTTGGTATAAGTCATTCAGGAGTAAGTTGGCTAGCGCGAGATGTCACAAGGCGGATGGGGGAGAATAGCAAGATAAAACGTGACGTTACAAAACTCAACTCGCATCTCGAGGTCTGACCCCATTATCTCTTTATCTCTATGAAAAAGGCAATTTTAATTACCTCAATCCTTATTGCTTCTTGTGTTGTTGGAGGAGTTTCTTATTCTGTCACATTTGAAGTGCTTCATGAAGCCAGAGAAATTAACGGTATTTTGTTTCCTGTCGGTACACGACTAAGAACTGGTTCTCATGGGGAAATTCGTGAAGTAGAAATACCGAGTGAGCAGGCAATAAATGGTATAAAATTTCATAATAGAATAAATTTTTATGAATCAGGGTTATTATTCGCGGGTATCTTATCAAAAAATCAGGAGATAAATGGTGTAGAATTCAAAGCAGGGCCTAGTACAGGATTTGCACTAGGAACTGGCGTAAGTTTTTATGAATCTGGAAGTGTCTTAGGGGGATATTTATCTAGGGATCAAGAAGTGCAAGGGGTTTGGTTTTTAGAAGGAGAATGGCTTGAATTCCATGAAAACGGAAAGGTTTTAAGAGGCAAATCGGCTAAAATCCAGAATATCAGAGGGGTGAGTTTCAATAAATACGATACCATAGAAATAAGTAAAAGTGGTGAGATTTTTTGCAATAAACCTTACGACCAGGGTATTGCTCCAGGAGAAATCGCTATTTATTTTCGCGAGAAAATTAACGAAGATGATGTAGAAGCTGTTTTAGCTAAGCATGATTCGGTTTTAAAGAAAAGAACGGATAGTATTAATTTCATTCTTATTAGCTGCACGCCAACCCAAGAGCGGAGGATATCAGAAGAGATAAAGAAAAATCCACTTGTTAGCCACGCAGGGCCTAATGTGTATATTGTTGCGGAGTAATGCTTTGGTTTCGGGAGCAGTTAGCTAACCGTTGATTTTCTTGCCTTAAAGTAAGTTATGGCGGGTGGATATAATAGTTTGCCTCTGTTGGTTTTTAGTCTGGTCATGTACATATAATTGTCTTTGACAGTCTTACCTATATCTTATATAATTTAACACCTATGAGTGATGCAGAAAGATTAGAAAAGCTAAAAAAAATAAGCGATAAGTTTGGTTTTCCGTTTGAAGAAACAAGCTTTCCTAAGCCTCTTTCCATAAAAGAGATAATCGACGATTTTGTTGAGGAAAAAGAGGTTTCAGTTGCTGGAAGGCTGGTTGCCAAAAGAGAACACGGAAAGTCGGGCTTTGCCCACCTTAGCGACCAAACCGGGCGCTTGCAATTTTATGCCCAGCTCAATAGCCTGGGTGATGTGTATCAACTTTATAAAGATTTAGATATTGGTGACATTGTGGGGGTTAAGGGTAAACTCTTCATAACCCGTACTGGCGAAAAGACTGTTTTGGTTAGTGATTTAAAGCTGCTTTCTAAGTCGCTTCGTCCATTACCTGAGAAGTGGCACGGTCTTAAGGATGTTGAAATCAGATATCGCCAGCGCTATCTTGATTTAATCGCAAATCCTGATGTGCGTGATGTTTTTATTAAACGTTCTGAGATCACTGCAACTATTCGTAGTTTTTTTAATAATTTAAATTATGTTGAGGTGGAAACTCCGATGCTTCATCCAATACCGGGAGGGGCTGCGGGTGCGCCTTTTGCTACTCATCACAATGCAACTGATATGGACGTATTTTTGCGCATTGCTCCTGAGCTTTACTTGAAGCGTCTTTTAGTTGGCGGTTTGGATAAGGTTTATGAAATTAATCGCAGTTTTCGTAACGAAGGAACATCTACCCGCCATAATCCCGAATTTACAATGCTTGAAGCATATTGTAGTTATCAGGATTACGAGTATATGATGAGATTATGCGAAGATCTATTTTCTCTTATTGCTAAGAATGTTGCCGGTTCATTGATAATTGAGTATCAAGGTAAGAAAATTGATTTTACGCCTCCGTGGCAGAGAGTTTCTTTTGCTCAGTTATTTGAGGAGGAGTTTGGTGTAAAACCAGATGACTCACAAGACCAAGTGCTTGAGAAAGTAAGTAAAAAGCTCAATTTAAAACAGGGTTTAAGCAGAACTCAGATTATGAATATCACTGAAGATTTGATCGAGAAAAATTTTCCTGCGGATCGACCGGCGTTTATAACCGACTATTTTACTTGGACTTCGCCATTAGCTAAGAAGAAAAAAGGTAACCCCCACATCGTGGAAAGATTTGAGCTTTTTATTGCCGGATTAGAGGTGGCCAATGCTTATTCTGAGCTAAATGACCCCATAGATCAGGAAGCTAGATTTAAGGCGCAGATTCAAGTAGAAGATGAATTTGTTAAAAAAATCGACAATGATTTTTTAGTTAGTTTGCAATACGGTATGCCGCCAGCGTGTGGGCTTGGTATTGGCATCGATAGATTGGTTATGATTATGCTTAACCAGCCTTCCATAAGAGATGTAATTCTTTTTCCGCTTCTTAAGTCTAATGTGTGATAATAAAAAGTTCGAAATTCAAAGCACAAAATCCGAAATAAATTGTACGGGATCCCGCTATGAGACGGGAATAGCTTATAACTTATAACTTATAACTTACAACTTATAACTTACGACTAAATATGATTGAGCTACAAATAGCACGTCGTTATCTTTTTCGCGGTAAGGCAAAGCATATATCCTTTATTGGTATAATTTCCTGTCTTGGTATTGTTTTGGGTGTTGCTACTGTGATCGTGGCAATTGCCATAGTCAATGGCATTGATGGGGGCCTTATGGAACGGATTATGCGCTTTAAGCCTCATCTTATTATTGAGAGCTCCAATCATGATGACCTATACAAAATTAAAGAAAAGATAAAACAGAAAGACGCAGTTACCGGAGCGTCATTATCTTTACAGACGCAGGTGTTCGCGAAGTTTAACGGTACAATTGTACCTTTAATTGTAAAGGGCATGGATTTGAGTGAAAAGAGTGAAATGGATTTTTTCTTTCAATACGTGCGTAGCCAATTTGGCGAGGAAGGTTTTTTTGTTGGTCAGGGGGTTAAGCGGCGCTATGGAGTTGAGGATAAACTTGAGTTTTATCCATTGCAGAAAAAGCTAAAACTCCATGAAGAAAAGGTTAGGGGGGTGTTTAGCGTTGGGCTGTACGATATTGATAACTACTATATTATCGCCGACTTAGAGAGAGCTAAAGAGTTTTCACCAAATTATCATTTTTCTCTTGAAGTAAGAGTGGTCGATCCTTTTGCTGTTGCTGCGTTAAAAGAAGAAATAGAGTCGGAGTTTAAAGGTATTTTTGTTTCAACTTGGATTGAATCAAATCAAGCACTATTTGCTACTTTGAGCCTTGAAAAATTAGCGATGTTTATTATTCTTGGGTTGATTGTTTTAGTAGCTTCCTTTAATGTTTTTGCGATGCTTACGGTAAAAGTTGTTGAAAAAACAAAAGACATCGGGATTTTAAAATCAATCGGTTTTACTAATCGAAGGATTCTTATTGTTTTTACCCTTCAGGGAGTGATTTTAGGTTTTATTGGTGTTGTTGCGGGTTCTTGCCTTGGACTTGGGATTTGTTTTATTTTAAAAAGATATCCATTTATAAAATTACCACAGGAAATATTCTTTACAGAGTATTTACCGATTGCGGTGAATTATTTTGAAGTTGTTTTAATTTCAATTATTGGGATGGTGATTTGTTTTATATCAAGTTTATTTCCGGCAATACGGGCATCGCGCATGTCGGCATGTGAGGCCTTAAGATATGGATGATATTAATAAATTCCAAATCACAAATTCCAAACCACAGACAAATCGCAATAAACAATTACTAAGTAATTAAGAATGTTTGATAATTGGGCATTAGTTATTGGAGCTTATAAAATATGGATAGGATTATAGAGGTTTTTTCGCTTGCTAAAGCGTATCGTAGTTCGCGCGATGGTGTGCGTGCATTGTACGATGTTAACTTGCATCTGGATGCTAAAGACTATGTAAGTGTTGTTGGTCCATCTGGAGCAGGAAAATCTACATTATTGCATGTTATCGGCGGGTTGGACGCTCCTACGCGGGGAAATGTATTTTTTCGTGATAAGGATATTTACCGCATGAATGAATCAAAAAGAGCTGCCTGGCGCAATAATAATATTGGTTTTGTTTTTCAATTTTACCACTTAATAGAAGAGCTCAATGTTATTGATAATGTAGCTTTAGGAGCGTTTAATAAGGCACGAAAATCTGCCTTGAAAGAGGCTCAAAAATTGTTAAAATACTTAGGACTACAAGAGAGAATGAAGTTTTTCCCTTCTCAATTGAGCGGTGGAGAGCGCCAGAGGGTTGCTATTGCAAGAGCGCTAATCAATGATCCGTTGGTGTTGCTTTGTGATGAGCCGACCGGTAATTTAGACATCGAATCTCAAGACTTGGTTATGGGATTGTTTGAAAAGCTCCACGAAGAAAAGAATATGGTGATTATGATGGTTACACATAACTTAGAGTTGGCTAAGCGGGCCAAGCGAACAGTTTTTATCAAAGCCGGAATTATTCAGGACTAAGATATAATTGAAAATTACAATAAACAAGTTACAAATTACAGACAAATTACAATATTGAATGATCAAAGTATCAAACAAAATTAATAGCAGTGTTTCGGACATTAACGATTCTTATTCGTTGGTATTGTGATTTTGGTATTGTTTGTAATTTGTAAATTGTACATTGTGATTTGTGTATTGTAATTTTTCAACAATATATTCGATAAATTTAGGATAGGAGGATAAATGAAAGTATATTTAAACGGTAAATTAGTGGATAAAAAAAAGGCGTGTATTTCTGTTTTTGATCATGGTTTTTTGTATGGGGATGGTGTGTTTGAAGGTATTCGCTCATATGATGGTTTGGTTTTTAAATTAAAAGAGCATATTGATCGTTTGTATGAATCTGCCCACTCAATAAACTTAGACATTCGCTTAACGCCAAAACAAATGATCGATGCGATCATTAAAACACTAAAAGCTAATGAACTTAAAGATGCCTATATTCGCTTGATTGTTTCTCGTGGTCAGGGTGATTTAGGGCTTGATCCTAGAAAGTGTCGGGGCAATGAAACGATAGTCATAATTACCGATAAAATAAAACTTTATCCCGAGAAGCTCTATAAAGAAGGAATGGAAATAATTACGGTTCCTACCGTGCGCAATGTCTCAAGTGCTTTGAATCCTCAAATAAAATCGCTCAATTACCTTAATAATATTTTGGCAAAGATTGAAGCGGTTAACTCTGGTTTTCAGGAAGCACTGATGCTTAATGCCCAAGGCTATGTTGCTGAATGCACCGGTGATAATGTGTTTATACTTAAGAATGGCGCAATGTACACTCCACCGCATTATATGGGTAGTTTAAAGGGTATTACTCGCAACGCGGTAATCGGAATTGCCAAAAAGCTTAAAATCTCCTGTCAGGAACAGGTTTTAACGCGGCATGAAATCTTTGTTAGCGATGAATGTTTTTTGACGGGTACTGCTGCTGAGATTATTCCAGTGGTGAAGGTTGATGCAAGAGCGATTGGAAACGCTAAACCTGGCAAAGTTACCAAAAAAATAATGAAAGAATTTAAAAAATTAACTAAAACCGCCGGGGTTAAATATAATACATAGGGGTTTGATTTATCAAACCCGTAACAATAATTATTACAAACAAAACAGGGTGATAAAGGGCATGATAAATCATGCCCCTACGAGATTTTAGACTTATAAACTAAATTATGTTATGCGATATCTGTCATAAAAGCTCAGCTACGGTGCATTTTACTGAAATTGTAAACGGTAAGGTTCAAGAACTGCATGTTTGCCCTGCTTGCGCTAAGGGGAAAACTACCGAATTTAAAGAGCAGCTGAATATTCCCGATTTATTGGGCGGATTTTTAGGTTCGTCATCGCCATCAAGGCGCAGCATGCTTAAATGTCCGATGTGCGGGTTGACTTATGGTCAGTTCAAAAAAGAAGGCCGTCTCGGATGTGGTAATTGCTATATAGTTTTTAGGGAGCAGATGGTACATCTTTTAAAAAACATTCATGGGTCAATAGAATACATGGGTAAGTTCCCACAAAAAAGAAAGAAAAAAGTTACTGGCGAAAATAAGTTGCAACAATTAAAGAAAAAGCTTGAACGGGCAGTCAAGCTTGAAGAATATGAAGATGCCGCGCGTCTGCGCGATCAAATTAAGAATATAGAGTCAAGGATTAAGGATTAAGTAATAAGAATTAAATGAGTGCAAAGCTAAAAACGCAAAACGCAAAGCCATAGTGTAAAATTTAAAAGTAAGTGGATTATTTATTCCGGAAGGAAATTTTGAATTTTGAATTATGGTTTTTCGCTCTTAGTTTTTCGTTTTTAGATGATTTCTTATAACTTATAACTTACGACTGGACAAGGATTATAAACTATGTTTAATAAGCTTTTAACAAACGATGATAGCTGGTTGTCTAGTGATGGTCCATCTTGTGAAATAGTTTTTTCATCACGGATTCGCCTTGCGCGAAATATTGCCGAGTATCCATTTCCGAAAAGAGCAAGTATTTTTCAGCGCCAAGAAATTCTTGATAAGATAAAAAGCACTTATCCCCAATCTGCTGCTCTTAAGAAATCATTGTTTGTAGCAATTGATGAATTAAATGAATTAGATAGATATTTCCTTCTCGAGCGTCATTTGGTTAGCAAAGAGCACATAATGGCATTTAACGGCGGTGCTCAATTGAAGGGTAGAGGTTTGATTATTTCTTCTGATGAAAGAATCGCAATTATGATAAATGAAGAGGATCATTTGCGTTTGCAATATATTACGTCAGGTTTTGATCTGGCACGATGCTGGAGGGCATTATGCGAGATCGATGACCAATTAAATAAAAAATTATCGTTGGCTTTTTTGCCCGAACTCGGATTTCTAACTGCTTGCCCTACTAATGTTGGTACAGCATTGCGCGCGTCGTGTATGTTGCATTTGCCGGCGCTTGTGTTAACAAAGAAAATTAATAAGATTCTAGAGCTTTTAGCTAAGATTTTTTTTACTGCTAGAGGATTTTTTGGGGAAGGGACTCAAGCCTTGGGTAATTTTTTCCAAATTTCCAATCAAGTGAGCCTTGGAGTGTCTGAAGAGGAAATAGTTGATAATTTGACTGGTGTGGTTAATCAAATAAGAGAGCAAGAGGTAGAAGCGCGGAATTTTCTACTAAAAAAGCATAAGCATAGCATCGAAGACAACATTTGGCGTGCTTTGGCAATGTTGCAGAATAGTCGTCTTATGAATAGTAGTGAAGCCTTGGGACATCTTTCGATGTTGTCTTTAGGGCTTGATTTGGGTATAATTAAAGATATTCCAAGACGACTGCTAAACAGTCTTTTTGTTATAATTCAGCCGGCCCATCTTCAGAAAATAGAGGGTCGTTTGCTTGAAACTGGCGAGCGTGATTGGATCCGAGCCAGTGTTCTAAGAGAAAAACTAAAATAGGTATGATAAAGTCCAAAAATAACCAAAATACAAGTTACAATAACCAGGCAATAACCAATGACCAAAGCCCAATAACCAAACTGTTGATTATTGGATATTGATTATTGGTAATTGTTTGCATCTTGTTTCTTGTTTCTTGGTTCTTGGTTCTCGGTTATTTAACTTTTGACTTAATAAGGGAGGTTACTAATGTTTAACAGATTTACTGAGCGAGCAAGGAAAATATTGATTTTAGCAAAAGAAGAATCCCGACGTTTTAATCATGACTATATTGGCACTGAGCATATTTTATTGGGATTAATTCGCGAAGGTGATGGGGTAGCTTGTGCCGTGTTACAGAATTTAGGTGTAGAGATGGAGCGAACAAGAATAGAGATAGAAAAGCTTATTTCTCCAGGCACTACAACTTCGGTATTAGGAGATATCCCGTTTACCCCCAGAGCTAAAAAAGCCTTAGAACTTTCAGCGGAAGAAGCGCGCACCCTTGGACATAATTACATTGGCACTGAGCATATTCTTCTGGGGTTGCTTCGCGAGGAAGATGGCATTGCTTTTCAGGTGCTTTTCGCGATGGGAACGGATTTAAAAAAAGTGAGATCTGAAATATCTGCTCTCTTAGGTGGCGGATCACCAGTTCAGGGTTCACAAGCGATTAATGCTGCTGCGGCATCTTCAAAAACTCCGGCGCTTGATTCTTTTGGTCGTGATTTAACTAAGTTGGCACGTGAAGGCGAACTTGATCCAGTTATCGGAAGAAAGGTGGAAATTGAAAGAGTTATTCAAATTTTATCGCGCCGCACAAAGAACAATCCGGTTCTTTTGGGAGAAGCTGGAGTTGGTAAAACAGCTATCGTAGAGGGGCTTGCTCAAAGCATAACTAGTAGCGATGTTCCTGAGCTTTTGCGTGGTAAGAGAATAGTTGTTTTAGACCTTGCGCTTATGATTGCTGGCACGAAATATCGCGGTCAATTTGAAGAAAGAATCAAGGCGGTTATGGATGAAATAAAACGCTCCAAAGATGTTATTATATTTATCGATGAGCTGCATACTCTGGTTGGTGCTGGTGCAGCTGAGGGGGCAATTGATGCTTCAAACATTTTGAAACCCGCTCTTTCGCGTGGTGAAATTCAGTGTATTGGGGCGTCTACCCTTGATGAATATAGAAAGCATATTGAAAAGGATTCAGCTCTTGAGAGAAGATTCCAGTCGATAATTGTTGACCCAAACAGCGTTGACGAAACGATCGAGATCTTAAAAGGCTTGCGTGATAAGTACGAAGTGCATCATCAAGTTAAATTTACTGATGAGGCAATCGTTGCGTCAGCAAAGCTTTCTGAGCGCTATGTATCAGGAAGATTTTTGCCCGATAAGGCAATTGATTTGATTGATGAGGCCGGGGCTCGTTCACGACTTACGGTTTTAACAGCGCCAAAAGGAATTAAAACTCTTGAGGATAAGCTTACCGAGACAGTTAAGGAAAAGGAAACTTTTATTAAGCAGCAAGATTTTGAAGCTGCGGCTAGATTGCGTGACGAAGAGAAAACAGTAAGATTAAAGTTGGAAAGCCTAAGGCGTGACTGGGGTAAAGAGCGTGATCAAATTATTCCAACTGTTGGTGAAGAAGAAATTGCTAGAGTTGTTTCTCAAATTACCGGTGTTCCAATTTATCGTTTAGAAGAAAAAGAAACCGAAAAGTTACTAAAAATGGAAGAGAATATAAGGAATCGGGTTATCGGCCAGAATGAAGCGATAGATACTATCGCCCGTGCTGCGAGAAGAGCAAGGGCAGGGGTAAAAGAGCCGCGTCGGCCGACAGGAACATTTATTTTCTTGGGGCCGACAGGCGTTGGTAAAACGCTTCTTGCCCGAGCATTAGCGGAATTTATGTTTGGTGACGATGAAGCGCTTATTCAGCTTGATATGAGTGAATATATGGAGAAATTTAATGTTTCTCGTCTTGTTGGAGCGCCTCCGGGCTATGTTGGCTATGAAGAGGGTGGTCAGCTTACCGAACGTGTTCGTCGTCGGCCATATTCTGTAATTCTTTTAGATGAGATAGAAAAAGCTCATCCTGATGTATTTAATTTGTTGCTGCAGATTTTAGAAGAAGGGCGCTTAACTGACAGTTTCGGACGGAAAGTTAATTTTAGAAACACAATTCTTATTATGACTTCAAACGTTGGAGCGTCAATTATTAGAAAGCGTGGCTCTTTAGGGTTTAAGGAAGTTGAGGAAAACGTAAGTTATGACGCAATGAAGGATCTTTTAATGGAAGAAGTAAAAAAGACATTTAAGCCTGAATTTCTAAACCGTTTAGACGAAGTTATTGTGTTTAGATCATTGAGCAAGGAGGCGCTACTTAAGATAGTTGACACAGAGATGCTATCGGTTAATAGTCGTCTTGCGGAACAAGGTTTAAAAGTGGAGTTGGGCGAGAAAGCAAAAGAATTTTTTGTTGAAAAAGGTTTTGATCCAGTTTTTGGAGCAAGACCATTGCGACGCGTTATCCAAAGATTTTTAGAGGATCCTCTATCTGAGAGCATTATTAGGGGTGAGTTTAAGGAGAGAGTGAAGGCACAGAGCTTAGTTGTAATAAAGGGTACAAGGAAGGGGGATAGCCTTAAATTTGAATGAGAATCACATGTCTTCTTATTTTCTTCGTCGTTGCTCTTTGTGGGCACATTGAGGCAAAAAGCTTTGCCTTTCCCGAGAAACATGTAGAGGTTGATTTAATCAATAAGGTTATAAAATTCTCTGATTTTTCCTTTGGGAAATGGAGCGTTACAGGCAGCTTTTCATTTAATATTCAGAAAGAAGATGGTCTATTAACGTGTTTACTTAGCGGAAATGATATTGTTGCCGTTGGTAGAAAGTGGCCGTGGATGAAAATGCTTTTTGTTGCGAAAAGCAATGGTGTTGAGCTACGCTATTTTGATTCTCCTGATTTTGTTGCGAAGGGAAATTTTAATTTAGCTGATAAGAAGGTTAAACTAAACGTTCTTTTTGACTTTTACTATAGGTCACAGCGGCTAAAAGGCAATTTCAACGGCAAGGCAACTGCTTGGGGAACTTTTGATAATATTTTGGTAAATGGAGATCTTATCATAAAAGATGGTTTCTATAAGGGAAAGGAATTCTCAAAATTTACGATTAATTTCTTAGGTAAGCCGCCGATATTGAATCTTACCGATTCGAAAATCCATTTAAAAAGCGGTAGTGTGTACTCTATAGAGGGAGTAATGGATTTAGATGATTTTGGCGATCTTTTTCCGGAAGCTGAATATGTGTCTAAAAAAGTTTATCTGGGGGGATGGCAGCTTCATTCAGAGGGCGAAGATAAGGCAGGTTTTAAAAAAGACATAGACGAAAAGTTTGATTTTATTTTTGATACTAGTGAAGAGAATGAGGGTAATTATCAAGCGGGGAGCGAATTGCGTTATAAAATGCAAAACAATCAATTTTTGAAATTTAGATTACAGGAAGATAGAACAATTGTTGGTTTTGAAAAGAAGAGAGAGTTCTAAATGTATAATTGCTCAGATTGTGGGTATAAAACAATTAAATGGCTTGGAAGATGTCCGTCGTGTGAAGCCTGGGATACTTTGATTGAGGAGAAGAAGACCTCAGTAACCAGAATATCGAGGGAAAAAATTGCACCAAAATTACTAAGAGAAATCGATGAGATTGCCTGTAGTAGAATTTCAACCCAGCTAGACGAGCTTGATCGGATTTTAGGTGGCGGGTTGGTTAAAGGAGAAATTGTTTTGGTTGGCGGAGAGCCCGGGGTTGGTAAGTCAACTCTGCTTTTAGATGTAGCATCAAAGCTTTCGCTAGCTGGGAAAACCTTGTATGTTAGCGCAGAAGAGTCGCCTTCTCAAATTGCCTTGCGAGCCAAAAGATTAGGAGTAAACCAGGACAGTCTTTTTATTCTAGGAGAAGATGACTTAGGCGAAGCAGCCAATTATATTCAGGATAATGACTATGAATTTGTAGTTATCGATTCAGTCCAGGTGGTGCGTGCGCCTGGTTGTGATGGGCCAAAGGGTAGCGTATCTCAAATTAGAGGTTGTGCCGATTATCTTACTCAGCTTGCTAAATCGTTAGGTATAGTTGTTTTTTTAGTTGGCCATGTTACTAAAGACGGCGCAATTGCTGGACCTAAATTATTGGAACATATTGTTGATTGTGTTCTTTATTTTGAAGGGGAGATCTCATCAGGATATAGAATTCTTCGGGCAACAAAGAATCGCTTTGGTCCGACAGGAAATATTGCTGTGTTTGAAATGGTATCAACCGGATTGCGTCAAGTAAAAAAACTAAATGATATATTTTTACCCCATAAAGATAGTGCTCTTTCAGGGAGTTGTGTTGTGTGTGCAATTGAGGGGTTGCGTCCGCTTTTGATTGAGGTACAATCCTTGGTGACTAAGGCTAGTTTTGGAGTTGTGCGCAGAAGGACTCTTGGTTTTGATTTTAATCGGTTTTCTTTGTTGATTGCGATTATTGAAAAACGTCTAAAGCTATCGTTATCAAATCAGGACGTGTTTCTTAATGTGGCCGGAGGCTTAAAGATAAGCGATCCCGCAGTTGATCTTGGAATGGCTTTAGCGGTTATATCGAGCGCGAAAGAAAAGCAATTGCCGCCAAGCTCTGTTTTTATTGGCGAGATTGGTTTAGCTGGTGAGTTGCGCCGTGTAAATAATATTAATTTACGTCTTAAAGAGATCGAACGAGCAGATTTCAGTAGTTGTTTTATTCCCGAAAGTAATCTTAAAGAGGTAGATAAGAAGTTTAAATTGAAAATTAGAGGGTTTTCTTCCTTAGGCGATATTGTCAAGGAAGTGTTTTAATGTTCAATGAAACTAGCATTTTTAAAGCCATGGTGAATAAAAATGCTTAGTTGAATTAATGCTGAGGAACGAAGAGACGAAGTAATTACTATTTTTTAAGGCACTTCGGGGCGGAACCCTCAGTGCCAATAAAATTTAGGGAATAACCCTAAATTATTATAATTTTATTGGAGGTGTTGACATGAACGGTCTTCTTATTTTACGTATATTTTTTGTTTTTTTATGCACCTTTGCGGGGTATTCGTTGGGTGGAGTTTCGGCTTCTGTACCGTTTGCTATTTTTGGTTTTTTTGTTGGC
Source organism: Candidatus Omnitrophota bacterium (assembly GCA_024231025.1). Taxonomy (GTDB): domain Bacteria; phylum Omnitrophota; class Gorgyraeia; order Duberdicusellales; family 4484-171; genus JAAEQW01. Next base: position 35,404 of record JAAEQW010000240.1, read on the forward strand.
ACAATACTTGTTACATTTGAAATGTTTGCCAGAAAAGTATCATTAAAAGGCCTTTCTTCTGCTGTATTTGGCGTAATCCTTGGTTTACTTTTGGCCAAACTCGGAACAGGTTTTCTAGAGATGTTTTTACATCTTCAAGAGGAAGTTGTCTATAACGCCAGAATATTTATTACGTTTGCTTGTGTATATTTTGGTTTAACTTTAGGGCTTAAAGGCAAAAGTGAGTTTAGTCTTGTTATCCCTTATGTTAAGTTTAAGCGTCAGGAATTGAAGGAAGAACAAATTGTTGTAGATACCTCAAGTATTATTGACGGAAGAATCCTTGATGTTGTAAAAACAGGATTTCTTGAAGCGCGGCTTATTATTCCACGTTTTGTTTTAAATGAACTACGTGCGCTTGCCGACTCAACCGATCATCTAAAGAGGCAAAAAGGCAAACGAGGAATTGAGATTCTTCATGCGTTAAATAAAGAACCGATGATTGAGGTTGAAATTTACGATGAAAACGTAGAAGGAGTTGACTCGGTAGACGAAAAAATTGTGAAACTCGCTTACACGTTAGATGCTAAAATTTTAACAACTGATTACAATCTTAACAGAATTGCCCAGCTTCAAGGGGGCAAGGTTTTAAATATTAACGATCTTTCTAACGCTCTGAAGCCGACTTTTATTGCCGGTGAAAGATTTCCTTTAAAATTGATCAAAGAAGGAAAAGAGCAAAATCAGTCGGTAGGATACTTAGAGGATGGAACGATGGTTGTTGTTGAAAATTCTCGTTGGTTAATCGGTAAAACAGTTGAAGTAGAGGTTACATCTATTTTGCAAAGTCCAAGCGGACGAATAGTTTTTACCAAATTAGTTGGATAAACCAGTCGTAAGCTGCAAGTAGGGACACGATTTATCGTGTCCTTTATAAGGATGATCGGTGATAACAATTATGACAGTTGGAGCAATAATAGTTTGTGCGGGAAAAGGTAAGCGATTAGGGGTAGATAAGCCAATCGTAAAAATTAAAGGAAAACCGCTTTTTTACCACACCTTTAGGGCTTTTGATTCTCATCGAGGCATAAAGCAGATAGCTTTAGTTTTGCGCAAGGAGCATATTGAGCAAGCAAAAAAGATAATAAAAAACAAAAAAGTATTGTTTGTTGAAGGTGGCGCATTGCGTGAGGAGTCAGTTTGCAATGGATTGAATGCTTTGGGTAAAACAATAAGTCATGTGTTGATTCATGATGGAGCGCGTCCTTTAGTTAATAAAAAGCTTATTGATCGGGTGCTGAGAGAATTAAAGAATAGCGATGCAGTTATCCCTGCGATACTTGCGCAAGATGCCTTAAAGCAAGTGGATAATGGTAATGTTAAAAAAACAATTAAAAAAGAAAAAATAGTTTGCGTGCAGACACCACAAGGTTTTGCGCGTAAGCTGATTGCCCAAGCGCATAAAGATTTTGGTCATCGTAAGGTTTATGATGATGCGCAACTTGTTGAATTACTGGGAAAAAGGGTTAAAGTTGTTTGTGGCGATGTTACAAACATTAAGATTACTTATCCGCATGATATTAAGCTAGTGGAAAGTGTGTTATGAGCAAAAGCAAAATTGGTTTAGGGTTTGATGTTCATCGTTTCGACAAAAATAAGCGTGGATTGCTCTTGGGAGGATACAAAATCTCTAGAGCTCGCAGCCTTTTGGCGGTATCTGATGGTGATGTAGTGCTGCATGCTGTTTGTGATGCTTTGTGCGGAGCAGCTAGCCTTGGTGATATTGGTGATTATTTCCCCCCCGATTGTCCAAAATCAAAGGGGATAAAAAGTTTGGATATTTTAAAATTTGTTTTAGCTAAGATAAAAAAATATAATTTAATCAACATAGACATCACGATAATCGCAGAGAAGCCAAAATTATCAATACATAAACCAAAAATAGTTGCTTCATTGCGTAGAATACTTAAAACAAAGAATGTTAACGTGAAAGTGAAGTCAAAAGAGGGGTTGGAAATTCTAGGCGGAAAAGATGCCGTTACCTGTTTGGCCGCAGTTTTGATTGAAAAGGTGTAAAATGCTAAAGATTTATAATTCTCTAACTAAACAGAAAAGTGAATTTGCTCCTGTAAAATTACCAAAAGTAAATATGTATACTTGTGGAGTTACGGTTTATGATCATTGCCATGTTGGCCATGCCCGTTCGCTATATACTTTTGAGATTATTAGGCGGTACCTCACCTACAAGGGGTTTGATGTAAAACTTGTGCGCAATATTACTGATGTTGATGACAAAATTATAAAAAAAGCTCGTACTATTTCTGCGCGAGGGGAGATCTCATTGAAAGAAGCTTTTGATGAGGTTAGAAACACATATATTGACAGTTACTATGAAGATTTAAAACTTCTTGGCCTTGCGGTTGCAGACATTGAGCCTAAAGCAACAGAGAACATTAGCGATATGCAGGATTATATTGGAAGACTCATCGACAAGGGGTTTGCCTATGCTAAAGAGGGTAATGTTTATTTTTCAGTAAGGAAGTTTTTGCCTTATGGCAAACTTTCCGGAAAAAAAATAGATGATCTGTTTTCATCAGTTAGGATTGATTCCGATTCACTAAAAAATGACCCTCTTGATTTTGCACTCTGGAAGAAAGCAAAAGATGACGAACCTTCGTGGGATAGCCCATGGGGAAAAGGTCGTCCTGGCTGGCACATTGAATGTTCAGTTATGAGCCATAAATATTTAGGTGTTGATACTCTTGATATTCATGGAGGAGGCAGAGATTTGGTGTTTCCTCATCATGAGAATGAGATTGCCCAGTCTGAAAGCCTAACTGGAAAAACTTTTGCTAATTATTGGATACATCATGGCTTGTTAACTGTTAATAAAGAGAAAATGGCAAAATCTCTGGGCAATTTTTTTACCATAAAAGATGTGGCTGCTAAGTATCCGATCGATGTTTTAAAGGTAGTATTTTTACAAGCGCACTATACAAGCTCAGTTGATTTTTCATGGGAAAAAATGGAAGAGGTAAAAAAGGCTTATCAGCGTATATATGTATTAGTCAATAAGCTAAAGAAGATTAAGGGTGGCAGTAGTATTGGTTCGGGCTCGCTTCTTGAATTTCGCGACAGTTTTATTGAGGCAATGGACGATGACTTTAATACATCGCGTGCTTTAGCTGTTTTGTTTGATATAGTTAATTGGGCCAATAGATTAATTGATTCCGGTGATGAAGAAGATAATAATTTAGTTGAGGCATTAAACCTGATCGAAGAGATAGCGGCAATTTTTGCACTTACCTTCGAGGTAAAGGAAGATAATGCTATTTCTGACGATCAAGTTAATGAAAAAATAAAATTAAGAGCAAAATTTAAAAATGATAAAAATTATATTCGAGCTGATGAAATACGTAAAGAATTGGAAAATGTTGCAATTATATTAGAAGATACAAAGAATGGAACAACATGGAGAAGGAAAATTTAACAAAATGGCAAAAAAAGCTTTTTTTATTACAATTGAGGGTTTAGAAGGCAGCGGCAAGAGTAGTGTGATTAATTTTTTGAAGAATTCTTTGGAAACGGATGGTTTTTCAGTTCGTTTTTTTCGTGAGCCTGGTTCAACCTATATCGGTGAAAAAATACGCGAGATTCTTCTTGATCGGCGGAATAAGGAATTATCTAAGCATACAGAGTTGCTACTCTATTTAGCAGCAAGGACCCAGATGATCGAAGAAATGCTAGGCAATTCTTTATCGAAATATGATTTTGTTGTTTGTGACCGTTTTTTTGATTCAACTATTGTTTACCAGGGCTATGCCCTTGGATTGGGAGCGATAGTCGAGAAAGCGGTTAAACTGTTTGCTTTGGGGGTTAATCCTGATCTGACACTAGTTTTAGATGCACCACCGGAAGATGGCTTAAAACGAGTTGGAATTAAGGATCGTATTGAATCTAGGCCGCTAGAATTTCATAAAAAATTGCGCCGAGGTTATTTGCAACTGGCTAAAAAAAATCCTCGCAGGATAAAAGTTATTGACGCCAGAGGAAGCTTAGAAGATATTTATGCACAGGCTGAAAAGATAATAAAGCAAAAAATGAAATCCAGTAAAAAAAGAAATAAACCCCGTTAGGCCTGCTATTTAGTTGTTGGCAGAGCTTGATGAGGGAAGATAAAGGAGATTCTAGCAGGGTGAAGAGCAGCGAATCGCAAATTATAGACTATTTCCGTTTTTTAAATAAAACCGGTAATTTAGGCGCGTCATATCTTTTTATCGGTGATGATTATAATCTAATTTGGAAAGTTTTAACGGAAATTAGTTGCGAAAATACATCTTGTGGTGTCTGTTGGGATTGTAAGCAGATAGAGAGTGGCAGTCACCCTGATTTATGCGTTGTTCAAGCGGAAAGTATTTTTATTAAAATAGAACAAATAAGAGATGCGAGGCGTTTTTTGTCTTTAAAAAGTTATTGCTTAAAGAGGAAATTGCTAGTTGTAAAAGGGGCAGAAAATCTTAATCCTGCATCAGCCAACGCTTTTTTAAAGACGCTGGAAGAACCGCCAAATAATTCGTTTATCGCGGTATGCGCTTGCCGCCTTGATGGGCTTTTGCCTACAATAATATCAAGATGCCGCAAAATCTTTCTTCCTGGTAAGGCAAATGCGGCTGGGTTGGTTTCGCCAGACTTGATTTCTCGTTTTATTAAGGGGGAAAGGGTAAAATTCGCTAACCGTAAGCAGTTTTCCTCTTTTTTATGGACATTTTCTCTTCTTTTGAGAGACCATATAACCGCAAAAATTCACGCAGGAAATAATCCATTGCTTAAAGGCAGCGAATATGAGATAATTTTACCTTCCTTAAAGGTAGACAAAGCAAGCCGGATTCTAGAGAAAACCCTTGAAATATATGGTGTTTACAACACTGTTAATGAAAATCTGGCGCTTAATTTAATAAGGGCAGAATTATGAAAGTTGCATTAGTAAGATTGCGTGAAGCTGGTCCACATATGACCTATAAGCTCTGTGAGGGGGTTGGCATTAACGATTATGTTATTGTTGAGGCTGATAGGGGTGTTGACTATGGCGAAGTTATGGAAACGAGTGAAATGGACTCTCTTAAAAAAGAGGATAAAAATACATCATATAAAACGATATTGCGTAAAGTAACCCAACAAGATTGCGATCAGATCTCTGAAAACAAAAAAAGTGCTAAAGATACAATGAAATTATGCTCTCGTAAAGTTAAAGAGTATAAGCTTTCAATGAAAATGGTTGATGTGGAATATTCTTTCGATAATAAAAAAATAGTTTATTATTTTACTGCCGAAGGAAGAGTTGACTTTAGAGAGTTGGTTAAGGATTTAGCTAAAATATTTAAACGGCGGATAGAGATGCGTCAAATTGGCGTTAGAGATGAGGCGCGTATTTTTGGCGGAGTCGGGCCATGTGGCCAGTCGCTTTGTTGTGTGCGTTTTTTGAAAAATTTTGAACCGGTTAGCATGAAAATGGCAAAAGCTCAAAAGCTTCCCTTAAGTTCAGGAAAGATTTCTGGCATTTGTGGCCGTTTGATGTGTTGTCTTTTTTATGAATATAAAGCCTATCGCGAATTAGCTAAGGGGCTGCCTAAAGAAGGAAATATTATTGAGACCCCACAGGGCGCCGGTAAGGTGCTTTCGGTGAATGTTTTAAAACGACTTGCTTATGTTCAGCTCGACGACGGAAGAATAGAAAAATCGATGTTTAAAGAAGGTGAATCCGCAGTTAAAATGCCGAAAAACAAGTAAAATGGGAAAGTTCTACCTCACTACTCCGATATACTACGTTAACGCTTCTCCCCATATCGGGCATGCATATACCAACATAATTAGTGATTGCCTTGGGCGATTTAAACGCATTAAGGGCGATGAGGTTTTTTTTCTAACCGGTACTGATGAACACGGTGAGAAAATAAAAAAGGCTGCCTTAGCTGATAATACGGATGTTTTGGATTTTGTTAATAATGTATCTGACAATTTCAAAAATCTTTGGGAAAAACTTAATATATCTTACGATTGTTTTATCCGTACTACTGATTCTGCGCATAAAGAGGCAGTCAAACAAGTAATTATAAAATTGAATGAAAATGGTGATATTTATAAGGCAAAATATAGTGCTTTTTATTGCATGCCTTGTGAATCATTTTGGACAGATACTCAAACAAAAGACGCAAATGGAAAATGTCCATTATGCTCTAGAGAAGTTGAGAAGGTAGAGGAAGAAAATTACTTTTTTAAACTTTCTAAATATGAAGATTGGCTAAAGCAATATCTAAAAGATAATCCTGATTGTGTCAGGCCTAAAACACGTTATAATGAAGTTAATGGTTTTCTTGATAATAACAAACTAGCTGATCTTTGTATTTCTCGTCCAAAGGCAAGAGTTTCATGGGGGGTAGAATTTCCCTTAGATTGCGAATATGTAGTTTATGTTTGGTTTGACGCGTTGCTTAACTACTTAAGTGGGATTGGCTTTGGCGTTGATCAAGAGAAGGTTGATAAGTGGTGGCCAGCCGATGTGCATCTTATGGCAAAGGATATTTTGCGTCATCATGCAATTTTTTGGCCAATCATGGTTCATGCCTTAGGTCTTGCCCCGGGAAAAATTGTGTTTGCGCATGGGTGGTGGAAGATAGGCGATGAAAAAATATCCAAATCTTTAGGTAACATAGTTAATCCCCTAGATGTTATTAAGGAGATCGGCGTAGACGCGTTGCGTTATTTCTTGCTTCGTGAAATTCCTCTGGGTGCTGATGGAAATTATTCGTCTGAGGCAATTATTACCCGTATCAATAGTGATTTGGCTAATGATGTTGGTAATTTGGTGTATCGTACGCTGAATATGGCCGAGAAATATTTTCAAGGAGATGTAAGCTGCGACGATTGCTTGTTGCCCGTTGAGTTTAAGCAGAGCCTGCAAGCATTAAGTGTTAGATACATAAATTTAATGGATGATTTGAGTTTTTCCAAGGCACTTGAGTTGATATTTTCCTTTATTGGAGTGATGAATAAGTACATTGAAGACACAAAGCCATGGGCTTTGCACAAAGAAAACAATCTAAGTCGTCTAAAAGTTTTTCTTTGTGAGCTTTTAGAAGGCATTCGCATAGTTTCATTGTATCTTTATCCTTTTATGCCGCAAACATCAGAGGCGATTAATAAACAGTTAGGAATAGATTTAATTTTTAGTTTAGACAATATTCAATGGAGGGCTAAAGCAGGTTTTTCAACAAAAAAAGGAAAACCTCTTTTTCCAAGAATCGATGTTAGTTGACACGCATTGCCACATTAATTCGCTATCACAAGAGCAGAAGCAGGCGGTTTTTGATGCTGTTAAAGGGGATCATATTTTTATTGATTCTAGCATCAATTTACAGACAAGCCATGATTCCTTAACCTTCTCTCAGTGGTACCCGTTTGTTTATTCGTCGTTGGGTTTTCATCCTTTTTCTGGTGAGGAGTATTCTTCTGAAGTGTTTGATGAATATGATCGATTATTTGAAACGAATTCAAAGATTGTTGCAATTGGCGAAATTGGTCTGGATTATAAGGCGCCAATATCTATTGAAAAACAGGAAGAGATTTTCAGGAATTTTGTTGGTCTGTCTTACAGATATAAATTACCAATAGTGATCCATAATCGATTTAATGAGGAGATGGTTTTTAAGGGTGGATCTTTGCACATTGTAAATTTACTTAACGAATTAATTACATCGTATGAAAAGGTAGTATTCCACTGCTTTTCTTATGGGCCGCATTATCTTGAGCAGATCTTAAAAAAGGGCGCAATGGTTTCTTTTTCTCTTAACACTCTGCGCGATAATAAGAAGATCATAGAATCTTTAAAAGAGTGCCCGTTAAAAAATCTTCTATTTGAAACTGATTCTCCGTATATGAAGATAAAAAAAGACCATTCAACACCTTTTGATATTAATAAGGTATATGAGCGTGCAGCTGAAATTAAAAATGTAAGTGTCGAGCTTTTAAAGGAAGCAGTGTACGCAAATGCTCAGGAAGTTTTCTCGTTGGAAGAAAAAGTCTAGCCATGGTTTCAATAAAATTCAAAAATAATAAATTGTTCTATATTGATCAAACTATGCTTCCGGAGAAGGAAGTTTGGCGAAAGTGCAGTGGGCTTTCGTCTGGATTTCGAGCAATAAAAGATTTAGAAATAAGAGGTGCTCCTTTAATCGGGGTATTTGCCGCCTTGTGCCTATATACGGTTGCGAATGATTTAACTTTTTCTAAGGGTCGATTTTTAAAATATCTCGATAATGCGATTAATAAATTAAAAAGTTCTCGTCCTACAGCAGTTAATTTGTTTTGGGCGCTGGACCGCATTAAGGGGGTAATTGATGCAAATAAGAATAAAGATGTCGCTCAAATAAAAAAAGCAATTCTAAAAGAAGCACAAGCTATTTGCAATGAAGATGTAAAGCTTTGTCATAATATGGGAGAGCATGGAGCAAAACTTGTTAATAAAGGGGACAAGCTTCTAACCCATTGCAATGCCGGTTCACTTGCTACTGCCGGAAGCGGCACAGCGCTGGCAGTTTTTTATCGGGCTTGCGCGCAAGGCAAAAAAATTAAGGTTTATGCTGATGAGACCCGTCCACTTTTACAAGGTGGACGCCTTACAATGTGGGAATTGCAAAAACATAAGGTCGACTGCACATTAATTTGTGACAATATGGCAGCCTTTATGATGCAGAAGGGCGAGATAGATAAGGTATTCCTTGGAGCAGATAGGATTGCCGCTAATGGCGATGCCGCTAATAAAATCGGAACATATTCTGTGGCTATATCTGCTAAATATCATAAAATTCCTTTTTATGTTGTTGCGCCATTTTCTACCTTTGATTTAACTCTTAAAACCGGAGAAAGCATCCCTATTGAAGAGCGAAAACCGCTTGAGGTGCAAACCGTATTAGGTAAAATGCGCATTGCGCCAAACAATGCCAAGGTTAGAAACCCTGCCTTCGATGTTACTCCAAATAAGCTCATTACTGCCATTGTTACTGATAGGGGAGTGATTTACCCGCCGTTTGCTAAAAATATCAAGAAAATATTAGGCTAGAAACTAATTTTATCAAAACGTCGTTGCAGGGGCGAGGCCTCCTTCGACAAGCTCAGGACAAGTTGCCTCGCCCTTTACAGAATAATTTTTAATATTATTTTCGTCCAATTGCCAATTTGTGGGATTATTGGTTATATATTCACGTATTTTGTTTAATGATGTTTTGTTGATTGATATTTGAAATACGCGATACAATGACCTATTGTAGGGGCACGGTTTCCGTGCCCGTTATTATAATTATTTTGATTGCGATATGTAATGACATTTTATCCGGGCGGGGAGACCCCGCCCCTACAATATTTATTATTCCATGGATATGGTTAGGATTGTTTTGGGTTGCCGAAAAAGACCGTTGCCAGTATAATGACAATCGCCATGAATGAATTACAATGGGTTGATTTTCTAAAAAAACACGTGAATCCTGGCAGAAATGTTGTTGTTGGTATTGGTGACGATTGCGCCCAGGTAAAGGTTGGGAAAGAAAAGTTACTACTTAAAAGCGATCTGTTTATTGAAGATGTGCATTTTAAGCGTCGGGATATTTCCTTATTCAGCATAGCTAATCGAGCCGTTGGAAGGGTGTTGTCGGATTTTGCCGCTTGTGGCGGTGTGCCGCTTTTTTTGGGGGTTTCAATCGGCATTGGCAGCCTCAGTAGCAGCAACCTTAAACAACTGCTCAAAGGGGTTGTCACTTGTTCTAAAAAGTATAAATTTGCGTTTATTGGCGGTGACACAGCAAAGTCGAAAAAAGTATTCTTAGATGTTTGGGGAGTTGGTAGGTCCGATAAGTGTGTTTTGCGCAGCACAGCTAAGGTGGGGGATCACATATTTATTACTGGTTTACTTGGCAAGAGGCCATTTAATGCATCCTTTGTTCCCAGGATAAAAGAAGCGCAATTTTTGGTTAAAAACTTCAAAGTTAACGCGATGATTGATATTTCCGATGGTTTTATAATTGACCTTTACCGTATTTTACAAGCAAGCAAAAAAGGCGCATTGCTAGAAGGTAATTTGCCGGTAACAAATGGCAAGAGCGACCTTTATCGGGGTGAAGATTACGAATTAATTTTTACCATTGATAAAAGCAGCAAAAACATAGATGTTTTAAGGAAAAGATTTCATTTTGTGGGGCGCATTAAACCTAATAGCTTTGGCTACAAGAATAGGCGTGGTGATGTTAAAATAAACGGGTACACACATTTATGATTGTTAAAACCCAATCAGCTGATGATACTTTTTCTTTAGGGGCGAAATTTTCTTCGCTTATCAAGGAAGGTGATGTTATAATTTTTGAAGGTGCTTTAGGGGGCGGGAAGACTACTTTTATTAAAGGAATTTTGCATGGACTTGGTTACAAAAAGAAGGTGCTGAGCCCTTCTTTTACATTATCTCGTCACTATAAAATGAAGGGGCTTTGCGTTTATCACGTTGATCTTTATCGTCTAGATCAGGAATCGATTTTTAATTGGGGGATAAGCGATTATCTTTATTCTAAAGGTGGAATAACTCTGATTGAGTGGGGAGAGAAGATTGAAAAGTCCTTGCCGTCATACATAAAAATACATTTTTCTTATTTGGGTGCGGATAAACGTAAGATAATTTTTTCCCTAAAAGATACAAAGCGAAGCTTAAAGCCTTTATGAATTTACTAGGTATCGATACATCTTCAGAGAATGTTTCATTAAGCATAATGCGCCGCGGAAAAATTATAGTTGATATTAATCGACGTATGCGCTTTGGAGCTTCGAACATTGTTTCCTTTATAGAGAAAAGCTTAAAGAAGCATTCATTACGCCTAAAGCAGATTGATGCTTTTGTGTTGGGTAAGGGGCCGGGTTCTTTTACGGGGTTGCGTGTTTCCTATAGCGTGATGAAAGCATTGAGCATAACGCTAAATAAACCAATAATAACTATTGGCAGTTTTTACGCGATTGCCTACCCTTTTATGAGCAGATATAAAAAAATTGCAGTTATTACCGACGCTCGCAAGGGATTGGTTTATTCAGCTTGTTTTGTTGACGGCAAGATGAAGGGAAAAGAAAAATTAACTACTTTTGAAGAAGCTTTAAAAGGTAAAGACGGATATTTTTTTCTCACTTACGATCAGAAAATATGTGATCAGAATGATAAGTTACTCTTTAAACAGGGCGTTTACCCTCGGGCAGCCTATCTTTTGCACTTGGCTCAAAATTATGGTAAAGTTACGCCCTTGGAAAAGTTGGATCCGCTTTATTTGCATCCCAAAGATTGCCAGGTGAGAAAGAAGTCGTAAGCCTGCCTGCCGGCAGGCCGGTCGTAAGTCGTAAGTATTAAGTGGTAAGTCGTAAGTATTAAGTGGGAGATGTCCCTGATTAAAGAAATGGTTAGATGAGGTATTTATGAAAAAGAAGAGTAATTCACGACGTATGACGTATGACGTACGACGTACGCCTATTGTTCGTCCACTATGGATTGAAGTAGATTTAAGGGCTTTGCGGGCAAATTACAGAAAGATTTGTAAATTTGTCGGCAGTAAAGTAAAAATTATTGCAACTATTAAACAATCTGCGTACGGCCATGGCTTGATTCCTGTTGCGAAGTGCTTATCGAAAGCAGGGGTAAGTTTTTTTGGGGTTGGTAGCGTAGAGGAAGCCTGCCAATTGCGCAAAGCGGGATTTAAACAGAGAATAGTAGTGCTAACTGCTGTTTTGAATAAATTTTGTGATTATTTTATAAAATATGAAATAACTCCTACCGTTGTTGATCTTGCCTTTGCGCGTAAACTAAGTAGTTTAGCTGCGAAAAAGAAAAAGAAAATATCGATTCATGTAAAAATTGATACCGGCATGGGTCGTCTTGGTAAAGATGTAAACGATGCCCATAAGTTTATTCTTAGTTTGAGTAAATTAAAAAATCTACGTCTTGAGGGGCTTTATACTCATTTTCCTGTTGCCGACACTAATTTTAGATTTACTAATGATCAAATTAAATCTTTTAATGAATTTATTAAGAATTTAGAAAAAGAGGGTGTAGTTTTTAAATATCATCATTGCGCTAACAGCGTAGGAATAATGAATTATCCCCATTCACACTTCAATATGATTAGACCAGGGCTTATTCTTTACGGCATTGAGTCTTCGACCAAGGCAAAATTAGAAGTTAAACCGGCACTTTCGCTGAAATCACGGGTTATTTTCATAAAGCGGATTAAAAAAGGGAGCGGAGTCAGCTACGGAAGTGCTTATGTTGCTAAAAAGCCTACGTACATTGCAACTATTGCTGCAGGTTACGCAGACGGTTACCCCTGGGCGGTCTCTAATAACGGTAAAGCCGGGGTAATAATCGGGGATAAAATGTATAAGGTCGCTGGTCGGGTTTGCATGGACCATACTATGATTGACTTAGGTAACAAGAAAATAACACCCGGACAGGAAGTTATATTGCTCGGATCCAGGGGTGATCTTCAAATTACTGCCAATGATTTAGCTCTTTGGGCCAAAACCATTCCTTATGAAGTGGTTAGTCGGTTTTCCTTAAAGATTCCACGAATGTATAAGGGCATTTGACTCAATAAATAGTAAGTGATAAAATTAGAGTTTGGTAAAGTGTTGGCATAACGGTTGAGCCAGAATTGAAAAAATTTAGATAAAAGGAGGAATTCAGTGTTTGATCTTAACAAATTAGCCGAGGTAACGAATGTTGCGAAAAAGGTGCAAGCGCGACAAGAAGAATTACAGTTGAAGCAGATTAAGTTAATGGAGAAAGTATCTGGTCAACTTGATGAAGTAATTAATATTTTAAAAAACAAGGATTAGTTTATGAGCGAGATCATGACCGTGGCTTGTAGTGCCGCTAAAGAAGCCGGAGAGTTCTTAAAAAGCAACTTCGGTAAAATAAGCGAAATCGAAAGAAAGAAGGATAAAAGCCTGGTAACTAATTTAGATCGGGAAGCCGAGAAAATGATTATTGATCGGATAAAAGAGAAATTTTCTGATCATGGCGTTATCGGTGAAGAAAGTGGATCCCAAACCAAAGACAGTGATTATGTCTGGATAATTGACCCATTAGATGGAACACATAATTTTATTCGCAATATTAACATTTATGGTGTTTCAATTGGTGTGGCATATAAGAATGAGCTTGTGGCAGGTGTTATTTATATGCCTGAAGAAGATGAGTTGTATTCGGCCCAGAGAGGTTCTGGTGCGTATAAGAACGGCAAAAAAATATCAACATCAGATACTGCGGATTTAAGTGAGTGCTCAATATCTTTTGATTCCGGTATAAAACACTTACCGAAGACAATGTTGCGAGTGTTGGATCATCTATCAGGTGTTGTTTTTAACATAAGGATGTTTGGCTCATCAGCGAGACTTTTGTCTTATGTTGCCGAAGGTAAAATTGATTTAGCAGTTGAATTTCATGATAGACCGTGGGATTTTGCCGGTGGAGTTGTGATAATCGAGGAGGCTGGCGGTAAAACAATTAGCCTTAAGGGAAAGCCCTTAACCTGTGAGAATATTGGTTACATCGCGTCTAATGAACATGTTTTTGATGCGGTTAAAAAAATAGTTTTTGATAATATTAGATAGGAGTGTAAATGCAAACTTATGCTTATGGTTTTCCACGCTTAGGGAGTGATCAAGAGTACAAAAAAGCAATTGAAAGTTTTTGGTGCGCCAAGATTGGCGAAAAAAAACTCATCAAACAGCTTTTTGATGTAGAGAGTCAGCGTTTAGGTGTTTATCAAGAAAATGTGGACACATTTCCCATTGGCGAATTCACCTATTACGATAATATGTTGGATACTGCCTGTATTTTTGGTGTTCATAAATTTAAGAATATTAATGGCTATTTTGAATATGCTCGAGGCGCTAAAGCCTTGGAGTTAAAGAAGTATTTTAATACCAATTATCACTACTTGACCCCGGTAATTAACAAAAATGCAAAATTTACTCTTTCTTGGAATAAACCGCTAGATTATTTTAATAAATTCACTGCTTTTAAGAACCAGCCATTATTTTTGATTGGACCCTATACGTTTTTGCGTTTAAGCCAAGTGCAAGGTAATTTTATAAAAACTTTTGATGAGCTTTGTGCTGCCTATAAGAAGTTATTCAAAGAATTGAAAAATCATGGAGTATCTTCTCTGCATATCGAAGAGCCGGCTTTTTGTTGTGATGTTGAAAAAAAGGAAGTTGATTCAATAATTAGAAATTATAAAAATATCATTCCTCAGGATTTAAAAGTGAATCTCATGACTTACTACGAAAGTGTTGATTTTCTTAGTCATCTTTATGATTTACCGGTTGATGGAATAGGGGTTGATTTTATTGCTGGTGTAGATAATTTAAAGCATTTAAAGCGGAAAAAGTTTCCTCGCGATAAAAAGTTAATTTGTGGCATAGTTGATGGTCGTAGTCCGCGTCGCATTGATGTTGGAGCAACTGCTAAATACCTAGACATGATTCGCAAGACCGCGAAGTTGAAAGAACAGAATATAGTGATCTCTAATAGTTGTCCGTTGCAACATCTTCCGATTAGCTTAAATAAGGAAGATAATGTTACTAATGTTTTAAGCGGAAAATTAAGTTTTGCCACAGAGCGCTTGTATGAATTAAAATTAATTAACGAATTAATGACTAAAAAAAGTACAAAAGCAAAACAGTGGAGTTTTATTGCCTCTAAAAAAAGTATCAAAAAATTTCCAAAAAGTTTTGACACGCTCACTCTTACTCCGAAGGATTTTCTATTTCGCAAAAAACATCAACGAGACGAACTAAAACTTCCTCTTTTTCCGATTACTACCATAGGTAGCTTTCCTCAAGACAAACAGATTAGAAAAATGATATCGGATTTTGAAAATGGAGACGTACAAGAAAGTGATTACGATAAATTTATACGAAGCAGAATACATGAGCTGGTTAATAAAGAAGAGGAAATCGGCCTTGACGTGTTGGTGGGTGGCGAGTTTGAAAGAACAGACATGGTAGAGTTTTTTGCGCAAAAATTGGACGGTTTTTTGACGACCGATCAAGGCTGGGTTATCTCATACGGAACAATGGTGTGTCGTCCGCCAATAGTGTGTGATAAGATTGAAAGGGTGCGACCACTTACCCTAAAAGAGACGTTTTATGCGCAAAGCATTACTTCCAAAATAGTTAAGGGAGTGCTTACCGGTCCGATTACTATTCTTTCAAGGGCGTATGTCTTGCGAGATGATCCATTGCACGAGGTCGCGTTTGAGCTTGCCCATGCGTTAAACGCTGAGGTTCAGGATTTAGCTGATAAGGGTATAAAAATTATTCAGATTGATGAACCGGCGATAAAGGAGCTTGCTCCCCTTAAAGAGGCAAAAGCAGATTTTTATTATAGCTGGGCAGTTCGTGCTTTTAATATTGCCGCGCATTTATCTAGTGATATACAGGTGCATACACATCTTTGCTATTCAGAGTTTTCTGATATTTTAAAGTGGATTTTGCGACTTAATTTTGATGTAATCAGCATTGAAAGCGCCAGAAGCAGAGGGAGAATTTTAGACGCGTTTAAAAAATATAAGTTCACTAGGGCGATTGGCCCGGGAGTGTGGGATACCCATTCTAATGTTGCAGTAAAAGATGCAGCCGTAATTGAAATTATTGATAAGAGTGTTAAGATTTTTGATATTGATAGCATTTGGGTTAATCCTGATTGTGGCCTTAAAACTAGGGAATGGCCTGAAACTGTAAAATCGTTAAAGAAAATAGTTAAAATAGCAAAAAACTACCGTAAAAAATATCAAAATAAAGCTAAAAGATTTTATTGAGTGCTAATATTTTGGTGTGGAAAATAATCATAAATCTGATATAATTAAGGCACTAAAATTGCGGTATCAGTGAGCATAAGCTATTTGTTATTAAGGCACTTCGGGGCGGAACCCTCAGTGCCGATAAAATTCAGGGAATGACCCTGAATGATTGGAATTTTATCGGGGCGTGGCTCAGCTTGGCTAGAGCGCTTGGTTTGGGACCAAGATGTCGGTGGTTCGAATCCACTCGCCCCGACCAACCATCTGCTTATAGCAGATGGTAGAGCATTGGAACAATAGATCGTTAGAGCATTTGAAGGAAAGAATCCAATGCGGTCTATTGCTCAAATGTTCTAGTGCTCAAATTATCTACTTGCGCCTGTAGCTCAGCTGGATAGAGCATCGGCCTTCTAAGCCGAGGGTCGCAGGTTCGAATCCTGCCGGGCGCGTTTACGTAATCTTATGAACGTAGCGAATTAGATTACGTTAACCCCGTAATGAGCGAAGCGAATGCACGGGGTAAAGGCATTTATCATGAAATTTTTAAAAATATTTTTAATTGTTATTTTAACCTTAGCGGTAGTTGTCTATTCGGTTGTATTTTTTGCGGTTAACTCAAAGGGTAAGGAGATGATCGTCAAATCCGTTGAAAAGAGCTTAGGAGTTAAACCTGAGCTTGAGAGTGTATCTTTAAAATTTCCGTTTCATTTAGAGGTAAAGGGTTTTAAGGTTTCGGATTTCTCGGTAGATGAGATTCGTTTGGCACCAGATATTATATATTTGATAATCGGCCGCATTGCTCTGAACAAAGTGTACGTTAATGGTTTTAATATGAAGGTTGAAGTAAATAAGGATATTCTTAAAAAAATATCTTTACTGAGTGAAAGACTACCTCAAAAAATTGGTTTTGAATTAATTCCTTCGGTTTATGCGGATTCTTTGGCAATTCCGTCTATCAAATACCTAAAAGTGAAAAGCTTAGATATAAACAATGGTTCCTTAGAGATAGTAAATGTTAAAAAGGGCAAGTCAGTAAGCTTTAAACTGACTAAGATGAGCGCAAAACTTAAAAACTTTGTTTACCCCGAATTACCAAAATTTTATATCGATCTTAACGCTTCCTTAGAGGGCAAGGGGGTAAGCATGGAAAACGCTCTATCTGCTAGGGGGTGGATAGATTATCGCAATAAAAATATGGATATGACGATTAACGCGAAAGATATTGATTATGCGGCATTTAGCGATTACTATTCACCTAATTGGAAACCCGATAAAATCGGTCTCAAAGAGGCAATATTTGTTTTTTACGCAAAAGCTGAGGCCAAAGATAATGAGTTGGTGATTGATTGTGTTTTGACGGCGGAAAGGGTTAGTTTTGTGCCGGAGGAGCAATTAGAAGACGCAACTAGAATGCGCAATACAAAAACTGTTTTGGCAATCCTCAAAGGTAGCGGAGAGAAACCCGTTCTTCCTTTTAGATTAAAAACGACAATGGATGCACCAAAATTTGATATGTCATCTGCTAAGGCGAGCCTCAAAGGCAAGGTCAATTTTCCCAAACTTTTGCTGGGGTCATTTGTTGGTAAGGTAACAAAGAAGATATCTGAAACATCAGAAAAAACAAAAGAAGTTACATTGGATACCGCAATTGATGCCGTAAAAGATGTTGTAAATGAGTTTAAAGCTGTTTACGATAATAATAAAGCGCAGTAATGCTTTCTCAACCAAAGCATTTCAGATAATTATTTTTATAAATTCCTTATTTTAGTTAAGGCGCTTCGAGACGGAACTCTCAGCGCCACCAAAAAATAAGGAATAACCCTGTATATTATCTTTTTTGGTGGATGTAGCCTCAATGAGACTTGGGCCCGAAGAAGTCGGGGCATAGTCGAATTAGTCCTGAAGCTGTAAGCGAAGGATCTTAGTTATGTGGAGTGTTTATATAGTTGAATGCAAAGATGGAAGCCTGTATACTGGTATAACCGATAATTTAGTTAGACGCATTAAGCAGCATAATTGTGGTCATGGGTGCAGGTTTACAAAATACCGCAAGCCAGTTATGCTTTTATACAGTAAAGAATGTGTAACTAAGGGCGAGGCTTTAAGGTGTGAATTGAAGATAAAAGGTTTCAAACGGGATAGAAAGCTTGAGTTGATTAATAGCTCTACGGCTTCAATATAAATTCCTTATTTTAGTTAAGGCGCTTCGAGACGGAACTCTCAGCGCCACCAAAAAATAAGGAATAACCCTGTATATTATCTTTTTTGGTGGATGTAGCTCAGCTTGGTAGAGTGCTTGATTGTGGTTCAAGTTGTCGCGGGTTCAAGTCCCGTCATCCACCCCACTTCTTCGCGGTCCATACCGGACACATGGGTAACAGTTTATACCGGAGAGATGGGTTACACTCTTTCTGGTATAAACGGGTACTCCGATGGTTCAAATTTACCAGCCTCTAAATCAAAAAAACCTAAATCATAATTCATAAAGGTAACTTGCCATATATCATCATTAATTTCTTTGATGCCGACATCTTGTCCGGCAAAAGCCTGGCTTAAATGAATTTTCTTTTTTCGTATACAAATTCTTCCGCAGTGTGTAACCGTAACTATTCTATCGGAAAAAGGATAATCTAATCTGCCAATGCCTTTATATGGTCTCGGAGATGATTTATATAGTTCATTCGGATATTTCATAGCAAGAGCTTGATGGGGCCTTTGATTGTTGAATTCTACAATAAACTTATCAAACTTCTCTTGTTGTTGCAATAAATTTTCTCCCGGTGGCTTTGTTGCTTCCTTTTTGAGCGTTAGATGCATTCTTTCATGTCTACCATTTTGTTGAGGGCATCCTGGTTTTATTCTTTCAATGGCAATGCCTAAGCGTAGCCACCACACTGACAGCTTGCTGAGACCAAATAGCGAAGTTGCTGAGGAAAAGGGAAGACCGTTATCTGTTCTAATAGCCTTTGGTAGACCGTACTTACTAAATATTTGCTCAAAAACACTAAAAGCATGCACCATTTTGGTGCTTTCTATTCCTTCACATGCCAAGAGATAGCGACTCGAAAAATCTGTGATGGTTAAAGGGTAGCAATACTGTCTATTAGCCAGCATGAACTCTCCTTTGTAGTCAGTACACCATAGATCATTGGGGTGAGGCTTGTTTGACAAAGTAGTTCCTTGAGCCTTAAAACGTCTTCTTCTACGACGCTTCACTAATCCATGACGATCTAAGACACAGTGAACAGTGCTTTTGGCAGGGATTTTAATTTCCGGATACTTTCTTCTTAAGATTTCTCTAATCTTTGGAGCCCCCCAGGAAGGCTTGTTCTTCTTAATCTTTACAATAGTTTTTTCGACCTGCATTGGCAGTTGATTAGCATAGCGCATTGGGCGTCTGGTTCTATCAGAAAGACCGCCAAGACCAATGCTCTTGTAGCGTTCCCAAAACTTATAACCTGTTTTTCTAGATATACCAAATTCCTGACAAAGATCAGTCATTTTTTCGCCGTCCAACAGTCTCCCAATAAATTTCATTCTCTCATCCATAATAACACTTTCCTTCCATGGCATAGTGAGTACCTCCTTCTATGCCATAATTATAACAAAGTGTTACCTATGTCTCCGGTATATTATGTAACCCATCTCTCAGGAAGGGCA
>JAAEQW010000241.1 GCA_024231025.1 Candidatus Omnitrophota bacterium
GGACGGCGCAAGACGTTCAAACACGTTGGTGACGTGCCAAACGTCCCGCGACGTCCGCTTACGACGCATACGGGTGCATACGTCGCTTACGTCGGCGCGCCCGAGCGGCACGTACGTGTCTTGGCACTCTTGTATGCAATATATGATTTTTGAGTTCTTCAACCGTCTTCTTCGGGTCCCATTCTGCATGGGGCCAGGGCAACCAACACAGTTTATGACTGCCATTTTACTCCCTATCGTGGTGCCACCTCCGCCACCTCTGCCAACACTGATTCTGATGCCAGCGCCACCTCCGCTGTCCATGGCACCGCCGTTGGCGCCACTGGCGCCACCTCCACTGATGCGGATGCCTTCTGAGAATCAAGAACTAAGAAGGACCAGTGGCTCCAAAAGAAAGAGACCAAATAATTTGGTGAAACAAGTGAAGCATCAAAAGAAAGAATAAAAAAGATCTCTTGATGGATTTTGTTTTTTATTACTAAACTGATTATTGATTGATTGATCACTGAACTATTGAACAGAAAAAGGCATCACTTTCTATCACATACCAGTAACAATAACAGTCAGCAGTCATGTGGTAAAAAGTAAACAAACACGCAAATGCAGTGACATCATGAGGTATAAAAAGTAAACAAATGCCAAAAGTAGGTAGTAAGGTCATGAGGTGTTTTGAGTCATGGTCACAACAAGGTCATGAGGTGTTTTGAGTCATGGTCACAACAAGGTCACGAGGTGTTTTGAGTCATGGTCACAAGGGCTCCCTTGTGCAAACAAATACATTCCATCTGAGCATGTATATAAGCAAGGCACTGCCTAACCACTGTCATTTGCTAACAATTGAAAATGTCTGACTTACCTGCGAATATTTGGATCGAGGGGAATATTGGCAGTGGGAAATCGTCCCTTCTGGCTCTCATCGCCCAGCGCCTGTCCTATCCAGTGTTTCCTGAACCTGTGAGCGACTGGACACATTTCCAGTCATGGCGAAGTGGAAGAAAGATCAACTTCCTGGATATGTTTTATAAAAAATCTGATTTTGTGTTCCAGTTTCAAACTTTTGTCTTAGTTTCCATGTTTAATCGTCTTCAATCTGCTAGCCATTTTTCAGATTTAAATATTTTCGAAAGAAGCGGTGGTTCAAGTGTACAGGTTTTTGCAAAAGCTGCTCTGTCTGAAAATAGGCTCACTGAAGACGAGATGGAAATTTTGTACTATCTGTTTGACACCCTGTATGCATCGCGTTTTGAAGTGGATGAAGATAATGGTCAGTCAAGAATTATTTATTTAGATTGCCCACCTTCAATTTGCTTAGAAAGGACAAAAAAGAGGGGGAGAGAAGAGGAAGCTAATGTAAGCCTGTCGTATTTTGAATTGATTAATAAGCACTATAGGGAATGGCTGACAAAGGTCAGTATTCCTGTTTACATAATAGATGCTAGTGAGTCTATTGAAAAGATTTATTCCGATTTCTGTCAGTATTTACCAGTGCCTGATTTATATAAATATTGATATGTTGTGATAAATGTCAGTTTGATGATTATTGTTTTGAAAAATGGCTGTATCTGAAGTACTGTCAAATATTTACTATAATGTTAGTAATCCAGCGGGATTCAGTGGTATTCTGCCTCTTTACAAAGCAGCAAAGAAGCAAGACTCAAAAATAACTTTGCGGGATGTAAAGAATTGGTGGAGTTCTCAGCGCATACCTACAAAATTTCGCTTAGCTCGCAAGAAATTTCCAAGAACTAAATTTATTATCAGTGGAGCTAATCAAGTATGGGGTGCAGATTTGATAGATATGAGCCGTCCTGCATTAAAACGTGCTAATCATAATTTTGTTTGGCTTCTCGTAATTACAGACTTATTTAGTCGTAAAGTTATAGCTCTAGTACCCCAAAAAACAAAATCGAGCAAAGAGACGGCTCACTCTTTAGATAGCATTTTTTCAGAGGCAAAAAATAAACCTTATTCTTTTATGACAGACCAAGGAGGCGAATTTTTGGGAAGCGAAAGTCAAAAAATTTATAAAAAGTATAATATTAATTATTTTACTTCAAAAGATATTACCCAAAAAGTTGCACCAACTGAGCGTCTAAATCGCGAAATTAAGGCTAGGTTGTGGAAATTTTTTGCGAGTTCCCAGTCATACAATTGGATCGACCAATTGGCCGAAATTTGCTCAGCAATTAATTCTGCCTATAACAGAAGCATCAGAATGAGCCCAAACCAGGCGGAATTGAAACGGAATGAAGCTAAAGTGTTCAACACCTTACATGTCAAAACTCAAGTGTCTAACTTCTCAAAGTTAGCACAGAGAAAAAGCAAGGTCTACAGATTTGAAATTGGTCAAATTGTTCGAATACAAACTGATCAGGCTCATTGGAAAGGATATGAAGGGACTTATTCCGATGCACTCTACAAGATTGCAAGACGAAAAATGAAAAGCTTCTTACCTGTTTATTACTTGGAGGAACTTCTCACTAACGAACCAGTGGAAGGAATCTTCTATGAGAGCGAAATGGAGCCAGTCATGATGAGTGGGACCACCCTTCCAAGGATTGCTGCTATCCATGGTTTTCGACGTGATGATATGAACCGGGAACAAGCTCTCGTGTCCTTTCACGACTCCCCTAAAAAGAAAACCTGGATTTTTTATAATGATTTAATTCCAGCTAAGAATTGAATTGTGTCAGTGTTCATTTTGCAGTCATAATGAATGGTTCCTTTTATTTTTTTCTTCCCAGTAGTGTACCATCTGGCGCCATTGCAAACACTCAGTCACATTTTATTACCAGCCTGCAAGCACCTGTTCATTTGGATTCTGAACATGAGTGTGGTCTAAACACCTTTATTTATCCTGCCAATTTGAACAACATATACGATGGCAGACTGAGTTTTTGGAGCTATACTTTTGGAATAGATATGATCAGCGATTTGGCCTCTGGTTTCTACAAAACTATCGATGACCTGATTCAGGAAATAAACAAGGCACTCGGCCCGGATAAAGAATTTTATAAGTTCTCTCATGACAAGTTCACTCATAAGGTCATGGTTGAACTGATCAGTGGTGATAATAAAACGATACCTTACCTGGAAATGAATGAAAATGTCTCTGTTCTGACGGGATTCCCATTGCGCTCAGAAAAAATCGGTTTCGTTGTTGGTGACCGAGCGTATGACCTGAGTGGCGGAATTTCTGCAATTTACATTTATTCTGATATAATTGCACATAGCTATATTGGAAACTCTTCAAGCCCTATCTTGGCTATTGTGCCATACAATTTTGAAAAATATGGTACTGTTCAAAGTTACTCCCCTAAAAAAATTATGTATTTTCCAGTTAAAGACATTTCTATTCAAGAAATTACCATTGAATTACGGACTAAAACAGGACAGTTTCTTCCTTTTCCTGGTGGCGGAAGTGAAACCATTCTAATTTTGAATATGCGAAAAAAGCCACCAGTTTTCTGATATATTATTAATAATTCATGCAAAATTGTCAGTTTACATTTTTGTTGTTGCGCTAGGTGGTTGTTTTGCAATGGCTATTAGAGACAGCGCTTTGTATGCACTGACGCCCGATTTTTATGTAAAGTTGTACAGCCCATGGCATAAAGGTGGCCATTTATTGCCCCATTTTCAAGGCGTTTATGCGCAAAGGGGGCAGGGTTTCTTGTCTGATTTTTTTCGGTACGCTGTTCCTATTCTACGCCATATTGGTAAAGCAGCACTCCCTCATGCCTTAGCTGCTACACAAGGCATTATATCAGACATAAAGCAAGGTCGAAAATTAAGGCCAACTCTGAAAGAACATGGCCTGAGAGCAGCTAGACGGACAGCAGTTTCTGCACTCACTGGAAGAGGGCGAAAACGAAAGCGAAGAAGGAAGGCCATTTCCAAATTGAAAAGAGTAGAAAAGAAGAAAAGAAGGGTTACAAAGCGAAAGAAGCGGCAGCTATAGAAAGAAGAAAAAAGAAGAGGGCTGTTAAGAAAAGACGTGGAAGAGCATCCTATAAGAAGAAATCACCTGTAGCTTTTCCTCTGTTTTCTTCGTAACTTTTATAACTGTGATTTCTGTGATTTTGTCATTGCTTATGTTTGTTATGTTGGTGTGCGGTTGCTGTTTTCTTCTGCTGTGAAAATCAACCATGGATACTATTTTGAGCCAATTGAATCTGTTCAGCGCTCAGGCTACTCTGCTAAGTATACAAAAGTAATAAAGTTATTTACTGTTGTTGCTCTTTATACTTCTGCACTACTCCCTCTTTTCAGCTCATGGTACGAGGAAGTAAAGACAAAGTCCAGTTTGAGTCAGGGCCAAGTATCACAGCTATTGTTCACAGTTGAAAGCTCAAATGAGCTTTATACAGACCTGTCCCGTACATACCTGTACCTAAGGGCAAAAATTACCAAAGAGGATGGTAGTGAAATAGGAGAAAATGTGAAAGTTGGCCCTGTAAATAATCTTCTCGGATCCCTGTTCAAGTCTGTGGATATGTACCTGAATGGGGTTAGAGTCAGCGAAGTTTCGGACGTTTATTCCTATGTATCTGTAAGTGAGCTCAGTTTAGAACATACCTACTTATAGTACCTACTATCTTCACTCCCTTTTAGATGGTACACAATTTGTGCTTGCCTCAAGAAGCAAAAGAATCTTACCTGACTATGGCCATGTACTATGAAGACACACTGACAGCTGATGGCATCGTTGCTTCGGATGCTTCGGCTAATACCAATAAAGGGCTGAAAAAGAGAGCAAAGTTTTTCGAGAAAAGCAATGAGGTTGAAATGATTGACACATTGCACATCTGTTGTCATAGTGCGGATCGCCTTTTGCTGCCAAACATGCAGATGGACTACATGTTGACATTGCAAAATCAAGATTTCTTTCTAATGAATCCAGCCAATGATCCTACAAAATACAAATTTCATATTACATCTGCCAGTTTGCTGGTAGCTCGGGTAGACGTTAGCCCTTCCTTGCAAATTGCACATGCTAGTTTGCTTATGCAAAATAATGCAAAATATTACATGCATCGCGTGCAGCCATGCGATTTTACTATCCCAAGTGGTGCCCTTCAGTTTTCTGTAGTAGATCTGTTTACAGGCTTTGAAATGCCCACGCAATTGGTTTTGCTTTTTGTACGCACTAAAGCTAGGCTGGGTGATATGAAGCTGAATCCATTTTTTTTGCAAAATCTAAAAATTAGCACATTGAATCTGTTTGTTGGCGCTAGGCGAATCCCCACATCTGAATATGACATGGATGTGTCAAAAGATCGCTCACTGCTACTTTTCCTGCAAAGTCAAGGTGCACTAAATTATATGAAATCAAATATGGGCCCAGGAAATATTGACAGAAAGTCGTTTCAAGATGCAGCATTCCTCTGCGTTTTCGATTTGAGTAGAGGTAAGTTCTGGTATGAGTGAAATGAGTGGTACGAGTTGAAAGGGTGGGATGAAAGTGACAAGAATGGGGTTCCGTGCGCGCGCACGGCAACGCCTGCTCCCTTTCATCTCAAACTTCACCACCCCATCCTAACCCTCTCACCCATCTCCAAAACCTTCCATTCTTCTTTTAGATGCAAATCCGAATAGCGAGTATATGAATAGTGCATTGGATGCGAGGAATATTAGAATCGAAGGCACTTTTAGCACTGGACTCGATGAAGACTATACAGGTAAAGTTTTTGTCACGTGACTTTTGTGTAAAAGAAATTGTAATGTATAAAAAAGAGAATTTTGTTTTTCAGCTATTGTTCTCGGCCATTTCCAGTCTGTTATGGAAATCGATTCCGCTTATCGACCCATTGTTACGTGGTGATGTTCGCTTACCAGCTAAGTCGTTTGTCCGAAGATGATGCAATTGTTAGCCGCCATCTTTTTGCGATATGTAGCCGTGATTCTTTGCCAGATCAGTTGCCATATAACCGGCCCATTGCTGTAATTATAAATACAGGTTTGAGTACTGGTCCCGGTGAACACTGGGTTCTTGCTTATTTTTTGCCAAATAAAAGTGGTGCTTATTTTTTTGACTCTTTGGGTAAAAGTCCAGATTCTTACAATAGTCACTTAAAACAGTGGCTATTCAAATTTGGAGGAGATAAGATAGAAAGAAATAGTGCAAGTACTCAACCAGAATTCAGCATATATTGTGGCCTGCATGTTTTATTTGTGCTCTACTATTTGACACGAGGACAGCCTTTTTCTGCCGTAATTCGAAAATTTACTGGGGATCTAATAATGAATGACAGAAAAGTGCAACAGTTTGCCTACAAACGTTTTGGGTTCGACTCCTTGAAACAGATTAAAACTAGCGGTTCATTAGAGGAAAATAAAATGAAGCTTCTCACTGATTTGACATTATTGTTACAATTTCACTTCTTGTGAATGGTTGTTTGAAAAAAATGTCTGAGTGGCCTCTTTGGTCCATTTCCCAGCCATCAAATGTACTTCTATCAGGTCCCAGTGGGTGTGGCAAGACAACTTGGGTTCAACGTCTCTTGGCCAACCCTATCTTAGCCAATGGGCCCCATGACACTGTTTATTATGTTTATGGAATTCATAATGAAAATGTACATGCTCTTACCAATCTAGTACCCAACCTAGTGGCATTCGAAGGCTTTCCCCGTGATCTTCTTGCTCAACCAAGTGCAGTTTTCAGTCCTAAAAAGAAGAACCTGATCATCTTTGATGATTTGCAGCAGGAACTAAATGACAGTGTTGATTTTACAAATTTTTTGACCCGCTGTGGGCACCACCTCAATTGCTCATGCATAAATTTAGAGCATCATCTGTTTCAAAAGTCTAGTAAGGAGAAAACAAAACAGCGCCTTAGTTATCACATTATTGTGCTTTTTAGAAACCCAATGGCTAATGAGCAAGTAGGTATTTTTGCACGACAAATTGGAATTGCTAATACAAATTTAGTGAAATTTGCTTTCAATGATGCTACCCAAAATGTGCCCCATGGATATCTGGTAATTGATGCTTCTGTAAATACGCCTAATGAGTGCAGGCTTCTTACAAATGTATTTAGTGATGAATGTCCCGTGATCTGTTATGCTTTATAAATTTGCTTTTTTTTGCAAATAAAAGATCATTGTCAAAATGTTTTCGCTATGGCTGGTCGTCACATAAATAATAGTAGGCCCAGTAAAAAAGTTTTCAAGGCTTATCATGCACTGTGCTGCCTTCATCAGGCAAAAGGAAAAAACAAGCGACTTTGTCAAGCTTTACTAAGTGATCCTACGACATTGGATGCCTTTAGTGAATGTACCTTTAATGTTCTGAAGGGGAATGCACCCATTGGTTCAAAAACAGCAAAAAAGCTGAAAAAATTCCGCAAACCGCTGGAATTTCTTGTGAATAAAGGAAAAGGACGGAAGAAAAAATTCAAAATTTTGACTGCACCAGGCCAAAAAGGAGGTTTTCTTATAAGTGCAATATTGAGCGCTGTATTGCCTATTCTTAGTCGCTTGTTTTTTGGCAAAAATGTCGATTAAAGGACCTACTGGTCGCAGATTGGCACTGATCTCGGAAGCT
The DNA here is from genome assembly GCA_024231025.1 of Candidatus Omnitrophota bacterium. Lineage (GTDB taxonomy): Bacteria > Omnitrophota > Gorgyraeia > Duberdicusellales > 4484-171 > JAAEQW01. The sequence continues at coordinate 7,546 of JAAEQW010000241.1, forward strand.
CTGTACAGCGAATTGAAGGCAAAAGCTGAAAAAGAGAAGCAGACAGAAAGTGGACAGTTTGAAAAGGTACTTGATATTGATGCAGAAATAAAGCGTCTTTTGGAAGACAAATCTCTCCGCCCTGATGAGAAGGCCCAGCGTTATGCCCAGCTCGCCAATGAGTACCTGAAATACCGTCATATTACGCCTGAAATTCAGACAGCAAAGCATTCTTCAGTACCTGCCGGGGAATCCAAAATTGGTACAAAAGAGCCTGAAGAAGCTGAAGCAGAAGAAGAAGAGGGCGAGCTTTCAGATCAGGATATCATCAGCGGTTTTGCAGAGCGAAGACAGACCAAAATCGCTCAAATTCTCAGAGGTTTTCAGTATTTTCCAAGTAAAATTCGCTATGACAGGAATACTGGAGAAGTAATTTTGAACAATGAAAGAATTGCTGATTCTTCGATTTATGAACTAGTTGACTACATTTCAAAGCCTACCCCATCTTCTAAGTCAAAACCTGTTGGTATTGGTCGGTTTTTACAGCAACTTGGAAAATTGGTGACCTTTAATATGTCCTTGATACCTAATGAAGGCCTGCGTCAATTTGCTCAAAAACTTCGTCAGACTGCAAGTACTGAAGAGCAAGAAGAACCAACATCAGCTGAATTTCAAGATGCAGAAGGCGAAAAAATGGACAAAGGTTTCAAGTGGTCACAGATATCGTGATTTTTTATTCACAAATCTAAGGCACATGTATCCATATTAGACAATGTTTTCCTTTTTACATAGGCAAAATCAAGACCTTTCTTGTACAGGTTATAAGCAAACATCATACCATGGCTATACTTCAAACCTCTGACATTGACATGCTGAGTCTTATGTAACCATAATACGCGCCTGTATTGATCTGGAGTAAATTTTTGTGCTACAAGAGTCTGCACGCCCTTTGCGCATAATTTTACAATCATTAAATCTACACCCAGCGAAGGAGGGAACTTTGCGCACACGTAGCACTTAGGAGATAAACCGATAACATAGTCGCAAGCGAATTCTCTTTTTAACAGACCAGGAATAAATTTTGATTTCAGAACGTCTTCTTTCAAGAAATATTTATCTTTCATTGCCTCAAAAAATGCACGATTTTGCTCAGGAACACATTTTTGCTCGAATTCTGACCAAGTTGATTGAGCATGCATTATAACAAGGGAATCTGTGTCACTTAGAACAATTTTCCAGTAACGAGTATTGATTTGATAAAGGACATTATAAATTGCTCGCAGCATGTGTTCTTTTGAGTTACACAGTATTGCCATACCTATAGCTGCAGGTGAGCAATAACGAGCAACTTTCTTCCTCATGTGAACTTCAAAACAGTCCTCTTCTACTCTTTCTGCATGCATGAAGAATCTTGGCTCATTCATGCAAGAAACCAGCTGAGTTTCGCTTACAAATTTAACCGTCCTGTAGTGTAAAGGATTTTTAATTGTAAAACCAAAAAAGGAATTTACAGCTAATTTTGCACAGGATCCAAATATTTCCTTATTTTTATTCTTGGAAAGTGAGGCTTCCAACCTTAGGTTCGCACCCCACATTACAAACTCCCACAGATCGGCAGTGGGCTGGTATTGAACAACTAAAGTAACATTTGATACTTTGACACCCATTTCAAGATAAAATTGAACTAATGAAGTGGAATAGAAGGCTTGCCTAGCAAAATGACTTTGAATTAACTGCAAGCGTTTATTGGCATATAAATTACTGGCTTCTAGATATTTTTGCATTATTTCACCTGTATCTTCACGCCCAATCTCAACCTTTTTAGGAAAAAGTGGCCACATGTCTGTCTTCTTTTTTAAGCTGTCATCACATTCAAAATCGGCCAGAACAAAACCAAAAATTTTGCCTTCAAAGATCTCTCTCAATATTTGACTCTCTGTTCGCTTTTTGTAGAGAATATTCCACTCAGGGTGAATTTGGAGAAATTTCTGGTAAAGGGAAAAAAATTGGCCACTCGGACTTTGAAATTCCTTTTCAAATTGACAAATGTACACTACAAAAATTTTTCCTGGAAAAAATTGAGAAAGATAATTAATTCGTTTAAAATCCCTTTTACGAACGTCATCATTTTTTATTTTTAAAATAGGGTGAATTTCCTCCGGATCATAAAATTTTTTACAAGTTGGATAAATGCAAGCATGTCCACCATGGCCAAAAATTTCTATACCAAGGCCTAATTCTGCAAAATATCCATCAACCCTGTGTCTAGTGGTAGAGAGGATAGGACTAAATTCTCCACTATTCCACTGAGTTTGAACTTTTTTTTTAAAAATCCACGAAAGAAGAGATAGAATCAATTCTGTCATTTTATTCTTTTTTTGCTTCTCACAGCCAAATTCTGGAATATAACTTCTTATTTTATATCTTAGTATCTCAGGACCACTGGGCACAGAATTTTGAGCAAAACCATAGAGATTAGTCATATCAAAGCTTGTGATGCCACCTACAAATTCTGCTGAATCCCCATAAATGTGCTCATTAATTTTCGTGACCCCCTTTATTGCTTCCCTTACATAAATTGTGCTAAGCCCCCCCATTATATTTTTTCTTATCAAATCGTAAACAATAGGAGAAGGAATATAAATTTTTGTGTCTGCTTGAAGCTTACTAAAAGCTATTCTTTCACTGACACCTGGTAACGAAATGTAATCATGAAAAATCTCACATTTTGCGAATGTCCAAAAAATATTAGCAAATTTCTCGCAAGCTGTTACTAATGGTTCTACATCACAAGCAGTGTATATGCCTACCCAATCTCGTAGAGTTTTGCAGCCATAGTCAGAAAACATTTTTCTGTAGTATTCTAACTCCTCTTGTTCGGATGGAGGCACCTCAACGAGATTTAGCTTTTTAAGGGCTTCACTTTCTGACAATTTTAAATTTTTCATTTTTTTTACGAATGCTCTGTATTCAACTCCTAACACATTTTCCCCATGCCTAAGTGTAGAACACCAATATTCTAGATCTGGGAGGCCATGATACTTAAGATCATCAAGACTCCTGATAAATTCGTATGGCATTTTTAATTTTGCTTCGGGAATATCTAATGATTTTAAGAATTTTTCATACGAAATAAAATTACCTTGACCTAAATAGGAAAGTGTATCAACAAAACGAAGCCTTCTTGTTTGTAATAAAAGGTACCGCCCTTGTCTGACTGTGCAAAATTCTATTTTACCTTCTATTTTTATCAATGCAGGAATAACGTGTTCTCTTAATATTTTTGCATCAAAACCTGCGCCGTTATACGAAATCACCGGAAGTCTTGAGATATAAGATAAAAAATTTGAAAAAATTTTTTTTACCTTGTATGATTTTAAAAAGGAAGCCTTTTCTTTCAAAAAACAGATAAGAGGTCTTAATTCTGCAAGTAAAATTCTAGTCTGCGCTTTACTTATCTCTATTAAGTACTGAATAAAATCTTCTATATAATTAGGTGATTCGTCAAGCCAGAACAATTTAGCCTTCTCAAAATATGGTACATTCGAAGCAACAGCAACTAAGAATGGAGTTAAGGAGCCCACTATTTCTGAAGATTTACCAAATTTTTGAGTGGGAGAAAATTTTGTCCAGAATGCCTCTGAGTCAAAAACTGCATGGTATTTAATTTTTTTCATGTCGTCATTTAAAGATAGAACAAATTGCTCTTCTATTTCCTCGAAAATAGTTTTTTTGCGTTGCCATAAACCATCGAAATATTGAATTTTGGTAACAGGGGCACCTACTGAGATCTTTTTACAAATTTTTCTGTGCCGCTTAAGAAGAGTCATTCTGGTGAAATTTTTATTACATAATGGGCATAAAATAATTTTAAATGCGCGATAGAGATTTTTTATAAGAATAGCATGGTCCTTATAAAATAGAATCATTGCTGTCTTCTCATCAAGGTCAGAATCGGAGCAAGGAACGTTACTAAGCAAAAGTGGCTTTGGAAAAAAAATTCCCTCCTTATTTTGCTCGGCAATGTAAATATTGATTCTAATTTTCAACATTTTTTCAATCTGAGGTATTTCACTGAATTTCAGTCCAGAAAATTTTTCAATTTTCATAAATGTTTTATATTCTCCCAGCAATTTTTCTGCTAACTGAACTATACCTGTTTTTTTAAAAGATTTTAAAAATTTTGCCATTGCATAGAAAAAACAGAGATTATCGCAATTCCCCCCTTTCTTATAATGGGTATACAAATATCTATTTTTAATAAGCTGATTTGGCAGGAACAAACAATCACAAGCTTTCATTGGCCTATCATAGTGGTAAACATAAATTCGAATATATGCTAATCGTAAAAAAATCCACCGGCTATTGGGGCGATACAGCCATTCTTCATCATTAACATTGTCACGTAACATACCTAACACTTTATCTTTTTTTGATTTTCTATCAACTAACTGAGGGGAATCAAACAATGAAGTATTAGAACTCGCCCAAAAAAATGCGTATCACTCCCGTTTCCCGATCTCGAAGGACAGAACCAGCAGTTACCTGAATCATAAAAGCAGAACTCTGCTGATCCATAGCCTTTCTTACCAAGGCTGGAATTTCATCGGGGGACGAGACTGGGAAATTAAATACAGTAACATGACCAGTATCATAGCTTTCCTGGTACTCCCTGAGATACTGCCAACTTTGAGCGAGTTCTCTTTCAATCTCTACTTCTAAATCAGCATCCAAATATGGATCATCTTCTACTCCAGTCCTTTGGCTTTCTTCCGCTTCTTCTCTATCTTCTTCGTCGCCATGTGGATGCCTCCGAGACATTCTATGATTGCGTAATGATGCCGGATTTGATGAACGGCCAAGGCTTGAGGAGACGATTCCTTGTGCTCACACCAGTAGCAATAATAGCCACCGATGCATGGAAAAAACAGCAAATCGGAGGGCTTGATTGAAACTGGGGGAACAACTTTATCCTGCTTTGAACACCACTTTTTGGTGTGTATGGTGAGGCCAGCTTTAGTCATAAAAGACTTGTGACAGGCTTCACACATCTAAAAAAAAACATAGCTTAGCATTGGGTATGTATGAACATAGATTGGAAAACAACATACGTATTGCTTCTCACGTGCTTTTGATGTAGCATCTGCCTCTGGACTAAGGATGGAAGAATCACTTGAATCAGGGCCACTGGATGAAGAACTGATCTGTGGCCGCTTTTTAGGAAGACTGATTTTTCGCTTTGCAGCTCCTTTGACTTCCTTCTTTACCAATGGACCTTCAGAAATCGGTGTGGGGAGCATAGGAACAGGATGGACTTGAGGGAGAATATGGAGAAAATTCTTTGTCCTCAATCCGGAGTCGCTTTGAATCGATTCTACTGGAATCGCAGGGATTGGCACTGCGTTTTGCTGGCTCCACTCTGGAGCAAGAAACTGCCCCACTGCTTGGCTTTGAGTAGGACTCTGCAGAGTCGGACTCTCCATGAAGCAAAAATTCAACTTTCTGAAATAATGAAAATTACATAAATGCCCTGAAATGTACTGCTCTATTTCATGCACTTACATCAGGAAATGAAAATGACTGGAATCTAGGCTGCAGTGATGGACAAATGTTTCTGGGTGGAAGAACCTTTTCAAGAAGGTCTTTGAGCAAATGGCACTCGTTGAAGGACAAGCGAATCTAAATAGGAAGGATTACTGTAATTTGAAAATTTATGTGTTGTATGTCATGTAGCTATTGCACGTTTTTTCTTCTGGCATTGCACGTAAGAGTATAACCATATGCGCAAAACACATGATTATAATCTTGTGCGCAACGCGCATGCTGTATGTCATATAGCAGTTGCGCGTTTTTCTTCAGGCGTTGGACGTAAGATTATAACCATATGCGCAAAACACATAGTTATAACCTCACGCGCAACGCTTGGAGAAACGCACAATTACTACATATCGCACAATTCAGTATCACAGTCACTTACCCCTCTTTTCGTGGGAATAAGAGTATTATCTTCAGAACTTGCAGCAACAATATACTTTGGAACGTAACTACGTATATCTAGACCAGGGCAAGTCGGAGTGATAAAAACTTCTTTAATTATGATCAGACTTTCTTCTGGATGAAGCCCCCAAGATCGTTCCATAGAAATCCAATTGTGAAAACAAAATGCCGAATGAGGAACACAATTTTCCTCACCTTTTAAAGGGAGGGATTTTGTTGACAGATGACCTGTTATATGACCTGTCATGTGACCTATCTTGTGACCTCTGCAAATATTTGCTTAAAGTGACCAATGCAGTCTTATGACTGATTCATGTGGGCAATCCAATCATGTGACCTGAGCAAATGATTGCTTACAGTGACCAACACACATCATGTGACTGTTTCATCACTCTAAAAACATGTCTGCAATGAAATCATGTGACTAAAATGTCACTCTGAGTAAATATTCCATGACTCGCCTACACTGAAAAGGGATATAAAAGAACAGCGTGTCCAGTTGTGGTCAGTATACCTGAATATACATTCATGTCCCCAGCAGTGGGCTTCAAATCGAATATACTGTATATACTCGAATAGAAGCCCCCTGAAGTTGGCGCTTTGCATGGGCTTCAATTCGAGTATATACGCTTAGTTTTTGCAGTTGCTTGTGTTGGCAACATTGCTCGAGGTCGGCGCCACCTGTCAGCACTAGCAGCTGCAAAAACTAACCGTATATACTCGAATAGAAGCCCCCAACTTCAGTGGGCTTCAATTCGAGTATATACGGTATACGGTACGTCAAAGAGTAAAGAATGAATCAGCCCAACTGTAGTCTCTATGTAGTGTACACATTGCTTTGAACGATAATATTGAGAAGTGCTGGCCCACTGTTGCATGCAGGTGTTTTTTAACCAAAACAAAAAACCTTATCAGGAAGCAAAGGCAGCTTGGTATTGCATTGTGCTACGTTATCTCGTTCCTTTTCACTTACATTTAACATTGCTACGCATTATCATTGCTTGACATTACATGAAAAGGTATGTCTAATCAGTTATATGGTAGGATTACTGTATAATTCTGAATAAAACCACCCTGCTGAGACAATCAAATATAATTGCATGACTATTTCAGGAATGTCTGTCTTCATTCTGTTCTTTATCTTCTTGGGTACTGTTGAATCATTTCCGGATGCCTTGGAAATCGTGCCTTGGAAAAATTGCACAAAACCAGATTGCAGAACAATCGACTGCACGAATCATCAATTTACAGAATTTGATTGCCCCTCAATAAGCCGACCGATTTCCTCAGTCCAGAAACTAATGTTACAAAATAATTTCATCACTTTCTTTTCCATAACCGATGTACTCACATGCTTCCCAAAGCTGAAATTTGTGAATTTGTATGGAAATCCAATCAATAACCTTGAATGTGGCCTACTTTCAAATGCACTGGAAGTTGTTTATAATTGCACACAACCTGAAAAGGCATGCAATCCACTCATGCTGCCAACTTGCTGCTGCTTTCCTCCCTTCACTAAGCCAGACATTGACCCCTGTCAAGTGACCTCTACACCAGCTTCTTCCAGCAAACCATTGTCAACTTTCACCAGCAGAAAGGGACAAAATCACACACAGACAACTATTTTTGACATGAGTACTGCAACTTTCGAACCAATCACCAATTCAACTTGGTACCCAGAGAAAATGGAGCCAAACTTGGTCCTCTATATTTCTGCAATTATTGGTGGATTACTACTTGTTATCATATGTCTTATTATTGCATTTGTTATTTGGCGTGTCAGAGTTAATAGGTTAGAAAGAGGTGGGCCTACAAGTGAAGAGTCAAGTGAGGGAGAGGTCGTCATCTTTGAAAGAGGCCCATACCTTGTTAGATCATTAAGTGAACATGCTCCCAGATCTCAATCAGGGAACGTGCACTTAAGACGCTCTGAATCATTGAGATTCTCCCGACGACCTCCCTCAATCCATGGTTTTACTGTTCCCACCCAAGAAATGCCCCAAATCAATCGATCAATTGCTGTACGTGGCTCGCTAACTCAACGAAACCCCCCACCCAAAATTGCAGAAACCAGTATCTGAGCTAACGAGGCCAATATGTCAACGAGCACATACCGAATATGAAAGTCGCTCTATATTGTTATTCTATGCATGATTAGCAAGGCTTCTTGCGTGCGTGCGTGTGTGCATGCATGCGTGCATGCGTGCATGCGTGCGTGCGTGCGTGCGTGCGTGCGTGCGTGCGTGCGTGCGTGCGTGCGTGCGTGTGTGCATGCGTGCGTGCGTGCGTGCGTGCGTGCGTGCGTGCGTGCGTGCGTGCGTGCGTGCGTGCGTGCGTGCGTGCATGCGTGCGTGCAGTTTTCTCTCAGCTGCAGACAGAGTACACAGCATTTTTTCATGTATGATTCGTGATTGATTATTCTTGAGTAAACCACAGTGAACTTTTATCTTATCACTACCTTGGCATTTGACAGGTCCAACGACCATCATCACTCAGGGTTTGGGACCAAGATGTTTACATTCAGTCATGGGACTTCGGAAAAACTACCAGGAATTTTGCTTATCAAATCACGAGGTAAACAAGGAACGAAATTTCTTATCAGAGCCAATTCTTATAAAAGGAAGTAAAATCCTTCCCTTCTCATAACCAGTGCTGAACCTTCACTGTTGCCTCGTTGCCAAGCATCTCTGAGAATGAGTCAATCGCCAGAAGAGACAAGGAGGGTGGTGATCACTGGGCGAAGAGTTGATGATGGAGAAAGAAAAGTATGTTTGCTCAATAGATGTACCGTATTTCCTCTAATTTAACCCCATGCTGCACAGCTGCTGCAAAATTCTAACCATATTTCCTCTAATTTACCCCCTGAGGTCAGCGCTTTGCATGGGGTTAAATTAGAGTGGATATACCCACTTATCAACAATGCCACCAGAGAGCAGGGAAGTTTCAACTTTACCGTAAATGCTAAAATAAACGCCGCACATGGCAGGTGAGAGCCAACTTGTGCGGCGTTTATTTTAGCATTTACGGTAGCCAACTGTAACCAAAGTAGACTATCAGTAATTCAATAAAAAATGCTCAGTGGATATATCTACTTATCCACTCTGGTGGCTCATAGGTACTGGATAGCTTGAATATCAGTGTACCTTAATTTCAAGGTCACGAATTGGGCAGCAATCGTCCAGAAGCATCTCTCCAAGGCAGCTCAGGAACGAGCTTCTGATCAGAATGGACAAGCTGGAGCTATGGGTGAGCAGGCTGTGGGTGGTCAAGCCAGTGGCACGAAGAAGCGAGTTGGACCTGTCAAGGAAGAGGCCAAGGAAGTCAAGGGAGCTGTACCTGTGATCAAAGGGCAGGGCAAGAGATCGGCTGATGCAGCAATCAACCCGTCTTCAGAGGCAGGGGTCAAAGTCGCCAGGATAGTCCCCATGATTAGAGAAGTGTCTGAGAATGAGGGAGGTCATTATCCGAGCTTCTTTGCTGCTTACCTGTCGCAGCTGACTCTCATTGTGCACGCTATAGCCTTATTTTTGAGCCGAAAATATGCTCACAGAGAATTGGTAATCACCTCCGATTACGATTGGCTGCTCAAAAAAATCCTAAGCCAAGCGCACAGATTAGACGACATACTGACTGAGTTAGGTGTCGAATTGACTATCTTCACGCGCCATTACCATGCTATCAAAAGGGACTTTGTTCATTTTTATGTCTATGAAATTCTCTATCGTGTTGAGCTAATGAAGCGTAGTGTCTGCCCACATCATGGGCCTGGTAGCTTCATTGATAGTTCTCCTGGTAGCATCGTTGATACGTTGATGAGAAAAGCTACAAGTGATGCAGACGAAATCTATTCGCTTTTGAATGTAAAAGGGTCCGAATTCACGATTGACGACCCTCTGGGGGAGGATTAAGGAAATACCGTTCATTAACTAGGAGTTAGGATTAGGAAATGAAATCAGTTGATTTTAGTGGGTTTACATGCTTGACTGATGATATGTTTCAGTGCATATGTATGCTATATACCTTGCATGATCAACTGTCGCGCTATGTACGACTACGTGGGATAATTATATGTAGGTATGTACAAGAGTAAACAGACGTATACGTATGTGACTTCTGCGACAATGCAATATGGCAGAGTATGCAAAATTGACCTTGCAATAGCCAACAGTAGCAAACAGTTGTAAAACTTACCAAGTGAAGACAGATCGGCGGAAGTGAGAAGACGAAATAAGATTCTGACTAAATTGAAATAGAAACAAATGGTTGTAAGTTGTCTTTGTGAGAGAAAGTTAGTGCTTACTTCACATTCTGTTATAAAATTTAGGTCTATCTTCTTTTGCTTCCACTTTTCATTGGGTTGGGATTGGGAGAAAATTGGATTCCTCACTGTGAATTGGTTAATTGCTCGGTCATTTGCAGTCCGAAATTGACAGATCTCCACTGTGGTCCAATCCGTTACTATGTGAAGACACTCTATATTCAAAGATCGCTTCTGGACACTGTTGACATTCCCTCACTAAGGGGGTGTTTACCTCATTTAGCCCTAATGGTCAACTATGGTGGTTCTCCTCCAAAGAAGGTTTGATATTGTGTGCTTTAAAAAAACATGGAAATTTGGTTTTTTTCTAGATTATCTGTCACAGTGCTGTAACTGTAATCACTGGCTCAAAAAGCACTCAGTGCCCAGATGGAACTGTCCGAGAGCCGAGAGGTTTCTGTGTCTGCGAAATCCCCTATGAAATTCGGAACACGCAGTGCAATAGGTAGTAAAAATTGCTTTGGAAACAAGTATTATATGCACTGATTCCAGTGCATGTGGTACCCCTCCCCACTGAATTCTTGCTACATAACCCGCCAAACTTCCTAATATCACAAGAGTTTCTTACAGTTTCAAAATGGGCTCGCGAAGACAAATCGATTGATA
>JAAEQW010000242.1 GCA_024231025.1 Candidatus Omnitrophota bacterium
CAATTCGGTGATACAGGGTGGCACAGGTTCCTAATTCCTTATCTGAGAAAGCAAAAGCATGACGATTTTTAACTAACAAATCCAAAAGTTGAGTTTTCTCTTCAGGGGTAAGGTCAGATTGCGTAAAGTCTACAGCATTAAAAAATTCATTTTTGATTACTTCTTGGATAGAATTTTGAGAAGTTTCAGTTGGTATTCTGGCATTAGCAACTGGTGTAATGGAATTTGTAGAAATTTGGATAACATCAGGTTCCAAATGTCCCATAGTAGTTCCCTTATATATCTTAATAGGAGCAAAACCAGTGTTTAGCAATCTCAAAGGTATAGTGAAATTTTTGCGAGGAAAAAGTAAGGTACGGGCAGCAAAAATCCCAAGTTTTTCCAATTTTTCCTGATCTGGTTCGAATAGGAATTGGGTATGGGTAGTAACAAGATTAGAAGAAAATGCAGGTATAGTTACTTTGCATCGAGGGGGAATGACAGTGGTTTCAGAAACATGAACCTTTTGGGTGAATTTATTATCAGGAGGTGAAAAATCAGTTCCATTAGTACTAAGGGGAAGTAAATTTGTTCCCAAATGAAAGACACCTAATTGAAAGTCAAATTTTATTGGACAC
>JAAEQW010000243.1 GCA_024231025.1 Candidatus Omnitrophota bacterium
CTGAGATTCCAATTGTATTAGTTTCTGATTTAACTCCTCGGCAGTCTGTCTGGCCTTAAGTACCTTTTCATCGCTGATTTTGGATAAATCATTTTGCTTGTCAACGTTAACTGTCATCTGCTCAAGGATTTCATCGAGCTTTGACAATTCGCCTAGAACATCCTCGATCTGTTCTTTCAAAATCTCTTTACGTTTTCCAAGGGCAGTTATATCAAGTTCATTCTTTTCTTTGACTGCTTTGGCATTTTCCTTTTTCTCACGCAGGATACTGATATCTTTTTCAATTGAATGAGCGGCTTCCGATTTTTCATACACCTCGCTTGATATCCGAGTCAGATCACGATCAAGGTCAGTTAGATTTTTTCGCTCTTTTTCTTGTTGAGCCGACAATGAAGTAACAGCGGTGTCGAAATTAAGTTTACTATCGGAGAGTATATCTTTTTTTCCAAAAAGATCACGTCTTTCCAAGCTAAGTTCATCAATCGCGGCCTTACCAAGAAATATTTCCCAACCTTTTAATTCATCAGAATATTGCTTATATCTTTCAGCCTTTTTGACCTGCCGCTTTAGAGAATTTACCCGGGTGTTTACTTCGGCAACGATGTCTTTTAAACGTAATAAATCCTGTTCTGTAGATTCCAGTTTTCTAAGAGCCGCCTGCTTGCGATTTTTATATTTAGAGATTCCGGCGGCTTCCTCAAAGAGGAAACGACGCTCATCGGTTCTGTCGGACAAAATGGCATCAACCATATCCTGTTGTATCATAGAATAAGCGTGGGCACCAACACCGGTATCCATCAATAAGTCGATAATATCTTTGAGACGGCAAGGTACTTTA
>JAAEQW010000244.1 GCA_024231025.1 Candidatus Omnitrophota bacterium
CATTTATGAAGCCCCAATAATAATAATTGGCTCGCGCTCCTTTTTCAATTTGGGGTTGTATGCTAAGTTAATCTTTATGCATTTATTGTGCGCTTGCGAGAACAATGAAATTGGATTTGATACATATTTACAAAAGCATCGTTTCAGATTGGCGACTGGATGTTTTTATTGTTCGTTTTGTGTTGGACAACCTTGGACAACGTTAGCATCGCAGCAGTTAGAGATGACAATTCAAGCCCGACCTCGAGCGTTCTTTCAAGTTTCAGACATCATCGCCCGACTCCTGTCATTTTGGGTTGTCATTGGCAGGAGCACGGAAGCAATTGGTGCAGCGGCGAAGATTTCTTTTGAATCCCATCAACATCGCCACCCTAAAAAGGTCGACGAAATCGATCGTTTTCAAACATTTAGTGGACGAACTTGAAAAAACCCCGAGTATGCGGAGATTATCTACCGTGAGTTGTACGATATGAGATTGGCTTTTGCTAACTTACTCGCTCACCCCGATGATGAAATCAAAAAATTTGCTTTCATTTTTAAACATTTGCAACAAATTTATTTTTTTTGGAGCAAAGATGATAATTTCAGACTCAATATTAGTCTTCC
>JAAEQW010000245.1 GCA_024231025.1 Candidatus Omnitrophota bacterium
CGATGGGGTGATTGAGATATTTAAACGAATTGTAATAGCTAAATATCGTTCTAGAGCAAACGAATTAGATCAAGATTACAGTCACATTAGACAACAATTAAACCTACTTGAAGAAAAGCGCGGATTCATAATTAAAAAAGCAATGGAAGGGGTGGTTGAAGACGATGATTTGAAAGCAGAATTGAAACTAATTAAAAAACAAAAATTAGAATACAAGAAACAAAGCAAACCAATTATTGATAAAGAACTAAACATTGACGCTATACTCGAATATGCAGAAAGTTTTATTCGAACCGTTGAAAAATGCTGGTATGACGCACCATTCAAACAAAAATTAGTTTATCAGAAGATGATTTACCCGAAAGGAATTATTTACTTAAATACAGGTTTTCGAACCGCCGGATTATCCCCTACCTTCCAGTATCTCCACACCCTTACTCACCCCAAAAACACCAATGGTGAACCGTCACTTCCCTCATTCGAACCAATTATAACTGAGTTGCAAGACTGGTATCAAGTATTACAACCAGTTTACGCGGTATGCTAAGCTGATATTGAATAAGATTATATGAGTAAGCCAGTTAGGGTATTTTTCTACTCCGCTTTCATATCGTTAATCATTTTCTGGTCATGGATTGATTGGAGAAGTAATTGGATGTTGGTATTAGGTACGGCTTTAATACTAATATCAGTTGGAGGGTGTGTATCTATAGATCAAAAAAATAGCCGACTCTTAATGAAGAAATCATCACTACCGAAATAGTAAAAAAATCAGAGTCGACTAAACTAACTATGAAAGATTTAAAATATTTTTTCAAGACCCATTAGTGCAGGATAGCAAGCAATAGTGTAAAATAAGAACAAGTTAATATCAGAAAGTGAGGTTATTTAACTCGCATTATGCTTTATAGCAGATGTGAGTTTTTTTATTTATATATGGCAAAAGTAGGAGCAAAAGGAAAATATACACCAGAATTAGCAAGTCAGATTGTAAAATTGATTGAGGATGGTAATTTTGCGAAGGTAGCTCATAAGGCCGTAGGTATAAGCAATGACACATTTTACGCTTGGATTAAGAATAAGGCAGAGTTTTCGGAGAACATAAAGAAAGCTAAGGCAAAAAGAATATCCACATTGATTGATTCAATCAAACAGGATAAGAGCTGGCAGAGTAAAGCGTGGATGCTTGAGAGATTAAGGCGGAAGCAGTACCATCTACCTACTAGAAGTGAACTTGAATGGGAGAAGCGACTGGATAGCCTAGAACAGGCACAAAAAAAGAGAAATGAGGTGAAAGATGAATAAACAATTTAGACAGCGACTAGAGGTATTAGAGGACAACTTGACCTCGAAGCATGCCCATGTAACCACTAATGATGTGTCACCCTTCAACGATACTTGCAGGGCAGATTGTTTGTGGGTTCAGATTACACAGGATGGTATAAAGTGGCAAATGAGGGGGTAAGTATGAAAAACCTCGCCGGGCGAGGTTTTATATAGAACACTCTCAGAGCTTTGAACAAACTTGGTACTCAAGATACGGCCGCCGTAGCTTATGACACTTTAAAAGAGCTTGGAGAAGTAGACAAAAAAGGTGACGCGGCGTCACTTTCCTATGAGACTCTTGTCGAGATTGGGAAAAAATTGAGCAAGCGATGAAGGAATATTATCTTTAAATATGGTAATGGTACTAACTAACGACTGGAAGCTGGTGGATAAAAAAGACCTTATCAAAAAAAGCCCGTGGGGAGCGATGGTAGGTAGAATGACTCAGGATGAACAGGTTGAATGCTTAGACTGCTTGGAGAGCGTCCGGCACTGGTCACACTTCACAAGCGTAAAAAATGAGGAGCGGATCAGTGAGGTAGACTTGGAGCCTTGGCTAGAGCTGAAATGCAGGTGGTGTGGGAAGGTGATCGGTAGTTGACACCGTAAGCGGTTATGGTAATATGTAGGTATGGAATATAAACCAAGAGTTCAAGCCACGAGAATTTTAGACAGGGCGTGGATACATATTCAGAGCGTAGACTATAAGGTTTCGCTTCGGTGGGTGTTTTATCGTCTTTTGCAGGATGGGTTATACAAAAGCAAGGGGGACTACAAGAAATTGATTAATATGCTTTCCCGTGCAAGAAAAAGAAGATATAAGGAATGGGGGCCATGGTCACTTTCTGATGTTTCAAGGGAGCCTATTGTTAGACATGGTGAGTTTAAAGACGTTGAAGAGTTTGAAGAATGGAAAGACGCTTTAGAGCCAAGTATTGACGAGTGGTATTCTCAGGACAATTATGTGGAGGTTTGGTTTGAAGCAAAGGCAATGGTTGACCAATTTAAAGAGCTGGTACCAAATTTTGTCACACTTGAACCATTTGGGGGTGATATTTCAATTCCCGAAAAATGGAAGATAGCGAAACGGTTAAAAAAGGCAAATGAGGAATATCAGCTACCAATAACTATCCTTTATTTTGGAGACTGTGACTCCAAGGGGGAAGAAATCCCAAAGAATGCAATAAAAGATATTCGTCCTTGGAGTAGCACAGATTTTAAGTTTAAAATAGCGGGGTTGACTAAACAGCAGGCAAGGTTGAAAAAGATTACTGAAAAACCTGAAAATCCTAATGAGTTTCAATGGGAAGCCTTGAATGATAATCAGGCAAGAGAAATCATTGATAACGCTATATTGCCTTTGTTAAAACTTTAAAATATGACAATAACTAAACTACAATCAAAAGTAATGGCAGAAATGGGGCGTAAGGGTGGGAAGATGTCTAGGCGTACTCTGACTAGTGAGCAAGCTAAGAAGATGGTGAAGATTAGAGAATCTAAGAGGAAGGGAGGTGATGAAAAGTGATAACGTACAAATGTGATTTATGTGCCAAGGAGAGGGAGATGAAGTTTAGCGATATTAATGAGCATCAATCCCATGCACACCCAAGGTTTGGATGGATTTATAAAGATAAAGACACAAGGGCAGTTGAGATAACGTTAGAGAGCCAACCGTGCCATGAGTGTGAAGGGGAAATAAAACAGGCTCAGGAGAAGGCAGAGGACAAGGCCAAACAAGAAGCCATAGAGAAGATTAAGGCTGGGGTGAAGGGGTAATTTGTGGTACACTTAATAAGTCAATCAAATCTGCGACACGGTATCTAAGAACCTTCGACGTCAACATCAGACACACTTGATAGACAAACTGAAAATCTTAGCCAGATTAAATTGATTGACTCCCTTTTTTCATACCTTTACAAACCGCCAGAAGATGGCGGTTTTTTAGTGGACGGTGTAACCCTTCTTCAAACCAGATCTTGCCATGGTTGACTTGTTTACTATATTATTTTGTTGAACCTTACCGCCCAAGAAAAACAGTTCTTTTTCTTTTTCATTAAATGATCTTGAACCCGTGGACAACCACAGGCCGGAAGTCACTTTTCCATCAACAAAAAAATCTAATGACTGCCACCCTTCACCCTCCCCCTTCTCATCGACTAACTTATAACTCCTAATTAATCCATTGATTGATTGATAGCCTGAATCACCAACAACATTCCCCCCAATTTCAGGCAAAACCGAAACACTTTTTTTATTCTTCTTGAATAGCCAGTTGTATATTTTCTTTAGCATGTGGTATTATTATGTCATATTAGGTAGATATATGGTATTATGAAAATAGACAAAAACAAAACTTACAAATTCAAAGAAGCAAAAGAGTATTTGAAGATCAAGCACATTGATACTTTCAGGCGATTAGTTCAGTATTATGAGGCCGTAGGTAAAATTGAGGTGTTGAGATTTGAGAAATCCCACAGAATAGAGGGGGGTGAACTTTTAAAACTATCTAAATTCGGTAAACCCAAGAGTTACAGCTACAGGTTTAAAGATCTACAACCTAAGCAGGTGCTAGGGTACGCCCGAGAGTTTGCAAAGGAGAAGAATCTCGAAATGATAGTTCAAGGTAAAACCGTTATTTTTAAAAAGAAATAAACCATGTCAGATGCAATTTTTGAATACAAATTTTTAGTAGATTCCCAGACCTTTAACAACAAAGACCAAGTAACGCAGGCAATCACCGAAGGCTTGAGGAAACAAAACCTTTTCATTGAGGTGGTTACAGGAACCGAGAACAGCTATAGAATCGTACGAAACGGGAACAGCGACAGTCCTGCACCTATCACGGGAAGCCCTGAGAAGCCCGAGACGGGGGTTTCAGACCGTTTACGACACTTAGCCCATAAAGTGGCAACAAGGCCCGAGGTTCCTGAACAGAACGTGAATGTTGAGGTAAACATCAACATTGAAGATATCAAGCAAAAACTAAAAGATCGTGTAAAATCAAACAAAGAAGAAAAAGAGAAAACAACCGAGAAATTGAAAAAGAAAGTTACAAATAAATAAATAAATTCTCCAGACAATTTGGCTGGCACTTCCGACACAGAGGACGGATAACAAATATTCGTCCTATGGCAATCAACAGCAAACAAGATCTAATCTCAGCAGGATATGGAGGCTATACGGGGTGGGGGGAAGCCGAGGCAATGGCTGATTATAAGTCTACTGGTGGTAAGGGGAAGTTTGACCCGACACCAGGGGGGCCAATAACTTCCGAAAAAGGTAGTGGTGCTTCTAGTAACCTAATCGACCAAGCCCGACAATTAACACAGTTCAACATCGCCCAAGCACAACCACAGATTCAAAGCCTTCAAGCACAAAAGGGAGAATCATCCCAAGCCTTCACAGAAGCTAAAACAAATTTGAAGAACAGGTATGATCAGTTGGTTAGTCAGATAACGGGACGAAGTGAGCGAGAACTAAAAAAAACAGATATTGTGTCAGCTAGAGAATTGGGAAGGCGTGGAATCCCCTTATCAAGCACTTCAGCTTCAGAATATCAAGGTGAGAAGCGAGCCACGATTGAGGAAAACTTAGCCTCCATCCTTGCACAGATTCAACAGCAGGAAGCCGAGGGAATGACAGGATTAACAACTGCTTCGACATCCGAGCAACGAGCCTTACAAAACGCCATATCACAGCTTCAGTCAGGCCGAAGTTTAGAATCTGCTGGCCTTGCTCTTCAAAATATCCAAGGCCAAAGACAGCAGGCCTTGAGTCAGGCACAAATGTCCCAACAACAACAACAATTCCAAGCAGGACAGGCTTTTGACGAAAAACAACTACAACAAAATCAAGCACAGTTTGAAGCCCAACAGGCACGATTGAGTAGCAATTCTGCAAAGACCACAACATCTGAGAAGCGCACACAGATAGGGCAAGTAGTCAATCAGGCGGGAAATCGTGCTGGTGCTTTACAGAAAGGCCAAGAGCTAGTCAATCAGGGGCATGACCCCATACTGGTTAGAAATGTGGTTGACACACAATTCCCCTATGTATCACCGCAAGACCAATTAAAAAACAGGGAGGCGTACTTGGAGCTTCAAGGATTAGACGGTAGCGATTCAGGACCAGATCAAGGATGGTTCATAAATCTTTTATCAGGACTAAACCCATTTGATTAAATATGTCAGCATTATATGATCTTTTTCAACGAGCAAAACAAGGAGTAAAAGACCTTCCGGCCAACATCGAACTTGTTGGACAAGAGGTTGGTAAACTATTGCAAAAGACCCCAGACACGACAGTTAAACTTCAACCAACCACCCCTTCACTAAGTAAAGTCCCCCCACTACTAAAACCTTTTTCAGTGAATGAACGCATGGGCGGCAAAGTTCTTGAGTTCTTAACATCCGTTCCTAGCGATATGTTGCGCTCATACGGTGAAACACTTGAGGCCATATCCTCAAAGAAGGGCAGAACTGAACTTTCAATGTCGGCTGGTAGGATAGCCAAAAATCCTATATCAACAAAAACATTAAATGAACCGGCCTTGTGGGCGGTTCTTGATGTAAGTGATTTTATTCCTGGTTTAGGTTTTGTTGGATTGGGTACAAAAAATGTACTCAAAGGTGGGGCAAAAGAAGTTGCAGGAAAAGTAGTTAAAACAGCGACAACTAAAACATTAAGAAAACCACTTAAAGAATCAGCCGAGCAATTATCTCTTAAAGGGTTAAAAACTTTTAGAGAGACAGCTACAGAAAGAGTTGAGAAAATACTAAAGGCCATCCCAGAACCCACAGCCGAAACCTTACGAAAAAGAATTAAAACCGGATCATATACGAATATTCGAACATTAGACAATCCATTGATTACTGGTAAGCCTATTACTAAAAAGACCGACCTAATAAAAACAAAAGCTCTAATGCCAACAATGAGAAAAGACGCTCAGGCTTTTGAAGAATCAATGAAACGGATGGCTGGTAGGGATGTTACAAAAAAAGTTCATTTGTTGGATTATTTCAGAACGCCCGACAGGGTGCTTGCTAAGATTGGGTTAAAAAAAGAAGGCCAAATGCTACGCAAAGGTTATGAGAAATATTTGCTTCAGCTAGACAAGGAGATTGAAACTATAAGGAAATGGCACAGCCAAGCCCCAGACAAAGAATCAAGCAGACGCATATTTCAATACTTAGACGGTCAGGGTGTTGATCTTGTTGAAAACGAATTAAAAGTGGCCAAAGAAATAAAAACATATTTCAAAGATTGGGCTAATAGGTTGGGGCTACCCGCAGACAAACGAGTTACCGATTACATCACGCATTTATTCGATGAGGAGTTACTACAAAAAGAATTCGACCCCGAAATATCCAAAATGATTACTGATAAGGTTCCTGCATCGGTTTATAATCCATTCACTAAAAAACGATTGGGAACCAAGGGGTATAAAGAAGATGTTTGGTTATCCTTGCAGGCCTACGTTAAGCGGTCAACTAGAGCGGTGAATATGGATCCGGCACTAAAGGCTCTTAAAACCGCTTCAAAGGATCTTGATATTGCTTCGTATGATTATGTTCAAAAGTTGGGGGCTAGAATAAATCTAAGACCTACTAAAACTGATGAGTTGTTGGATAACTTAATTAAGAATAGTCCAGTTGGGTACAAATACACTTCAAGGCCTGTTCACATATTAAGTAAGAAATTCAGAGAAATGGTTTACCGTTCAACACTTGGGCTGAATGTTGGATCTGCAACACGAAACCTAACACAAGTTGTAAATACTTATGCAAAACTAGGAGAAAAATATACTTTCATTGGATACAAAGACCTAATCGCACGATGGAGTAAAGGAGAAATGGGTGAGTTATATTCAACCGGAATATTAAAAGATGATATATGGGAGGATAAAACTATTGGAGTTGTTAAAAAAGGTATTCAAAAGATTGATCCTTATTTATGGGGTTTATTTGAGATGGCTGAGAAAATAAATAGAGGTAGTGCATATTTTGGAGGCAAGAAAAAAGCACTAGCAAAAGGGATGAGTGAAGAAAAGGCGGTTGAATACGCTAAAAAGATAGTTCGTGATACACAATTCACTTTTGGAAGTGTCGACACTCCATTAGCTCTATCGAGCGACATAGCCAAAACCCTACTTCAATTCAAAAGTTTCTCAATAAAACAAGCAGAGTTTGTATCAGAAATGGTGAAAAGTAAAGACTTTGCAGGATTGGTCCGGTATATATCCTCAACCTTGGTACTGTACGGAACTATAGGGAAACTCTTTGGAATGGAAGCAACAGACATGATCCCCTTTTATGACACGTTCACGCAAAAAGGACGTTTTCAATCTCCGGCTACTGATGTGGCAACCAGCGTGGTGAAAAACTTATCAAGTGACGAGAGAACAAGGGCTGAGGGTCAATCAGGATTAGGTAAGAGTGCATGGCTTACAGTTCCAGCAGGCTCACAAATAAAAAAGACCTTAGGAGGCGTGGGAGCCTTATCACGAGGCTATAGCAAAACACCTTCCGGCAATGTTCGATTCCCAACAAAAAAAACAACTGGATCAGCTATCCGGAACTTACTTTTTGGTCAATATCAAACACCAGAAGCAAGAAGATATTTTGATGAAAACCTACGCCCATTGAGTGCTAGCCAAACCAAGAAATTCAAAAGACTCAAAGGTACAGCACAACAACGATTTTATGAAATGGTTTTAAAAAACCGAAAATAATTTAAATATGAGTTTCCACGATGATCTATTCTCAAAAAAGGAAACAAAAATTGTTCAATCTAACGGAACAATTCTAAGAAAGCCGGAAATCAAGTTCTGGAGTTGGTTTTTTGGGGTTGTGTTAATTGGGGTAATTGCTTTTGTGAGGTTGCAATCAGATGTAAGTGCAATGAAGGAAAAAGGAACAAAATTACGCACTGAATTTGAAACAAGCAATCAAGTGCTTTTAGACATTCAGACAAGAACGATAAGAACCGAAACACAACTAGAATTAATTGTGAAGAAATTAGACTCATTATAGTAATTCTTACAGAGAGGAGGTGAAAAATATGACAGATTTTAGTCAGGACGAAATAACAGAGCTTAACAAGGAAGCTGGAATGCAGAAATGGTTGGACAGTGTCGCCCATCTATCTAATGCTAAGGCTGAGGCAGTTTTGCAGAGTGTAATTGATAAAAAATATGACAATGTTAAAGAGGCCGAAGCTGAATTGTACCCACCCGAACCTGAATCAGTAGCGGATGCCAAACCGCCAAGCTATAAAGAGGTTCGAGAGAACGCCCGAAATGACGGGAGGCAAGAGGGGCCAGCTTGCGCGTCACAGTTAAGGAAAAACTTTGATGAACATTTTGCTAAGGAGCGAGAAGCACAAGCAGAAAAAGAAGCCACTGCAACACCCAGAACAAAGATAATGGGCGGTGAGGCATTAAGATCAGCCCTACACACCCATTTCAGCCCAGAGCCAATACCTGAAGAATCTGCTCAAGCTACAGCATGACAGATTTAAATTTAGAAAATTTAGGGCCAAATTCAGAGGAACTTTTGAACGGGTTGCGATATGGGGAAATTAAAGCTTTGAAAGCCTTGTGGATCAAAGGAAAAATTCCCTTGAATGATGTGAGTTCGAAAGTTAGAGAAAAAATTGTTGAACTAGATTTCGGTTTTGTTGAAGATGGTTTTTTGATGAAAGATAAGAAAACCCTACACGATGGGGTTTATGTGTCTATCAATCAAATCTTGACCGTTCGAGAAAACAGACAATCAATGGCTACGATGAAGGCAGAGAGATTGAAATAAATACTCTCGTGTAATTTGTGCGGTGTCTTTCACGAGAGGACATCGCACTAATTAAAAAAAGCACTTGAGTAAAAAAACTGCTTTTAGTCTTTTTGGGGGTATTAGATGAGAATACCTCCTGTAAAGGTTAAAATAACTCTACTAACGAGGCCGTGAGTGCCTCCAGAACGGGTTTTTATTTAAAAGATGACATCGTATGTTAAAGAAATTCCCCAAGAAATTATCAACAGAAACTAGGCTTGAAAGGATCGAGGAGAGATTGGCTCAGGTTTTTACAGGGACACGCAAACCGCTAGAAGTTCGATTATTGAGAGTCGAGCAAAAAATAACAAGAATCCTGGAGGATAATATCAGGATCCGAAGAATTTTTGCGAAGCGTGGAATTGGAATTACAAAATTGTTCAATGAGATTGTAGCCGAAGAATCAGGAGAAGAAACAAAAGAAATAAATTTTAACCAGAAGAAGGGCCCCAAGATTGGCAGACCCCCAAAAACCAAACCCATTGTGTAACACTTAATTAGCAGAAAAAGTCCCATTGTTGTAGGCTATTGCACCACACCCACAAGCTATTTCGTAATCTTCAGAATGTATTAAAACCCTAAATCTATGTTGTACCATGACCGCAATTCCCGTGGGGTGTCTTTCAGCAAGTATTTGTTTTGGACATCGAGGGCACTTAATATATTTATGACTTTTAAAATAAGTTTTTGTTAGCATAATAAAAAAACCCACCCAAATTAACGAACAAGAAATTTTGGGTGGGTTCCTCTACAACTCAAATTATTTTCATTTTCCAAATTGAATATAACTATGTTTGAAGCGCAGAATTTTTGCAGAAGCAGTTCCGTTTTGGGAGGGTAAATTGGCTTGAAGTTTAACAACATTCGTGCCTGCTGGTAGACTTTGGATGTGATATGTAGAATATGTAGCCAAATTGTCATTAGCACCGCCATCAGTAAGGACAATGAACATTGTTTCCGACAAACCGCCAGCTACGGAGCCGTTAACATTTAAAAAACAATGAAGATCAGCGTTGTGCGTGCCTGGATTGTTTAACCATGCTTCAATGTTTATTGGAAAAAAACATAATGCTTCACGCTCAAGAACAATATTGTATTCGGAATTCGTAACATCAACGGTCGCAGTCCCATCTATAACTTGACCTAAAGCAGCGTCGATTGTATCCGTATTAGCAAACTGAGTAGAAGATACCAGACCTTCCGCATCAATAATATTACTACCATTTTGATCGTTTATCGAGATAGATCCACTATTGATCGTCATTCCCGATTGATTCAAAAGAACAATCTCGGTTCCTTGATCGTCTTTAACCGAAAGCGCACCATCGCCAGCCCCCACGCCTCCTAACTGAAGCGTCCCTTGTTTTGCGGAAGGTTCTAAACGTGTCGGCCCCTCATACTGCATTCGTACAAAACCAGCACTTACCATGTCGTTGATTAAATCCCCTCGAATAGCCTCATGCAGATTTTGAGAACTTGAATCACCACCGCCCCTGAAAGCAGGGTGGCGTTGGTTGTTAAGCTGACCTTGTAAGTTTTTTAGTGACATTTTGTTTGGTTTAAAATTTTATCGCAATTATCTTCGATTCGTTTCAAAACTTCTAAAATATCTTCAATGGTTGGGTTTTGCTCACTCATAAAAAAAAGCCTATTCGCCACCTTTAAAAAGGTGAACAAATAGGCAAATATCGTCCTATGTACTAATATTAAATTGCTGGTACACCGCTTGTGTCTATATTTTGGGGTTGATTAACTGGTGGATGGGAGACAGAACCCAGATAACTTAAAACATTTTCTCCTAAAATTTTATGAGCAACCCCCACCTTCTTAGCACACAGCTCTCCATCTTTTATTTTCTTATAAACAGTTCGAGCGTGACAACCTAAAAGATTGGCAGTTTCATCAATCGTATAAACAGCAAATGGTTGAATTGAGTCTTTTGTCATTATTTAAATAATAATGGATAGAAAATTAAATGTCAAATGCAATATACTTTTAAGTAGGGGGTGTGCTTAAAGTATCAAATACTTGACAAAACTAAAACACTTTGATATTATTTAAATAATTCAAAATAAATCCGGACTAAAAAGACCGGTCGCAAAGCGGAAAACAGAAGGCCCGTGAGAGTAATCTCATGGGCTTTTTTTATTATCTGTGGATAGACAAAAAACGCTTGGATTGCATCCCACAGAGTGCAATTCAGGCGTTTTTTGTTTACCCAACAAAAAAACACCCCAACGGTTAATCAAAGGTGTTTTTTTGCTAATGTTTGAAAAAGAATTTCGGGAGAGGACTATCAAAACCTCACCCCCTCATTCTTTATTTGTATGAATTATAACACATTTCAAAGTTCAAAAGCCGATTCTTTTATTCCTCAAGAAAGTGCAGAATCGGCGTAATAGTATTTACTTGGTGGGGGCATAGCACCGTCCCCACCGCTTGAAATCTCTAAGTTAATTTTAACACAAAAAAAATATATGGGTGAAAATTTCATTAGACTGACAGCTTCAGACAACAAGTTGGGTTTTGACAATCCCCATGAAGCGGTTATTTATGCTTCTATTAAATCTTGGTGTATGCAAGGAAAGAGAGAATGTGCTGTTTCAGTTAGGCAAATTCAAAGTAAAATCCCCTACTGTAAATCTACGGGACATATACATAGAAAAATTCAAAAACTAATAAAAAAGGGAATTATTGAAATTGTTGGACATAAAAAAAGACTTGGAGGATCTGTTGCTATTTATAAATTAAGTGTAGCCCCTGACCACACTTTAATTAAAGAAAGTGTGCCCATAGGGAACACTTTAAGTGTGCCCGTAGTGACCGAAAGTGTGCCCGTAGTGATCGAAAGTGTGCCCGACAGGCACACTTCGTTTGAACCTAACTCTGGTTCAAAATTATCGCCTAAAGAAGAAAGAAGGAGGAAGGGGGGCACACTCACCAATCAATTTTTGACAGACCATCAAGTGTTTGAAATAGCAAAAAAGTGCTGGGTGGATAAGGAAATAGTGAAATTAAAAGCTCAGAAAGCTAAGGATCATTATGGAGATAAAAAAGTTTGGTTTTCTTTGATGGCAAAAACGAAAGAATGGATTATTGAAGATTTAAACAAAGGAAATATAAAAAAATTAGATGAGTTGGATTACAAACACTTACTTAATCAATCACCAGAGGAAAAAGCCAAGAGAGTTGAAAAAGAGAAATTAATTTCAAAAATAAATAATAACCTATGAGTTATATAGAAGACGCATACAAAACACTAGGTACAAGGGGGGATAGCAAGGGGAATTATTTTAATGAGGGAGAGATTGAAAAAACCGGTAGTCCAAAATATCGAAAAAAGGATTCTGTGTTTAAGGTTCCTCTACCTAAGACGGCTAGGGAGTTGGGAGCGATTAGGCGGGAGGAGCGGTTGCTTGAAGAAACAGCACCCTCTACTGGTTTTGAAGAGTTAGACAGATTGGTTTCAGGGTTTGTACCTAAGCACTTAATAACTCTAACTGGTCAGACGAATTCTGGAAAAACCACATTGGCTATCAATTTTGCTTATAGCGTAGTTAGGCAGCCAGGGTGTAAGGTGCTTTATTTAGCACTCGAACCCGACACCGCTATTATTGAATTACTAACAGCGTTAAGGACACAGAAAAAGATTTATAGACCCAAGGCAGGAAAAGACTACAACCAAGAAATGACCACAGAAAAAGATCTTGTGGCTGATATACCAAATTTAGATTTTTATACTGATGAGATAATGACCATTGAAGAATTGGTCAAGATTACAGAGGAGCGGTTGAAGGATAAGAAATATGATTTGATTATTGTCGACCATATTGGATATTTTGTTCAGGGAAGTAAGGAAAGCTATCTTCAAGCACAAGCTGATTTATTAAAGAAATTAGCAAGGTTTACTAAGGATCATTCAACTTGTGTGATGGCTATTGCTCACTTAAACAAACAAGCTAAAACTCAAAAGATAACAATGGATAATATCTCGGGATCTGCGGCCTTCAAGCAAGACTCCACAGATGTTTACATAATTACAAAAGACGAACCAGTAAGAAACAAACAAGGCAGACTAATGCAATCAAACACAGGGAAGTTTTATGTTGCTAAAAGTAAGACCGCCGGAGGTTGGGGTGATTTTAATATAAATTTTTTAAATAACGGATTGATACTTGATGATTATGGTTTAGCAAAATATTCAAGAGAGGGGGTGAACTAATTATGACTAGAGATTATCCGGTTTTATATCGTAAAACTGAAACGTCCAGAACTGAACCATGCCCTTATTGTCGTAAACGACACCAGCACGGGGTTGGAGACGGTCACAGGGTGTCCCATTGTGTGAAGTTAAGTAAGAATGATATAGGTTACATTTTGAAAACCAGAGAGGAGGTGAAATAAATTATGGATAAATTTTATGATCGAGCCACTAAGAAAATTAGAGACGGAGATTTTTGTGATTGGATTGACTTGAGGATAAGACAATCTCAGAGGATGACAGGGAGTCGGTATGAGAACGAACAGAGTTATGCTCAAGGTAGGGCTGAGGCTTACCAACATGTATTGAAATATTTATATTCTGAATAATTTATTTTATGAACACTATTGCCGGAACAGCCGGACACCAGCCAACAATTTCTTTTAATGAAATGCGTGATTGTTTGGGAACGCTTGGAACTATTAGTGAAACTGAATTAAATGATATGCGTTCTAATCTTGAACTCATGGCTGATATGGTGATTGAAAATTATATATCAAATGGCACTTAAAAGTTATTGACTGCCAGCCATTAAATCCCTCATTATGAAACCAATGAAAACCGCAGTTATTTATCTCAGAACTTCTTCTGACCGACAGAAGGAAAACACCTCATTAGACCATCAATCAATAATGTGTAAAAAGTATTGTGAGATGGAGGGATTAGAAATTGTAGACACTTTGAGAAAAGAGGCGACTTCAGCAAAAGATACCAACGAAAAAAGGGTTGCTGAATTGCTAGATTATTGCAAAAAAAACAAAAACAAGTTTGAAGTTTTAGTGGTTTTCAAGCTGGATCGTTTCGCTAGAAGCCAAGAACATCATCATTTTTTACGAGGTCAATTATTAAATCTTGGCGTACACCTTAGAAGCGCGACTGAAAAAATAGATGACACCTCATCCGGTCAGTTGTTGGAGGGTATTCTGGCAAGCATTTCGGAATTTGATAACCGTGTTCGTTCGGAGCGGGCTAAGGCAGGCATGATGAGGCGAGCAGATGAGGGGTATTGGGTGTGGGGAGCCATGCCAACAGGTTATAAAAAAATCACTCAAGATGGAATGAGAAGAAAAAAAGCAGTTCAAGATGAGTTATGCGCGGGTAAAATAAAGAAAATTTTCAATTACTATTCAACAGGTAAATTCACTTTTCAATCACTAGCTGATTATCTTAAAGGCGACCCATTTGTTACCCACAAAGGTAATCAAATAAAAATGTGTAGTCAATTCATACAAAAAGTTTTAATCAACCATGCTTACCTGGGATTACAAAAAAATAGTCAGGGTGAACTAATTAAAGCACAACACCCTCCTATTACAACTGAAGCAATCTATCAAAAATGCCAAGATGTGATGGCAGGTAAAAGCAACAATGCAACATCAACTAGACTTTCACAAAATCCAGATTTTCCACTAAGAAATTTTACAACCTGTAGCACTTGTAAAAAACCGTTAACTGCTTGCTGGAGTAAAGGACGAAACAAAAAATATGGATATTACTACTGCTTTAACAGAACATGTAGCATGTACTCAGCGATGATAAAAAAAGGTGACTTAGAAGAAGATTTTTATGAACATCTAAAAACAATCAAACCTCACGATGGGGTGATTGAGATATTTAAACGAATTGTAATAGCTAAATATCGTTCTAGAGCAAACGAATTAGATCAAGATTACAGTCACATTAGACAACAATTAAACCTACTTGAAGAAAAGCGCGGATTCATAATTAAAAAAGC
>JAAEQW010000246.1 GCA_024231025.1 Candidatus Omnitrophota bacterium
CCAGCAGCTTTCATTTGAAGAAAATTTGGTTTTCTTAAATAAAATTCGCGTTTTTCTTCGGGAATGTACTTAACTTTTGGTCTTTTACTCAAATTTAGTAGAGCGTATCCATAGCTGCTGTTGGCGAGCAGTTTATTTGTAATGTCTTTCAGAACATCTCCCTGAATAGCCGCCTCTCTACAACCTTTAACAATTTTTTCCAGCCATTCACCGAAGGCGTGACCAGGTTGCCACTGAATCAGGGAAAAAACTTCGCTAACTTTGAGTCCATTTTCGAGATACCAACGTAAAAGATCAGTGTGCATCACTGTTCTTTTAGTCTCCATCACCGAGAGAAGATTCAATCGAGGGAATACCAGTTTATGGGTCCGGGCATAAAGCTTCTGATTTTCATCTAAATCTTCAAAGAAAACGTCTCATTTTGCAAAAAGCGGGGGCCACTCAGCGAACTTGTCATAGAGGTGATTGGGAACTCGAATTGAAACTTCGGCAAATCCAAACAATTTTTCCTCCAAAATTAATTTGATGACTCTTTGCTCGCTCATTTCATTTTCGACTA
>JAAEQW010000247.1 GCA_024231025.1 Candidatus Omnitrophota bacterium
ATATATATATAAGGTAAGTTTGGATTAAATCTCATTCGTTTTTTACCGGGTTTTAAAGTCGAGAAGAAAGGAAGTGGTCAAAAAGTGCGACTAATTAAATGGAAGACTACGGAGGGCAGCTGAAACGAGTCGATCTAATCCGCACAGTCTTTTTCGCATACCAGTTCGATAGGCTGACAAAAATCTGTCTTGTATGCAAATTTCTTGTTTTTTTGCCTGCCATTCTTTGTTTCATTCCACCAGCATTCGAAAGCATCACCACTAGATGTCAGCCAGCGTTTAGGATGAAATCATTATTTTCGTAGCCTGCTCGGTAATGATTAAGCAATTTCTGAATTTGTAAAAGTTGAGGTTTCACAGTTCTTATAAAAAAGGCTGCAAAGCTCAGTGAACATTGGTTGAAAAGTTTTCGGGGGCACTCTTAGCACTCTCTTATCTCGCGACAGCGAGCGGTGTTTGACTTTACTTTTGGGGGAGATTCTTTTAGAACCCCATTTTTGAAAACTGCGGCGCAGCCCGGCTGAGCCATTTTCGAGTTTGATTCTTCCGGTAAATGCTTTACAAAATTCAAACCTTCAGGGACAGGGCAGCAGGCTAAAAGAATATGAACATGAAATAACCAAATGAAACCTAGCATTGCTAGCAT
>JAAEQW010000248.1 GCA_024231025.1 Candidatus Omnitrophota bacterium
ATTACACGGCATTTCTCTTAAAACAATCCTTGAAACCTTAGTTGAAGAGTACGGCTGGGAAGAGCTTGGTGATAGAATACAAATAAATTGCTTTAACAATAACCCAAGCATCAAATCTAGCCTAACATTCCTACGCAAAACTCCTTGGGCTCGTGAGAAAGTTGAGAGGTTGTATGTTCGGGGGGTTTAGGTGGGGTAATTTTGAGGATTGGGAGTGTGTTGTTTGACTTTAAAAATGAGGTCGTACCTCTTACGGTCGCTAGGGTCGAGAGAGGTCCGACCTCGGCGTCGTTTCCAACCAAAACCTTACGTATACATTAAAATGTATACGTAAGGAAAAGAGAGGAGGGTTAGAATCGAAAATGTCACAATACAAGACTTGACCCCGATATCCCTAGAGTCCCTAGGAGTAAAACACATCTCAGTGTTCCACCTAGGAGGCAACGATTGGTTCAATGCAAGGCCGGAGTTGGGGTATTAATATGAAATAGAGTTTAGATATAAAAAAGATCATGATAACTATCATGGTCTTTTTGTTTGGTTTTAAAAATAAGGTCGTACCTCTTGTGGTCGATAGGGTTGAGAGAGGTCCGACCTCGGCGTCTCTGGCGTAACATCAGCATCGTTTCCAGTAAAAACCTTACGTATACATTTTAATGTATACGTAAGAAAAAGAGAGTAGAGGGGATTTTAGTTGTCTGAGGTCGTACCTCTTGCTGTAGTTAGGGTCGAGAGAGGTCCGACCTCGGCGTGGTGAATCGTAAAATTATCATCCTGAAAAGGTTGGTTTTTTTGTTTTGACATCCTAGTAAGTTTATGTTAATTTTTATTTGGAAATAGTCTTTTGACAATAAAAAATAAAGGAGATCTCATTATGGATATCAGGGTTGTTTGTCTTGACGTGGAAGGAACATTGACAGTAAAGGACGGAGTTTCTTGGGTGGCTATGAATGACGAATTTGGAGTGACACAAGAAGAGCGTAAAATTTCTTGTGAACTTTATAGACAGGGAAAGCTTTCGTATATGGATTGGGCCAGAGAATCGGTAGAAATATATAAAGAGAGAGGTAATCCAAATCTTAGAAATATTAAAAGAATGTTATGTCGTGATTATAAATATGTAAATATGGCCAAAGAAATAGTTGCTTACTTAAAGAGTAGGTACGAAGTTATCTTAATTTCAGGAGGCGTGGATATCGCAATTAAGCATATTGCAGAATTTTTCGAAATTAAAAATTGTTTTTGTTGCAGTAAGCTTGTTTTTGATCCTTGCGGTAGTTTGTCTGGAGTATTAGCTACTACTTGGAGTGAGGATGATAGCGAAGCAAAGATTCAGCTTTTAAGAGAATTTTGTAACGCTAGGAGTATTAAAATTGGAGATTGCGCTTGCGTTGGCGATGGCCCTAACGACTATGTGTTATTTAAAGAAACTGGGCGTGGGATAACTTTTGAGAGTGCGAAAAAAGAATACAGGGATCTTGCGTGGAAAATAGTTCCTGCACTAGGAGAAATAATGAATATTCTGTAATAACAACGGCATGAAATTTTAGCGAAAAAGGCAAAGATTCATGCCTTTTTCATTTCTTGTAAATTAACAGATAAGTATATAGAATAAAGATATGAATAAGGTATGAAAATATATATGGATAATAAAAATATAAATCCCCAACCAAACAACCCATTACACGGCATTTCTCTTAAAACAATCCTTGAAACCTTAGTTGAAGAGTACGGCTGGGA
>JAAEQW010000249.1 GCA_024231025.1 Candidatus Omnitrophota bacterium
GAATATGCTCTATTTTTAGCACAGGCCACTCAAAGTCGCATCCTCTGACCCCCGTGCCGCACCATTTTAAAAGTAGCATTGAAATCATAAGGCGCAGTGGCTCTTTTAAAATGCACATCCGCTTACGACTATATATTTCTATAAGTCATAAATCCTAATTATATTTTCTGCGCCCTACGTATTGCGAACCACACAACGAGTATTTTTTATATGATACAGTATGATGGAACTGGCTTTCTATTGGTCATTTCGTCAAAAACATGCACACATTTATTTAAAGAATTCCCTTGAACCCAGGCAGGGAGTACTTGAGACCAGGAGGCGAATCAAAGAAAAAGTTTCAGTCCGCATTATTTTGAATATGACGGATAACTCCCGTTTTTTCATTTTTCGTACTGTTGCTTTTTGCTTCCATTTAGCCGCCTAGCATAATAATGTGGTATTCAGTCGATGCGGAATTGTCTACTCTTTCCAACCATCCCACTCTCGTGCACGTCACTGGCCCTGTGTCCAAAATATGGCGCTTTGAAGAAAATGGCAAGGTGCCAAAAAACGGGAAATCCCCCAATGAACCCCGAAAATTCAAACGCACGCTGAATCGATTACCGGCGCTGTAAAGAGCAGCTCCAGAGCTTTTATCTGGTACCTTACTCGTTTTGTAACTTTTCCCCTCTGACCTGCTACAATGGTTCAAAAAAGTATGGTAATAGTTATATACATCTAATAGTAAATACCCTGTACATCTAAAATGGATGTTCTGCAACAGAAATACAGTAATTTCCGCTTAGGGGATGATACTGATATTTTCGCAAAGAAATATAAAATAAAAATGCATTTTCAACTA
>JAAEQW010000250.1 GCA_024231025.1 Candidatus Omnitrophota bacterium
CTCTACAATAAATTCCATGTAATAGTTTGGTCGACTGTAAAATGTTGGCCATGTAAATTCACAGCATATGCCCCTCTACAATAAATTCCATGTAATAGTTTGGTCGACTGTAAAATGTTGGCCATGTAAATTCACAGCATATGCCCCTCTACAATAAATTCCATGTAATAGTTTGGTCGACGATAAAATGTTGCCCATGTAAATTCACAGTACTTGCCCGGTGATGTAGAATAAATTCCATTCAATCATTTTGGTTTGCATGGGATTGAATGGCATTGAATCACTATATAGGTTTAGTGCAGTTGTGACGAACTGAGTTTTGACATTATTATGCAGAAAAAAGTCTACTTTGAGCAATTTAAAGGGGGGGGTTCCGTTTTTGCACGAACTTGGGTGAGTATGTCACAATTGTAGATTCGAACATTCTAAACACAGTTACTGTAGCAATTTTTGTTGCTCCCTTCAAATTGACCCACACCAAGCACTCAAAGTTCGATTTTTTTGCGATTTCACATAGTTAAGGAAACTACGGTTTCCAGCCCTCTGGTATTCGTCAGCAAGTAAATCTAGTGGTGCCATTCTTGGTCTACTAGTAGACTAGTGTGCACTTGGAATACACAAAAAATTTCAGCTGCATTGGTTAAGTATTCACAGAGTAGCAAACGTTTCAGTGCAGTGACCACTAAAAAATGACCCATTTCCATTGCAAAATATTGAAAAAATGTGACCAAATATTTTTTTTGCATAAATAAAACTCATTTTCGAACTCAGCGTATAATACTGTCCACACGTACAAGTTTTACTGTTATTCGAAAAATTCAATTTTTAGCCTCTTCGACCAACTACCACACAAACAGGCCATTTTTTTACTTAACCAAGGCACTGGCACTTTTACTTTACTTAAGTAACTTTTACTTTACTTTACTTTACTTTACTTAATTACTTACCAAACTTCGTGCAAAGATGGAACCCCCCCTTTAAGTGGTTTA
Source organism: Candidatus Omnitrophota bacterium (assembly GCA_024231025.1). Lineage (GTDB taxonomy): Bacteria > Omnitrophota > Gorgyraeia > Duberdicusellales > 4484-171 > JAAEQW01. The sequence goes on from JAAEQW010000250.1 coordinate 990, forward strand.
AAATTTAGTAATCATGTCTCCCTGCCCCTGTTCTGCAATAAAACAATGTGTCTCATAAAGAATTCATCAGTGCCTCACTACATTAGCCCTAAATAGAAATCTCATAAGCATCGATCACCGATATCTGACCTGCTCTTATGAATGTCCTATCTATTTAGAGCACCATAAAGAAAGGGCCGTGAAAAATTTCCCTGAAAAGCCCTCCAAACAATGGGGGGAGAGCGAACGCCAAGCAAAAATAGATGAACCAAGCTCACTTTTACTACCATTTTTCCCCGTTTTTTGCAGATCTTTCACGATTTCTGCTACCAATTAGAGTTAAAAAACATTTCCTACCCTTAGGGTCGTGAAGAATTTCCCTGAAAAGCCCTGAAAAAAATGGGGGGAGAGCGGACGCCAAGCAAA
>JAAEQW010000251.1 GCA_024231025.1 Candidatus Omnitrophota bacterium
ATTGATTCTATGTTGACTAAAAAAAAGATGTTCGATCTTCTTCAAAACAATGCACATGCTTAAAAGGAAAAGAAAATGAATCAGATACAACAAGACCCAAGGCAGGCAGAAGAAATTGCCAAGATGTTGGAACCATTGATTAGAAGGCTTATACGTGAAGAACTGTCAAGGATAGCAAAGGCAGAGCCTGGCATATTCTATCTTGATCCTGACACACCAATTTATAATGATATGCAAGATATTCTGCAACGCAAGACCCAGAATCATATCAAATTACATTCACATGAAGAGGTCTGGGGTGATTGATTATCAAGCTGTATATGAAGACCTGTTTGTCAAGAATCTACACCGATATTCATCAATAAAAAAAAATGCTAAAAAGAAAATAAGCAGGGTTCTTGTAAACCCATATCACAACACAGAATTTCTTGGTGATTCCAGTGGGAAACTAAATTTGATTGGTTGCCGTAGTATCAGGGTTGACAGGAATTTCCGTGTTATTTTTGTTATCTGTGAAGAATGCATTAATATCCAAAATTGTCAATTTTGTTTTTGTGAAAACCTGCCTGATAAAACTATAGTGTTTTTGACTATAGGTCCACATGACAAAGCGTATGCTATAAAATGAAAATTTTTTAATATCTTTCACTCATGCTCTGGCCAAGGTTGCTCAAACCGGTATTGCCCTTACGGAAAATGGAGGGGCAAAAACAATCCAACAAATCAATTTAATTGTGTAAGTGTTTTTTTATACCTGTCAATTTATGTGTAATTCATGTCCTATATTATAAAATTAGATTGGCTCTGCTCGCAGGGAGCGGAAGCCCGGCATGCTTTTGGCCGGGCTGGAGCCCGAGCACAGAGACGTTACCTCTTTAAAAAAGGTTAACTACCTTGCCCCGCAGGGTAACGCCATTAGCGCAATACAAATCAAAAAAAACCATTAGCGTCATAAAACAGGCTTGGGTTAAAGGCACAAACTTCGGAACTGGTACAGCCTAGCCTGGCGTGAAAAGTGCTGTTAAGTTTTGGCGTGCTTTGTGCCCGGTTTACATAATATGAATTATCGTGACGGCATTTTTTGGCAGGG
>JAAEQW010000252.1 GCA_024231025.1 Candidatus Omnitrophota bacterium
AAGTTCTTTTCCGACTTTCGGTTTCAGTTCGGTATCACTCGAGTGTTTGGGGTTTTGGGATTCAGAGTCCCATAATCTTAACACAAGTTTTAATTTTTAGAGAATTTTCACGCTGAAAGGGATGGTATATTTTGACAGTCATACCAAACGTTTAAAGAGAAGTCAAGCTTAGTGTTCTTTTGGCCCAACATTTCAGTGATGCCCTGATAATGGCTTGGCCCAAGTTGTTCAGAAATATAATGGCTGGCATTTATTGGTACCATTAGGCTTTAAAAATTACTGGCATTTACTGGCATCTATTAGCATTTATTGGCCCAAAAAATATACAATGGCATTTATTGGCTTGACTGTTAAATCTGACAGTTGACCAGTTTAGGTATGGCACAGTTGACCAGCTGAAGTATCACATCAGAATATGGTTTCAAACACAGCAGAAATCACTGAAGTATATCACTGACTAAATAAACTGTTCACTCAGCTGCGGCATTACTTCACGTTCCAAGTTGAACCCCTGCAAGTGGCCACGACAGGCGCCAGTTGCCAACCTACAATGACCAAATGCATGCTCAGCTGGTGGAGAAGTGGCAGGAATAATTAGCAATGAAAGCACGATTTTGCTCAGCTTCGGGTAGTTGCTGATTACCCAAACCCTTCCAGTGGATTTGGTAGGCCTTTCAGGCCTTTCTTCTCACTTTTGGAAGCCATATTAGTATATACGTATGAAATAGCATGAACGGAGCTGATGCAGTCCATGTGAGTAGTTACGTACATGCAAATTCATAATTTGAAAAAATATAAATTTTTTACTGAAAAACCATAAAATGCTGAAATAAATTGTAATGTTTCATACATGATCTGAATCGCCTCACTGAGCTCTATCGAGTTCTGCTTGATTTGTCCAGAAATTCTGATTTTTCGATTTTTTTTGCTCATATGAATGATTTTCGACTTTTTTACAAAAATGCCCAATTTCAATTTCGTTTA
>JAAEQW010000253.1 GCA_024231025.1 Candidatus Omnitrophota bacterium
AGCATAACCTCCTAGAAAATTAAAGCAGTCGACCGAGAGGTTTTTTATATATTTCGGTTTTAGTGAAAAAATGCTTATCGAAAATCGCCATTTGATGTGTTCATTTCGTTGCATCTCGGCAACAAGAGGGTCGATCTTAACCGGACCTATAGCATTCGATAGCTGTTGTAAGTATGCTTCGAATAAGCCATGAACCATGCCGATGCGTTGCCGCGTTGCAGAGATAAAAGTCGGAGAATGAAGTGATAGCAATTTGGCGTTTTTCACAGAGGGCACCATGTTTGGAGGCTCACAGCTCGGCACCCAGTGGGCCGATTCCAGCGAAACATGCACCAATCTTCTTCAAAAGACTTCTAGTTTCACCACAGGAAGTTTCATCGAAATCGGCTGACCCTTGGGCCGGACCTCCATACTAGCATTCTCGATCCTTAGAAAAGTCACTCCTAACGTACTGTAAACCTGAAATGATTCTCAGATTATAATTTCAAATTAGCAGCAAAAAATTATGATTAAAAGTACCATAACCCAATCGATAATCTAGAAATCCATAACTTAACCGATAATCTAGGAGTCCATGACTTATCCAATAATCTAAAAATGATCATTGGCCTGAAATGCACACCTAAAATGTTCAATTTTTTTAAAAACTTAGAAAAAACTGCTAAAATGATTTTCAGACTAGAATGCTCGTTTTTAAAGAAAACCTAAAACTTGAAACTTGAATCTTGAAACTTTGTTAAATTAAAATTAAGAATCATTATCA
>JAAEQW010000254.1 GCA_024231025.1 Candidatus Omnitrophota bacterium
GTAAAAATTTTAAAATAATAATTAGGAGTAGATGGGGACCGACAAACACTATCCAGTCTTTTGATAGATACAGCAAAGGATGCTAATACGGTAACTCCTCAGGTTTAGACGTCACTTTTGTCCTACTGCGAACGTATATCCACGTTTTTAACGTCAACCTCTCATCTCGCGTGAAATCTAAAAATAGATCGGCCGAACACCATCCGTCCGAAAGGCGCTCTCTCTCTTGCCTAACCGCCCTTACCAACGCGCTATCATATCCATTGGAAGCTTAAATGTCCATACATTTTTAACTATACAATATGCTAACGACAAATTTTTTTGACAATATTTATTGATCGAAAATGAAACCCCAAACAAAACGCGCCATTTTTATATATGTGAGAAATCTAGCTAGAGCTACTCTTTCGAATGCCAGTTATTTCTTCCATATAGGTCAACATCGAATATGTTATTGAAATTTAGCTGAAAAATCCGTGAATTAGCATAATGGTTAGTAAATTAGAACCGCACTCTATAGATTGCTAAGCTAACAATACGCGTTAGGTATACATACCTACTATAAAGGATATGAAAAAAGTTTTACTTTTTTGCTGAACCAGTACACTATTCGAAAAACCTCTGGTAGAAATTCAGTTTTCAACTGCTACAAAGTTTTAGTTAATGCGCCACACCTCAAAAGCGAACAAATGGCCAAGCAATGCCGACCGATGCCCAGCTCGTCCAGCTACCCTATTTCATCGGGTTCACTTCGCATAAGTCAAATACTATAGCAAACGCAAGCTAAATTTCTAACAGAGTTTTCTGAATAGTGTACCGACCAACACACTAAACGAAAATTAAAAGAATAATTTTCAATATCGACCGATACATTAAAATGAAATTTGAAAAAATTTGCTTTTACCAAAACCGGTAAACTATTCAGAAAAGTCTGGTAAAATTCACCTTTCAACTGCTACAGGATTTGGTTAATGCGCCGCACCTCAAAAGTGAACAAGCGGCCAAGCAACGCCGACTGATGACTTCGCACGGAGTATTCTAAACTTATCTTCGGGTTTATACGTAAGTTAATCATAAAATAATTAATGACTAGCCCAAAAAAACTGATGTAATACACGGCGCAGAGTGTTCGCAGGATATAAACAACTAATCGATTTTTCAGGAAGATATGCCCGGTCCAGCCATTAACCAGTTTACGATTAACATACGTATGAACTCGAAGATAAATTTAGGATAATCGGCAGAAGATACGGGGGGTAACAAGTTACCAAATATGGTTTTTCATAAAGCCAGGTTTTTTCGTAAAAAGTTATGAATTAGAATAATGGTTAGGAGTAACGATCGATGGGGACTCAGAAGCAGCATCCAAATCTTTTGGCAAATACGGCAAAGGGCACTGGTACAGTAACTCCACAGATTTAGACATCACCTTTGTCCTATTACGACCGCATATCCTTATTTTTAATGTTAACCTCATCTCGCACCAGGCGTGAAATCTGAAATAAGTCAGCCAAACCGTTTCTCTCCCGCAATGTCGTGCGTCCGAAAACCGCTCTCTCTTACCTAA
>JAAEQW010000255.1 GCA_024231025.1 Candidatus Omnitrophota bacterium
CGGTTCCGCGCTTCAGTCAGGAACCGTTCACAACGACTGCCGCGTAAGGTGAGCTTCGCTGATATGGACCAGTGCGCCTTTATCGTGGTGTATTCAAAAAAAGTGTCAACTACTTTTGGGGGCATATGAAGCATGCCAATTATTCGACTTACTTTCATAGGCATCCATGCAGGATTCTAATAAATCGAATACATTATTAAAATTCAAGCTCAACCGGTTCGTGAGCATCTTTTCGGATTTTTAGCCAATGCTCTTTGGTGCGTGCAGTTTCTTCACCGTCCATTCTGTCGAAAATTTCACAATAATCCTGCTTAAATTAAGGAAAACGGGGTTTGCCCTCTATTTACGAAAACCGGGTTACGCCCTTAGTACGTACCCGGCAACTACTCAAAAATACATTGCAAAAAAGGCCTGTTAATCATTATTTTTCAAAGCAAACTCATTGCCTTTAGTTTTTATTTTTTTCTCGATAAACATCATGATCTTATTGTGAAGATTATCTAATCCTGATTGATTACCTGTTGTTAGGTAAAAACGATCCGTCTCTCCATACATTAGTTCTACATTCTCCCTTGCGCATTCTCTTTTGCTAGTCCACATCAGGTGCATAGAATCATCAACGTATTTAAAAGTCTCATCATTAAGCGTTAGGGATACATTAAATCCTATTTGATATTTATCCTCACAAGTACTAGGAGTGTTACCAATACGTTCCCTTTTAACATTAGCAATATCAAATACTTTCACAGCACCCTCTTTGTTAATTTTTCTAGCAAGCTCTTTTTCGAGATAACTAATAGCACCTAAGAATAGAGTACTGATTTTTTCCATATCTTTTTCAAGATTTGAAAGATCCTGCATTATTTTATCGTAATCCATAATTATTCTCTCTTTCATCAAGAATTTACATTGGTTAGCCCTACTATTCCAAACAGATTGAAAAAGTATAATGTTAAAATAGTAGGGCTTGGTTCTAAGTTCGGCCAATTGATTTACGACTAACACTCAGTACAAAAATAAGGCTATAAAATTAGCAAAATAGCTGTACTGGTGCAGGTTGGTTTAGCAAGGTGGCCGAAGTTAGAACCAAGCCCCGTTTTTAATATGCTGGCTCACTTAAACAACGGGTCGTTTTTGAACGATGTATCACGGTGTTTTATACATGCGATCAGGGACAATAAACATGTCCTCACCTTTCTGCGTCACAGCAACTGTACTGCTATCTTTAAACATGATGATCTTTTCAAGGAATAATTCTCCCAATGCCTCGCGAAACAAGTCGCTCATGTTATCACCTTCTATCATCTGTTTTTCTTTTTCGCTCATGCCTATTTCAAACGCTTCTTGAAGATCTTCAATTTCGAGAAACATCTCATGGGGTACGAAATTAGCCGCAAAACCGATATCATAGTTCTGATAGTGGTATCGAAATTCATTGATGGTCGATTTTTTCATTTCATCAATGATGTATTGTTGCTGCTGTGAGTTTTTTTTCATGACCATAGTTTATCACACGCTCCTTCGTTCTTCTGTCATAATTAATATAAGATCTCTTATGCGACAAAAATTAAAATGGTTTCCCTTTAGAATTAACAAGATTAAAAAAAAGGGCTATTGGGCCAAAAATTAAAGCTGGTATAAGAGTCAAAATGAACATATCTTGATCTCCTTCTCTCATCCAGTCCTTTTTATGCTTTAACAAAACAATCAGGTAGTTTATTAATCCAAAAACAATCCAAGAGATTATCAAGTTAAATAGGGTCATTTGAATCTGCTATGGTTTTAATTAGTTGATATATATTAAGCCACAAAACAATTGCACTTAACATAAAATCCATTATGCGGCACTGTTATAACGCAAGCCTTCAGCCGAGCTGGCGCGATAGCGACAACTGGAAGGCATTGTTATTGTTGGTGCCTATCATCTTGGATTTAGCTTGCTTTTTGGGATAACTTTCTTTTTACCGTCCTTTGTTTCTATGATATATCCGTCAAC
>JAAEQW010000256.1 GCA_024231025.1 Candidatus Omnitrophota bacterium
AAACAAAAACTCGGTCACTTTTTTTTCATATCACCAGGACACGTGGGAACAACCAAGACTGCTTATCCAAAGTCACTTACGTGACGGTTGTTGCCACCACTCCGGCAAAAGGTTTGATGTGTTATCGCTAGCAAAACAAAAACTCGGTCACTTTTTTTTCATATCACCAGGACACGTGGGAACAACCAAGACTGCTTATCCAAAGTCACTTACGTGACGGTTGTTGCCACCACTCCGGCAAAAGGTTTGATGCACGATCGACAATACGTCCAATAATAACATCGGGCCTTTTTTCTGTCAATTGACAATTTATTATGCAAATGGTAAGATCTGTATGATTTCTCTTATTAGCGCTAGATAATGACGGGGCTGTAGCTCAGCTGGGAGAGCGCATGGCTGGCAGCCATGAGGTCAGGGGTTCGATCCCCCTCAGCTCCATTACACTTAATTCTTAATTCCGACAACTTAATTCTGATTATGTTAAATTTAGGAGTGCATGTATCAACTGCCGGTAAGATTTACAACTCAGTAAATCGAGCAAAAAAGCTTGGGTGTAATACCATGCAGATTTTCACTCGCAATCCTCGTCAATGGAGAAAAGGGCATTTAAGTGAAGAAGATATAGAAGAATTTAAACGCCGAGTTAAGAAAGAAAAAATAAAACCAGCGGTTATTCACATTCCGTATACATTGAATTTAGCTTCTGAGAGAGTGAATTTTCACAAAATCACTATACGCGAGTTCATTTCTGATTTGACCGAAGCCAAGAAACTAGGAGCCGAGTATCTAGTAACTCATCCGGGATCGCACAAAGGCAGTACCCAGGTGCAGGGGTTGCTTAAAGTTGCACAAGCTTTGCGAACAGTTTTAAAAGAAACCAAAGGAGTTAAAACAAAAATTCTCCTAGAGAACACATCGGGTAGTGGAAGTTGGCTCGGTTATACTTTTTCTCACTTGCGAAATATTTTAGAAGAAATCGATTTTTCTTCGAGAGTTGGAATTTGCTTAGATACTGCACATGCTTGGGCGGCAGGATATGAAATTAATAATCCAAAGGGGTTAGACGTTCTATTAAGTGAAATAGATAAGGAAGTCGGTATTAAACGGGTTAAAGTTATTCACCTAAATGACACCCGAGAAAAGCTGGGCTCTTGCCACGATCGTCATGCTGATATAGGAAAAGGATATATTGGTAAAAAAGGGTTTGAGTTGATTATTAATCACCCTTGTTTTAAGAAAACGGCTTTTATTTTAGAAACCCCTAAAAAAGAAGAAGGCGATGACCTAAGAAATTTAAAGGCAGTAAGGAGATTGTATCGCAATGGAATATGACAAGAGCGTTGATAAAAAATGGCAGGATTTCTGGAAGGAACAAGGTATTTTTAATGTTGATGTTAAAAACAACAAAAAGGAAAAATGCTATTGCTTGGTTATGTTTCCCTATCCTTCTAGCGAATTACACGTTGGTCATGCCCGTAACTATGTTATCGGCGATGCCGTGAGTCGATTTAAAATAATGCAGGGTTTAGACGTATTGAGCCCAATGGGGTGGGATGCTTTCGGCCTGCCGGCTGAGAATCAAGCGATAAAGAGAAAGATTCATCCCAAAGCTTGGACTGCCACAAACATAAAAAGAATTACCGAGCAGCTAAATAGTTGGGGGATTGGTTACGATTGGCCAAGAGAGATCACAACTTGTCTTTCCGACTACTATAAATGGACACAATGGTTATTTCTAAAACTTTACGAAAAAGGATTAGCTTATCGCAAAGAAGCGGCAGTTAATTGGTGTTGTTCTTGCAAGACAGTTTTGGCTAATGAGCAAGTGATCAATGGAGAGTGTGAACGCTGCTCAACCGATGTAGAGCAGAAAAAGCTAAGGCAATGGTTTTTCAAAATTACTGATTATGCCGATAGGCTTTTGGATGATTTAGAACATCTCAATTTGTGGCCGCAACGCGTACGCCTAATGCAGGAAAACTGGATCGGTAAATCATGGGGTGTTGAAATTGATTTTGCTGTTGATGGAAGTGATGAAAAATTGAAATGTTTTACTACCAGAGTTGACACAATATTCGGTGCGACTTTTGTGGCATTAAACTGGGAGCATTCTTTCATCGAAAAACTTTTAGATAATCAAGATATAAGAGCTTTTGTTGAGAAAACAAAGAATAATCCGGTTTCAGCAAAGCTTATGGATAATTTTGAAAAAGAGGGCATTTTTACCGGAAAATATGCGATTAATCCGATGACCAAAGAAAAAATTCCAATTTGGATTGCTAATTATATTCTGTCTGGTTATGGAACGGGGGCAATAATGTGTGTTCCCGCGCATGATTCACGAGATTTCGAATTTGCCCAGAAATACAAATTACCAATTACAGAGGTAATCTCTAATCCCAAACCCGCAGGGGTCGACGACGGCGTTGGTTCTCTAAAACAATCTTACGAAGGTGAAGGTATTTTAATCAATTCCGGCGATTTTAACAAGATCAGCTCCCAAGAGGCTAAAACAAAAATTGCAGAATATATGGAGAGCAACAATATAGGTAAGCGTACAGTTAAGTATAAGTTACGCGACTGGCTTATTTCGCGGCAGCGCTATTGGGGAGCACCAATTCCAATCGTTTATTGTGATGATTGTGGTGAGGTCGGAGTCCCGGAAAAAGACTTACCGGTTAGGCTTCCTGAAGACGTAGAATTTTTGCCCACCGGGCAGTCCCCTTTAACTTATGTTGATGATTTTAAAGAAACCAATTGTCCCAAATGCGCAGGCAAAGCTCGACGTGAAACTGACACGATGGATACTTTTGTTGATTCAAGCTGGTATTATTTGCGCTATATATCTCCTAAAGAAAACGATAAGGCATTTATCACGAAAGATGTATCTAAGTGGCTTCCTGTGGACCAATATATCGGAGGAGTCGAACATGCTATTTTGCACCTGATGTATTCGCGCTTTATTTATAAATTTCTTATTGATTTGGGGGTGGTTGAAACTAATTTTCCGGAGCCATTTAAAAGATTGTTTACTCAGGGGATGATTGTAAAAGACGGCGCAAAAATGTCAAAGTCAAAAGGCAATGTTGTTGCTCCGGATTATATACTTGAGAAATATGGGTGCGACACGATGCGCTTATATATTCTCTTTATGGGGCCACCCGAAAAAGATGCCGAATGGCAGGATGAGGGCTTGCAAGGGTGCCGGCGTTTTATCCAACGCGTTCTTCGTCTTGTAGATATTCTTTCTGAGTATAAGGCCCCAGACGAAGGCGAGCTTAGAACCTGTGAAAAAGAATTGTTACGCAAGATTCATTCAACAATAAAATCAGTTACTGTCGACTTAGAAGGAAGTTTTCAATTTAATACCGCGATAAGTAGGATTATGGAGCTTGTCAACCAAACGTATAAAAGTATTGGCGACGGCAAGTTGAGAAAAAATATTTTAAAGCAGTCAGTCGAAACCATATCTTTATTGCTTGCGCCGTTTACTCCCCATGTTAGCGAAGAGATAAATGCCTCTTTCGGAAATAAATTTTCAATTTTTTCTAAAACTTGGCCAAAATTTGAGGAAAAATATTTATATCAAGAGGAAATTGAATTAGCTGTTTTATTAAATGGTAAAGTACGCGGGAAGCTAATGGTTAATGCCAATTCTAGCGAAGAAGAAATTCAGGCAAAGGCAATTAAGCTAGAAAAAGTTAAGACCATTCTTAATGGTCGGCCCGCCAAAAAAATAATTTATGTTCCCGGTAAAATCGTTAACATAGTTGGTTAAATGCTGCATCTTACTCTCAACGAACGTAAAGCTCTTTTATGCATTGGGCTTATTATTCTCGTTGGCGCTGGTTTAAGGCAAATCAAAAAACATCCTCTTCCAGTACAATCCTCCCAAATGCAACAAGAGACAACGCTAAACATAAACAGCGCATCGCATCAACAATTGCAAAGCTTGCCCGGTGTTGGTCCGGCAATCGCCCTTGCTATAATTCAATACCGCAGTCAGAATGGGCCTTTTGCCGGATACCAAGATTTAAAAAATGTAAAAGGAATCGGCGACAAAAAAATAGAATCAATTAAAGACTTGGTTGTTTTCTAAAATACGGCCAAAGGCATATCCACTTTAATATGACATTAAATATGGATAATTGCCATATATTGACATAATATTGTTTGTGATGTAAAATGTCTGGCAAATGGCCCCCCTTTTTTTTGTTAGCTTTGGCTTAGGTATTGTTTTAGGGTTTTATTTTTCTAATTTTTGGTTGTTTGTTGGTGTCGCGGTGATTTGTATGTTTTTTGTAGGGGCGAAAAATCTTTCGCCCCTACGTTCAGATATTTTTATTTTATTGTTATTTATTTGTCTTGGTGCGGTTTGGGCGATTCCGGTGATAAAACAAAGTCGTGTTATTGATGATCTTGTAGGGACGCGATTTATCGCGTCCTCAAATATCTGCCCGATAGCCATTAAAATCATCACCATTCCGCAACAAAAATCTACCCGTAATACCTGTTATGCTATTATAAGAGCAATTCATGAATTGCCCCTACAAAAAAAGGTTAAGGTTTTTGATTATACCCGCCAATTAGAATATTTACGCACATATAGAGTAGGGGTCGATGGCGTCGGTCCTAAATATAAAATATCCTGCCGCAACTACCAGGGCCGTCCTTTTTATACTCTTTGGATTAAAAAAGATGCCGCCATTAAATCACTACCTTCATCATTTTGGAATAAGTGCGCTATAGCGGCTACAAATTATACGATGTCGGTTTTTAAAAACAATCTTAGTGACCAGGCTTATCGTTTTATGTCTTCAGTTTTTTTGGGCCGTAGAGAATTATTAGGTAATGATAAAGAAGTGTTCATAAACGCAGGGGTTGCCCATCTTCTTGCGATAAGTGGTTTGCACATGGGGATTACGACGCTAGCAGTATTTTTTATTTTAGGGGTGTTGGGAATAAAATTTAGGAGCAAGCTGTTGATTTCGCTTGTCTTTCTTTGTTCGTATACGATCATTACTGGCGCAAGCGCAAGTTCGGTTAGGGCGGTAGCTATGTATGCTGTATTTGTTTTTGGATTTTTTTTACAAAGAAAAGTAAGTTCCTTTAATTCTTTAAGCTTGGCGGGGTTGATTTCGCTGGTGATTAATCCGATGGTCTTATTCGAAGTGGGGTTTCAGCTTTCTTTTTTGGCCGTTTTTTCTTTGATTATCGGATATGAAATATTTCATCCGAAAACTATAAAGCCAGTAGTTGCAAATTACATACGACAAATCATTTTTTCTTCCACTTGCGTCGCACTATTTACGGCACCTCTAATAGCATACTATTTTGGCAGGGTTTATTTAATGTCTATTTTGTACAATGTTGCGCTAATCCCTTATTTTGCAATGATTTTAACAATAAATTTTGTAATGATTGTTTTGTCTCCGATAACATTTTTTGCTCAATCATTGGGGGTGGTTCTTTCTTGGTTGGTTTCAGGTTTTATTATGTTGACAGGTTTTCTTGGCGGTGGAAAATTTTCTTTTTTTCATTTTCGGGCCACAGTAGCTCAGCTGATTGCTTTTTATTTTTTGCTGATTTTGCTGATTTTTAAAAAAACACGAACGGTTTGACAAAAACCCTTTATTTTGATATATTTTCTCCTATGAAAAGAATATGTTTTGCCCTAATTTTTTGCTTTTTTTCGATTAATAGCTACGCTTTTTGGATTTGGTCACCTAAAACAAATGAATGGAAAAATCCTGGCTATTCACCCGCTGCGACTCCGACCTTGCAGTATGAGGCGGCACTAAAGAAGTTTAAAGCTAATCAATACAAGAAGTCTTATGGAGAATTTCGCAAAATTCTTGCGCATTATCCTGAAGCAAAAGAAGCTGCTGAGAGCCAGTATTATCTTGGCAGGTGCTTAGAAGAACTAAAAAAACCTTATGCCGCTTTTTCGCAGTATAAAAAGGTTATAGATAGCTACCCTAATAGCAAAAGAATAAATGAGATAGTCCAGCGCATAAATGATATCGGTGATTTTTACCTAAACCGCAAAAGAAAGAAAATGCTCGGAGTATCCGTTTATGATTTTGTTGAACATCCTGCAATTGAAATTTTTTCCTATCTTATTGATAAGATGCCTTATTCAGAGTATGCTCCAGACGCTCAGTATAGGTTGGGTATGCTTTTTTTTCAAATGAACCGTTACGATGAAGCGGGAGAAGCTTTTCAAAAGATTATCGATAATTATCCCAATAGCGAATGGTTTGCTCCTTCAAAATATCAACTTGCTCAGGCAACCGCGAAAGGTTCTTACGGAGAGGATTACGATTCGACTTCGATCAATGACGCTACCGCTCGCTTAGACGAGTTCATTAGCAGCCATCCCGATGCTCAAATTGCTCCTCAAGCGGCCGAACAGCTTAAGGAATTACGAAATCAGGAGGCCAAGAAAAATTTTGATGTCGGTCGTTTTTATGAGATTCAGAAAAAGTATGAAGCTGCCAAAATGTATTATGAAATTGTTGCAAACAGTTATTCCGATAGCGAATATGTTCAAAGAGCGCAAAAAGGGATAAAAAGGGTAAATGCACGACAATGATTAAATTGTTTTTTTTGACCATACTAGTCTTAAATTTATATGGTTGTGGCTACTCTACGATGGCGTCATCTTATAGTGAAAATAAAATCTTTATCGTTCCGGTAGAGAATAAAGTCAATATTACTTCTGAGGCGAGAAATTATTCCAACTACAATAGCTTTCCTCTTTTATTGGAGAAGAAGCTGACCAATTCATTAGTTAACCAATTCAACACTGATGGCCATTTTAAAGTTGTAAGCACCCAAGATGAGGCCCTGGTTCTTGAGTGTAAAGTTGATAATTATGAAAAAACTGCCCTTCGCTATACTGACAGCGACGATGTCAAGGAGCAGCGGTTAAGATTGCGTGTTACTGTTAAGCTTAGTGATTCTTCAGGCGCAATGCTTGATACTAAAAAAGTGGTTGGGCAAACTAGCTATTTTCTTTCAGGACCAAACAGAAAAAGCGAAGCAGCCGCTCAAGTTGAGTTGATCGAAGATACCGTAAGAAGAATATCTGAGGTAGTAGTAGAACGGTGGTAAAAATTATTATACTCTGAATGCGGATTCATGCTGATAGTTTAATCTTTGCGTGTATCCGTTTTTTTTATACCCATTTATTATAATGACTGTTAGAGAAAGACTTTTTTTAGTTGCAGGAACAAATTTTACACAGCGTAAACTTGCTATCGATAATATAAAGAAAAAAATACTTAAAGGCAAAGATGCTTCGTTTAATATTTTCACATTTTACGGTAAGGAAGTTAGCCTTAAATCTTTACAGGAGAAGATTTTTACTTTTTCTTTTGATAAAGAAAGGGCAGTAGTTTTTAAAAACGCTGATTTATTGCCTAAGGAGATCAAGGGTTTTCTTTTTCAAGATATTAAAAGGGTGCTTTTAACAACGCATGTTATTTTGGAAATTGAAAAAGACTATAGTGCTTTTGCGAAAGAGAAGAAAACCACATCTAATGAATTTTTCAGCTTTGCTTTAAAGAACGCGTGTATTTTTAAAATTGGCTCAATGCGTGTTGCGGCGACGATTGATGATTTTAGAATGAGCTTGCGTAGGAATGATCTACAATCAGCCTTATACAGTTTAGATGGCCTGTTTAATAATCGGAATCAAGGCAGAGATCTGGGCCCTTTGATCTTAGGAATTCTTGTTAGCAAGATATCATATCTTTATGAATCAAAAAACAAAAATCGATATTTTAAATATCTCTGGCAAGCCGATAGGGCCATAAAAGAAAAGGGCATAGAAGCCCGGCTTGCTATTGAAGTGCTTTTGGTGAAATTGCTTAAGACTTAGTTTTTTTGAGTAGTGCGCTAAGGCGACTCTTTTTTCTTGCAGCTTTGTTAGGGTGGATCACCTTTTTAGATGCTGCCCTGTCTAGCATCTTGTAAACGTTCTTCAAGCTTTCCTGGCTGTCGTCGCTTTTTTTGCTTTCAACTACCTTTTTAAGGGTTTTGACAGCAGTTTTAATCTTTTTTTTCGTTACCAGGTTTCTTTGGCGTCTTTTTACTGTTTTTCTTAGTTCTTTTTTGGCTGTTCTTCTTTGTGGCATAATTACTCCTTGTTTACCTCGTCAAAACCTAGTTTTTCACGTGGTTTATTTAAGGATTTTATAGGAATCGTAATGAAAAGTCAAGCGTTTTATGTTTAAAAAAATTATTAAAAATACCTCCATTTTGAGTCTGGGAACACTTATTTCTCGGGTTTTGGGGCTGGTGCGTCTTGTTCTAATATCTAATTTCTTTGGTACAGGAGCAATTTTAGAAGCTTTTATAGTGGCTTTTCGCCTTCCGAATCTTTTTCGTAGTGTATTTGGAGAGGGTTTTGGTGATGCGGTAGCAGTTCCGGTTCTTTCTGAATATCAAGACGATAAAGAAGAATTGTTTAAGATTGGCAACCATTTGATCTCACTTTTTACTGTAGTTTTATTAATTACAAGTTTGCTTGGTATGATTTTCGGCAAGTATTTAGTATCATTGATCGCTCCAGGTTTTATCGCCGATGGTGAAAAGTTTGCTTTGGCGGTGTCTTTTACTAGGATAACTTTTTTTTATCTGTTTTTTATTGGATTGGCAGTTAATTTTACTTCAATACTTTATTCGTTGAAGAAGTTTTTTATTCCGGCGATAAACCCAGTTTTTTTAAATATTTCATTTATTATTGGCATAATATTTTTTGCTGATTCGCTACGAAAATATATACTTGTTATTTGTGTTTTAGTTGGAGGAATATTGCAGATTGTTTTCCCTTTTGTGGCGCTTAGGAGATCGGGATTTATTTTTAAATTTAGAATCAAGGAATGCTTTAAAGATAAGGTTATTTTGCGGATGGTAAAATTATTTTTACCCCGAGTTTGGTCGAGCGTAATCTACCATTTAAGTGTGATTGTTGACACGGTGTTTTCTTCATTAAGTGTGATTGTTGGGGTTGGGGCATTGGCGGCAATTACTTATGCCAATGTTTTGATACAATTGCCACTTGCTCTAATTGTTTTGCCGCTTACGCGCGTTGCGATTGTTGATTTATCTCTATATCACAAGCAATCTAAGATGGATGATTTTAAAAAGCTTTTTGTTTTTTCTTTTCAAAATATTGTTTTTTTCGTTGTGCCGATTACATTTGTTTTTCTTTTTTTATCAGAAGGCATAATCGATGTTCTTTTTAAAAGAGGTGAATTCGACGCACATTCTTTGGCGATTACTTCTTCGGTGTTTTTTTTCTATTCCTTTGGTTTATTTTTCTTTTGCATGACAAAGCTTTTTGTTAGCGCCTTTTACGCGCTTAAGAATACCGCAATCCCCGCTAAATTGGCGGCGCTATCACTGGTTGTTAATGTGATTTTAAGCGCAGCGCTGATGTTTCATTTACGAATTGGCGGTGTAGCCCTTGCTAGTAGTTTAGCTGCAGTGTTTAATTGCTTTCTATTGTATAAGTGTTTGCTAAAACAAATTGGAGCTATTGATTGGCAAAACACCCCAGCGCAATTTGTAAAAGTAGTCGTGATCAGTCTTATGATTGGTTTTTTTTCAAAGATGCTTTGGGGCATTTTGCCTTGGAATAAATATATTAATATGAGTGCGATTTTTATTATTGATGTATGTTTATTTTTTAGTAGTGGAATGATTTTTGGTTTGGGGCAGGCCGATTACTTAAAGAAGTGGCTATTGAGGGCATGTAATTGCGAAGCTAAAACATAAAAAATAGCGCAATAAATTTAAAGAAGAGAATTAAAGATATGATACAATTAAGGGTGGCCGAAATTAAAGGGCGATTGCAGTAATTAAGGTGGAGACATTTTTAATCATTGCGATTAGTATTAAATCTGTGTAACCAGGTATAATTTTAGCAAAGTTGTGCCTGAAGGTTATGCCAGGAGATGAGATGAATATAAGTGATATTTTAGACAAGATGATTGATGTTAATGCGTCAGACATTTTTATACGAACGGGTAGTCCCCTAAGGGGCAGAATTAGTTCTTATGTAGAAACGCTTGGTGATGAAGTGTTTACTAAAGAGGAGATTGAGAAAGCGGTTAAAAATCTAACTGGCGAAAGAGAGAAGGAAAACCTAAAGAGAGACTTGAGCTGTGAGTTTGCTTTTTACCACAAAGAGCATTGGCGATTTCGTGTTGGCGTATTTTATCAGCGAGAAAGTCTTGCGATGGTTATTCGGAAAATTGACTTGCGTGTTCCCACGTTTGAAGACTTAGGTTTACCTGCCGGTGTGTTAGAAAGATTTTGTGTGGAAAGGCGAGGGTTTGTGCTTCTTACTGGCATAACTGGCAGCGGAAAGTCTACAACTATTGCTAGCATGATTGAGTACATGAACGAAAACTACAGTAAGCATATTTTGGCGATTGAAGAACCGATTGAATTTACATTTGACGATAAAAAAGCTTTGATTAATCAGCGCGAGATCGGCACAGATGTTTTAAGCTATAACGATGCGCTTCGGCAATTTGCGTTGCATTCCCCAGACGTTATATACATAGGCAACATCCGCGATGCCGATACTTGCCATGCGGCTCTTACTGCGGCTGAAACGGGGGTATTGGTTCTTTCAACTATTCACACAGTGAATGCTCCATCTACGGTTGAAAGGATAATAAATTTTTTTCCACCTCATCAGCATCACTTAGTTTTGAATCAGTTGTCATCTTTGCTTAAAGGTGTTATTTCTTTGCGATTGGTTCCTAAGGCTGATGGATCAGGCTTAGTTCCTGCTTATGAGGTGATGAGTTTAAGCCCATCAGTATCACGGCTCATAAGGGAAAATAAAATTTGGGAAATATATAAATATATTGAAAAGGGTGATGTCTACGGTATGACTAGCTTTAAACAGTGCTTGCTGAAGCTTGTTGAAGAAGATGCAATTACTGCTGATGTTGCCTTGGAATATGCTGATAAAAGAGAAGAGCTTGAAATGGAGCTTCGTAATAAAGGATTTATGTAGTTTTAGTGATGGAAGAAATTGAAAAAGAGATAAATAGGCTATCCCTTGAGGTAGAAAACATAAAACAGCTTCTTAAGATCGATCAAAAGCGCGCCCGCATTAAAGAGCTGCAATTGAGGATGTCTGAAGCTAATTTTTGGCAGGATCAAAAGGAGTCTAGCTGTGTTGTGGAGCAGCTCAAAAGCCTCAAAAGCGATGTTGATGCTTGGGATAATCTGAGCAATAGCTTAGAAGAGTCAACGGAACTGCTTTCGCTTTCCGATGCGTCTTTAGATGATGATCTTTCTAAGGAGGTCTGCTTTTTAAGTAGTGAAGTTGAGAAGTTAAAATTGCGGATTTTATTTTCCGGAAAGTTTGATCATAGTAATGTAATCATCGAAATAAATTCCGGGGCCGGTGGGACTGAGGCGTGTGATTGGGCAGGAATGCTTTTTCGCATGTATGCGCGTTGGGCCGAGGAAAAGAAATTTAAATTTAAGGTTTTAGATGAGGTAAGAGGCGAAGAGGCCGGTGTTAAAAGCATCGTTTTTCTTATTGAAGGTGATCGTGCTTATGGAATGCTTCGTTCAGAACGAGGAGTGCATCGACTTGTGAGGATTTCTCCGTTCGATGCCAATAAACGTAGACATACTTCGTTTGCATCAGTCGATGCTATTCCTGAAGTAAAAGAGAATATTGATATTGACATAAAAGCTGAAGATTTAAGAATCGATACTTACCGTTCGTCAGGGGCAGGGGGTCAACATGTTAATGTTACGGATTCGGCAGTGCGGATTACTCATATTCCCAGCGGGATTGTTGCCGCTTGTCAGAATGAACGGTCTCAACATCAAAATAAACAAACCGCTTTTAAAGTGCTAAAAGCAAAATTGTATGAGCTAAAAGAAAAAGCGAATAAAAAAGAAATGGAGCAGATGAGTACAGGAAAACGAAAGATTGAATGGGGTTCACAAATTCGCTCTTACGTTTTGCACCCGTATCTGATGGTTAAAGACCACCGAACGAATGAGGAAGTATCTAATGCAAAAGCAGTTTTAGATGGTAAAATAGATGCTTTTATTTACGCGTACCTTAAAAACAATGCGAGTGAGGATAACTAAATGATAAAAAAAATAATTTTTAACAACTCTCAGAAAAAGATTAATTCTTTAAAGCCGGAAGTTAATATCGTGTTGAATAAAGAAATTCCTACACCATCTTTAAAGGAAATCACTATTCTTTCGAAAATTGTTAGCAAAGTTAATTCATTTGAGGCGCAATTATTAGAAAAGCCCGATAGCTTTTTTAAAGAAAAAACCATCGAATACAAAAAAATTATCCAAGATAAAACATCAACTTTGTCTGATGAAGACTATAGGGCTGGCGTTGATAAAGTTCTCGATGAGATATTGCCATTTTACTTTGCGATGGTTCGCGAAGCTGGCCGGCGAACAATTAAAATGCGCCATTTTGATGTGCAAATTTTAGGTGGAATAGTACTGCATAAAAATAGAATTGCCGAAATGGTAACTGGCGAAGGTAAAACGCTGGTGGCTACACTTTCCGCATCGTTGAATGCTTTGACCGCAAAAGGAGTGCATGTAATAACTGTAAATGATTATTTGGCTGGTCGTGACCGAGACTGGATGTCTCCGATCTATGAATTTTTGGGATTGACTTGTGGAGTAATCAAACAGGACACCGATAAAGCCAATCGACGCGCAGCTTATCATTGTGACATAACTTATGGAACTAATAATGAGTTTGGTTTTGACTATCTAAGAGACAACATGGTTAATCATCATCGTGAAATGGTACAGCGAAATTATTTTTATGCTATTGTCGATGAAGTTGATTCAATTTTAGTTGATGAGGCAAGAACGCCGCTAATAATTTCTGGTCCTGCGGAAGTTTCGATCGACAAATATTACCATGCTGATAAAGCTGTCAGGCAACTGAAAACAAAATTTGTTATACAGAGTTTTGATGGAAAAGATGGGATGGTTACAATTAAAAACAAAGATGGTAGCGAGGTGCGCTTGCAACCTGAAGAGCTAGAAGAAAATTATGATGCGATCGTCGAAGAAAAAACCCGTAACGCTTATCTCACTCCTCGTGGCGAACGTAAGTGCGAGAGCGCTCTTGGAATTAAGAGCATCGCCGAAGATACTCCGGATAAATTTTCCAATACCTGGATTCATTATGTAACTCAGGCTTTAAAAGCGCATAATTTTTTTAAGTGCGATTGTGAATATATTGCTAAAGACGGCCGAGTCGTAATAGTTGATGAGTTTACTGGGCGGCTTATGCCGGGCAGGCGGTGGTCTGATGGACTTCATCAGGCGGTAGAGGCCAAGGAGGGGTTAAAGATACAGCAAGAAAGCCAAACACTTGCCACTGTTACCTTGCAAAATTATTTTAGAATGTATCAAAAGTTAGCGGGTATGACCGGAACAGCTTATACCGAGGCTAATGAATTTCGCCATATTTATAATTTAGACGTTTCAGTTACTCCTACCAATCGCCCTTTAGCAAGAGAAAATTTTGCCGACCGGATATATAAAACTAAACGGGGAAAATTTGATGCTGTGATTGCGGAGATAGAGCATTCATATGAGAAAAAACAACCGGTTTTGGTTGGTACTACGTCGATAGAAGATTCAGAAACTCTATCTTTTTTGCTTTCAAAAAAAGGAGTTCCGCACAGCGTGCTAAATGCAAAGCACCATCAGCGAGAAGCGCAGATCGTTGCTCAGGCTGGACGTCTGGGGCAAATTACGATTGCAACTAATATGGCAGGTCGTGGAACCGATATTGTCTTAGGCGGTAATGTTGAAGCGTTTGTTAAAGATCTTTTGGGAAAAGGTGATCTTTCTGAAGACGACCAGGATTACAAAGAAGAATACAGTAAACTTATCAAAGAATATGCGGATAAGTTTTCTAAAGAGCAAAAGAAAGTTATTGAAGTCGGCGGGCTGCATGTTATTGGTACTCAGCGTCACGAAGCAAGACGTATCGATAATCAGCTAAGAGGGCGTTCGGGTCGTCAAGGTGATCCCGGATCGTCACGTTTTTATGTTTCGCTAGAAGACGATTTGATGCGTTTATTTGGATCAGATAGAATTTATATTTTGATGGATCGTTTTGGTTTTCCAGAAGACGAACCGATAGAGCACGCGTTGATAAATAAGTCACTTGAAATTGCTCAAAAAAGAGTTGAGCGGCATAATTTTGAAATTAGAAAGCATCTTCTTGAATATGATAATGTGATGAATAAACAACGAGAAGTTATTTACTATCAGCGTAAACAGGTTTTGAGCAAGGAAAATATACGAGAAGAAATTTTAGATATGGTTGATGAGGTTATCGACAAAGATGTTCCAATATATTTCCAGGAAGAAAAAAATCTTCTTGGTCTTAAGAATTGGTTAAAACAAAAGTTTGATGCCGATATCGCGACCAATGAATTTAATGATTCAGAAATCGAAGAGGTAGTATCTTCATTAAAGACGACGGTATCGCGTATTTTAGAAGATAGAAGCCGCGAGGCTGGCCAAGAAGAATTTTTCCATATGGAAAAAGCAGTTGCCCTTTGGACTATTGATTCTCGCTGGAAGGAGCATCTGTTGATCATGGATTCTTTGAAAGAGGGAATTTATTTGCGCGGTTATGCTAATACCGAACCGTTAATCGAGTATCAGAAGGAGTCATACGGTGCCTTTGAGGAAATGATAGATTCGATCAAAGAAGGCATAGTGGATATGGTTTTTAAGGCAAAGATTACCCGCAAGGAAACAAGTGTTTTTGATGAAGGTGCGAAAAACTTTGTTCACTCGCAATATTCTCCGCTGAAGAAAAAAGGTGCTGTCGCGCAAGAGAACTCAAAAGAGATTTCAGCAAAAAAAGTTGAACAAAAAGTAGGTAGAAATGAACCTTGCCCATGTGGCAGTGGAAAAAAATATAAAAAGTGCTGTGGAAAGTAAAAGAGGCATCGCCCTTGTTAGTATTAGCGCTTTACTCACCGGATTAAGTTTTAACCATCCCCAATTATTTTTTCTTACTTGGTTTTCTTTGTGTCCTTTTCTGTATGTTTTAAGCAGATCCACAAAAAAAGCAAGCATTCTGAATGCGTTTATTTTTGGAGCCATTTATTATTTTACAATTATTTTTTGGGTGGCTAATGTTACTATTCTCGGTCTTATATTTTTGTTAGGTTATCTTTGCTTGTATCCGGTAATGTTTTCATTTCTAGCGAGATATTTTTTTAAAAAAAGATTCGCGATAGTGACAATTGCATCAGTTTGGGTGCTTTTAGAACTTTTAAAAGAGAACATTTGGTGCGGATTTAGCTGGGGCAATATTGGTTATTCGCAATATCTTAATCGTTATATCATTCAAATTGCGGATATTTTTGGTGTAAAGTCTATATCATTTCTGGTAGTCATGGTGAATGTTTTGTTTTTCGAAATTATTTCAAAAAACAAAAATATTATTAAAAAGTTGTTTTTTGTTGCGAGCGTGCTATTTTTCTGTACGGCTTATTCACACTATAAGTTAAATACCTTCATTACCTCAGGGGAAGTGACGTTGTCTTTAGTGCAGCCCAACGTTGGCGAAAGCGAAAAGTATAATTTATCTTCTGGGTCAAATATAGTAGCTAGGTTGAAAAAACTAAGCCGCCAAACCGAGGAGGGCTCGTTAGTTATATTTCCTGAGGCAGCTTGGCCGTTTGTAATTAAAGATGATGATCGTCAAATTTTACCAGAGTTTGTTGCTGAAATAAAGCGACGCTCCTTAATTGGACTTATCCAACATGATGGAAAATTTCATAACCGAGCTTCGTTATTTAACAGTAGTGGAAAATTAGTTGCTTTTTATGATAAACTAAAATTAGTTCCTTTTGGTGAATATGTTCCGTTAAGGAAATATCTATCCTTCATTCCGGTTATAAATTCTATAGGAGACATGCATCGCGGTAGGGAGATAGTAGTTTTTCCTTACGGTGATCAAAAATTTAGTGTTTTGATTTGCTTTGAAGATATTTTCTCTGACTTGGTTCGTGACTTTTCAAGTGAGAGTGACTTTCTTATAAATATTACTAATGATGCTTGGTTTATGGGGGAGCCTCAAGCGAGTCAACATTTGGCGATAATGGTTTTTAGAGCAATTGAAAATCGCATCTCCATTGCTCGATGTGCGAATACCGGCATTAGCGGATGGGTTTCTTTTAAAGGAGATATCAACAAGTTAAAAAAACAAAATAGCGAAGTTTTCTTTGAAGGTGTAATGAATTTTAAATTACCGTTGAATGATCAGCGCAGTTTTTTTAATGCTTACGGGGGAATGGTTTCATTTCTTTATGTATTTTTATTAGGATTGGGTTTCATTCATCATGAAGAATAAACGTTTTAGCGCGTTAAGAATTAGCTGGATAAGTATTGCGATCAATTTGATTTTGGCTGTTGCTAAGATAACTGTAGGCGTACTCTCTAATAGCATTGCTATAATTAGCGACGCGATACATAGTTTAAGCGATTTAGCAACCACTGTTGTTGTAATTTTAAGTTTGCGTGTAAGCAAAAAACCTGCCGACAGAAAACATCCTTTCGGACATGGCCGCGCGCAAGATGTTGGGGGGTTAATACTTTCAATTGGTCTTGTTTTGGTTGGTGTCGGTTTTTTCAAAACAGCAGCATCGCGTTTAATATCTCCTGAGCCGGTTAACGTTAACTTTGTTTTTGTGGGAGTTATTTTGATATCGGCAGCGATTAAATTGATATTAGGTGCAATTACGCACCGAATATCTGTCTTAGAGCGTTCGGCGATTCTAAAAGCCGATGCGTATCATCACTATAGCGATTTTGTTACTAGCTTTGTGGTGGCAATTGGTTTTATTTTTGCCAGGACGAATGTTAATTTAGACTCTTGGTTAGGAATTTTTATTGCTTTGATAATTATTTTTTGGGCAATAAGATCAGGCAAAGAGTTCTCTGATAATCTTATTGGCAAAAGAGCCTCGCCGCAGGTTTATCAAAAGGTGAGGGCGATTGCGCATTCGTTTGAAACTGTTTTAGGTGTGCACGATATCCAAGCGCACAGCTACGGCCAACATAGAATAATTTCTCTTCATGTGGAAGTTGATCCCAATCTTTCTTTAGAAGAAGCGCATGGCGTTGCCGATAGTATCGAAAAAAAGATACGCTATCAACGTTTGGGCAAGTGCATTGTTCATGTGGATATAAAGCGCAGTATTCAGTCGTAAGTTATAAGTTATAAGTTGTGGGAGGTGAAATGATGAAAATTGATTTAGAAATTGTAAAGATAAAAAATCCGCAAGAATTAAATGTTATTATCGGGCAGTCTCATTTCATAAAAACAGCCGAAGATATTTATGAGGCATTAGTTACGGCTGTGCCTACGATCAAATTTGCGTTGGCTTTTTCTGAGGCATCAGGGAAATGTCTTTTGCGTCTTGAATCAAATGACGAAGATTTGCGTGTGCTTGCTTGCGAAAATGCCTTAAGTATTGGTTGTGGGCATAGTTTCATTATTTTTTTAAAGAATGCTTTTCCGATAAATGTTTTAAATCAAATTAAGAAAATTCCTGAGGTCTGCCATATATTTTGCGCAACAGCTAATCCTTTGGAAATTATCGTTGCTCAAACTGAACAGGGTAGGGGAATTTTAGGTGTGATCGATGGGTTGTCTCCCAAAGGAGTTGAAACTGAGCTCGATGTAAAAAGCAGAAAAGAACTCCTAAGAAAATTCGGATACAAATTATAAGTTGTGTTATAATTAATAATTATAGCACAATCAACCTCGAAAGATGTTTTGGCAAAGTGAGTAAAGAAAAGATAAAACACATCAGAAGAAGAGTCGCCTTTATTGTTTTAAAGGCGTTTACCGTTTTCCATGGAATTTTTCCTCCTGGATGGAGCTATATTCTGGGTACTGTTTTGGGCAATCTCGTTAATCTTGTTTTAGTTCATCATCGTAAGGTTTCAATAGAAAGTTTATCAGTAGCTTTTCCGAAGATGGCGCTTAAAGAAAAAAGAAAAATTACGCGTGATTTTTTTGTTTTTATGGCTCAAGGCGGATTAGAGCTGTTGTATTTTTTAAAAAATCCACGACTTCTTAATAATGTGCGCATCGAAGGCAGAGAACATCTTCAAGCGGCGTTGAAGCAGCAGCGCGGAGTAATTTTTTTAACTGCACATTTAGGAAATTTTCCTTTAATGAGTTTGAAACTGGCTAAAGAAGGCTTTGCTGTGAATGTTGTTGCTCGTCCGATGCGCGATGAAAAAGCAGGAGATTATTTACATAATTTACGCACCAACTCTGGGGTTAAAACGATTTTTTCTTATCCTCGTCGTGACTGTGTAAACGGAATAATAAAAGCCCTTCGGAACAATGAATGCGTATTAATACAAATGGATCAGAATTTTGGAACCGGCGGGGTTTGGGTGAAATTTTTTGATAAATTAGCGGCTACTCCAGTTGGGCCGATTATTTTTGCACTAAGAACCAAAGCGGTTATTTTGCCATCGTATATCTATCGTGAAGGAAAAGGAAAACATTGCATGAAAATATTTCCTGGCGAAACGCTTACCATTAAAGAAACGAAAGAAGAAACTATTTTGGTTAACGCAATTAAGTTTACTAAAATAATTGAGCAGTGGGTTAGAAAGCATCCTTGGCAGTGGGGCTGGATACATCGTCGTTGGAAGTCGCGACCGTCTGCTAAGGCCTTGAAGTCGGAATTCATGATTGAGAAATAATGGTTGTAAATGGTTTTGTAATTTGATAAAATCAATTTGGCAAAGGACTTACATTTGGCATGAAACATAAATACTCTATAGGAATTGGTTTAAATCTTTTTGATGCTCGCGCGATCCTTTTACGAGAAGATGGTAAAATTATTGCCGAGATTGAAAAGAAAAGAGAAACGATTACCGCTAACGAAACCATTGAGGTTCTGCTTAGTTTGCTTGAGGAAATTGTTGATAAGTCCAGTAAGCATAAGGAAGAAATAAGTAAAATTGGTTTGGCTTTAGGTGGGATCGTTAACAAGAAAAAGGGCGTTGTGTATTGGCCCCAAACCCAAGCAACTTCTTATGCGCAAATAGCGCTGCCTTTAAAAGATCATTTAGAGAAAAAGTTTGGTTTTGGTGTTGTTATTGAAAATGATGCCAACGCTTGCGCTTGGGCAGAATATTGCCTGAGCTTTCCTAAGAATAAAAACCTAGTTTATATGTTTTCTGGCAGCGGATGCGGTATTGTTGTTGACGGCAAGCTTTATCGGGGCAAATATGGTGGAGCCGGTGAGCCATTTTTGGATCCTAAGGGA
This sequence comes from Candidatus Omnitrophota bacterium, assembly GCA_024231025.1. Taxonomy (GTDB): domain Bacteria; phylum Omnitrophota; class Gorgyraeia; order Duberdicusellales; family 4484-171; genus JAAEQW01. The sequence continues at coordinate 19,368 of JAAEQW010000256.1, forward strand.
AAGCTAATGAGCTCTCGATTGGGAGAATTTTCTTTTCTTAGGCGCTGGCCGGCAGATTTAGAAATGGTAACTAGGGCAAAAGAGCTGATATCTTTAGGTAAAGAAAGTTCGCTGATAAAAAAAATAACGTCGACCGGAGGTTTGGACCTCAGAAGTATTTTTAAAGAATCCAAGAAAAAAGATAAGGTTTCGCGAGAAATATTAAGAGAAGGCGCTTTTGCTTTAGGGGTGAAAATAGCATTTTTAATAAATTTGCTAAATCCTGAAGTAGTGGTTGTCGGTGGAGGCTTAGAAGAAGCAGGCGATTTTTTTCTGGATGAATGCATTAGCGCGATAAAAAGTTTTTCTCTAAACGAAAGCAGGAAAGGTTGCAAAATAGTAGCTTCAGGGCTGAGCAAGAAAGCTACTTCCTTAGGCGCTGCTTTCATAGCTTTGCACCAATAAAAGAAAAGTGGTTAGTCGTATGCCGCTTTTAAAATGGATTGGTGAAGGCAGACAGTAATTATATTTCACAAGATGGCTTTACAGCCGTTTTTTATATGTTATAATTAGGTAAATCTATACATAAAGTGAAAAAGGAGGTTTTTATGGGCAGAAAGATAATCATTGTTCTTTTATTATTAATAACGATTGGTGTGGGATATTTTGCGTACACCTTTTATACTCAAAAAGAAACGTTAACCCAGGATATTGCGGCACTTAAAAATGCACAAACAAAATTAAATCAAGAGAATAGCACCCTAAAAAATCAACTGAGCGCTTTGGAACGAGAAAAAAGAAGTTTGGAAGATCGGTGGGCAAAAGTGCAATCTAGGCTTGCTGAAATGGAAAAAGAAGGGGCTACGCTTAGACGCAAATACAAAGATGTTGTTAAAGACAAGGATGCTTTGGTTGAAAAGCTTAACGCAAAGCCTAAAGTGCAAGTTACAGAGAGAGTTGCGTCTGCATCATCACAATCACAGGCACCAGCTGGTTCCGATGACTATTGGGCAGATTTTGTTAGGGCAAAGGCTGAATTGTCAATTAAGCTTGACGATATGAACAAGAAACTCACCACAGCAAAAATAACCTTGTCCGAAAGAGAAAAAAAGAACAAAGAATTAAGCCTTGAGATTGATGAGCTAGAAGCATTGAAGAAGCAGGTTGAGGATCAAGTGCAATTTAAAACAAGAGCCTTGGAAATTGTTAGCAAAGAGTTGGTCAACGAAAGAGAAGCTCGCAAGAATCTTACCGACGAAACGATGAAGATGCGAAAAAGTGGTGTAAAACTTAAGAGAGAATTGGTTCTTGCCAATAAAGAAAAAGTACAGCTTCAAAAAAGTGTTGAAGGTATGACTAGCGAGAAGGATAAATTAGAAAAGAGAATCTCTGAAATAGAGAGGATCCTCAAACAGAAAGCCTTAGCGCTACAGGATTTGCAGGATAATCTTTATCAGGCACTTAATCCAAATACTGTTATAAAGCAAGATTCCGCCTCTGTAGGGTTGCCACCGATTGTTGTTAAGCCCGATGTCGCTGGCGTGAAGGGGTTAAGGGGGGAAATCGTTGCCGTAAACCATGAAGAAAAATTTATTATCGTTGACATCGGTGAGACTAAGGGCATGAGGCCTGGTTTTCGCCTAAAGATTTTGCGCGGTGATAAGGAAATCGGTACAGCACAAGTTATTGAAACAAGAAGAGAGATTTCCGCCGCCGATATAAAGGAAGTAAGCGGTGGTTATACTATTCAAGAAGGCGATGCGATAATAAGTAAATAAGACTTTATGGTTCCTTTCGAAAAAATTACGATAAAAGAAGTTGCTAAAAAAGCAAGGGTTTCTATTGCCACAGTTTCTCGATATCTCAACAACCCCTCTTCCTTAAAAGAAGCAAATAGAAAAAGAGTCGCAAAAGCAGTTAAGGAATTAAATTACCAACCTTTAATTTTTGCTCGTCGATTAGCCGGAGGAAAACTTAATACTTTTGGATTGATTATTCAGGGTTATGAAGGCATTTTTTATTCCTTCTATGCTCTTGAAATTATTCGTGAGGTTGGTTTCTCTTTGGATTCCAAGGGAATAGATATGCATCTGCATATTTTTTGGAACAAAGACAACTTTAAAACTTCTTTAGTTGATGGTGTTATCTTTGCGGATGTTATTGGCAATGAGGAGCAATTAAAAAGATTGGTTGAGGCGAGAGTTCCGGTAGTAGTCATCAATAAAAGAGTTGAAACTCCGGATGTCAGTTATGTTGCGGTGGATAATTTTAAAGGAGCTTATGATGCTGCTGAATTTTTGATTCGTCATAATCATAAAAAAATTGCCCATCTCATAGGAGATCTAAGCACTCAATGCGCGTGCCAACGCCTGGAAGGGTTTAAAAGTGCCTTAGAGAAGAACTCTATTCCGTTACCCAAAGATTACCTTAAAAAAACAAATTTTTCTCGCAAAGAAGCGCGCAGCAAGCTTGAAGAATTATTTTCCCTAGACCAACCGCCAACAGCAATTTTTTGTTGCAGTGATGAGGTTGCAAGCGAGGTGCTTGTTTTTGCTGAAGAAAAGAAAATAAAAGTTCCAAAGCAATTGAGTGTTATAGGATTTGATAATAATCCGCATTGTCTTTATGGAGGAACAATGCTAACAACCGTAAAGCAACCGTTAAGGAAAATGGCGTCTTTGGGCGTTAGTATTTTAAAGGAAATTATAGAGAAAAAAACTCCTCCAGAAAAAGTTATTTTAGAGCCAGAGTTAATCGTTCGCGATACAGTTGATTTTATCTAAATTAAATTGCCTTCATGTTCGTTTTTCGATAGAAAATTACTAAAATTGTTTCAGTTAATTGGAAATTACACAGGGAGATTTTTGATGTTCTAGAACAATATGTTGTAGTTGGCGGTGTTTGTCGCACAACATATTGTATTTTTTCTTGACATCAAGGTTATAACGTGATATAAAAAATTATCCCGCTAAATGTTTTTTAAACACTCGAATGAAAGGAGTAGCCCATGGAAGACCACTTAGGTTTTTCCTCCAACGCTTTAATTGTTTTAAAAAAACGATACCTTAATAAGAACGAAAAGGGTGAAGTTATAGAAACACCTCAGGCGATGCTTTCTCGAGTTGCTAAAGCAATATCTTCTGTTGAAAGAAAATATGGAGCCGATAGAGAAGCGGTAAAAAAATTCGAAAAAGAGATTTTTGATGTAACCGCTAATTTGGAGTTTATGCCGAACTCCCCAACTCTTATGAACGCCGGAAAAAATTTAGGTCAGCTTTCCGCTTGCTTTGTTGTTCCGGTGGAAGATTCAATGGAGTCAATTTTTGATGCGATTAAAGCAACTGCGCTTATTCATAAAACAGGCGGCGGTACCGGGTTTAATTTTTCTCGTCTTCGTCAATCAAAAAGCGTAGTTCGTTCAACTGGCGGTGTGGCAAGCGGGCCGATATCGTTCATGAAGGTGTTTGATGCCGCGACACAGGCGGTTAAGCAGGGTGGGACGCGCCGTGGTGCTAATATGGGCATCCTTAGAGTTGATCACCCCGATATTTTAGAATTCATAAAGTGCAAAGGAACAGAAGGTGAAATCTCTAATTTTAATATCTCTATTGCGATAACCGATGCATTCATGGAGTCAGTTTTAAAAAGCGAAGACTACGACCTTATAGATCCTCACACAAAGCAATCAGTTGCTAAATTAAACGCGCGAACAGTTTCTGATTTGATCGCTGAATGCGCACACAAAAATGGTGAACCGGGAATTGTTTTTATTGATAAAATGAACGAAGATAATCCGACCGCTCATCTTGGTCAGATCGAAAGCACTAACCCTTGCGGCGAACAGCCACTTTTGCCTTTTGAGTCTTGTAATTTGGGTTCAGTCAATTTAGCAAAAATGTTAAAAAAAGTTGATGAATCTTTTCAGGTTGATTGGGAAAAGTTAGAGAAAACTACACATTTGGCGACAAGATTTCTAGACAACGTAATTGAAGCTAATAAATTTCCTCTACCGCAGATCAAAGAAAATACTTTTAAAACCAGAAAAGTTGGTTTAGGTGTTATGGGTTGGGCAACAATGCTTGGGTTTTTGGGTATTGCTTATGATAGCGATGAAGCAATAGGCTTGGCTAAGCAGGTTATGAAGTTTATTTATGGACACGCAAGAAAAGAGTCGGTTCAATTGGCTAAGGAACGGGGAGTATTTCCTGCTTGGAAAAAGAGTGTCTGGGATAAAAGAAATATTAAAATAAGAAATGCTACCCTTACGACTATCGCTCCAACCGGAACAATTAGCATTATTGCTGGTCCGACATCCTCGGGGATTGAGCCTAATTTCTCTTTGTGCTATTTTCGCAACGTTTTAGATGGCGAAAAGCTCCTGGAAGTTGACCCGGCTTTTGAACATGTTGCTAAGGGGGGCGGTTTTTATTCTCAAGAGTTAATGAAAAAAATAGCTTCCGGAGAGAGTATACAAAATATGGATGAAGTTCCAGATCAAATCAAAACGGTTTTTAAAACCGCAATGGAGATAACACCTTTCTGGCATATAAAAATGCAAAGTGCTTTTCAGGAGTTTACTGATAATGCAGTTTCAAAAACGATCAATTTGCCAAATTCGGCCTCTTTAGACGATGTAAAGGAGGCTTATACGCTTTCGCATAAATTAGGGTGTAAAGGAATTACTGTATATCGAGATGGATCAAGAAGCGTGCAAGTTTTAACTGTGGATAAGAAAACAGAGCCCGCGCCTTTGGCTGCGTCGGTTGATGATCTTGCTTTGTTTTGTCCAAAATCCAGACCGGAAGTTATTTCCGGAACCACAAGCAAAGTAACCACAGGTTGCGGAAACCTTTATATTACCGTTAATCAGAATGAAGAGGGTCATCTTTTTGAAGTTTTTACTCAAATGGGTAAAGCCGGAGGGTGCGCTGCTTCTCAACTTGAAGCAGTAGGAAGAATGGTTTCAGTGGCTCTTCGCGGAGGAATTGACATTAAAGCTGTTGTTGAACAACTTAAAGGGATTCGTTGTCCGTCGCCGTCTTGGGCTAATGGAAAAAAGATTTTCTCTTGCGCCGATGCTATCGCGAGGGTCCTAGAGAAAAGAGCTAGCGAGAAAAAAACCCCTGTATCAAGAATTAAAGTTTTAAGCCATGTTAAAGGTGTTCCTTCTTTTGTTCAGGATGATACTAGCTTTGCTAATGTTGTTGGTGTTTGCGTTGATTGCGGTTTTGCGCTTCGCCATCAGGAAGGATGCCTCGTTTGCGATGCGTGTGGTTACTCTAAGTGCTAACTGCGTTTGTAAACCTTTCTGTTGACATTCATTTCAGGATATAGTATTTTGATATATCACAAAAGGTAAGTTATGAATATAGTAGTCTGTATAAAACAAGTTCCTGACACAGTTGATGTAAGAATCAACCCTGAAACAAATACGCTTATCCGAGAAGGGGTCGAGTCAATTATTAATCCTTTTGATATGTATGCGATTGAAGAAGGGGTGCGCCTGAAAGAGCGCTTCGGTGGAAAGGTTACAGCTGTTACTATGGGCCCTGCTCAGGCGCAAGATGCTTTACGTGAAGCGCTTTCAATGGGCGTTGATGAGGCAATTCATCTTTCTGATCGTGCGTTTGCTGGAAGTGATACCTGGGCCACTAGTTTAATTTTGGCTAAAGCGATAGAAAAAATTGCTGATGTTGATTTGATCCTTTGTGGTAAGCAAGCTTCCGATGGCGATACGGCTCAGGTTGGGCCAGGGATTGCTTCGCATTTGAATTTCCCCCAAGCTACATATGTAAGGCGAATTGATACCGTTCATCTTGATACATCACCTAAAATTATGATTGTTGAAAGATTGCTTGAGGAAGGTTATGAAATTTTAGAATTAAGCTTGCCGGCAATTGTGACCGTGGTTAAAGAAATAAATGAACCGAGAATGCCGTCATTAAAAGGTAAAATGAAAGCAAGAAAAGCCGAAATACCAACATGGGGAAACAAAGAATTAGAGATAGAAGCCGATCAGATTGGTCTTGATGGATCACCAACTCAAGTAGTGAAAATCTTTACTCCTTCTCAGAAAAAAAGTGGTAAGATTTTTGAGGGTGAACCACAGGAAGTAGTAGAGAAATTGATCAACGAAATAAAGGATATTTTGTAATAATAATATTACGTAGGGACAGGTTTTTAACCTGTCCTTTATAGAATTAAAATATTACGTAGGGACAGGTCGTGACCTGTCCGTTATAGAATTAAAACATGAGTGGAATAAAAGTAATAAATGAGAGTTGTGTTGGTTGCGGGGTATGCCTAAAGGCGTGTCCGGTTGATGCAATAAGTATGGTTGATAAAAAAGCGGTTATCGATTTGGATCGGTGCACTTTGTGTGGAGCCTGCGTTAGCAGCTGTAAATTTAACGCAATCCAAATCATACGTCAGGCGGTAGCTAAAGAGGATATATCAAATTATAAAGGTGTATGGGTATTTGCCGAGCAGCGTGACGGTGAGATTGCTTCTGTTGCTTTTGAACTTCTCAATAAAGCGGCTGTGTTAGCTGGTGACCTTGGCACTTATGTTGGTGCGGTGCTTCTTGGCTATGGAGTTGAAGAGAAAGCTCAAGAATTAATTCATCGCGGGGCCAATAAAGTGTTTGTTATGAATTCACAAGTCCTAAAGGAATATGTCGCGGAAAATTATTCTGCCGCTATTGTAAATTTAGTTAAAAAACATAAACCAGAAATTATTTTAGCCGGTGCGACAACAACCGGCAGGAGCCTTGTTTCACGCATTGCGGTTAGCCTTTACACTGGTTTAACTGCTGATTGCACCGCTCTTGACATTGATAAAGAAAAAAAGATCCTAATTCAGACCCGTCCTGCTTTTGGCGGCAATATTATGGCACAAATTATTTCGCCCGATTATCGCCCTCAGATGGCAACTGTTCGCCATAAGGTGATGCCCGAGAGCGCTAGCGATCCAACACGAACTGGTGAAGTAATCGAAGAAGTGTTTGATTTAAATTGGCAAGACAAAAGGCTAAAATTTTTAGATTTTATAAAAGAAGCAGTTTCAACCGTTAATCTTGCCGAAGCGGATATTATTGTTTCCGGTGGTCGCGGCTTAGGCGATGGCGCAAATTTTAAGATAATTGAGGAGTTTGCTCAAAGCATTGGTGCTGCGGTTGGTTCTTCTCGCGCGGCGGTAGACAGTGGGTGGATCCCTTATTCGCATCAGGTAGGTCAAACCGGACGTACAGTTTGCCCGAAAATCTATATTGCTTGCGGAATATCCGGTCAAATCCAACACCTAGTTGGGATGCAGTCTTCAAAAACGATTATTGCGATCAACAAAGATCCTGATGCCCCAATTTTTAAGGTAGCCGATTATGGCATTGTTGGTGATTTATTCAAAATACTCCCGCTTTTAACCAAGCACTTTAAGCAGGCGTAGGTTGTAACTTTCTGTTTTTCAAAGGGTTATGACTTTTTTTGCTTTTTTCTTGCATTCCGTGAAAGGATATGTTATAAATGAAGAACTGGATTTAGTAAGCGGTTTCACATTATTTGGAAAAATGAACTTATACTTATCAGGGGAGGGATCAGCTTATGTTGATTTGGTAAGGTCGTAAGTTCGCTTAACACAAATTGGAGCGAACAATGATTTTACAATTACAAAGAAGACGGGCGTCGATTTCGTTTAGAGCAGTGGCAATAATCGTTACCACTGTTTTTTTATTTTCTGTTTTTTCACTATACTTAAGCAAGTCACATCGGGTGTATGCATCAGCATTGCCTTATATGTCTGCACCGGCAAAGCTAGTTAGCACTAGTAGCACCTTTAACCCTCCTTTATTGCGTGGGATAAAACTTCATGCCGATAATCCATTTAAAATTGATTTTATAGTTGACCAGGGCGATTTTAGCCGGTCATCTAGTGAGTTAGAAGAAGAAACTAAGCGTTTAATTAAGTATTTTCTGGCTTCAATCACCATTCCGGAAGAGGATTTATGGGTTAATCTTTCGCCTTATGAAAAAGATAGAATGGTTCCTAACGCCTTGGGTCTTACTGATATGGGCCGAGATCTTTTGGGGGAAGATTACGTTCTAAAACAATTAACCGCTTCCTTAACCTATCCGGATAGCCCTTTAGGGAAAAAGTTCTGGGATAAGGTTTATGAGCGCACCGAACAGCTCTATGGAACGACTAATATCCCTGCAAATACTTTCAGTAAAATTTGGATTATGCCGCAAAAGGCAGTGGTTTATGAAGACCGCAGTGGTGCCTTTGTTGCCGAGAGCCATTTGAAAGTTATGATGGAGGCTGATTATTTTGCTGCGCAAAAGAATCAGCAGACCATAGACCATAGACTACAGACCACAGACCACAGACCAGAGACCAGAGGCCGTAAACCGGACACCGTAACTGATGTTTCGGCTGCAATCATGAAAGATGTGATTTTGCCGGTAATCGAGGAAGAAATAAACACTGGTGCACAATTTGCTCACTTGCGTCAAATTTATCACTCTTTAATTTTAGCGACATGGTTTAAAAAGAAATTAAAGCAGACCGCGCTTGAAAAAGCTTATATAGGTAAAAACAAGATAAAAGGCGCCGACACCAGTGATCCGCAAATTAAAGAGAAAATTTACAACCAATACTTAGAAGCTTACACCAAAGGCGCATACAACTATATTCGCCGCGATCTCGACGTAAAAACAAATCGCCGTGTTAGTCGCCGCTACTACTCAGGCGGATTCACTACTGCCGGAGAAATGGATGAAGCATTTGATGCTAGGCCACTAGAGAGGCTTCCGGCCGGGCAAAGCCCGAGTGATTTTGATAACGGACCATCAACTCTTTTCCAGACTGATTTATCAGCTCTTTTAGGAGATGGTGAAGAAGTTAACATGAGTCGTCATTTTCGCACATCAGCACAAGCAGAAACAGTGACAACGGGGCTAATGAACGCATTAGAAAGCAAAGGAATAGTTTTTAGTCCAAAACAATGGCAGGGTTATGGTCATGCGGATGCATACACTCGTAATATGATAGGTAGAATTGTTACTGTAGTCGGGGAGGTAATAGATAATGATTCGTCAGATCCAATTAGTTTGTCTGCCCAAGACATGGCCTTTCAGCGCGAAAATGGAAGAGACCCGATTCAATTGCACTTGACGAAAGAAGATAAAGGTAATACGACTACGTTTTCAATTACCTTTGTTAGTCAGAGTAACCAGGGTATTGTTGATATTGCGCTAGACAACGGTGGTCAAATTGTAGAAACTGATCATCGTCCAATTGCCTCTAATCGGATGGCACGATTTAAAACCTGGGATCCAAAAGCTGCCCAAATGCTTGACTCGCTACAAAGATTAGAACCAACTGCCAATTTACTCGCGATAATTACCAATGGTCGACTTTTAGATTGGGTGCAGTTGCTTTGGAAGGGCGCGGTTCCGTCTTTAGATGAGCTAAAAAATTATACATTGGGTGATGTAGCTGATCATTTGAGTTGGCCAAGTTCGCTTACAGAAGGAATAGATGAGTTAATCAGCTCAATGAAAGCAGCGACTTTAATTGAATATGAGGAGATGGACGAAAATGGCGAAATGGTAAAAGTGACAAAAGAGTGGAGAGATCCCACAAATAGTTTAGCAAATAGGCTTAAAAAAGCGCAAAAGAGAAAAGATGCAATAGATAAAGAATTTGCTCCAGCGATAAAGCGGCTGGAAGCTCGCAGAAAGACAATAGCCGCGAGCGATGAAGGTGAAGAAGATAAAAAAAAGGCGATAGCCGAAGTGGATAAAGCGACTGCTATTGAAAAAAACAAGGCAGAAGCCCGAAAAAGGAGAATAGACATTAGCTTGGCTCGTGCAATCTCAAAGTATTCGGCGGCTCGGCTTTATCCGGGGCGCGAACCTCGCCTTTTCTTGCCAACACCAAAATACACTCTAGGCGAAATACAGGATTACCTGTCAGCTTTGTTAAATGAACCTGATGGAATTTCGACAAAAGTTGCGCAAGAAACAAGCGCAAGAGAAAAAAGGCTTGAGCTTTCAGGCAAAGCAGCTGAAATTTTGGTTAATGTATTGAGTAATGAGGGTGTAGAATTTCAACCAAAACGAGAATCCAGTGAACTTGCACCTACACCTCTTGAGCACGATGTTTACATCAAAGGCATAATTTCTCAAATTACTGCGATGCTTAATCGAGTAAAGGAAACAGACAGATTAACCCAAAGTGATTTACTCTACCAAGAAATTAATAGCAATAGTGTAATTAACCTAAACGTTGAAAGGGCGCCTAGCGAGCAAGGAACTGTATTGTCTGTTGCTTGGCATCGTACCAGTAGTAGCCCTGCCATTACGGATAACGCCCAGGGGGTAATTAATCTTACTATTTCAAATGAGGGCGAAATCACTACCTCTTTAGGGATTATTAAAAATGGTAAAGGGGGATTACCCGCAAGAACTTTTTCGCCAGAAAGCCCCAAAGGCCCAACCCCGGCAGATCGCCCATCATTACTGCCTGGTGGCTTCAACAGTCCCCCTGTGGTGGCCGGCAATAAGCCAAGCGATGATACTACAATAACAATTTCGCAAGATCCCCATGAAAAAAGTGGTGATTTAGCCGAAGTTTTAATTGACGCCTTAAAAAGCAAGGGAATAGCGTTTCAATTAAAAAGAGGTGCCAACGCAGTTAATAGTGGCGATTATGCTGCTAAGATGAATAACGCTGTTAGCGAAATGTTTAGATGGGCAATAGCGACAGGATCTGGCGAATTATTTCCAGAAGATATGTTATTTCAAGGCAATCATGGTGAAGATGTAATTAATTTAGCGGCTAACAGGAGTGTTAATCCTCAAGAGAAAATTACTGTTCGTTGGTATCGCAGGGGTGATCCTTCTGTGACTGATGATCAAGGGAGGGTTGATATTGTCATCTCAGAAGAGGGTCGAGTGAGTATTTTCCACCAGTTAATTAAGCCGCTTGACAGAAATGCCTTAGACGGTGCGCCTTTGGTTGGCGGTGGAGCAAGAACCTGGGGCGATGTTCTAGATTCTCCGGTATCAGAAGATAATGTGCCGTTTACCGAGCGTAACGGGGCGACAATTCGGGTTAAGAAAAAGAAGTCACAAGTGGCTAAGAAGGAAATTAAAGGTAAAGGTAAGGGTAAGGACAGTTATGTTGGCGGTATCGATTTGGATACCGATAATTGGGACGTTCAAGTTAAAGGTGGTGGAGCAGAGGTTTCCAGCTTTACGGATCTTCCTTTTGATGTTAAAAATTTGCGCGGGTTCACGCTTGAAATTTGTGATCGCAGCAGTGTTAACTCGGACGAATTGTTTGCCGTAAGATAGTTAATAAGAAATAAAGTAATCAAAAAAGGAACGGAGTAAATTCCGTTCCTTTTTTATTTGTGCATATATGGTAGATACTGTTTTTTTAACCACTAGATCTTGCGTATATTCTTTTATTATGGTAGTATAACTAAGAAAAGCTTTATTCTATTGAGGTTTTAGCACTATGTATTTAAAAGAATTAGAAATTTTTGGGTTTAAATCGTTTCCGGAGAAAACAAAACTTTTGTTTGAACCGGGAACTACGGTTGTTGTTGGTCCAAATGGTTGTGGAAAATCAAATGTCTTTGACGCAATCAAGTGGTCGTTAGGAGAGCAGAGTCCGAAATCTTTGCGCGGGGCCAAAATGGAGGACGTTATTTTTAACGGCACCGAACGTCACCCTGCCTTAAGCTATAGCGAAGTTACTTTAGTTTTTTCTAACGAGGACAATTATCTACCAATCGACTATAAAGAAGTAAGCGTCGCTCGGCGTCTTTATCGTTCCGGAGAAAGTCAATATTTTATAAATAAAAGTTTAGTTCGCCTTAAAGATGTTCAGCAATTATTTATGGGCACCGGGATTGGCGAGTCGACTTACTCTTTTGTTGAACAAGGTAAAATTGCAATATTCCTAAGTCATAAACCAGAAGAAAAACGTCTTATTTTTGATGAAGCAAGCGGAATCGTAAAGTATAAAGATCGCAAAAAAGAAACTTTAAAACGCCTTAAGGAGGCCGACGATAATTTGATTCGTCTGGAGGATATTCTCTCTGAGGTTGCTCGTCAAATCCGCTACCTCGAGCGTCAAGTTCAAAAAGCTAAGAAGTTTAAAGAAGTGCGCGAGCGTCTTATTGAGGTAGAGAAAAAAATAGCAACGATTGAACTCTCCAACTTAGATAAAAAAAGTGATGGCTTTGGTCAAGAGCTAGATGCGTTTGCGCAACAAGAAACAATTAAAACCCAAGAGCTGGAATCTCTTAATGCCGGTGCTAATTCCTTAGAAGAAGAATTAAATAGTTTAAGAATGAAATTAGAAGAAGCAAACGGAGTTGTCATATCAGTAAACGCACAAATTGAAAGTGCAACTAGTCATATTTCTGTTTATGTTCAGCAAATTGATGAATTGGGCCAGCGTAATCAAAATTTACACCACACCCAAGGTGGCTTGAAAGAAAGATTAAGCTTGCATGAACAAAGGGTGGTCGAAGAGCAAGCGCGGTGCTTAGCAATTGATGGTGAATCATCTTTGGCGGATAGTCAAATAGTTGCTCTAGGCGATGAAAGCGATGCCCTCAGTAAAGATATTGAGCAAGCGCGTCGTAATGCGCACAATGAAAAGAGTAAGATTTTTGAGTTCGAAAACGACAAAACACATGCCCACAATACCTTAATTGAAATTCAAGCTAATATAAGTTCATTCATTAAGCGCAAGCAACGGCTAACTCTGGATAAAACAAAAATAGAAGAGTTGGTTGATGAAAAAGAAGAGGCCTTCAAGCAGGCTTGCAGCGATCTTTCTAATTTAGAGGAGGAGCTTTCAATTTTGCGTGAGAAAAAAAACAATCTTTTGTTTAAAGAGAAAGAGCTTTCTTCTCGCAAAGAAGAGTTTAAAAATAAGCTGATCAACAAAGAAAAAGAAGAGGTAGAGCTGCAGTCATACTATGATTTCCTAAAAGATCTAAGTTCTAAATATGATATTTTTCCAGTTGATAAGAGGATTACTGTTATTTTTGATGAAGAGCCAAAAAATATTAATAAACTTGTTGCCTCCCTTAAAGGTGTAGATTTCTCTAATGAAGAAGGCATATACAAAGCCTCTGTGCAGGCAAAAGTAATATCTTTAGATGAAAGTCAATTAGAGCATAAAATCCAAAATGCTGCCAAGGAAATTGAGGATATTCGCATCAATTTGGAAACCATTGGTGTTGAGCTTAATAAGCTTAGGCAGGAATTAATTATCGAAACAAAACAATTAGAAAATCAAGAACGCAAACTTTTTGAGAGCCAACAAGAGAAGGATAACCTTCAGAGAGATTGCCAGCGTTTTCGTGAAGAATTTGAATTAGTTGATCAAGAACAACGCGCAACCCTTGAAAGCATAAGTGACTTAGAGGCACAGCAAAGCAAAAAAGAAGAAGAGCTCATGACTCACCAGCAGAATTTAGCGCTTACTCAAGGCAGCCTTGATGCGGCTCAATCAACGATAGCGAAAAGCCTGGAGAGGATAAAAGAAATTGATATAGAGGTTGCTCGCAAAGAAGCGCACAAGCAGTCCTTGTTTAAAGAACGCGATTCGTTGCATTCAAAGGTGAGTTTATTTGAAGAGGAAAAACTTAATATTTTTAATAATTTGGCAAGCTTAGACAAAGAGCACCAAGATAATGTTTTGCGGTCGAATGATCTGCAAGCAGAGATAAACACTTTGCATGAAAAAATTGCAATCGATAAAGAGACAACTAAATCTGCAATCCAGGAAAAAGAATCTCTTGATACCCAAGAAAGAGAGCTATTGCAGAAAATATCTCAAAGTAGGGATTTCGCACGCAGCTTAGAGGAGCAGTGTCAGAAATTTCGTTCTTGTGTTTATAACAAAAAATTAGAGGCGCAAGGTCTGGATTACGAAAGAGAAAAGATTAAAGATTATCTTCTTCAGGTTTATGAAGAAAATCTCCAGCACTATCAATATCAAGATACTGGCGAATCTTTTGATGAATTGCTAGAGGAAAAAGACAAGTTGATAAAAAGAAAGCACTCACTTGGCGAAGTTAATTTAGTTGCGATTGAAGAGTTTGAAGAATTAAAAAATCGACAGGATTTTCTTACTCAACAAAGAGACGATTTAAATATTTCAAAAGATAATTTAAAGAAAGCGATTAGCAAAATTAATCGTACCTGCAAAGAGCTCTTTTTGGAAACTTTTTATAAAATTCAAGAAGAGTTTAAGAAAAACTTCCGTTTTCTTTTTAATGGCGGCCATGCCAGCCTCATGCTCATAGATAAGGATGACGTATTGGAGTCAGGAGTAGAAATTGAGGTTCAACCACCGGGTAAAAAATGTCAAAATGTTTCACTTCTTTCCGGAGGAGAAAAAGCTTTAACTGCGATTGCGTTGATTTTTGCTATTTTTAGAGTGCGCCCATCTCCGCTTTGCGTGCTTGATGAAATTGATGCACCGTTAGATGAAGCTAACGTTGATCGATTCAACCATCTTATAAAAGAGTTTTCATCGTTTTCTCAATTTATTATTATTACCCATAACAAAAAAACCATGAGCAATGCTGATGTTTTATATGGGGTTACGATGCAGGAGAAGGGGGTGTCAAAGCTCGTTTCAGTAAAACTCGCCGAACAAGAGGTTGCCGCTTAAGCCAGAACGACTCTATTTTTCCCTTGATTTTTTGCTGCATATAAAGCTTTATCGGCTTTTTCGATCAGGGCTGCTTTGTTGTCGCCGTCTTTAGGGAAAGAAGCAATCCCTACGCTAATTGTGAATTTATGCTTTGAATTGTTTTGAGTTGATTCTCTTATGCGTTGGGCAAGATAGAAAGCTTCTTCCTTGCTTGCCGATGGAATAATTAACGAAAACTCTTCTCCGCCATAGCGACAGATTATATCCACTTTGCGACAATTTTCTCTGAATATTTCAGCAATTTTTTTAAGTGCTTTGTCGCCTTCAATGTGGCCGAAAGTGTCGTTAAATTTTTTAAAGTCGTCTAAATCAACCATCATAATTGATAAGCTTTCGTTATTGGCCTTAGCTCTTTGCAGCTCCTCATCTAATTTATATTGGAAATATCCATGATTCCATAAAGAAGTTAAGGAGTCGGTGTGAGAGCGGGTTAATGTGTTTTCAAATATTTGAGAGTTTTCAATGGCTCCACAAGCTTGCTCAACAAACATATTAAATATTTTTATATCCTCTTCGTTTATTGGCTTTTGAGTGATGGAGTTATCTACAATAATTAATCCGGCAGGTTTTTCTTTTATCCATAGTGATGCCGCCAGAAAATCTTTTAAGTGTAACTTAGATATTAATGGATCTTTCTGGCTATTTTCTATTTCTTCACTGGCGAAATAAATGGGCCCCTTTTCGCTAAGGATTTCAGAGAGAATTCCGTTCTCCTTTTCTGTGCTAAAAGACAAGGATCGCACCAGCTCCATAAATTTCGGACGCACTTTGCCCTCTTTGATTGGGCGATAGCTTTCGATTAAATCATAAAGATCTTTTTTTTCGTCTTTGATGTTTTTCCATATCGTGTCGGCTTCTGCTCCGTCAACTGATCCAATTCCCATAAACCCGTTTATTTTTTTATTTCCACTAGCGGTTAAAAAAAGAACCGCGCGATTAAAACCGAGCCCCTGGTGAGCGGTTAATCCGGTTAAGATGATGTAGGCAATTTCGTCAAGATGCAGAGTTGTGCGCATTGCCTTGGTAAGCTCGTAGAAAATGTAAAGCTGGGAACGTATTTTTTCTACTTCTTTCTGTAGTTTTTTTATTTCGTCAATCATAGTGTATATTGATATCATACTTTAGCTTAGTTTGCAACTTAATTTTTATCTGGTAAAATACATTTTGATTCTTTCATGAGCCACTAAGTTCAATACCGTATTGAATCTAGTAGGGGTTTGAAATTTACGAAAGAGTGTGTATTTTTAGGAGATATTGTGAAAAAGAACCTTTTTAAACTTTCTGAATATGATTTCAATTTGCCCCATGAATTGATCGCACAAAGCCCCCTAACCCCGCGGGACAGTTCAAGATTGCTGGTGATTAATCGAAAAAACAGCACGATCAATGAGCGCGTTTTTCGCGATATTGTAGATTATTTGGGCGCGGGAGATGCCCTTGTTTTAAATGATACCAAGGTGATTAATGCTCGCTTGCTTGGCCAACGCAAAACCGGAGGAAAAATAGAAGCCCTTCTTTTGCGTCAAGAGCGCGCGGGTGTTTGGAGGGCCTTAGTTAATCCAGGAAAACGAGCAAAAACAGGTGAGGTAATTTTCTTTGAAGGCGGCCTAAGGGCCAAAATTTTGGGTGTAACTTCTGATGGTGGACGTATTTTAGAATTTTCATCAAAAAATATAAAAAAGTTATTGCCGTCCTTGGGTAAAGTTCCTCTGCCACCTTATATAAAGAAAGAGATTACAAGCCCAGAACAATATCAAACCACTTATGCTAATTGTCAAGGAGCAATCGCCGCTCCAACGGCGGGGTTGCATTTTACCAAGGCTCTTTTAAAGAGAATTAAAAGTAAAGGCGTAAAAATAGTCTATATCACCTTGCATTGCGGTTTGTCTACTTTTCGTCCAGTAAAGACCGACGACATTCGTGATCATCCAATGAGTGAAGAGTGGATTGAAATATCAAAAAAGGCTTCAGAAGATATCAATGCGGCCAAGCGCATAGTCGCAGTAGGTACTACTGTTGTGCGTGCCCTAGAAAGCGCTGCATATCGGGATGATAGCAATGAGTGGAGGATGAAATCTTTTCTTGGCGATACTAAGCTATACATGACTTCGGATTACACCTTTAAGGTAGTCGATGCATTAATAACTAATTTTCATACTCCGCATTCCACTAATTTGATTCTTGTCTCTACTCTATGCGGACGAGAACTATTGAAGAGAAGTTATGAGTATGCGATCAAAGAGAAGTTTAGATTTTTTAGCTTTGGAGACGCTACTTTTATAGAATAGCGTGCAATATATTGCGTATCAACAAGTTATGAGCGAGAATAAAAAATAGTTGTTTCGTTGACTAAGCCTAATATTTCTAATATAATAACCCATTATAGGGCTGTTATGAAATGCAACAGCCTCTGATTACGGAGTTTGGGGAAAGGTTACAGCGGTTGGAAGCATTGAGTTTTTAATCTCTGTAATCTTGCTTTAATCGTTGTAATCAAGCATAACTTTATTAAAGCTATGTTTGAAGATTGTACCAGGAGGAAATTTATATGAGAGATGATTTAACAAAGAAAAAAGTTTTCATGTTGTGCGGTCATGCTCAAAGTGGCAAAACTTCTTTGGCCGAGGGGATTCTTTTTAAGAGTGGAGCGATCCCTCGCCTGGGACGAGTTGAAGAAGCAAATACGGTAAGCGATTATGAGGATGACGAAAAGAATAGAGCTAGTTCAATTAATCTTGCCGTTGTTAATGCGCAGTATAAAGAAAATTTTCTTCAAATTATCGATGCGCCTGGATATTTAGATTTCGTAGGTGAAACAATTTTGGCTAGTCGCGGTGCCGATTTTGCCGTTATGGTAGTTGATGCAGCTGCCGGAGTAGAAGTTGGTACAGATAAAACTTGGGACATAATTCGTCAAGAAAATTTACCGTGTATGTTTTTTGTTAATAAACTTGATAAAGAAGATACAAATTTTCAAGGAGTTGTCGCTGATATACAGAAAAGTTTCAGTAAAAAAGCAATACCATTTTGTTCTTTTGAGGACGGAAAAATTATCAATAATTTAAAAGATAAAAGCAGTTCTTTCTACGGCCAAATCGTAGAGGCGGTTGCCGAAAGCGATGATGCTTTACTTGAGAAATATTTGGAAAGTGGTGCTATCGATGATCAAGAATTTGAGCCGGCGTTAAAAAAAGCTATTGCTAACGGTAATTTGTTTCCGATAGTTTGCGGCTTTGTGACTTCTGATAGCGGGATAGATAGCTTTTTAGACATAATGATAAGCGCGATGCCTTCTGCGGCGGATGCTTTAGCTAGGAAAGTCAATAAGAAAGGCGAGGAGATAGAGATTGCCCCAAAAGTTGATGGTCCACTGGTTGCTCAAGTTTTTAAAACAATAATTGATCCATTTGTTGGGCAACTTAGTATTTTTAGAGTGTTTTCGGGCAAAATTTCATCAAGTAGCGATATCTTTAATGGAACACAAGCCAGTAAAGAAAAACTAGGGCAAATTTTCTTACTTCAAGGCAAACAGCAGGTAACTACAGACGCAATTTGCGCCGGAGAAATCGGCGCAGTCGCGAAACTTAAAAATACTTCTACTATGGACGTTTTTTGTGATGCGTCCGGTGTTGTTGAATTCGCGAGTCTGAATTTTCCTTCACCAGCTTATTCTGCCTCAGTTAAACCAAAAACGCGTAAAGATGAAGAAAAAATTTCAACTGCGCTTAGTCGTTTGACTAGCGAAGATTCAACGATTATGGTTTCTCGTGACAGCGGCGAACTGATAATTTCAGGAATGGGTGAACTTCATCTTAATGTAATTATTGAGCGGATGAAAAGAAAGTATGGAGCCGATGTTGAGCTGGGAACTCCAAAAGTTCCCTATAAAGAAACAATAACCAAATCGGTTAAGGTGCAAGGTAAGCACAAAAAACAGACTGGCGGTCATGGCCAATATGGAGATTGCTCAATTGATGTTCAGCCTTTGGATCCGGAAAAAGATCTTGAGTTTGTTAACAGCATAGTTGGTGGAGCGATTCCTAAAAACTTTATACCTTCTGTTGAAAAAGGTGTTAGAAAAGCTATGAAACAGGGGATGCTTGCCGGTTGTCCTGTTTTTGGAGTGAAAGTTACCCTTTATGATGGCTCGTATCATCCGGTTGATTCATCGGACATGGCTTTTCAAATGGCAGGTTCATTGGCGATGAGAAAAGCCTTAGAGCAGGCAGGAAGTGTGTTGCTTGAGCCGATTATGGATGTGGAAATTGTTATTCCCGGAGAGTTGATGGGGCAAATTACCGGCGACATAAATGGGCGGCGTGGAAAAGTGATGGGAATGGAAGTTAAAGGAAAAAACGAGGCAGTAAAAGCACAAATCCCTTTAGCCGAAATGTTTAAGTATGCTTCTGATTTACGGTCAGTAACCGGAGGCAGGGGTAGTTATTCGATGAGTTTTTCTCATTGCGCTCAAGTACCGGCGCGTATTGCTCAGGGTATAATTGATAAGGCTAAAAAAGAAAAAGAGGAAGAAGTGCACTCACATTAAGGATAAAAATGTTAAAAATAAGAAGAGTTTTGATCAGTGTTTGGGATAAAAAAGGTGTGGTAGATTTTGCTAAAAAACTATCTGAACATAATGTTGAGATAATTTCAACCGGCAAGACAGCATCTCTTTTGCGTAAAAGTGGCGTTAACGCTCAGGACGTATCATCGCTGACCCTTTTTCCGGAGATACTTTCAGGAAGGGTGAAAACTCTTCATCCTAAAGTATTCGGAGGTATTTTAGCTAATAAAAAACATCCCCTACATATGGAGGAGATTAAGAATTTGAGTATTCAGCCTATTGATATGGTGATCGTTAATCTTTATCCATTTGTTCAGAAAGTAAACGACAAGTTGATTTGGGATGAGATGGTTGAGTACATTGACATTGGCGGTCCGAGCATGTTACGGGCGGCGGCTAAGAATTTTAAAAATGTTGCCTGTGTAAGTGACTGCTCCCAATATAAGGCTATCGCTGATGAATTAAAAAAGAGTAAGGGGTTTTTGTCAGAAAATACACTAAAGGCGCTTGCCCAACAAGTGTTTTACCTTACCAGAGAGTATGATAATTGTATTTATAATTACTTCAAGGGCCAAGAAATTTTGACTTGGAATTTGGAAAAATCTTCTTCTTTGCGTTATGGAGAAAATCCTCATCAGTCTGCCGGTCTTTATGATTTGGTTGACGGAAGCAGTTTAAAAGTTAATCAAATCCAGGGTAAAGAGTTGTCGTACAATAATTTTTTGGATCTCGATGCAGCATACACATGCATAAGAGAATTCGACGAGCCCGCAGCAACGATAGTTAAGCATGCGTCAATTTGCGGAGTAGGGGTAGACAAAAAACTTGCCTCTGCCTATAAAAAAGCTTATCTAACGGATACTCTTTCCAGCTTTGGCGGTATTATTGCCCTAAACCGTAAGGTTGATAAGGAAACAGCCGATCAGATTATAAAGAGCGGATTTAAGGAGTGTGTCATTGCGCCGTCCTATTCTAAAGAGGCGCTTAAAATGTTTTCGACAAAGAAGAATTTAAGAGTTTTGGAAACAAGCTTCAATCAGAAAATATCTTTACGCGACATCAGGGCGACTGCTTTTGGTCATTTAGTGCAGGAAAAGGATGCCGTTTCTCTATCAAAAAATAATTTAAGAGTAGTTACTAAAAAGAAACCCTCACCGCATCAACTGAAGGATCTTGTTTTTGCCTGGAAGGTAGTTAAATATGTTCGCTCTAACGCGATTGTGGTTGCTAAAAATCAAAGCGTTTTAGGCATTGGCGGAGGTCAGCCTTCTAGGGTGGGAGCCGCCAAAATTGCCCTGGCAAAGTTGGCTGGGTCTTGTAAAGGTGCCGTTTTGGCGAGTGATGGATTTTTTCCAAAAGAAGATTCGATTAAGCTTGTTCATAAAAAAGGTGTTAGGGCAATAATCCAGCCTGGTGGATCGATAAAAGACAATGACATTATCGATCTCTGCAATAAATTAGGCATTGTCATGATTTTTGTTGGCATGCGTCATTTTCGTCATTAACCTTACGATATGGAAGTTGAATCTGCAAAACACTATTATGGTAAGGGGCATAACTGCGCTCAAGCAATTTTAAAAGCTTTTCAGAGTAAATTCAATATAAGTGATCGGCAAATTGAAGATGCCTCTACCCTTGGCAGAGGCAAGGCGAAGAATGGAGTGTGTGGAGCATTGTATGCTGCCGGATGGCTTTTACCGAGGAATAAAAGTGAAATTCTTGATAAGAGTTTTCAATCTGTTGCAGGATCTATAAAATGCAAAGAAATCAGAAAGTTAAATAAGCTTTCTTGTGCAAATTGTGTCGAGTTTTGTGCTCGATTCCTTAAAGAAGAATGAGATTTAAATAAAGATTACACAGCATAAGTGTATTTTTTTTAATTGACAGAAAAAAATGCCAATGATACAATTTTTTCACTCTATATATTAATAAAGAAGAGCAAAAATCAATAAAGATTGTTTTATAAGGAGGCAAATATGAGGAAAAAAACCTCTAGATCCCCTAAAAAAACTAGGACAGTTAATAAGAAGGTTACAAAAAAAAGCACTATCGCCAAACCTGCTAAGAAGAAAATTGTCAAAAAAGTTGCTAAGAAAAAAGTCACCAAAAAGAAAACGGTAAAAAAGACCATTCAAAGAGTAGCAAAAAAAACAACTAAAAAACTCATTAAAAAGGTTACCGAGAGAACGGGGTTGCGTAATTCTTTTTCTTCTCGAACAGCTAAAGATGTAGCTGCAACCGTTGCTTCAATTGTTTCTATTCCAAAAAATAAGGAGTATTCTGAAGAAATGAAGTTTTCTCCTGAAGCTGCTGTTGCTGCTAGCGAAGTAGCTCCCCAAAAGATGCAGTACAACTTGCCTTTGAAGTATGCCGATGACCGCATAGTTTTGCTGGTTCGCGATCCGTGGTGGATGTTTACTTATTGGGATATTTCACCGAACAGAATCGATGGTGTATTAGCAACTATAGACAGTGATGAGCGTAACAATTTAAAATGGATTGTGCGTGCGTATGAGCTAAGCGGTGTAAAAAAGTTTAATGGCCGCAATGCGAACCTTTCTTTTGATACGGAAATATACCTTGATGGGGGAAGTTGGTATATCAATACTAATCAGCCCGGGGGTCTTTGGTGTATCGAGATAGGGTTGATTAGTGATTTAGGAAATTTCTATCCAGTCGCTCGCTCTAATATTGTTGGCAGTCCGCGTTTTGGTATTTCTTCTAATATTGATGAGCATTGGGCATCAGAAGACGATGATCACTTTAAAATACTAGGAATTTATGATTTAGGTAGAAGCTCAATGGAGCGTAAGCGTAAGTTTGAGGAAATTGTAAAAAAGACAGTTTCTTCTCCTCTTGCTTCATGGGGGATGAGCTCTCCCGGTGGAATAAAGAAGGAGGACAAGTTTTTTCTAGAAGTATGGACAGAAGTTATTTTGCATGGTCGTACTATGGCTGATGCTAAAGTTAACGTTGATGGAAAAGAAGTTACCTTAAGAGACGATGGAACATTCACTCAAAGATATGCATTGGTGGAGGGTGATTTTGAGTATAAAGTTGTTGGTGTTTCTAAAAATAAAAAGCACAAAATAAAAAAAACCCCAGCGGTAAAGAGATATAACAAATAAGATGGAAAAAGGTTATCTTTCTTTAGTTCTGCATGCCCACCTTCCTTTTGTTCGTCATCCTGAATTTGAAGACTTCTTAGAAGAACGATGGCTTTTTGAAGCGCTCAGCGAAACTTATATGCCATTGCTTGAGATGCTTGAGGGCCTAACGGCTGATGGCGTTGATTTTTGTTTTACTTTAAACCTCTCGCCTTCTCTTTGTAGCATGCTTGATGACGGGCTCCTAAAAGATCGTTACCTGCGCCATCTAAATAATATGATTACTCTTTGCGAGGGAGAGATCGATCGACATCGCTTTGATCCAAGCTTTCATAGGGTAGCGCTTATGTATTACCATCGTTTTACTCGCACGAGAGATAAATTTGTAAATAATTATGACCGTAATCTTATTGCGGAGTTTAAAAAATATCAAGATCGCGGTGTTTTAGAAATTATTACTTGTGGAGCAACGCATGGCTTTTTGCCGCTTTTACGAGTTAACAAAGAGGCCGCTAGAGCACAAATCAGAGTTGGTGCAAATTCCTATAGAAAGTTTTTTGGTACAAATCCAAAAGGAATTTGGCTTCCTGAGTGTGGATATTATGAGGGAGTTGATAAATTTTTAAAAGAGGAAGGCATAAAATATTTTTTAACCGAAACTCATGGGATAGTTTTTGCCGATCCTCGCCCCAAGTTTGGTGTTTATTCCGGGTACTACACTAAGAATAAAGTGGGCGTATTCGCCAGAGACAGCGAATCTTCTAAGAGTGTTTGGTCGGCAGAAGAGGGTTATCCTGGTGATTACAATTATCGTGAATATTATCGTGATGTTGGGTTTGATGCCGACTATGATTATATAAAACCTTATATTTCTCCGTGTGGAACGCGAATTTTTACCGGTATAAAGTATTATCGCATTACCGGCCCTACCTTAGAGAAACAGCCGTATAATCCTGAGATAGCAGCAAAAACTGCCGCAGATCATGCCGGCAATTTTATGTTTAATCGCCAAAAGCAGATCGAGCACTTAAGTCCTATGCTAGATAGAAAGCCGATTATTGTGTGCCCTTATGATGCGGAGTTGTATGGGCATTGGTGGTTTGAGGGAGTGCAATGGCTAAATTTCTTAATTCGTAAAATATGTTATGACCAGAACACAATAAAACTTACTACTCCTTCAAGGTACTTACAGATTTATCCGAAAAATCAAGTAGTTACTCCAGCGGCGTCAAGCTGGGGGTATAAAGGTTATTACGAAGTGTGGCTCAATGGTTCTAATGATTGGATTTACCCGCACCTGCATCGCGCGCAAGATATGATGGGTGAAGCGATTAAGGAGCATGGTTCGGGCGGCGATGTCAAAGACAGAGTCCTAAACCAGATGGTTAGAGAACTTCTCCTGGCGCAGTCTAGTGATTGGGCATTTATCATGAAGACCGGCACTTTTACTGAATATGCCAGCAAGCGCACAATTACCCATTTAGAACGATTTCATCTTTTAAAAAGTTATCTTGATAGAGGAAGCTATGATTTTGAGGTTATTGAGGATATTGAAGAAAAAGACAACCTTTTCCCCGAAATCACTTATTCTGTTTATTGCCCCTAATATGAGCAAATCACCTACAAAAATTATATTCATCTGGCATATGCATCAGCCTTGCTATCGCCATCCGAGTCGGAACTATTATATTTTGCCGTGGGTAAGACTTCATGGTGTAAAAGATTATTACGGAATGGCAAAGGTGGTGGAAAAATTTGAAGAAACAAGAGTTGTTTTTAACTACAGCGGCATACTCCTAGAGCAGCTCACAGATTATGTAGAAAATCAAGCCCAGGATTATTATGGAATACTAAGCTTAAAGAATCCAGCAAAACTCACAAAAGAAGAAAAAAGTTTTATAATCGAAAGGTTTTTTTCGATAAATTTTGATCGGCACATAAAACCAAATCCTCGTTTTTTACAACTACATACTAAAAAGGCTTCGCATAAGCAAAATTTTACACTAAAAGATATCGGTGATTTACAGGCGATTTTCAATTTATGCTGGTTTCATCCTTATACAATAAAAAAAGATAAAAATTTAAAAGCACTTATCAAGAAAGGTAAAGATTACACCCAGCAGGACCGACGTTATATTATTGATAAGCACTATCAAGTATTAAAGGAAATTTTTCCTTTATTGAAAAAACTAATAGCACGTAATCAAGTAGAACTAACAATTACGCCACATCACCATCCGATAATGCCGTTAATCTATGATACCGATGTTTTAAAGGAAATTCCTTATCTAAAACGTCCAGCATTGCGCTTCTATTCTCCGGATGATTGCCACTGGCACCTCAATCGCGCCAAAGAGGTTTTTCGACATATTTTTGCTGTTGATCCGAATGGGAGTTGGCCATCAGAAGGTAGCGTGTCGGAGAACGTATTGGATATATATGCTAAGGAAGGATTTAATTGGGTTGGTACTGATGAGGCGATCCTGTTTAAAAGTTTATCTAATGAATCCGTGCCGTATGACATGATCAAAAACCAGCGGCATATGATTTATTCACCATATAATTTTAGAGGAGTAAATATATTTTTTAGAGACAGAAACCTTTCTGATGCCATGGGTTTTACTTATTCCGGTTGGGATGATTCTGTTTTTGCTGCCAATGATTTATTGGAACATTTTAAAAGAACACACAACCATATAAAAAATCTCTCACAACAGCGCGTGATAACGATAATTATGGATGGTGAAAACGCATGGGAGTACTATAATAATAGTGGAGTAGAATTTTTAGAAACACTTTATTCGTCATTAGAAAAAACTTCTATTCTTACAACTTCTACCCCCTCAAAATTTTTACAAAAAGGGTCCAGTAAGCATCTAGAGCGCTTATCGCCGGGGTCGTGGATTAATGGTGATTTTGGAGTATGGGTTGGCTCTAAGGAAAATAATCGCTATTGGGATATTTTGCGAAAAATAAAAGATACAATAGATCGTTCAAAAACCGATAAAGAAACTTTACAAAAAGTGAAAGATTACTTCCATCTTATTGAAGGCAGTGATTGGTATTGGTGGAACACATTTGAAGATTTTAGCGGAGAGTTTAAAAACATATTTTTTACATACGCTCAAGAGATATATGCTCTTTTGAACAAAAAAATACCACTTTATTTGACAGGAAGAAATGGGTAAAGTTTATTTTTTATTCGGTATTCATAATCATCAACCAGTAGGTAATTTTGATCATGTTTTTGAATACGCCTATAAGCGTTGTTATTTTCCTCTTCTAGAGACTCTCGCCAATTTTCCTAAAATAAAATTTAGTGTACACATCAGCGGTCCCCTTTATGATTGGATCTTAAAAAATCGTAAAGAGTATGTAAGTCTTTTAAAGGAGATGGTTACTCGCGGCCAGGTTGAGATAATCAGCGGCGGATATTACGAACCGATTTTGCCTTTAATTTCCGATCGTGACAAAAAAGCTCAAATCCAAAAAATGAATGATTTCATTTCAAAAGAATTTAATTGCACCGCTAGTGGTCTTTGGCTTGCCGAGCGGGTTTGGGAGCCAAACTTACCAGCGATAATTAATCCTTGTGGATTAGATTATACTTTTTTAGATGATACTCATTTCCGTTTTGCCGGAATCAACAAGAATGAATTCACAGGTTATTATACAACTGAGGACCAGGCTTTTGGTTTGAAGATTTTTCCAATCAGCAAAGCGCTAAGATATAAAATACCTTTTTCAAGCGCGCAAGAGGGGATCGATTTGCTTAATTCGTTTGCTAGCGAAGAAGATGTGCTAGTTACATTTTTTGATGATGGAGAAAAATTTGGTCTTTGGCCGAATACTTATGATTGGGTGTATGAGAAGGGCTGGCTTAAAACATTTCTAACGTATCTTAGCGATTCATTAACTATTGAGACGATTAAGCCGAGTGAGGCAGCACTTAAATTTTCTTCCAGCGGAATAGTTTATTTGCCTACCGCCTCCTATGAGGAGATGGGGGAGTGGGTTTTATCTGCGGATAGTTTTAATACCTATGACAGATTGAATAACTTTTTAAAGAATCAAAATAAATTTGAAGAATTCAAAAATTTTGTGAGGGCAGGATTTTTTAGAAATTTTAATCGCAAATATCCGCGCCTTAATTACATGCACAAAAGAATGCTTTCGGTTAGCAAAAAGCTACATGCGTATTTGAAAAATGGTGATAAGGCATTTACGAATTTATTTAAGGCCCAAACTAATTGCAGCTATTGGCACGGTGTTTTTGGGGGATTTTATTTGGGTCATATTCGCGGGGCAGTATATGAAAATCTTATTTGTGCCTTAAATCAACTGGATAAGAAAATTCAAAAGCACGATTTGGTAGTGGAGGAAGAAGATATTGATTTAGATGGCGTAAAAGAAACAATTGTAAAAAATAAAAAAATGATCTGTTGTTTTTCACGTAAGGGTGGCACTCTTCTTGAATGTAGCCTGCGTAATCCAGCAATCAATTTAACGAACACAATTACTCGTACGGTTGAATCCTATCATAAAAAAATTAAAGAAAATGTGAATGTTGATGCCTCTGTTGCTTCAATCCATGATATAGTGGTTCAGAAAGACAAGGATTTAGATAAATTCCTGATTTACGATAATTATGAAAAAGTTAGCCTGATTGATCACCGCTTAGATAAAGATATTACGATTGCCGATTTTAATACCGGAAATAAAATCACCACGTTTAGCGATAAAAATTATAACCTTTTAATAAAAAAAAGCACAAAGCAAGCTTCCCTAAAGTATAAATACGATTCGCAAACAATAAGTTTTACCAAAGAAGTAATCTTAAAAGGGGCATCTTCTTTCGCTGTTGAATATTCACTTAACAATTATTTAGAAAATTGTGATTTTGGCGTTGAGTTTAATTTATTTTTACCTTCATTGAAAGATATTGTTGCTGTATCAGAAGGAAAATCTTCCAAAAGCGCTGGTCCTAAAGGCGTTACGATCAAAAAAGAAAATAAAAAAATATCTTTAAATGAGCCCAAAGTGTTTGATAGCTGTTGTTCGTTTGTTATAATAGGTAATCATAAAAGAATAAGTTTAGAGTTTGGTTGCGAAGACGCCTGTGTATTTACGATGCCGCTTTATTCGGTATCCTCATCTGAAGCGGGATTCGAAAAGGCGTATCAGCAATTGTCAGTTCTTTTTAAATTTTCAGGGGAGCGTAAAAAAATTCATTTTACCTTTAAGGTAAAAAAAGGGGAGTAAAATTCCAAATAACAAATCCCAAATCACAAACAAACCACAATTCTAAATGTTCAAAATAACAAATAGAATCTATGATATTGTTTTGGATATTAAATTATTTGAATTTGGACATTGTTTGTAATTTGTTTTTTGTAACTTGTAATTTTTGATAATACGAGGTAAAGAAAAAAAGGGGAGGTTTGAGATGCCGTTTCTAAAAAGGAAAAAAACAAAAGTGAAAGTATCCGCTAAAATCAAAGCGGCCGTGAAGAAAAGTGCAAAAATAGCTGCTAAAAAAACAATAGCTAAGAAGCCAAAGCTTGATGAAGCTCGTCTAAACCAAATGATTAAAGAAAGAGCTTATTATATTTGGGAAGAAAGGCAACGACCCAATGGGCAAGATTCTGATATCTGGGCGCAAGCTGAAAAAGATATGCATAAGAATATCAAATAACAAATCACAAATTTCAAAATACAAACAATGTCCAATTGCCAAAAATCCAATGAACAAAAGGGTATTATTTTATTTTGTTTGATATTTTAGTTATTTGGAATTGTGGTTTGTTTGTGATTCGTGTATTGTGTATTGTAATTTTTTGACAGAGCGTACTTAAATAAGGGGAGGTTTAAATGAACGCCAAAAAGAAAAAAGAGATCATTTTAACTACCGACAATAAAATTGGTAAATTGGAAGAGGTTAGCGCAGCGTTAAAGGCAGCCGACATCAATTTAACTAGCATTTGTGCTTATTCTATGGAGGAGAAGGCAATTTTTTATATTACTGTGTGTGGTAGCGAAAAAGCCACGCAGGTTCTTTCAGGAATTGGCAGTGTTGAAACCAAAGAAGTTATTGTCGTTGAAATGCCAAATGAAGTTGGTCAACTCCAAAGTTTAGCAGCTAAATTAAAAGATGCAAGCGTTGATCTTACTTATATTTATGGCACTACTTCAGGGGATGGGATAGCTCGGGTTGTACTTTCTTCCAGTGATAATGACAAGGCCCTAGAAGTTATTGCTTAATTTTTACAATGCAGATTGAGTTCCCTCATTATTTTTTATGGGGTGCGGCCACATCCAGCTATCAGACTGAAGGGGGCAACTTAAATTCTGATTGGAGTGACTGGGAAAAAAGCAGAAAGCTCCAGCCAGCCGCTGACGCCTGCAAGCATTATCAACAGTTTCCGCAGGATTTTCAATTAGCATCCGACCTCGGTTTAAAGGCATTAAGATTTTCTATAGAGTGGTCGAGAATTTGTCCGCGCCCAGGCGAGGTTTGCCAACGCGAATTAAGCCACTATAAAGCTGTAATCAAATCTTTAAAAGATAATGGATTGAAACCGTTTCTTACGTTGCATCACTTTACTAATCCGAGGTGGTTTGCCCATAGCGGCGGTTGGCTAAATTCCAAAAATATTGATTATTTTTTGCAATATCTTTCTGTAACTGCGCAGGCCTTAAAGGAAGATGTTGATTATTGGTTAATTTTTAATGAACCGCTAGTTTACTTATTTAATGGCTACATAAAGGGTATTTGGCCGCCTGGGAAAACTTCTTTGCCCATCGCTATAAGAGCGTTCAAAAACATTATATCTGCATACAAAACAGGTTATTGGGAAATAAAAAATATATGTAAGCATAATCCTTCTGTTGCGCAAGTGTCTTTGGCAAAACATATGATAGCCTTCTCACCTTGTCCAAATTCTAAATTGGGCGGATTATCGGCTGCACTTAGAGATAAGCTATTTAATACATCGCTTTGTGCCTATTTAAAGAAAAATAAATGCTTAGATTTTTTGGCGTTAAACTATTATTACAAAGAATATACCAAATTTAGCGGTCCATTAGGAGAAGAGTGCTCGCATAAGCACAAAGAGCGCAAAAATTATCTTGGTTGGAATATTTATCCGCAGGGACTTTACCAGATGCTTATAAGATCGAAGAAATTAAACCTACCGATAATGATTACCGAAAATGGCACCGCTGAGGAAAGCTCCGAAATGTATCAGGACTATATGGTAAAACACTTAAAGGCTATTGCAGATGCAATAGCTGATGGAGTAGATGTAAGAGGTTATTTTTGGTGGTCATTAATTGATAATTTTGAGTGGGATAAGGGTTTTGAGCCCCGGTTTGGTTTGGCGCATGTTGACTATAGTACTTTTGCGAGAAAATTAAAGCCTTTTGCTTTTAGGTATGCTAAAATATGTAAAGAAAACATGATGACCTATGATTAAAGAAGAACTAGTAACTATACTGGCGAATATTCCTCCATTTAATAAACTAAATCGCAAAGGTAATTTAGAATTTGCCCGCATTTGCGAAGTTAAGGAATATCAAAACGCGCAAACTATCTACAGAGAAGGAGATGCACCAGGGTATTTTTATCTTCTTTTGCGAGGTAGAGTAGTTGCTCTTACCAGTGATAGCGGCATAGATTCCGAGATAGAGTTGTTAAAGCGTGGCACTTCTTTTGGGGTAATATCTCTTTTTACTGACGAGCCGCATTCAGTAACAACACAATCAATAGAAGATTCTATTATTATAAGAGTAGAAAGAAGCGCTTTTAAAGGCTTTTTAGAGAAATATCCGGTAATATCGTTAGATTTTTCTCGAATCCTTTCGTCAAGGGTAAAACGGCGTAAAAGTCCCAAAAAGATTTTTCAATGCAAAAGAATAGGTGTCATCGGATATCACGCATCAGGAAAAACAAACTATACTATTAATCTCAGTCGACAATTAAAAAAGCAAACAAAAAAGAATGTTATTTGCGTAGAAATACGTGCAAAAGATGATTTTACTACACCGTCTTTAATTAATGCAGATTGTCGACCGCTAGTGTTGAAAAATTTCAATGAGGACCAACTCTGCGACTATATTGCGGTCGATGAAGTTGACCATCTGTTGGTGCAGGTTGATAGCGGAAGTCGTTTTTTGCGATTCTTAATCGTCTTTCTGAGAGTTATCATTTTGTTATATGTGAGTTATCGTGTAAATTACTGAACGATGCTTTTTCCGATTTCATTTACCGTGCTGACTCGTTGCACCTAATCTTTTTGCCAATTAAAGAAGATCTCGCAAAGGGGGGCAAATTTATAAGTGATTTAAGCGAAAGAGAACTTCTTACTAGGGAGAAAATAAGAGTAATTATCAATGAGTTTAGCCAAGGACAAAAGCTAGATTGCGAAAAGACCAAAGCACTAAAGCATCCGGTATATGCAACAATACCTAAATCTGACTCACCGCACTACCATAAAGTTTTTAAAAGAATTGCTCGCCAAATTGGAGAAGTAAGGCTAGGCGTTGCGTTAGGGAGTGGTGGTTCCTATGGTTTTGCCCATATTGGTGTGTTGGAAGTATTAGAAGAGAATAATATAGATATCGATATCATATGTGGCTCAAGCATGGGGTCGTTGGTTGCTGCGATGTGGGCGGCGGGATTTAGCGTCGATAAGATGAAGCAAGTTGCGGCTAATTTCGGAAAAAAATTAAACTTGTTTTCTTTTCCGGGGTTCTATTTTCCTTTTAAAGGAATTATTAAAGCTAAACGTTCGGAGAAAATTTATAAGGAAATTTTTGGTGGTCTAACATTTCATGATTTAAAACATGATCTGAAATTAGCTTCATTTGATTTTTATAAGAGAAAGGCAGCTGTTTTAGATGAGGGATTGCTTTATAAGGCAGTAGCTGCGAGTTGTGCTATTCCAGGTGTGTTTGAGCCGGTAAAAATGAAAAAAAACCTCATGCTGGATGGCGGAGTATTAAACCCTTTACCTAGTAAAATTCTTTTAAACTACGGTGTGAATAAAATAATTGCTATAAATGTAACCCCACCGTTGGAGAAAGTTGCTCTTCGTCAGAAAATCAAAGGTAAATGGCATATTTTTGATTTTATTTTTGGCACAATCGAGACTATGCAACGTGAATTTATTGATGCGGCACTAAAAGTGTCTGATGTTGTGATCCATCCTGTTTTTGAGGCGACCGATTGGGCCCATTTTGAAAATGTCGATGAATATATTGAAGCAGGAAGAAAAGCTGCCCTCGGAAAACTCAATGACATAAAGGAGTTAAGTGAGCGATAAATGAAAGCACTTATATCAACTTTACTAATTTTTTTTGCAGTTACTTTTAATTCCTTTTGTGCCCAAGAAGGCATCAAGGCGCGTTTTGAAGGGAAAGATACCTTAACTTATTCTGTTTATTTTAATGGATTTTTTTCTGGCAAAATTAAATGGGTTTATGTCGGCACCCAAAAAATTTCCGGTAAACAAGTTGATGTGCTGCATCTTGATTCCGACACTAAGATTTTTTCTTTTTTGGACATGACAAGCAAAGAGAAGATTTTCCTCGATAGTCAAACTCACTTGCCGATCAAAGTCCAACGGGATATTGTGCTATTTGGCAAAGACGAAAAAATCGAGGAATTTTACAATCAAGATGAGGGCTTTGTAAGAATAACTCGCAGTACCGCGCAAGAAGTTCCACAGGAGATATTACGCCAAGACGCCCCAATTCATAATATTCTGGCACTGCTTTACTTTTTTCCTAGCGATGTTGATTTAGATAAAAAAAATAAAGCAGTTTACAATCTTCCTACACGTAAGGTGACAATTACAACTAGAGGCACGCGCAAGCTGCGCCTTGGCAAAGAAAAGGTAGAAGCTTATTTTCTTGTTGGTAAAGGGGCAAAGAGATTTAATCTTTGGCTGGATAAAAAACGCAAAACCCCTCTGCGTTTAGAGTTTTTATTTCCGGTTGGAAAAGTGACCATTGTTAAAGATTTACTCAATGAGCAAGAGTGAGTTTTTACCGCCAAAAGGGTCTTTTTCAGTTAATTTGTTATAAGGGTCAATTACCCATGAGTCACCGGCAACAAATTTGTAACGGTATTCACCTTTACTGAGAGGAAGATTTATACTCCAAATATCATTGCCAATCTTTTTTAACTTATAGCTATTGTTCTTTTGCCATCCGTTAAAGTCACCCACAACATATACGTCAGACAAGTCTTTATCGCGATAAAATAGTGGAGCCCAGCTGGCTAAGCGGGTCATTGCCTCTATTTCATCGGTGAGGTTTTTGTAATCTTGCCCACCGCGAGAATCCGCTTTGTATTGGAAAATATCTTTTCCCGATGAAGCAGCTTCTCTTAAATGAACATTTGCCCTTATTGATGTTTTCAGTAAAAGA
The DNA here is from genome assembly GCA_024231025.1 of Candidatus Omnitrophota bacterium. Lineage (GTDB taxonomy): Bacteria > Omnitrophota > Gorgyraeia > Duberdicusellales > 4484-171 > JAAEQW01. The sequence continues at coordinate 52,194 of JAAEQW010000256.1, forward strand.
TCGCCCAGATGTTTTTGCACTCGTTCCATAAATTCTTTAACAAAACGAGAACGCTTATCTACCTGGGTAAATAAGTAAAAAGGTGCCGGAGCATGCCCTTGGAATTCTTTAAGCATAATTAATATGTTTTTAAGGATCTCTATCCCTCGTAAAGAAAAGTCACAGGTGCCGATCGGCACAAGAGAGTACTTACTCGCGGCCAGGGCGTTTAATGTGATCATTCCCAAATTAGGGGGACAATCTAATATGCAGTAGTCAAAATCAGATGATATTTTTTTTAAAAGAGAAGAAAGTAGGGTAAATCGATCATCTCTTTTTAACAGCTCCTGTTCCATTGTTGCCAATCCAAGAGATGACGCGATGAAGTAAAAGTTATCCGATACGGTGTCGTATAGCTTATCATCGGGATACAAATCGTCATGACAGAGTTTTACTAAGGCATCGGTTATTGTGTAGGTATTATCTTTGTTAAGAGAGAAAGTGGCGTGTGCCTGTGGGTCAAGATCGATAAGCAATGTTTTGTGGCCCTTCTTGCTTAAGCCAGCGGCTAAATTTACAGCAGTGATAGTTTTGCCACAGCCACCTTTTTGGTTGATCACCGAAATTGTTTTCATTTACTCCCCCTTTTAAGTAGGTAAATTTTCTTCTAAAAAAATATCTTTCATTAAAACCCAATTTTGGGTTTTGTTTTCAGGATAGAAATAAATAGTAACTTGATTTACCTTGTGTAAGTTTGTATTTTGTAAATCAACTTTTTTAAACTCTATAGGAATTTTTGTAAAAGAACGAGTTTCTTTGGTGATAGTCATTTGCAGTGGATTCTTTGAGTTAGAGAAAAATCGATTATCTTTTGCTACAACATCTATTTTAAAGGGAAAATCACCTTTTTTCAAGCGGATAAAAAGTGATCTTTCTTTAAGGTTTACAGGTTTTTTAAACCTTATTTTTAGGCCTATTTTCTCATTGTTAGTGACGGCAAAGTAAATTGCCGATGATTTTTTCTCTACATTGCCGATGAATTCAATTTTGGCTAGTGCATGATTAACTAGAAGTGATGTTTTTGCTAGCTTAGTTAGGGGGGCTTTTCTATTTAAAACTATAAGTTCGTATTTTGAATGCAAAAAATATATACCGACGACTAAAGTGATCGTGCCCAAAATGATAGCGGATATTAGAAGAATAGGTTTTTTGTGTTTCTTTTCTTCCTTAGGTGGGGTGAAAAAAGTTTTTTTTATTCTTTGTGAGTCCAAATAGCTATAGGCTACGGTTGCGCTGGTGCGTTTTTTCATAGAGGTATATTAGCATTGAATTTTGCAGAAATCAACTATATAATTAGGCATATACGTGCGTTGCGTGTAAGGGGCAGATTGGATTTTTATCATGAAACAGGCATTATTCTATAAAAAGAAAAACGATGACATTTTAGAGTGTTATTTGTGCGCTCACAACTGCTTGATTGCTGATTCGAAAACAGGGTTGTGCGGAGTCCGCAAAAACATTGAGGGAGTTCTGTATAGTTTAAATTACGCAAAGGTTGTTGCTGCTGCTATTGATCCTATTGAGAAGAAACCTCTTTTTCATTTTTTGCCAAAAAGCCTGGCCTATTCGATAGCTTGTGTTGGTTGTAATTTTCGGTGTGGGTTTTGTCAGAATTGGCAGATTTCACAAACAAAAGAGATAAGAGGTAATTGTTACAATTTAACAGTGGAAAAAATAGTAAAGAATGCAGTAGACAATAAATGCTCTAGCATTGCTTACACTTACACCGAACCTACCGTTTACTTTGAATTTGCTTATGATTGTTGCAAGCTTGCAAAAGAAAATAAGCTTTCTAACGTTTTTGTTACGAATGGTTATACTGGCAAAAGCGCAATAGAGAGGATTGCGCCTTTTCTTGATGCGGCTAATATTGATTTGAAATCATTTAGCAATGATTTTTATCAAAAAACATGCAAAGCGTCATTGGCCCCAGTGTTAGATACAATTACCCTTATGAAGCAGTTAGGCGTTTGGGTTGAGATAACAACCTTAATCGTTCCGGGCCTTAATGATAGTAGCGAAGAACTGTCTGATATTGCATCTTTTATTGCAAATTTAGATAAAAATATACCGTGGCATATTTCTCGTTTTCATCCGGATTATAAGTTTTCGCAATCGGAGGCGACCCCGTTAGCTACGCTAAATCGTGCCTTTGATATTGGCAAAAAGAAAGGGTTAAATTTTATTTATATCGGTAATATTATCGCTAGTAATAAGCAAAATACTTATTGTTCGAATTGTCGTGAATCACTTATAGAGAGGGTTGGTTTTTCAGTTGTAGAAAACAATTTAGAGGGTGATAAGTGTAAATATTGCTCAAATCTTGTTGCCGGAATTTGGGAATAGACAGGTTTAAGATATATGCTACAATATTTTTTGTTATGGCAATAAATATTCATCCTAAAGCAGTTGTTAGCAAGGCCGCTATCTTAGAAGACGGGGTATCAGTGGGGCCTTACTCAGTAATTGATGATGGCGTAACCCTCGGTAAAAATGTTTGTGTTAATGCCCATGCTCATGTTAAGGGTAATACTTATATTGGAGAGGGCAGCTTTATCGGCAGTGGTGCGGTTTTAGGCGAGGCGCCTCAGTCAGTGGGGGCAACAGGGGGCGGTAAGTTGCGGATTGGTAAGAATAACATCATCAGAGAGTATGTTACGATACACAGCTCCCTTTCTAAGGATACATCTACTATTTTGGGTGATGATAATTTTTTGATGATTTTCTCTCATATTGGTCATGATTGCAAAATCGCAAATAATGTTATAACTTGCCCGGGAGCGCTGGTTGGTGGACACGTTGAATTGAGCGATCGGGTGTTTATTTCCGGCGGAGTAGCAGTGCACCAATTTGCTAGAATAGGCAGAGGAGCGATGATTAGCGGGCTTGCACGGGTAAATCAGGATGTGCCTCCGTTTATGCTGGTTGTTGGTGACTCACGCGTTTGGGGCATTAATGTTCTTGGGGCGAAGAGGGCAAAACTTAACAGTAGCGATTTAAAAGAGTTAAAAAAAGCCTACACTATAATTTATCGTAAAAAACTTTCAATTACCAACGCGTTAAAAGAACTTGAAAATTCAACATCAGAGGTTGTTAAAGAGATAATCATCTTTATTTTAGCTTCGAAAAGAGGGGTGTGCGGCCCAAAAAGAAATAGTTTTCTTGAAAGAATGTTTTTAGATTACCCGTATCTGCTTAGATCAAAACTTCCCGCATTTAAAGCTTTTGCCAAAGAAGAAAAACTACGTAAGCGTCTTAGTTGCAAGCGATAATGGTTGAGTTTGTGCTATACCTAGAAATTGGCTAATTATAAGGATTGCAATTCCTTATAATTGACAAAATTCAAGGAATATGGTACTATAAAGGCGTGAATATACCAAGAATTTACGATGATTTAAATAAATACCTAAAGCCTAACAAGGCTTTAATCCTGTATGGATCTCGACAAGTTGGCAAGACCACTCTTTTAAATAAGTTTCTTTCGCAAACCTCATATAGATATAAACTAGATTCTGGTGATAATATAAAGACACAAAATGTTTTAGGCTCAAGAGATTTTGCCTTAATTAAAGAGTATGCTCAAGGGTATGACTTGATTGCCGTTGATGAGGCTCAAAAAATACCTAGCGTAGGGACGGGGATTAAAATTATTGTTGACCAAATGCCGGGAGTAATGGTTATTGCTACCGGATCCTCTTCATTCGAGTTAGCTGGACAAATTGGTGAACCGCTTACCGGAAGGAAAAATACGTTAGCTTTGTATCCGATTTCTCAACTTGAGTTAATAAAGCTGCATAATCGATGTGAATTAAAAGACAGACTCGAAGACTTTTTAGTTTTCGGTGCATATCCAGAGGTTGTAACTGCAGAAAGTAAAATCGATAAGATACGGATTATTGAAGAAATAAGCCAATCCTACCTATTTAAAGATATCTTACAGTTAGACAAAATACGAAATTCGAAAATACTTTTAGACTTAGTTCGTTTGCTTGCTTTTCAAATTGGGAATGAAGTGTCTCTTAGCGAGATCGCTAAACAACTAGGAATCGATTATAAAACAGTTGGTCGCTATCTCGACTTACTTGAGAAATCGTTCATTATATATAATTTGCGTGGATTTAGTAGAAATCTTAGGAGTGAAATAATTAAAAAAAGTAAATATTATTTTATCGATAATGGTATACGGAATGCTATTATTTCTAATTTTAATAGCTTAGAGTTGCGTAATGATATAGGGGCGCTGTGGGAGAATTTTTTGTTTATCGAGAGATTAAAAAAGCGTACGTATAAGAATATATACGCAAATAATTATTTTTGGCGAACATGGACACAAAAAGAAATAGACTTGGTTGAGGAACGAGACGGAAAATTATTTGCTTTCGAATTTAAATGGGGAAAAACTAGAGTAAAGCCACCTAAAGATTGGGTTCAAGCTTATCCCGAATCAGAATTTATGGTTATTAATCAAGAAAACTACCTCGATTTTATAACCTAAAACTACTAGTTGCTATGTGTTGATTATGTTGTTTTAGTTGCAAAAACTAACCATCCGGTGTGTGAAGGCATTGTTTGCTCGGGGCGAGTTTTACCGCGGCGAACAAGAATTCTGCGAACCAATACTTCAATTGTTTCGATATTAACAAAACCTTTATCTTCTAAGGCAAAAACAGTTTTGGTAAGCTGATCAAACGTTGGGCAAATTGTTGCAAGTTGACACCCTCCCTTTAAGGATTTATGCGCAGCATCAATTAGGGCCCACTGGCTTCCGATGTCAATCATTACAAAGTCTACTTCTTTTTGTGGATACTCATCAAATATTTCTTGATGGTTAAATTCAACCCATTCACTTAAACCGTTTTTTTCCAGGTTTTTTTTAGCATTCTGTAAAAACTCTTCGTTTCTTTCGTAGCTGTAAACTTTGCCGGTGGGTCTTACAAAATTAGCTAGTGCTGTGGTTAACGCGCCTGATCCAATACCGGATTCAATGACGTTTGCGCCGGGAAAAATCTGACCCCGAGTTAAAATTAAGCCAATATCTTTTGGATAAATAATTTGGGTTTGGCGTTTTACCTTCATTATTTTTTCGTGCAGAGTTGGCTTAAGCAGGTAGAAGTCATCACCCAAATTGGTGCTTACTTTTTCACCGAAATCCTTGCCAATAAAGGCGCTCATATCCAAAAATCCTTTATCAGTATGCAGACGTCCGCCCTGCACCTTTATCAGAAAGTTTCTGCGATGGTCGTGATACACCAAAACTAAATCACCCGCCTCAATCATGCTCATAATATACCAGTTTAAATAATTCTTGCAAGAAAATAAGGTTTGTTATTAATACAAGGAATAAATTTTTGATGTAGCAGTGTAGTAGTGTAGTAATGTGGTGGTAATTTACATCGATAACTTTTTAAATAGATCGGTGATTTCCTTTGAACCAAGTATTTTGTAGCCGAATCCGGGAAAATCCTTAATTGTTTGTTCGGAGGCCTTGTAAGTATGGAAGACCTTTAAACCTTTGCCTTTTACAGTTATATTGCCTCTATCTGTTAAGTCAACGCCTCCAAGGGTGTCGCGCTCACCTTGATAGTTACTGTCTTGCCCGTATTCCTGTTTGATCCCCTCTAATGCATCAGAGGTTGTACTTATGACTTCAACATCAGCCATATTTAAAGTTTTCAACATTTCCTCCAATGTTTCAGAAGAGTTCTCAATGAGAAGAGCCAAAGCTATATTTGAAATGAGACCCAGATCCTCTAATTCATCTTTCAAATCCCAGGGTGCTTCAGCCGATCCTTGAGCAAGAGATTCACCAAATAAATCAGATAAGCGCTCTTCTTCATCGTTATCAATTCCAGAAAGGTCATGACCTTCTTGGCGAAGGTGTCTTATAAAAGCGTGAAATGTTTCATGACCGTCACGAAATCTCTTAGCAAAGTTAAGATCGATTTCTTTAGGGTCTTTATTAAGGCGCTTGGCTAGTTCAGGTATTTGATCTTCTAATTCTTCGTCGGAGGTGTAAATAGTTTGTTTACCGGTTGCTAAATTTTCAACCATCCAGCCAAAAGATTTTCCACCAAGCATCAACGGTTTCGCAATAACTTGCATCTGGCGCAGAATTGTTTTAGCCAGCGCTTTGTTTCCATTGGGGTGACTTTTCATAATTCCTGCTGCTTGAGGGATTGATTCTAAATATTCATGAGAGTAAGCAAAGCGGTATCCTTGGGCTCTATGAGCATGAGTTGCACCATCTTTAAAGCGGGCGTCTGTGGCTTTTTCAAAAGCAGCATTTATCGGACTGTTATTATAGTTATCCGAGGCTAAAGCTATTGCGGTGAGTCCGTCAATTACTTCTTTTTGTGCTAGAAGATTATGTATATTTTGTGCGCTTAAAAGTGCACACAATGCCTCAATTACTTTGTCGGCACCGTTGTTGTTGTCGATAACATATTGAATTGCCTGAGGTAAAACTTTTTTTGCTGAATCTAGAGTATCAGATCCACCGTGTTTGCCACGTAGAAGATGTGAAAGAGCAATAGCAATATCCTCACTACCCCCTCGGATAATTGAATATGCATCATCGCTGGCAAGAAGATATCTTACTTCTTCTTCGCGGGTTTCCGGTTGCCAGCCTATTGCTTTAAGGCCTTGGGCAGAATTGAGACCAAAATTTTTGCTCTGATTACCTAATCCATGGCTTAGGGTTGAGGTGACGACGGCTCCAACGTCGTTAGGAAGACTCTTTTTTTGTGTTTTAGCTAGGGCAGCGCTAATGTAAAGAATAGCGAATTCTCTTTTTCTATCGTCTTTTTCATAAATAGGACGTCTGTAAACGTCTTTTCCGGGACCAATAATTTGAGCCAACCCAACAGGATTATGTCTGAGATAATTTTCGTAATCTGTTTCTTCGCCTCGAACGATCTGATATAGTAAATCTAATCCACCCGGTACATCATTAATTAACTCCATCAATTTGGCTTCAGTGCTTTCGTCATAAAATATGTACCTATTATCGATGCCGATAGACCCTTTGAAAATTTCAATAATTGCTTTTTTAGGGTCGGAAGGTAGCGCTAATGATTCTTTTATTGTGTATCCGGCTAGGGCGAGAGTCGCGGTACCCGCAATACCTCCTCCAAGTTTTTTAAGAAAGTCACGTCGCGGCATACTCATGGTGTATGCTTGTTGCCCGGCTGCTCGCAGGCGTTCTTTAGTTTCTGCCATTTCCGCAGGAGTGCTTGATTTAACGATTATATCAACACCGAATCGCTGCTTGATTATTTTATCCAATTCGTAGGGGTCCTTGTTGTCGCTCAGATTTTGGTTTTGCAAGTATTCCCAGAGGTCACTTATTAGCGAAAGTCCGTTTTGTGATAAGTGAATGTTAATTTGTGCCTCCAAAGCGCTTATTCTTTCTTCATGTTGGGGCGGAATCTTATTGCGCCCTAGGGCCCAAGAAATCGCAAAGATGTCGGCTAATTTTTCATTATGTTCAAATCCAATAAGTTCAAAAATGAGGTGAGCGGTTTCATGACCGTCAATAAAACGAATTGCCATTTCAGGGGTAACCGTTACATCAGTTATTCCCAAACCCTCAAGAAGTTCTTGGAAATCTTGAATATATTCCTCAATAGTTTTATCGTTATGATGAATTGTTATACTGCCGTCAGCGCCGGGTACAAATAATCCCTGTAGATTGTCATTTAGCATTTTTTCCATCGCCTTTGTGCCTTCTGATCCAGATGCACCATCATTCTCAACGGGTTCAATAGATATTGATTCATCTGATACCCCTTCGCTGTCTTGAGTCCAGGTAACCTTAACTTGGCGGCCGCGATACCATGCCAATTGACTTAAAATTCTTTTTTTCTGCTCATCGGAAAGTGCCTCATTCTTTTCAACAGTATCCATAAGTTCTTCAGCTGTATCTCTAAAATCAGCGTTGATGGTTACCAATACAATGTGAAATAGAAAAAACCCTGGCTTTGATTCTTCTTCAATCGCTATCGATTCATCTAATACCCCTTCGCTGCCTTGAGTCCAGGTAATTTTAACTTCATTCTTGCCAAGCTTTTTCAGATTTTCTAATATTATCTCCTTTTGCTTATCAGAAAGTGCCTCATTCTTTTTGATATCTTCCATAAGTTCTTCAGCTGTGCCTTTAAGATTGGCTTTTATGATCATTATTGGAGAGGTAAATATAACAGCACCTCGCTGATTATTATCTTCATAGACTACCTCTTGCTCGATGTGTGTTTCTTCTGATAGAGGCAGTGGTTCAATTTTGGCCATGTTTTTTGGGGTTGAAGCACAGGCGATTTCCAGTCCACCTGCGACTAAAACAACTGCAAGGTTAGTTAAAGGGTTTTTTTTCAATTTCTCTGCAACTTTACCAGATTTTCCAGCTAATGGTTGTCGACCTTTTTTTACAACATTGCCGGTTTTTTTAGCAAATTTGACACCGCCAGAGTAATAGCGGCGATTGATGTGTTTTTTGGAGGATGGGTCAAAATCTTTTTTGATGTAATCGTAGACACCTTTTTTGTATGCTTGAAGGTATTGATCGTAAATTTTATTTTTTAATTCAGGGTCATTATGTTTTATGCTGTCTATCTTTTTCTGATCAGCGGAAAGTTGAGTTACAATATGTTCTTTTAGCTTTTGCTTAAACCAGGTAGCTAAAAGTAATGAGTGGTAAACTTGGCGGAGATGTGAGAAATTCTTACCATAATTTACATCACGTTCGATTTCGGGCAAAACCTCTTCCTTAAGTATTTCTGAGGTTATTTCGTGTATTTTTTCTTTTTGTCCGGCGCTTGCTTTAGGCGATTGGCGCAGATGACTTTGGTTTTCCATTGCGAGATAATCTTGTTCCGACATTACCTTAAGATAGCTCTCAGTTATAATTGCTTTGTCGTCATCTTCGTATATTGTGGCACTTTGGGGAACAATCCAAACTTTATTGAAGGTGTCTATTGGAATTTTAATTGTACCGAAAAGCTCGCTGGCTTTAGCATAAATTTTTTGCCAGTATTGTTTGCCGATTTTATTTTCAGGATAAGTTAAAGAGGCTGTTAATTGTTTTAGGACATAATCTTCACCAAGCATATCCGCGCCCATATCGGTTTGGGCGAGTGTTTCAGGAATGACGCGATCTTTTTCGTGAGGAGAAAGATTAACCCAAAGGTCGTCTTCGGGCATAGTTAACGCGGCAAGAAAATAGCGGATTAGTGTGTTGCTTTCTTCTTTTAATTTTTCTTTACCGAAATTGCTATTTCCCGCATCAACAATGAATTCAAATTTAAAAGGGTCATCGCCAAATACTTTAATTCCTCGCAGTATTGGTGCATCAAACGCAACGCTTGCATCAATTAGCTTGGTGGGGGCGGACATGTAGGGCAGGGCAGAGGCGTAGGCTGACGATGTTTGCAGGGCCGGTGTGCGCATAATCAATGTGCTAATTCCCGCAAGCAGCACCCCTGATGCGATAAAAACTGCTAAAATCTTAAAGGAAATCGACCCTTTTCTAAGTACTGATAGTTTATGCATAATTGCTCCTTTTTTGAAATAATATCCTATTACTCCTAATGTATACCATATTATGCGTGAAAAAACAAAGGCTTAAGGGGTGTAAAAAGATAACGTTTTCATGTAATTCTTTTGTGTTGCGTATTATTTAAAATTGCCAAAAGTAAATAATTCTTGCAAGAAAATAAGGTTTGTATTAAACTTTCTTAGGTATGAAGTATATAGTTATAGTTTTAGATGGAGCCAGCGATCATCCTTTGGAAGTTTTAGGCGAGAAGACTCCCCTAGAGGTTGCGGATACTCCGCATATGGATAGCTTAGCGCATAAGGGTATTCTTGGGCGCACCAAGAATGTTCCGCGTGGGTTTCCCGCTTCAAGTGATGTGGCGAACCTCTCTTTGCTTGGTTATGATCCGCAAGAATATTATTGCGGTAGAGGGCCCTTGGAGGCAGCGAATTTGGGAGTCAAACTTGGCAAGGACGACTTAGCCTTTAGATGCAATTTGATTACCGAGACTGAAAACAGAGTTGTTGATTATAGTGCCGGTCACATTCCCAATAAAGAATCTAAAATATTGATGAAATATGTCAATGAAAAGCTGGGAAGCAAAGATATCGAATTCTACTCCGGTACCAGCTATAGAAATTTAATGGTTTTTCGCGGAGGGAAAAAATATAATCTCCAGGAAAGTAAATATTTTGCTCCGCATGATATTATGGGTAAAAAAATAAAACGCCATCTTCCTCGCGGTAAAAATATTAATCTGGTATCTGACCTGATGAATAAATCGCGCGAGGTTCTAAGTGCTCATGCAATAAATAAGGTACGTATCGATTTAGGGGAAAATCCTGCTAATATGATTTGGCTTTGGGGTGTTGGTGCAAAACCGGCGATGCCTGCCTTTAAAGAGAAATTCGGCATTAACGGTGCGGTTATCTCAGCGGTGGATCTTATAAAGGGTATCGGTAGAATTGTTGAAATGGATGTTATCGAAGTGGAAGGCGCAACCGGTTATTATGATACAAATTATCGTGGCAAAGCCGCCGCGGCCCTTAAAGCTTTAGAGAGCGTTGACTTTGTTTTTATTCATATTGAAGCACCCGATGAAGCGGGGCACAACGGTGATTTAAGAATGAAGATTTCATGCATCGAGCGAATTGATAAGTTTATAGTTGGTACAGTTCTAGAAGGCATGCGTGGCAAGGATTTCAGAATTTTAGTTACTCCTGATCATCCTACGCCGGTTGAAAAAAGAACGCACACCGATGAGCCAGTTCCGTTTGTGCTTTACGGTCGCGAAATAGAACCAGGTGGATTTTCTTCTTATTCAGAGCTAGAGGCACAAAATTCAAGCCTTTATTTCGATAACGGCGCCGCTCTTATAAGGCACTTAATAGGATAGTGAGTATTAAAATTGCACAAAACGAAGCAGGAAACATTTTGCATTGACATTTTAATTTAGGAGCAAAGATGAGTGGTAAATTAATCGTTAAAAAATTTGGTGGTAGTTCGGTTGCAAATGTTGAGCGCCTCAGGCGAGTTGCTTTAAGAATAGTTGAAACTGCCAAAGGAGGAAATCACGTTGTTGTTGTGGTTTCAGCCATGGGGGATACAACCGATGAGTTAATTGAACTTTCCAAGAAAATTACCAAGAATCCTCCTGAACGTGAAATGGACATGTTAATGTCTACCGGTGAGCAGATTTCGTCTTCTTTGCTTTCAATGACAATTAATGAAATGGGCACCCGTGCCATTTCTTTTACCGGTTCTCAGGTTGGCATTATGACTGACGGTTTTCATACTAGGGCGAAGGTTTTAAAGATAGAAACAAAAAGAATCAAAAAAGAAATAGCCGGTGGAAAAATAGTAATTATCGCTGGTTTCCAAGGTATGAATAAAGCCCGAGAGATTACAACTCTTGGTCGAGGCGGCTCAGATTTAAGCGCGGTGGCTTTAGCAGTTGCCTTAGGCGCTGATGTTTGTGAAATATATACCGACGTTGAAGGGATTTATACCGCTGATCCCAGAGTAGTTAATAATGCGAAAAAGCTTAAATACATTACTTTTGATGAAATGCTTGAGCTAGCCGCCAGAGGTGCTCAAGTTATGCAGACAAGAGCGGTCGAGGTAGCAAAAAAGTTTAATTTGCCGTTGCACGTAAGAAGCAGTTTTTCCAAAAAGGAGGGAACAATAATTATGAAAAAAACACCATACATAGAGGAACCAGTTGTAAGAGGAGTAACATTAACTGAGAGCGAGGCCAAAGTTACTATTGGGTCAGTTCCTGATAAGCCGGGCATCGCGGCAAAGATTTTTACCGAGCTTGCCAAGAAAAATATAAATGTAGATATGATTGTTCAAAACGTCAGCCACAAAAAAACAACCGACATATCTTTCACTACATTAAAAAGCACGCTTCCTAAGGCAATTAAAACAGCCAAAGAGATTGCTAAAAAAATAAAGGCCGGAATAATTAGCTTTGACAATGATATTGCGAAAGTGTCAGTTGTTGGTGTCGGGATGAAATCGCATTCCGGTGTTGCGGCAAAATGTTTTTCAATTCTAGCTAAAGGAAAAATTAATATTGATATGATTTCAACGTCGGAGATCAGCATTTCCTGCACTGTTAAGAAAGAGGCGGGTAAAAAGGCGTTAAAGATTTTGCATAAGGAACTTAAGTTAAATAAGGTTAAGTCATAAATAAAACGAAAAACTTAGAACGAAAAACTAAAAATCATAGCGTAAAATTTAAAACCATATAAGAATTAAGATGTAAAAAATGATTGCATGAATAACCAAGATACAAGATGCAATGACCCCGCCTGCCGGCGGGCAGGCAAACAATAACCAATAATCAATTTTTAATAACCAAACGGTTTGATAATTGAGTATTGAAATTTGTTTGTAGCTTGTAACTTGCCTGCCCGCCGTATTGGCAGGCGGGTATCTTGTTTCTTGTATTGAAAATAACCAACTTACGACTAAATATGGCTTTACGTTTTTAATTGTGTAAGTTTACCAGGAGCAATTATGAAAATGGTATCCATTTACGATACAACTTTAAGGGATGGTTCACAAACCGAGGGGATATCTTACTCTTTGCAGGATAAGATTAACATAGTAAAGCGTTTAGATAGCATCGGCATTGATTTTATCGAAGGGGGTTGGCCATTTTCAAATCCTAAAGATACCCAGCTTTTTGCGCATTTTAAAAAAAAGAAACTCAAAAAATCAAAGCTGGTTCCTTTTGGTTCTACCGCGCGTTGGGGCAAAGCGGCGTCGATGGACAAAAACTTATTGGCCCTAATTAAAACCGGAACCGAATATGTAACTATTTTTGGCAAGAGCTGGGACCTGCACGTTAAAACTGTTTTAAAGATAAGTTTAGATGATAACGTAAAATTAATTTCTGATAGCGTAAAATTTTTAAAGAAAAAAGGGAAAAAAGTGTTTTACGATGCCGAGCACTTTTTTGACGGATATAAGGCAAACCCCAAATACGCCTTAAAGACTGTTCTTGCTGCCCAAGAGGCGGGCGCAGAATTAATTGTTTTTTGTGACACCAATGGTGGAATACTTTCCTGGGAGATTGAGCAAATAATAAAGGAAGCCCAAGCCGCCGGCGTGAAGGGTTTTGGCATTCATTGTCATAACGATCTTGGCTTTGCTTTGGCTAATTCATTGGTTGCAGTTAATTTAGGAGCTTCGCAAGTGCAAGGAACCATAAACGGCTATGGCGAACGCTGCGGCAATGCCGATCTTATTGCGGCAATGGGAATACTAAAATTTAAGATGAATCGAGGCCTAGCGGCAAGTAAAAAAATATCAGATTTAACTGAACTTTCACATTTTGTAAGTGAAGTTAGCAATATGGCTCACCGGGATAGTTATCCACTGGTAGGCAGAAGTGCTTTTGCGCATAAGGGAGGAGTGCATATTGATGCAATGATTAAGAATCCTCTTGCTTATGAGCACATGAACCCATCTTTGGTGGGTAATCACCGAAGATTTCTAGTTTCAGAATTAGCAGGAAAAGCCTCGTTAGTTGCTAAAGCAAAAGAGCTCGAATATGATTTAGATAAGAAATCACCAAAAGCAAAAAGACTGCACAAACGCATTCAGGAATTAGAAAAACAAGGTTATCACTTTGAAGCAGCCGAAGGATCTTTTAAGTTACTACTTAAAAAAGAGTTTAAGGAATACCGAAAGTTTTTTGATCTTTTGGGATTTAAGGTTTCTGTAGAGAAGCGTGAAGATAACAGTCTTATTTCTGAAGCCGCAATCAAACTAAAAGTAAAAGGAAAGCTTCAGCATACCGCTGCCGAAGGTGATGGTCCGGTTAATGCGCTTGATAATGCTCTTCGTAAAGCTTTGCTTGGAGTGTACCCGTCACTTTCTAAAATGCATTTAGCCGATTTTAAAGTTCGGGTGCTCGACGATAAAACCGGTACTGCGGCCAAAGTGCGTGTTTTAATCGAATCACAAGACACAAAAGAAAGCTGGGCAACAGTTGGTGTTTCAGAAAATATCATTGAAGCGTCTTGGCAGGCTTTAGTTGATTCGGTAGAATACAAGCTTCTAAAAGACTCCAAAAATAATTAATGGCTAAACACAAAACCTATTTCAAGGTTTACAATAATCTTCTTTTCTATTCTCCAGATCCTGGTTTTGCTCACAAAACAAAAGTTTCGGGTGTTTGGTCTTTAGACAAAAAACACAATTTAATTTTTATTGTCGATGAATCACAAAATAGTGTTTTTGGTAAAACGATATCTTTTTCTACTCGAATTGAAAAGGCTTCTAAAGGAAAAATAGAATTCTCTATTTTGCATCGCTTAACCCCAACTTTAAAAAATGTTAAACGCATAAGTTTTAAGGGTAATTGGAAAACCACACCAAAAAATAAGCTAGCTTTTTCCGTTAGAGGCAATCGCGCCAAGGGGGAGTTTTTATTTAGCAACAATTATAAATTTAACAAGAACAACCAAATTACCTACAGCTATCGGCGAACACTAAGTAGAAAAAGTACAATAGATTCATTTATTCTAAGGGGCAAATGCAAGTTTTTGGGAAATGTTTTTAAATACAAATTAGAAAATTCCACTAAACCATTGTTTAGCCGGTATCTGTCAATCGAGCGCAAAGTAATTAACCCCAAAGGAGGCAAGATTGATTTTACTCTTGGTCTTAGCGCAAAGGCCAAAAATGGGCAGGGGCAGAAAATTTCTCTTTTTGGCCGTTGGAAAATCAACAAAACCAGATTAGAATTTTCAGTCGATAAGCAAACCCTACGTTTTATACTTAACAAAAAGCTAACCAACACTCGTGATATATGCTTTCGGTTGGTCGATAAGAAGAATGAACCTCTCGGTTATGAATTAATTTTCAGAAAAAAGATCCTCAAAACCTGCTCCTTCTACATAAAAGCCAAAACCGGCAAGAAAGAACAACTCCAAGTTGGCTTCCACTTCCCTTTCTAATAAATTCGGGACACATCCCAAATAAATCAACAACACTCTTTCCAACAACCTGCCTTTCAATGGCTTGCGCGTTTAATGGTTTATGCTATTAAAGTGTAATCAGTTATAGGCTGTAAGCGCTTACAAAAAAGGGTAAATAAACGCTATATACTGTCGTTTTTTAAATATAGATATGGTATATATTATACGGTATGGGCTATAGCTATGTTAATAGATCTAGATTTATGATGAAAAAAGCTAAGATATCTTTTGAGTTAGTTTGCTTGGGGATTGTTTTTTGTTTTCTGACCGGCTTAGGTTTGTCGGGATTAATGAAAGATATCGCACTCAAGAAAGTTAACTCTGTTGCATTTCAGGATAATCTTGATCTTCCGGCCCCAGGAGCAATGGTAAAACAAACTTCCGATTTTGCTCCTGCCAAACTCAAAGGCATTAAGATCTTTCCCGACAATCCGCTAAAATTCGATTTTGTTATTGATTGCGGAAACACCAACCTGGAAAGAAAAGAGTTAGAAGAAGAATCCGCAAAGCTAATTAAATATTTTTTAGCTTCCTTAACCGTGCCGGAAAAGGAACTATGGGTTAACCTTTCACCTTATGAAGCAAATCGTGTTATCCCCGAGAAGCTTGGTCAAACCGAAATGGGGAAAGATTTGTTAGCCCAGGATTATATCCTAAAACAACTTACCGCTTCTTTGATGTATCCCGAGGACGAAATAGGTCAAACATTTTGGGACCGTGTTTACGCCAAAGCTAACGAGCTTTACGGCACAAGTAAGATTGCGGTTAACACCTTTCACAAGGTGTGGATTGTGCCGGATAAAGCGGTAGTTTATCAAAGCGGCGACACTGCTTTTATAATAGAGAGCCATTTGAAAGTAATGCTTGAAAGTGATTACCTTGCATTAGCAAATGCTGAATCTGTAGGGGCGGCTAGTCAGCCGCCCGCTGAAGAAACAAACGACATTTCATCAGAAGTCATGAGAGAGGTGATTCTTCCCGAAATAGAAAAAGAGATAAATAGTGGAGAGAATTTCGCCAACCTGCGCCAGATTTATCAGTCTTTAATCTTAGCCGCATGGTTTAAACGCAATCTTAAAGAGAATTCATTGGCGAAAGTTTATGCTGACGAAAATAAAGTCGGCGGAGTTCAGATTAAGGACAAAACAATAAAGAAAAAGATATATGATCGATATGTTGAGGCTTATAAAAGAGGTGTGTATAACTACATTAAGAAAGATTATGACATAGCTTCAAAGAAATTTATTAAACGAAAGTATTTTTCCGGTGGTTTTGAAGGCAAAATGGATGATGCTTTAAGGGTTGAGGGCAAAAGTCAAGATGAGACCGCAGTTGCAGTTCGTGATACCCAAAAAGGCTCACTTGAGACAGTGTCGGTTACTTTAGATCCAGTGCGAAATTTAGATCGTCTACGCGAAAAATTAGTTGAGATTGCGCAAGACAAACGCAATGATTTGCCGCCTGATGCCAGCGAAGATCAAATTATGGTGCATATCATTGATTCCCTAAAGGCGCGCCAATCGCGTGAGGGCGAGCTTATTCGAGAAGTTACCAAAAAAGATGGAACGATCGTTGTTGAAATCGACGACACAATAAAAGATGAACTTCTTGGCCGAGCAATTCAGAAAGAGGTTATTGACCGACCAGGGGGGGTTAAGGCGGTTAATTTTAAAGATTCAAATGATGTTTGGAGGGTTGTTGGTTTTTCTAGCGAATTAACAGAAGATCAACTTCGCGATGAACTTGAAGAAGTTCGGCTTCGTCGTGATAAAGGCATGAATTGGATACAGGCTTTTAACGCGGTCAGGCGTAAATTCCATGGTGGCAAGGGCCAGATTGATCAAGGAAGAGCCCAAGAGTACGCGGTAGGCAGAAGAGATGTTTTAAGTGCAAGCGTAAGTGCCGCTGGTGGTAAGGAAAATATTGTTGCCTTTGGTAAAATAGTGTCAGCGCTTAGAAATCACATCGGCAAACCTGGGTCAACACTTTATGAGGATATAAAAGGTCGCATTTTAAAGGGAGGAACCCCCATTCGTAGCGGTGATAATATAGGCAATCAAAGTAGTGTTGCAACGATGGGGACATTTATTGATGAGCATTTTTCTCTTCCAGAAGAAGCTATACGCGAAATTATCACCAATGCATATGATAGTATGCGTAGCGAGCCAAATCCCGAAAGCAGGGAAGTCCAGGTCCAAATTAATAATGGATATATGAGTGTATCTGATGACGGAAGTGGAATGAGCCTTGATACGATATTAAAGAAATTTTATCCCCCATTTGAAGGAGAAAAAAGTGGTGCAGTTTTGTCTCAAATAAGGGACATTATTAACGATGAAGAAGCAGATAAGATTTCGCGTATTCGCGAATTCATTAAATCACTAGTTCTTTCTGAGCTTTCGGATACCGAAAGAAATTCTATAAAAGATGTGCAAAGCAGGTTAGGTGGTTTGACTTCAGATGGTGGTCAGCTCATCAAGACCATTAACAGTCTTATTACTTTTACAGGTCGTTTTGGGATCGGATTCGAATCACTTCTCTACTTTGTGAAATCTGAAGAGGATTTTATTGAAATTATTACCTCTACCGGTAAAGAAGCACATCGGATTAAATTTTTCTGGGTTAATGGAGAGCTGCAAACAGGCGTTGATGTTCTTGATCCTCAAACAACCGCTAAAGGCACGAAGGTAACCTTGCAAAGCAGTAGATTTAATAAAGATAATGCACGAGGGGTAGTCAATCGGTATCTTAGTTTTAATTCTAACGCAAGAATTAATGTCAGCGTTGATGGTCAAGCAGCCGAATTTATTAATCGAGAAGTGTTTGACCCAATGAATTTTACTCACGTAAGTGGCGATGCGCAGGTAGAGGCATTTTATTCAAAGGCAGAAAATACTACCGGAAGGTCAACCGTGCGCATTAATGTTCATGGCGTAACTATTTTGACCAAAGAAATCGAAGGGTATGGATTACCATCCGAGGTTATTTTTAATTTTCCTGCACAAATTGGTTTGCCGATATCGCGCAATAAAATTCAGGTTAATGAGCTTTTCATTGAAAAGGCAAAGGATATGTTGCAAATGATTGCACCAGAACCTAAGTTGATGAGCGCGTTTTATCCTTTGATTGCGATACTAGAATCTAGCGCGAAAGCATCCGAACGTAATGTATTGGCTCAGGCTGCCGCTGATGCTGCTTATTCTGCATGGGAGGATGAATTTTTAGTTTATTTGCCTAATGGAGAAGAGCACTCTAAAGTAAAGCATGAAAATGTGGTTTTGGTAGATCCAAAATTAATGCGTGTGTTATCTTTGAGAGGTTTTAGAAATTCTTATTTCGGCATAGCCGAATTACTAAAGCTTACTTCAGGAGAATATCCAAAAGTCGGAAACAAAAATGTTTACATCGTTGATTTTGTCGATGAAACAAAAATGGTGACAACCAGCGATGCAATTTTGATTAATCGAAAATATGCTCCCCAAGTAGACGACGAAAAGGCTCTCTATAATGTCTTGTTAAAGCTAAACAAAGAAAAAGATCGCTTTGAATATAATTATCAGGAAGCAGCCGTCCAGAGACAAGAGGATGCTGATGCAACGTTGGATCGTAGAATTGACGCATCTGATCCGATAGTAATTCAAGCATTGGATAGCCTGCCAGATGAAAGATCTAAAGAGCATTTTTTGAGCATAGTAAATCGGTCTGAAAATGATGCTAAATTGGTAGGATATATTATGAATCCGGCAAGTTTTGTAAGTATCTATAACAGATTAAAAAGATTTTCGTTGCATGATGCTTTTGCGCTTAATTGGTCGGAATTTTACAGTAAGATTGTATGGAACGATCTTTCAGAAGACGATGATACTTTAGATTTTATTCTTGAAAATGAACGGATTGGAAAGTTGCAAGAATATTTTTTGGCACAAAACAGGTCAGAGTTTACCATGGAGCTGCTTAATATACTCATAGGTAAAAATTTTCATCCGAACAGAGAGAATATTTCGAGGCAAGTATTGAATGATGAATTAGATAGATTGTGGGAATTGCGCGAATTTTTGAATAAAAAAACTGTTAATCTCATCATGCGTGCGACACTTCTTGATGCCGATACTTATCAGGAATTCAGAAATAGATTGGTAGCCGATAGAGATACGGGTGGAATTAAGCTTGACGATTTAAGCCAAACAGAATGGGAAGTATTAAATAAAGTTGATTGGAATAGTTTCGATTCATCAAGTGAGATCCCTTTTCAGTTGTTTTTGGATGGTAATCTTGCAGCGGTAAGAAGAATAGCAGAAATTTCTGCGAGATTGAATCGAGCATTTATGGAAAGAAGAGCCAATATTTCACTTGCGACTAGTATGTGCAACATGCTCGATGAGGAGATCGGGAGGTTTATTAGTAGCGGAAAGTATATTGATATAAGTGAATTAGAGATGGGCTATGGGAATGTGTTTTGTCTTCCATATTATTTTCAGTTTTTCTATGGGGATGGTTGGAGAGAAAAACTTAACGTATATTTGGAATTAGAAATGAGAGGAAGAGAAATATGGAGTCTTGAGAAAATTATGGCGTCAACCATTCCAATAGAGCAGAAAATGAGGTTATTAGAAGCAGTGATAGAAAGTGTTAGTGCTTTAGAGAGTGAAGTAGATAGTTTTTTAGAGTTTCCGTTTGAATTTGATGGCGAATTGCTTCAGGAGATAGAAAATCCAGCGTTGTTTATTCAATTTATTTCAGGTTTTCCGTTATTTGATGAAGCGTTTCTTAACAGAAAGCATTTGTCTGATCAACAGAATGAAAGCATTCCTTTTGGATATCAATACCTCTTAAGATATGAAAAAGAAATTTTGCGTAAAATTATTACGGTCTTTCATCATGTTAGCAATTTGCCAAATGATGAATACGTGCGGACACAAGAAGACCTCAAGCGTTACTTCAAAAAGGGTTCTGTTACCGGTCGCATCGCGCCGTATGTCCAGTATCTTTTAAATGCCCAAGATGTTAAAGATGTCGAGGGGCGAGAATTAAAAGTTACCCCACAACGTAAGTTTGCTCTTGTTGATTTGTATGATACTTATCTTGAGAATTCATCAGAGCAAGAATCTCACGAAGAAACTGCTGGCCGAAATGGAGATTTCACTAGTGTTGATCAACGCGTCAGTAGGGCCGCTCAACGATCATCTGAGAAAAGAGATGAAGAGAGGCAAAAATTACTGAGAAATACCTTTAGAGCTGCGGCCCAACAGTCTGTTGATGATCTGGTACTGATTCGTGAGGCCATCCAAAATGTTATTGATGAAACGCCTGCCGGTGCCGACGCACAAAAAGTTTCCATTAATGTTTATCGAAAACGAGTAGCTTTAGGTGAAGAGTTAACCGTTATCGATATCCAAGATATGATTGGTATGAATGCTGAGCGGCTTTTTAATAAACTGCTTATGCCATTTTCGAGCAGTAAAAAGGATTCTAAAAAGTTTCTTGGCAAACAAGGTCAGGGGTTTTTTACTTTGCTTGCTAACTCAGAGTATGTAATGCTTAAGACTGTAAAAGATGGTAGGGTTTGTATTTTAAAGATAACGCCGGAGAAGCTCAATGGTCAGGTGGTTGATTTTTTTGTCAAAGAAGAGCAAAGAGACGCCTTCGCCGACGAAAGCAATGGGACTCATATCCAAGCAACTGTAAGAGCTGATTTGCCAGGTCTTGAAGCAGTGAGGGTTAGTGTTGCTGGACAAAAATATGCTGCTTTGGTTGATCCAGAAAGGTTGGCGGTAGAGATTAATGGAGAGCAGGTCAACGCCAATAGTGGCCGCAAACTTGCCGTGGAAGAAACACGTTATGGAGATGTGGAATTTTATTCGATTTCAGGCGAATCATTTATGGCGTTGGGGGGGCCTTTTGTGAAACCCATTGATGATGATTTCATGGCTTTAGTGCCGCCGGCTCTTCGTAAAGTTCTTTTGGAAAATGGTTTTGCCGTTAATTTACCATTTCAAAATATTAGACGTATTCAAGGCGGCAGTGATATTGCTAATAAAGAGGAGATATATGAAAACATAGAAGATCCTGTGGCTAGAGGTACTATAAAGCTTGTTATCGCTATGTTTGCCCGGGGCGACATTCAGTCTTTAGGCTTGTTTGGACATGATTACTATAATTGGGCTTATAATGACCAAGCAGCAGAAGATGCTCATGCGATCATGGATGGTTCGGCAGACATTGATGTTATGAGAGCTAGATATTTTTCTTTAGATCGATCAAATCAACTGGCAAAGTTATTACTAGCTTTACCTTTGGATTTTCTTAATGATATTTTGGGGACACCGATGTCTATGGCTGAGCTTTTTGATAATTTTATAAGAAACAGATCGATGTTTACCGCTGAAATTATAGAAAAATTACCACAACCTATCAAGGATGTTTTTGCGTTAATCGAAGAAAAAGAACGAAAAGAACAAACGCAACAGGAAGTTGCTAGAAATTTGGGGGTTCCTGATGAGCTAATTAGTAGGGATTTTTCTTTACCAAACGAACAAGGGGATGGGATGGGCGCCTATTGGGCATTCATTGAAATGAGTAACCAAATTGCAAATGTTGCGTTAACAAGTATATCGAGAGAAACTCCTACCGAAACGTTTGGTGTTTTTCGAGATAGACTAGAATATTTACAAAGAAATCCCACTCAAGCAGGATATTATGCAGAAGCAAATAGAATGTCAACGGCGCACGCACAACGGGGAGGGATATTCTATGCGTGGAATCTATTAGAACAAGGTAGATTTCTGGATTTATTTTCTCAGTATATGGGAAGGCAAATTACCCTTAATGAATTTTTAAATAAAGCATTTGAAGAGATGCTTGATACCTTAACGCATGAATTAATTCATATTCTTGAAGAGAGCGATGAAGAGACTCACAACGAAGTGTTTTTCGAACGCCAAAAGATCTTAGTTTCCGTTTTAATAGGTGAAAAAGAGAGGGTCACTGACATTCTTGAAGAGATTATAAGTAGCTCTCAATACGCTGATAATTTAGGGGATGTCTCGGTTAAAAATTTTCTTGAGCACATTGCTGGTCAACAAGGCAGCCATCGTGTTGAATTCGATAGGGTTGTTATTCCAGAACCAGAAGCAGTTGATTCACTTGAGATGTCGCCAACACCAGAAAATTCTGTTGTTTCATCTGAACTTATAAATTCGCAAAAAGAAAGCACTGGCGGTATCAATCTTGACCCTAGTGAGCTAGACTTCCAAATGCAAGGTGCAGAGTCAACAATTAAGCCATCTGTCAACTATCACCATATTATTCAAGAAATACCGATTAACGGCTTTTCTCCAATTATTTTTCAGATTGCCCCCACTAACCTACCTCTTTTCCTCCAAAATTCGGGACACATCCCACATAACCGCCGCACTTATCTTTAATTCGGGACACATCCCAAATAAATCAGGAACACTCTTTCCAACAACCTGCCTCCCAATGGCTTACGTGTTTAAATGCATTATTTGCTCAATACCTCCAAAAATACATGCAAAATGGAGGTATGCGTTCCAAATTGAATAGATTAATAACCATAAATATTTGAAACGGGACATTTCTAAATTGGTTTAATTCGGGACACATCCCATTTTTCTTGAAAATGACTAATTTTGTGGTATAGTTCTTGCCATGTCAAGAATAGCAAGGCTAGTTGCGGTTGATTATCCCCACCATATTATTCAAAGAGGAAATAATCGGAGAAATGTTTTTTTGTCTGATGACGACAGACAGCACTACTTAAGATTATTAGCTAAGTATAGTGAAGAATGTGCATGCAAGGTGAAAGCCTTTTGCTTAATGAGTAACCATGTTCACTTGCTGTTAGTTCCAACCGACAAAACTGCACTGGCTAAAGCAATGCAAAAAATAAGTTTAAGTTATACGCAATATGTAAATCGAAAATATAAACGAACTGGAAGGCTATGGGAATGTAGGTTTCATTCAAGTATTGTGGATGATGATATATATTTATTGTCCGTATGCCGATACATTGAAAAGAATCCGACAAGGGCAGGTGTTGCAAAGAGGGCAGAATCTTATAGATGGTCTAGCGTAAGAGTGAATACCAATACCACTAGCAGAGAATATAAATTTTTAGACCCCATATGGCGGGATTATAATATAGATTGTCAGCAATATAAGAGCTTTTTAGAAGAAGATGCGGCAGCTTATAGCATTAAAAATAAAAATATCACTCAATACACATACACGGGCAAACCATTAGGAAGTAAGGATTTTATAAAGAAGCTATCCGCAACGCTAGGTCGAGAAATTTTAATTGAGAGGAAAAGGGGAAGGCCTGGGAAAAATGGGATGTGTCCCGAATTTAAACAGCAGTTGTCTTTTTAATCTTAAATGATATAATTTATATTACCTATTTCTCGCATGCTACTATCGCATTTAGCGGGATCCTGACACGTGGTAGGAATAACTTACGATCGTACAAGAACCAAAGTATATTTGGCACTTTGGGGCGGAACCCTCAGTGCCAATAAAATTTAGGGAATCACCCTAGATAATTACAATTTTATTGGAGAAAATTATGAAAGGTTCAAAAATCTTAGTTGAAAGTCTTATCAAAGAGGGTGTAGACACAATATTTGGCTATCCTGGAGGGTCAGTTATTCCATTTTTTGATTCTCTTTATGATGCGCCAATAAAATTTTATCTTACACGTCATGAACAGGCAGCTTCTCATGCCGCCGATGGTTATGCGCGTTTAACTGGAAGAGTTGGGGTTTGTGTTGCGACTTCAGGTCCTGGCGCAACCAACTTAACTACCGGTATTGCTACTGCGCATATGGATTCAGTTCCAATGGTTGCGATTACCGGCCAGGTAAAAACATCGTTAATTGGAAATGATGCTTTTCAGGAGGCCGATGTTACTGGAGTTACTCGTTCAGTATCAAAGCATAATTATTTGGTAAAGGACATAAAGGATCTCGCGCCAACGGTAAAAGAAGCTTTTCATATTGCTAAAACCGGACGGCCCGGGCCGGTAGTTATAGACTTGCCGGTAGATATACAAATTCAAGATGCCGAGTTTGATTATCCTCGCGAGATTAATTTAAGAAGTTACAAGCCTACTTACTTTGGTCATCCCGGACAAATTAAAAGAGCAATTAGGCTAATTAATAAAGCTAAAAAGCCAGTAATCATCGCCGGAGGAGGAGTATTAATTGCAAATGCTGCGGGTCAGCTCTTGAAATTTGCGCAAAAAATTAAAGCTCCGGTTACAACTACACTTATGGGGTTGGGTGGTTTTCCTTCTACTCATCCATTGGCTTTGGGAATGCCGGGGATGCACGGAACAATTTATGCTAACTTGGCAATTACTGAGTGCGATCTTCTTATTTCAGCAGGTTGCCGTTTCGATGACAGAGTTACCGGACGTCTTGACGCTTTTGCGCCTGGTGCGAAAATAATTCATATTGATATTGATCCAACTTCGATCAGTAAAAATGTTAAGGTTGATGTTCCGATTGTTGGTGATGCCAAAAATATATTGGGTCAACTAACTGAAGAGATTGATAAAGAAAAATTACCGGATGTGTCTGCTTGGAATAAAAAAGTAACTAGCTGGAAAAAAAAGCATCCGCTCAGCTACAAAAAAGGCGGCAAGAGAATTAAGCCGCAATTTATTTTAGAAGAGATTTACCGCCAAACTAAAGGTAAAGCGGTTATTGTTACTGAAGTTGGTCAAAACCAAATGTGGGCAGCGCAATTTTATAAGTATGATTATCCGCGCCATTTTTTATCGAGTGGAGGCCTTGGCACAATGGGCTATGGTTTTCCCGCGGCAATTGGCGCAAAGATTGCCGATCCTTCAAAACAGGTTTTAGACATTGCCGGGGATGGTTCGATACAGATGAACATTCAAGAACTTGCTACGGTTGCTGCTTATGACATTGGAGTAAAAATAATCATTCTTAATAATAACTATTTGGGAATGGTTAGGCAGTGGCAAGAACTTTTTTATGATCGCAGATATTCCGGAACACCTTTGGCCAATCCTGATTTTGTAAAACTTGCCGCTGCTTGTGGCGTTAAGGGGGTAAGAGTTAAAAAAGATGCCGAAGTTAAAACAGCGATCAAAAGCATTTTAGCAGCTAAAGGTCCTGTATTGGCAGATTTTTGGATTGAAGAAGAAGAGAATGTTTTTCCTATGGTTCCTGCTGGTGAGGCGATTAACCGAATGATAGGAGGGATGGCTTAATTTAAAGTCATCGGGCCATTCTATGGAAAAAGAAAGAAACGACTGGATAAAGTCAAGTTATCTGCTTAGGATGTTTAATCTTTCCTTCGCGGTTTTTACAATGCTTCCGATGCTTGTGTTTCTGTATCTTTTTTCTAAATATAATGGTAGTGATGCGATTGCGATCAGCAAGAGCCACTTATCTTCGTTGGTTAGCATTATCGCGGTGGCTTCTCTTTTGCTATTTGTGTTGCTGGGAAAATTACTAAGAAAAATAACCATTCTTACCTATGGAATGAGAAAGGCTCTGTTCGGCAAGATAGACACTGACGTTATTTCTAAATTAGCAAAAGAAGATGGCGAAGTAGCTCAGTTGGCGCAAAGTTTTGAAGATATTATGATGCGTCTTGAAGACAACATAAAAGATCTTCAGGAAACCAAAAAAACACTTCACGACGTTCTTTCAAAAGTAGGCAAAGCGTTAACCTCAATGGAGAACTTTGATCTTTTGATTAATCTTATTTTAGAAACCGCAATTGATGCTCTGGGCTCTGTAAAGGGAGCTATTTTTTCTTTAGAAGGTGGCAAAGATTTTAAGCTAAAAGCTGCTGTAGGGTTGGATAGTATCTCTCAAAGAGAAATGCTTGAGAACGTAAAACCCTTAATGGACGAAACCATTCGTGGTCAGGAGAGCATAATTGATTCTGAGGCCGGGTCTTGCGGTCAGCAGTTGTTTCCACGGCCGCTGGTGTCTACGCCATTAGTTTGCCATCAAAAAACACAAGGGGTGATTATTCTAAGCGGTAAAAAGAAGGAAGGCAACTTCACCGAAGATGAGCTAACCATGTTAGCTAATCTAAGTTATCAAGTTGCAATATCTTTTGAGAATGCCGCACTTAGCAAAGATGTTGAAAAAACGTATTTTGAAACAATGGCCGCATTAGCCTTAGCGGTTGAGGCAAAAGACTCTTATTCGCGAGGGCACTCTGAAAGAGTTGGCGATTATGCCGTAAAGATAGCACAAGAGCTCACAATGAAGGAAAAAGAAATTACAACTTTAAAAGATGCTTCTCGGCTCCATGATATTGGAAAAATTGGCATTGCTGATAAGATTCTCAATAAGAATGATGCGCTGTCTTCTGAGGAAAAAGATATCATGAGAAAACATTCTCTAATAGGAGAAAGCATTGTTTATCCGCTTAAGACATTTTCTCATTTGTTAGAGCCAATACGCCATCATCACGAATTTCTAGATGGTACTGGTTACCCTGACGGGGTATCCGGTGATAAGTTGCCTTTGGTGACTAGGGTTTTAACTGTTGCAGATATCTTTGATGCACTGTCAAGCGATCGCGTATATCGAAAGGCTTTGGGTATAAATAAAATTGTAGACGAACTTAAAGAAATGGTAGCTCAGGGCAAGCTTGACGGTAAAGTAGTGGACGCGCTTGCTAAAGTAGTGGGCGATAAGAAAATAAAATTGTAGTTTTTAAAGGAATGTTCTAAAAAGCAGAGGTAAAATATGAAGCATACAATACAAGCATTAGTAGAAAATAAGTTTGGTGTTTTAGCAAGGATTGCGTCTTTATTTAGTGCCCGTGGTTATAATATTGAATCATTAGCCGTTGGTCAAACGCATGATGAGCTAGTTTCGTGCATGACAATTGTTGTTGATGCTTCTGACGAAAGGGTTTTGGACCAAATAAAAAAACAGCTCAACAAGCTCATTGATGTTATTACCGTTACCGATTTTACCCGTCGTGAATATATTGATCGCGATCTGATGTTGATCAAAGTGTTTAAAAGAGGTAATGGCAAAAAATCAGTGGATAAAATTGTTAAAAAATTTCCGGCAAGGATTGCCGAGGAGAAAAAAACTTATTATCTTTTAGAAATTTGCGCTCAGCGCCATCAAGAAGATGAAATTTTAAAAGAATTAAAAAAAGCAGGAATAAAAGAATTAGTTCGCACAGGAAGAATAGCAATCGCTAAATAAAAGAGGAGGACGCGATGACAAAAGTTTATTATTGTAAAGATGTTACAACCGACGTTTTAAAAGGTAAGACTGTTGCGATTGTTGGGTATGGCGCTCAAGGAAGGGCGCATGCACTTAATCTGCGAGATTCCAAAGTCAAAGTTGTAATCGCGGAGCTTGAAAAATCAGTTAATTATAAGCAAGCCGTAAAAGACGGCTTTAAGCCAATGAGTGCTTTTGCTGCGGCTAAGGCGGCTGATGTAATTCATATCTTAACCGAGGATCTAGTTCAGGCGAAAGTTTATAAAAATGAAATCGAACCTAATTTAAAAAAAGGAAAGGCAATTGGCTTTTCTCATGGATTTAATATTCATTTTCATCAAATAGTTCCGCCACCGTTTGTTGATGTTTATATGGTTGCCCCAAAAGGGCCAGGAACTTTGGTTCGCGATATGTATGAACAGAAAAAAGGCGTTCCTTGTCTTATTGCGGTTTATCAGGATGCAAGCAACAAGGCAAAAAAATTAGCCCTAAGTTATGCTAAAGCAATCGGCGGAACAAAAGCCGGCGTTTTAGAAACAACTTTTAAGGAAGAGACTGAAACCGATCTTTTTGGTGAACAAGTTGTTTTGTGCGGAGGTGTAAGCAAATTGGTTCAGCGTGGTTTTGAAACTTTAGTTGAAGCCGGATACCAACCAGAAATTGCTTATTTTGAGTGTTTGCATGAATTAAAATTGATTACCGATTTAATTTACGCAAAAGGTATTTCCGGTATGCGTTATGTTGTTTCTGATACCGCTGAATATGGCGATTTTTCGCGTGGTAAGCGGATTGTTAATGACGACACTAAAAAAGAAATGAAGAAAATTCTTGGTGAAATTCAGTCAGGTGAATTTGCCCGGGAATGGATTTTAGAAAATCAAGCCGGCATGCCGGTTCTTAAAGCTGCTCGAAAAGAAGAGGGCGAACATATTATTGAAAAAGTTGGAGCAAAACTAAGAAAAATGATGTCTTGGATCAAGTAGCCACGTGATGCGCAACAGGCGCAAACGTGACAAGTTCACGTGATGCGCAACAGGCGCAAACGTGACAAGGAGTTTTTAGAAAGTGAAAAAAGAAAAATTAATTGTTTTTGATACTACTTTGCGTGATGGCGAACAAGCTCCCGGGGCTTCGATGACATCTGAGCAAAAACTCGAAGTGGCTTTTCAGCTTGATAAGCTTGGAGTGGATTTTATTGAAGCAGGATTCCCTATTGCTAGCCCTGACGACTTTAAAGCAGTGAGCATGGTTTCCTCCAGTATGAAGCGTTCAGGGGTGTGCGGTTTGGCAAGATGCCTAAAACCAGACATTGAAGCTGCGAGCAAAGCTTTAAAAAAAGCAAAGCATCCGCGTATTCACATATTTCTTGCGACTTCTAAAATTCACCTTGAGCATAAATTCAGAAAAGTCGAAGACGAAATAGTTGCGCTCGCTAAGAAGGCAACCACACTTACGAGAAATCTTTGTGATGATGTTGAATTCTCTCCTGAGGATGCAACCCGAACTAATCGGGATTTTTTGTTTAGAGTTATTGAAACTGCAATTGCTCATGGAGCGCGAACAATAAATATCCCAGATACTGTGGGTTATACTTATCCGGGCGAGATGCATTCTTTGATCGAAGACATTTTCAACAATGTCCCCAATATTAACAAGGCAGTTATCGCGGTGCATTGCCATGATGACTTAGGAATGGCGGTTGCTAATTCGCTTTCGGCGGTATTGGCTGGAGCACGTCAGGTGCATTGCACAATTAATGGTATTGGGGAACGTGCCGGAAATGCTTCTCTTGAAGAAACAATTATGGCAGTTAAAACGCGCAAAGATGTTTTTGGCCATCTTGTTACGTCAATTAATACGAAAGAAATTTATCGGGCGTCACGATTGGTTAGTAACCTAACTGGTTTTGTTGTGCCACCGAACAAAGCAATTGTGGGAAGAAATGCTTTTCGTCATGAATCAGGTATTCATCAAGACGCAGTAATTAAAAAAAGAACTACTTATGAGATTATGAATCCTAAAGATGTTGGGATTGGTGCAAGTGAACTTGTTTTAGGAAAGCATTCCGGGCGCCATGCTTTAATAAAAAGGCTTAAAGAACTTGGAGTAAAACTTGATGGTGATCGAGTTGCAGTAATTTTTACAAAATTTAAAGAACTTGCCGACAAGAAAAAGGAAGTTTTCGATGATGATTTACTTGCCTTGGTTGATCAGGAAACAAAACCCAAGAAAGAGGCGTATGCTCTTTTAACTTTGCGAGTCAATACCGGAACTGATATTGTTCCCCAAGCAATGGTTAAGCTTAAGGTTAAGCGTAAAACAATTGAAGCAACATCTTCCGGAGACGGTCCGGTGGACGCTTGTTATAAAGCAATTGATAAGATTACAAAAATAAAAGTCAAACTTATCAATTACGAGTTAGAATCAATCACCAAAGGTAAAGACGCCCAGGGAATGGTTAAGGTAGAGTTAGAAGTGCGAAAGAAAGTTTTTTCAGGCAAAGGGGCAAGCACAGATATCCTCGAAGCTTCAGTAAGAGCTTATCTAGATGCCCTTAACAAAATAACAGCTTAATGAAAATTTATGGCTTGATCGGATACCCCGTTAGACACAGCCTTTCGCCGGCAATGCATAATGCGGCCTTTGCTGCAGCCAAAATTGATGCGCAATACCGTTTATTTGCAATAAGACCAATTGAATTAAAGAAATTTCTTCTCGAAGGCGGCACTTCAATAGTTGATGCGAATGATCAAATTGTTAACGCGAATGATATTTTGGGTTTTAATGTTACTATTCCGCATAAAATAGCTACTAAGGAAATTTTAGATAAAGCATATCCGGATTATTACAAAGCTCGTTCGATAAGAAATAGTTGGTTTGTGCAAATTTGTGGTGCAGTTAACACAGTCATAAAGAGAGACACTGCAAAATATGGTCCGGTATTAGAGTATCACAATACTGATGGTTTGGGTTTTTGTCAGTCGTTGAAAGAGGATTTACAATTTAACCCTAAAGGGAAGAAGGTTCTCCTTCTTGGTTGTGGTGGAGCGGGGCGGTCTGTTGTTGGTGGCTTAACCTGGTCCGATGAAAGTGTGGATAAAATTTACATTTACGAAGAGGACGAGATGACCATGCGTATAATCGATGATCATTTTAAAGCTATCGAAGATAAGTTTGAGGTTATTTCCAAAAAACTAATACCGGAGGTTATCGGAGATTGTTCCCTTTTGGTTAACGCAACGCCTCTTGGCATGAGAGATGGAGACCCTTCACCAATTGATAAAGAGTTACTTTTCAGTAATCTAGCGGTTTATGATGTAGTTTATAACCGTCAAACCCAACTTGTGATTGATGCTAATAACAAAGGGTGTCGAGCCGTAACGGGGCTAGGCATGCTTTTGCACCAAGGGGTTAAAGCTTGGGAGCTTTGGACGGGCATTGAGGCGCCGATTGATGTGATGCGTCAATCCTTGAAAATAGCAATGGAGGAGTAATGGAATTATTCATGATTTTTATTATTGGGTTGTGTTTTGGGAGTTTCTTGAATGTATGCATTTATCGTTTGCCAAAAGAGCAGTCGATTGTAAAGCCTGGTTCGTTTTGTCCGAAGTGTAATACGCCAATAAAGTGGTATGACAACATTCCTTTGCTTGGCTATATAGCCTTAAGGGGGCAATGCCGCAGCTGTAAAGACAAAATATCGTTTCGTTATCCTTTTGTTGAACTTTTGACTGGACTTTTATTTTTGATTCTTTTTATGAAATTCAATTTAACCGCTGATTTCTATAAGTATGCTTTTTTCTTTTCTTTATTAATTGCTGTGTCGGTTATAGATATAGACTATCATGCGATACCGGTATATTTTTGTTTTATTGGAATTGTTATCGGGTTGATGTTTAGCGTTTGGGAGACTGCTAAATTCTTGCGATTTGGCGTAACTGATTATGCAATTTTGCCCATCGTTGAATCCTTTAAGGGAGTTGTTTTTGGTTTTGGCTTTGCGTATCTTTTTAAGTTTTTTGGAGATATACTTGTAAGTTTTTATCTTCAATTTCGCAAGCAGGAATCAATTGAAGGAGAAACTGAATCTTTAGGATTAGGTGATGTGGATTTTTTAGGGATGGTTGGTGTTTTTTTAGGGCTTAAGGGAGCGGTGCTGGTATTTTTTATCGCGCCTTTTATTGCTGTGATTTATGCCGTGTTTGCGATTACTTTTAAGAAGTCGCATCTTATTCCATATCTACCGTATTTGTCCTTAGCCACACTAGTTACATTTTTTTGGGGCAATGACATATTGAAACTAATATTTTAGTTAGGAGGCACAATGCGTATATTAACTGCTGGTGAGTCACATGGCGAGTACGTATCGACAATAATAGAAGGTTTTCCTAAAGGCGTTCGCCTTGAGGGTGGCCTTATTGACCAGGAGTTAAAAAAGAGAATGTCTGGTGCTGGAAGGGGCCAGCGGATGAGCATTGAGTCAGACAAAGTTAGCATTGTTTCGGGGCTTCGCAATAAGATAACTTTAGGTAGTCCGATAACAATGTTGGTTAAAAATAAAGATGCACATATTTTTTCTCAAAAAAGCGATAAGCTTACTTGCCTTTCGGTGCCTCGTCCAGCGCATGCTGATCTGGCCGGAGCGCTTAAATATGGCGAAAAAGATATTCGAAATATTTTAGAACGTGCATCAGCCCGAGAGACTGTCGCTCGGGTGTGTGCCGGTGCGGCTTGTAGGCAGTTTCTTTCTAGCTTTGGTGTGAAAATCGCAGGTTTTACCATGAGTGTTGGCAGCATTGAATCAAGTAAAAAACCAAAAAGCATAAATGAGATCATAATAAAAACTAAGAAATCAAAGGTAAACTCTATTGATAAAGAAAAATTGATGCTTGGTGAAATTGCAAATGCTGACAAAAATAAAGACAGCTTAGGTGGAATAATTGAAATTTGGATAGATGGCCTGTGCCCTGGATTAGGCAGCGTTATGCATTTTGATCAGCGCTTAGATGGGCAATTAGCCCAAAGCCTTATGAGTATTCCGGCGATAAAAGGTGTCGAAGTTGGGTTAGGTTTTGAGTACGGTAAAAGAACAGGATCAACTTCCCATGACGAAATCTACTATAACGGTAAGTTTAGTCATAAAACTAATAATTCTGGTGGCATCGAAGGCGGTATCTCAAATGGTGAACCGATCGTTTTGCGAATTGCGATGAAGCCGATTGCTACAATTCGCAAACCCTTGCTTTCAGTAAACCTTTCTTCAAAGAAAAAAGCAAAAGCTGCCGTGATACGTTCCGACGTTTGCGCTTTAACTGCGTGTGCGGTTATTGCTGAAGGGATGTCGGCGACGGTAATTATGCAAGCTTTTTTAAACAAGTTTGGAGAAGATAGCCTTAAGGAAATCAAGACTAACTACAAAAATTATATCAAAACCCTTTGAGGCTTAAGTGACTCATGAGCTTCGCACGCACGAAAAACTACCTCAACACTTTTGTTAATTATGAAAAAAATATTAACTTTTCTTACCAGAATGACCTCAACCTTAATCGCGTAAAGAAGCTATTAAAAAATCTCAAGATACCATATCAAAAATTAAATGTAATCCATATTGCCGGAACAAAGGGCAAGGGTTCAACTGCTCATTTTTGCGCTAGCATCCTTAAAAAATCGGGATATAAAGTTGGCCTCTATACTTCTCCGCATTTTTTTGATGTTCGTGAAAGAATCAAAGTTTCCGATAAAGATATTTCGCGTAAAGATTTTAGTCAAATCATAAATTGGATTAGGCGCAAGCGTTGCGATGATTGTTCATTTTTTGAGATTATAACAATCGCAGCTTTCAAATATTTTATTGATAAAAAAGTTGATTTTGTTGTTTTAGAAACTGGCATGGGGGGCCGCCTTGACGCGACAAATGTTTCGTCGGCGGGAATTTCTATTATTACTCGTATCGGCTATGACCATACCGATAAATTAGGTACAACGCTTTTTAGCATTGCTAAAGAAAAGGCAGGAATCATCAAAAGAAAGGTGCCGGTTATAAGCGCCAAGCAACCTGCGTCTGCTGCGTTGGCGATAAAGAACCAATGCAATAAATTGAGTTCAAGGCTTTATTCGTTTGGCAGGGAAATTAAGGTAATTGACGGTAAAGATTTTTATTTTCAAAATAAATGTATAAAAAATTTAAAAACAAAATTGTTAGGCGATCATCAAATTGAAAATGCATCTCTTGCGATTGCGGCTCTTGTAAATTTAGAGCAAAGAGGAATTATTAAAAAACCGCTGATGGTTAAACCTGGGGTTAAGAGTGCCTTTTTGCCCGGACGTTTTGAGGTAGTAAAAAGAAAACCTTTAACTATTTTGGATATCGCCCATAATTCAACGGCGTTTGCTGTTTTACAAAACACTTTGGAGAAGCATTTTGCGAATAAAAAAATCATTTTGATATTTGCGGCCTCGTCTGATAAAAATATAAAAGGAATGCTTAAAAAAATACATTATTCCAAGCTTATATTGACGCAATTTGAGAATTCTCGCTGTTTTAATCCGTCAAAAATAAAAGCTGATTTTATAAGTGATAATGTAGCCGTAGCATATTGCCAGGCGCGTAAGCTCTACACCAAAGATTCACTAATTCTAATTGCGGGTTCAATTTTTTTAGTGGCACAAGCCAAAAAAATGCTGAAACTTTGAAAAGCTGGACTTTTTATTGATTTCTAATAAAATACCTTTTCTATGAGGAGTTTTAAATTAAAAGATTACATTTTACGCGACACCATCGCTGCCGTCTCTACGTTTCCTTCTAAGTCTGCTTTAGGGGTAATTAAAATTTCCGGCAAACGCGCCTTAACCATTGCTAATAAAATATTTACGCCTAAGCACAAAAAAGATTTAAAAAAGGTTAAAAATTTCACAATTCATTATGGTTGGATAAAAGACATTGATGAAGTTTTAGTTAGCGTTATGCGTGGCCCGCATTCTTATACTACTGAAAATGTAATTGAGATATCTTCTCATGGCGGCGCAGTTGTTTTAAATAAAATTTTACAAACCGTGTTAGATTGTGGTGCTCGTCTTGCTCTTGTCGGAGAGTTTACTTATCGGGCTCTTGTTTACGGCAGAATCGATCTTTTTCAAGCTCAAAGCATTTGCAATATTGTTGAAGCGAGAAGCTCAGAGGGCTTAAAGCTTGCTCAGGCTCAATTACGCGGAGAGAGTTCGCAAACGATAAGCAAATTAAAAGAAGAAGTAAAAGATTTGTTTACTCAATTCGAAGCGTATATTAATTTTCCTGAGGATCAAATAAGCTTTTCTAAAAGCTTAATCAGAAAAAGATTAAAAAAAGCATTTAATAAGATAGATCATATTTTAGATGGAAGTAAAGAGGCGAAGGTGTTGACTGAGGGGCTGCGTTGTGTGATTTGCGGCAGAGCCAACGTTGGTAAATCTACTCTTTTTAATCGCTTGCTTAAGCAAGAGCGCGTGATTGTTAGCCATATTTCAGGAACAACTCGCGATGTAGTTGAAGAAACAATAAGTATAAAAGGGGTGCCCTTAAAAATTTACGATACTGCTGGTATTTTTGAGGGGAAAGATCTGATTACTAAGCGGGCGATTGAACATTCTCATCGGGCTTTTGATGAGGCAGACTTAATTATTCTGCTTTTAGATGGGTCAAAGCCATTAAGCAAAGACGATAACCTTTTGCTTAAGAAGATAGATGGGCGCAATGTGATAATTTGTATAAATAAAAGTGATTTAAAACAGAAAATAAACCTTAAAGCGATTAAAGGAAGAAAAGTTCGCCTAAGTGCTTTAAGGAATAAAGGAATCAAAGATTTAGAAGAAGCAGTTCATAAAGCAGTTTATAAAGACGGAATAAGTAGGCAAGACATGATTTTTTTGAGTCAACATCAGAGCAAAATGCTAAAAGAGGCAAAAAGTCATATTTCTCAAGCCTGTGATTTTTTTGATCAAGGATACACGGTTGATTTTACCGCAACAGCATTAAAAAATTGCCTAGATTCCCTAGGTGCCCTAAGTGGCGATGTCTTATCGCAAGACATATTAAAAAGTATTTTCAGTAATTTCTGCATCGGCAAATAAAAACCCGTGTACACCGCGTAGGTGTACACGGGTTAAGGCTTTAAACAAAGGGAATAAAATGTACACCGCGTAGGTGTACACGGGTTTTAGAGAGGAAATAGGTAAAAATTTAGTGTATAATAAAAGAATAAACAGGGCTAATTACAGATGAAAAATACTATTCTAATAATTTTTGTTGTTATGTGCGTGGGTTGCCAGGGAGTTATGAGTGATTTTAGGCAAGATTTTTCTTCTGCATTTTTTTCTCCACAAGATCCTAAAGCTATCGTAAGCGTTAAAGAAGCGAAAAAGATTGCCCTAGCTGCTTTTTGCAAAGATCCGGATAGGCATTTGTTTCGTTCATGGTGGCCAAATGTTAGTCAAACTGATGATTTTTGGATTGTAACGTATATACCCAAAGGAATTAATATTTTTGACACTAGATCGTTTAACGTTTATGTTGATAAGGTAACCGGTGTGGTTGATTCCAGTGGTCCTCGGCGACTTAAATATTAGCTGGATGCGCTGAGAGCTTTGAATAGTAGAAAAAAAGGAGAAATTGTGTCTAGAAAAGAACCGTTGGTTGTAGGAAAAACTTATCACATTTTCAGTAAAAGCATTGCTAATTTTAAAGTATTTAATAGTTCTTTTGAATATGAGAGAATGGTTAAGATGATTCAATATTATCGACAAGAAAATCCTTCGCAAAGGTTTTCTCGTTTTATTGAACGTAGAGGGAGTGATAAAAAGACAGACGACCTGCGAACTCTTTCTTCGAATGAAAAAGCATTGGTAGAAATAATTTCATATTGCATAATGCCTACTCATTTTCATTTGGTATTGACCCAGATGAAAGATGGAGGTATATCAATTTTTGTGAATAATCTCCTAAACAGTTATACAAGATATTTCAATACCAAACTTAAAAGAAAAGGCCCTTTGTGGGAATCGAGGTTTAAGAGTGTTTTTGTTGGCACAGACGAGCAATTGCTTCACTTAACGCGCTATATACATCTTAACCCCGTTACCGCATATTTAGTTGATCAACCAGAAGATTGGGGATTTTCTTCATATAACGAATATGTTGGCAACGCTCTTTCTGAAAATAAGATATGTGAATACGATAATGTTTTGGACATCACCCCTAGTTCCTATGGAGATTTTGTAAAAGACAGAATCTCATACCAGAGGTCGTTAGGGTGGATAAAAAATGTGGCTCTTGAAGAAACCCAAATGTACACCGCGTAGGTGTACACGGGTTAAGGCTTTAAACAAAGGGAATAAAGTGTACACCTACGCGGTGTACACGGGTAAAAGTGTGTTGGGAGGGCTATTATGGATAAGAAAAAGATAGAAAAAGCAGCGAGAATGATTTTGGAGGCGGTTGGTGCTGATTTAACAAAAAAAGACATTGCAAGTACGCCTAAACGCGTTGCTAGTATGTACGCGGAAGTTTTATCGGGACAGAATAAAAATCCCGAAAATGAGCTGGAAGTAATTCTGGAAGAAAAACATGATGAGATAATCTTACTAAAAAATATACCTTTATACAGCATGTGTGAACACCATCTTCTTCCGTTTATCGGCAAGGCAAGCGTTGCCTATATTCCTGACAAAAGAATAACCGGCCTTAGCAAGATAGCAAGAGTGGTTGAAGTTTTGGCTCGCCGTCTTCAGGTGCAAGAGCGCCTTACTGCTAAAGTCGCTGACGCAATTATGAAAAAATTAAAACCTAAGGGGGTGATGGTAGTAATTGAAGCCGAGCATCTTTGCATGACAATGAGAGGGGTGCAAAAACCCGGCGCAGTTACAGTAACCTCAGTTGTAAGAGGGGTTTTTAGAAGCAACCAGAAAACGCGTCAAGAAGCATTAGGGCTAATAAGAAATTAGTTAAAAACGTAAAACTATAATTGGTTTTAAGTTATAAGCTGTGCCCTCAATAAATATGGTAAAATTATTTATGATGAATGGATTAATACCGGTCAATTACGCAAGAATGTGTTAATGGATGTATCTGTTATAATGCCAAATCATATGCATGGTATTATTGCGATAAGTGACATCGGTAAGGAATCCGGAAAGCAGAAGGGGTTGGGAAGGGTACCTGCTGGATCATTAGCGGCAATTATCCGAGCATTTAAATCGTCGGTAACCAAGCGCGTTAATGAATCACATGATCTCTCGGGAGCGCCAATATGGCAGCGTAATTATTACGAACATATTATTCGTAATGATCAGGAATTGGATAAAATCCGTAAATATATTATCGATAATCCCATAAATTGGATTAATGATGATGAAAACAATAAAAAGGGCACAGCGCGCTGTGCCCCTACTCGCTTACAACTGTACAAGGATTAAGAGATTATTGTGTAGACTTTTTTGATGGGGTTTGCGTCTAATTTGGTGAGAGTGAAAAGCAGTGATTATTGAAAAAAGGAGGTCAGAATGGTGAAAAAAGTAGTTTTTTTAGTAGTTTTTTTAATCGTCGGTTCAGTTTATGCTCAAGATACTCAGCGTCAGACTCAAAAAAGTGAAAATCAGGCCTATCGCGAAACACAAGTGCAAGAACGCCAATCCTTTAGGGAATCTCAAAGAGATGAAAATCAAGCTTATCGCAAAGATCAAAAAGAGCAACGTCAGGATTTTAGATCTACACAAAAGCAAGAAAATCAAGCTTATCGAGACACCCAAAAGGGTGAGAATCAAGATTTCAAATCTACGCAAAAGCAAGAAAATCAAGATTTCAGGTCTACGCAAAAGCAAGAAAACCAAAATTATCGCCAATCTCAAAAAGCTAAAGATCAGGCTTTTATCGATGGTTTAAAAAATTCCGACATGACTCCTCGGCAAAAACAAGAGGCAGTAGCTCAATATAGGAAAGAGAAAAAAGGAGAAAACAAAGAATATCGCCAGTCACAACGCAAGGAAAACAAAGAGCACCAACAATCACAACGCGGTGAAAACAAAGAGTATCGTCAGTCACAACGCAAGGAAAGAAAAGATCACCGACAGTCACAACGTGGCGAAAACAAAGAGTATCGTCAGTCACAACGCAAGGAAAGAAAAGATCATCGACAGTCGCAACGTGGCGAAAAAAAAGAATATCGCCAGTCGCAACGCAAAGAGAACAAAGAATTTAGAAAGTCTCAAAAGTCTGAAAACAAGAGTCATAGAAAAACTCAAAAGTCAGAAAATCGATCCCATCGAAAATCAAAAAGAGGACGGTGATTAAAATGAAGACGGCTCGGTTATGGTTAATCGCAATTTTTTGCACAGTTTGTTTAAGCGCGTCGCTTTTTGCTCAGGAGGACCATGTGCTTTTTGAAGGTTTGTCTAAGGCCGATAAGGAGGAGATGGTTAAGCTAAAGAATGATGATCCTGAAAAGTTTCATGAAGCAATGCGTGCTAAGATGCAGGCAAAAAAGCAAGAGTTAAAAGCTTTAAAAGAGAGCGATCCCGAAAAGTTTAAGGCAATTATGAAGGGCCATCGTCAAAAAATAAAGCAACGTATGGACAAGCTGAAAAAAGAGAATCCTCAAAAATATGAGGAAATGACCAAAAAACACCGCGCTAAAAGAAGAGAGCGCGCCAAAAAACTTCGCAAAGAGGACCCCGAAAAATTTAAAGAAATGATGCAGAATCGTCGCCGCAAGATGAAGGCGCGTCTGGAGAAACTTAAAGAAAGCGATCCTAAAAAGTATGAGGAAATGAAAGCGAAGATCGAAAAAAGAAGGACCCAACGCCTTAAAAGAATTTGCGAAGAGGATCCCGATCGATGTGAAAAAATTAAAGCGAGAAGAAAAAAACGACGTCTTAAGCGCGATAGCCACCGAAAAACTGATAGTGATAATTTTAGCGGGAGTGAGCCTAGTGAGTAGTTGTTCTTTAAAATATGCTTTACAATAAAGAGGAAGAACTATTGGCAAAGTTGGATGAGCTTGCATCAGGCTCTGATGAGGCATTTGAGGATATTTTGCGCCTTGTGTATTCGGACATTTTAAATATTGCGCTGAAATATTTATTAAACTATGAAGACGCAAAAGATGTTTCTCAAGAGGTGTCCTTAAAGCTTTATCATAAGATCAAAACTTATCATCGGGCATCAAAGCTCTCAACATGGATATATCGAGTTGTTGTAAATGCTTGTATTGATTTTTTACGGCGTAAAAAAAGCGTAGTTAGTTTTAATGATGCGATAAAAACAGATACAAAAGCAATGGACGAAGTAGAAAAAAGAGATAACCAGAATTTAATTAGCAAAGCGATTGCTAAATTGCCCAATCGACAAAAAAACGTAATTATACTAAAGCATTTTGAAGGATTAAAAATAGCTCAAATAAGTAAAGTTTTGCGTTGTTCGCAAAGTAGCGTAAAGACGCATTTGTATCGAGCGATAGACAGTTTAAGAAATGAGCTAGGAGGAATAATATGATTTGTCCTAAAAAAGAAGAAATTACCCTTTATTATTATCGTGAATTAAGTGCTAGCAAAGTAAAATTTGTAAAAAACCACTTAAAAATTTGTAAAAAATGCGCTAGCGAATATGCGGCGGTAGAGTCTTTTTTGAAAGGTTTAGATTTAGAGGGCGTTGTGCCTGAAGAGCTAGACTATTCACTTATAATGGACAAGGCAAAAGAGCCGCGCTTTAATCCGATACTTGATTTTGTTAATAATTTGCGCTTTGGCTTATCGTTTTCGCCAAGACTTGTTCCTGTTTTGGCAGTATTAATTTTAACTCTGGCGATATTTCCGTTCATCGGCAAAAAGGAAAGCAATTATAATTTAGAGATTTTACAAATTGAAATGGAGCTATCATTAGGCAGTGCATCAGCGCTTGATGAGTATTTTGATGATGAGGTTATAGAGGAGCTATCGAACCCCGAATATTCCATTCTTCAAAGCAATCAGGGTCCAGCTCATAAAGAAACTTAGAGCCACGGGTTATAATCATTCCGCTTTTAAATGTATATTTGTTTTGTGGATAAGTTATGTAAAGATGTGACTTTGTGCGCGTAGCAGCAACATAAAATAAACGACGTTCCTCTTCCATTGCCTCGTCTGATTCAATCGCTTTTGGATGAGGAAAATCGTAATCATTGAATCCGATCAAAAACACAACTTTCCATTCCAAACCCTTTGCTTGATGAATAGTAGAGAGCACTAAAGTTTCTCCTTTTTCGGACGCCGACAGAATAGTCTCGCCTTTAAAGCCTTCGGTGTTTAAATCAAGAATGAAATTTTTTATCGTAGGGTATCCATCAGCCATTTTTGCTAGCTCTTCTAAATCAAGAATGCGGTCTTGCGGATTTTCGAAAGAAAGTTGACAGTAATCTTTGTAGAATTCCAAAACTTCCTTAATTGCCTTTTGCGGCTCTTTTATTTTTTGCAATGCCCCAAGAACAGACGCAAAATTTCTGAATCCTGTTTGCTGTTTTTTTGGGAGCTCTTTTATTATTGAGGCGGGTGTTTTTTTATCTTGGAGTTTGCGCCATATTTTATGAGCGTATCCACGGCCAATGCCTTGGTGCAGTGAAATTGCTCGTTTAAAAGATATTTCATCGTGGTGGTTTACGAGTATTTTAAGATAGCTCATTACATCCTTAATGTGTGATTGTTCAAAGAAGCGCATACCGCCGCGTATCAAATATGGTATGTTGCGCTTGATCAGTTCCATTTCAAGTTCTAAAGCTTGAAAACGCGAACGAAATAATACTGCAATGTTGTTTATTGAAATGTTTTCTTGGTTTAATTCTAATATTCTCTGGGTAACGAATTGTGCTTGTTGATAAACATCATTGGTTTTTACGGCAATGGGCAGGTTACCGTCGAGTTTTATTGCGCGTAGAGTTTTAGGAAATTGATTTATGTTATGTTTAATTATCTCATTAGCCAGGCAAAGTATTTGTGGCGTTGAGCGATAGTTAATTTCAAGGCGAAATATTTTAGCTCCTTTAAAAATTTGAGGGAAATCTAAAAGATTTTTTATTTGTGCTCCGCGAAAAGAATATATTGATTGGGCATCGTCACCAACAACTAAGATGTTATTGTGATGGGAAGAAAGTTTTTGTAATATTTGAAATTGAACTTTATTAGTATCCTGATATTCATCCACTAAAACATGAGTAAACATTTGTGAATACTTGTCGCAGATTTCTTTTTCTTTTAAAACATTTAAAAAGTTGATGAGCAAGTCATCAAAGTCCATGGTGTTAGCTTCTTTTTTCCTTTTTTCATAACGCGCTAAAACTTTTCTTATTTGAGGAATAAAATCTTCTAAATGCGGATAGAAGTTAATGATCAGGTCGCTAACTTTTTTTTGACTACTTGCTTGTAAGCTGCGGATGTTGGCGATTACATTTTTTTTGGGAGTGAGCTTACCTTGTTTAGAAAATTGCCCTTCTTCTAGGCACTCTTGAATTAGACTTAAAGAGTCTTGGCGGTCAACAATTGTAAAGTTTGAAGAATACCCCAACAAATGCGCCTCACGTCGTAAAATCATATTCGCAATATGGTGAAAAGTGCCCGCCCAAAGCCCCGTCAGATTAGATTTTAGCAGCACTTCAGCACGATGAATCATTTCCTGGGCTGCCTTATTGGTGAAAGTTGCCAGGAGAATATTTGTTGGATGCACCCCTTGCTCTAGCAGATAAGCCAGGCGATAGATTAAGACCCTGGTTTTTCCGCTTCCGGCACCGGCTAAAACAAGAGCGGGGCCGCTTGCCTCTTTGATTACTTTGAGTTGTTGGGAGTTTAAATTGTTGGCGTAATCTATTGTTGTTTTTCTTTGGAAAGATTGTAGCTGATAGTCCTTCATAATTAAAGTATTATAGACAAAATGTGAAAAGAGACAATAGTTTTCTTTCCAGACAAAGGGTTTTGTGATAAAATAAGTCACAAGGGAGGTGGTTTAAATGAGTAGCGATAGCAGAAAATTTGTAAGATTTGAAATACCACTTGATGTAGCACTCAAAGAGCCCGGGCTCGAAAATGGCAAACGAGAGGCGCTTACTAAGGATTTTTCCCGTAAGGGTCTTTGTTTAACCTCTAACAGTTTTAACTTTGACTTAAACTCAGTTGTTGAGCTGGAACTAATGGTTCCCGACAAGAAAGATCCTTTAAAAATTTCCGGTGAAGTTGTCTGGAAAAAGCAAGTTGACGATAAGTGGGCAGTCGGGTTAGAATTTAAGGAAATTGATTCCGCATGCAAAATCGACATTTTAGAATTTGCATATAATAGCTGGCTGGCTAAGATACGCCGTCATGAGGCTTAATTTTTGTTCTGTTTGAGTTGATTTTGCAACGTTACGATTAAACTGCAATGGACGATAATCCTTCCAATAATCTTGTTCCCGATGTGAGGAGTAATGGTTAATTTTATTCTGTTTTTCGTTTTTATAGCTCTGTCAGCGTTTTTTTCAGCTTCAGAGACCGCACTTTTTTCCTTAAGTGATTTAAAGCTGCGTCGTTTGCAAGAACAAAAACCTCAAGCAAAAATAGTCAAAAAAATACTTAAAAAACCTACGCGTCTGCTTTCGGCGATTGTTTTTGGCAATATGCTGGTTAATATTGGTCTTGTTTCGCTTTCGACCGCTGTTTTTGTATCTCTTTGGGGTCAGCAAGGCCTAATCGTTTCAATTTTTCTAAGCGGTATTCTTATTCTTTTCTTCGGAGAGATTTTTCCAAAAACTCTTGCTATATATGCGGCTGATAAATTGTCTTTGGCATTTGCGCCAACATTGGATTTTTTCTCTAAAACGTTTTCCCCATTAGTTATGGTTATCGAAAAGATCGTTGCTTTTTTCTCATCTTATTTGATAAGGAGTTCACGCAAAAAACCATTAACCGACGAAGAGCTAAGAACTGCACTTCTTTTAGGCAAAGAAGAAGGGCAAATTACAGTTGAAGAAGAAGAGATGATTAGTCATGTTTTAGAGTTTAAAGATACCTGGGCCAGTGAAATATTAACTGCGCGTATTGACATTGAAGGTATTGACATAAAATCAACTAAGTCCGAGGCGTTGGCAGCATTGCGCAAGAGCAAGCATTCGCGTTTTCCGGTTTATGAGAGCTCGTTGGATAACATCGTTGGTATCTTGCGGGTTAAGAAAGTGTTTCTTAATCCGGATAAGGATTGGCGTTTGTTTTTGCGTGAGCCGATTTTTGTTCCTGAGAGCAAAAGGATCGACGATCTCCTAAAGTTATTTATGGATAAAAAAGAAAGAATCGCCATTGTTTTAGATGAGTACGGAGGCACCGAGGGACTGGTTACCTTAGAGGATATCGAGGAAGAGATCTTTGGCGAAATTTACGATGAATTTGAAACTCCAAAAGCTGCGATCGAAAAAATTGATGAAAACACTTGGCGCCTTTATGGCAAGACGCCGCTTAAAAATGTGAACATGGAGTTAGATTTAGATTTACCGGAGCGAGAAAATAATGTTGCTGGATTTTTACTCTCCAAAATGGAAAAGATCCCTCGCTCTAAAGAAAAATATATCTCACAAAACATGGAGTTTACGATTGAGCGGGCAACAGCAAAGAGAATTACCAGCGTAATTTTAAAGTTAAAACGATGATTATATTATACTTACTAGGCAGTTTTTGTTTCATTATTTTGCAGGGATTTTTTGCCGCAAGCGAAATAAGTTTTATTTCCTCAAGTCTGCTTAAGTTGCGTCACCGTAAAGATAAGGGCGATAAGTTTTCAGCTGATGCATATCGGATAATGCTTTCTCCGGAGAAATTTTTAGCGACCACTTTGGTTGGCACCAATCTATCAGTAATTCTAAGCACAAGCTTGCTGACTTCGTTTTTAGTTAAAGCGGGAGTGCAGAACAGTAATGTTTGGATTACAATTTTCTTTACGCCGCTAATTGTTATTTTTGCTGAACTTATTCCTAAAAATATTGGAAGGTACTTTAAAGAAGATTTTAGTATTTGGGCAGTAAAGCCTTTTTCTATTTTTGAAAAGTTGTTTTCTCCGGTTGTGGTGAGTATTGAGGCGATCAGTAAATTTGTGATAAGAGTTTTTATTGGCAAAGTGCGTCCGCGCTCTTTGTTTGTAACCAAGGAAGAAATTAGATTGCTGATTAACGAAATTAAAAAAGAGGGAGGAATCGATAAAGGCGAGCAAGAGGCGATAGAAGAGGTGTTTGAATTTAGAAGCAATAAAATTAAAGAAGTTTGCGTAGGTATTAAAAAAGTAGCCGCGGTTGATTATACTGACTCATATAAAAAGATTATTGAGGTAGTAAGTAAATCCGGGTACACGCGTTATCCGGTGTTTAAAAATCGGGAGATAGCTGGTTATATAAATATTTACGATTTGTTTTATAATGAGCAAGAAAATTGGCATTCGTTTATCCGGCCAATCACAAAGGTTAGCGTTAACCAAAAACTTTATGAGGTTTTCAGTAGTTTAAGAAAGAAAAAAGAAAGCATGGCTCTGGTGTTTAAAGGAAAGCGTGTTTTCGGAATCATTACTTTGCAGGACCTTATCCGCGAAATAATCACTTCAA
Organism: Candidatus Omnitrophota bacterium; assembly: GCA_024231025.1. Lineage (GTDB taxonomy): Bacteria > Omnitrophota > Gorgyraeia > Duberdicusellales > 4484-171 > JAAEQW01. The sequence goes on from JAAEQW010000256.1 coordinate 97,114, forward strand.
TCGTCAAAATTTAATCAAGCGAAGAGCGTATAAGTGGTAAGTGGTAAGTATTAAATTAGCGCAAAACTAAAAGCTAAAAACGCAAAACCATAGCGTAAAAGTTAGAATTAAACATGGCGCTGTTGCAAAATAAACACGTCATTGCGAGGAACAAAGTGACGAAGCAATCTCTTATTTATCAAGGGTTTTGAGATTGCTTCGCTTCGCTCGCAATGACAAAAATGCATTTTGCAACAGCGCCAACATATCTTTTATTTCGGGAAAAACTTTTGAATTTTGAATTATGGTTTTTCGTTCTTAGCTTTTCATTTTTAGTTGACATGCGGTAGCTAGTCAATAATTCCTTTTAATTCTTTGGCGGTTAAGCAGGCGATGCCCAATTTTTGAGCCCATTTCACGAGGCCGTTGTCTGAAGTTGCGATACAAGCACCCAATTCTTGTGCCAGAAGGATCAAGTCGAAGTCTTCTTTGCTGTCAATAATGCCTTCTCTTAAAGCGGTGCGAAATTCAACACGGAGACTTTTTATTGTTTCCTGTTCCTGATCGCTGGAAGCTTTTGTTCCTTTGCGAGTATATTTTTCAGCGATTCTTAAACCTTTATTGATTCGTGCGCGAACCTCTTCAATAAATTCATACACCATTAGCGCCGGAACAGATGTTTGGTATGAGGAAGGAGGTTGTTTTTTAATCAATATTGATTTTTTTGCTTCCGGTTCTTTTTTTAAAAAGTTTGATAATTCTTCCCATATCGAAGGGGGCATATAGCAGTTAATTTCTTGTTTTTGGTGTAACTTGTCCAGAAAAAAGTCTAAAGCATTATCGGTGGTTTTCCCGAAAAAATGCCGTGAGTCGGGATTTACAAAAATACTGGTATCAAGAATGATGTGTTTGATTTTTTTCATATGTGTTTTGTTTCTTATGATCTGTGTTGAGAATAACCAAAATATGTTTACAACTAAGAAGAAGCAAAAACCAATTTTCTTGGCACCACTTAAGTCATCCAGCGATGACTTTCGTTGGCGCTTCGGCCTTAAAAATCCTTCGCTTTACTCAGGATACCATGCTTTTAAGGCCTCAGGGCCTGCCTGGAAAACTGTTTTTACTTCTTGCCCCCTTGTCTCTTGTCTATGGTCTCTTGTCTATGGTCTATCCACATTTTGCAACTGACCTATTCTAAAGCATATTTTCTAATAAGGCAATTAAAAAAACAGAAATATTTAATTGACTTTTAAGCTAAAAAATTTTACAATAGAACCATAATAAAAGGAGGCAATCAATGAAATATTCCATGATTTTTGTGTGTGTTTTTGCGGTTTTTTTCTGTGGCTGTGATGAAATTCCTTTTCTTTCGAAAAAGGCGCCCAAGCAGCAAGTTGCTGTCTCTCAAAAGGTTGCCAAAGAAGAGGTAAAAATAAAAGGTCCTCTTTTGGCGAGGGTCAACAGTTGGGCGATTGGTTTAGATGATTTTGACGGTTACTTAAACAGTTTACGCCCATTGGCCGAAGCACAGGAATTGCCAATTGATAATTACGAATTTAAAGCGAGGTTGTTAAACGATCTTGTTAAAAATCAGGTATTGGCGCAGATTGCCATCGAGCAAGGGCTGGACAAAGATGAAGATATCGCAAGAGCGATGCGCGATTACAAAACCACACTTCTTTCTTCGAAAATAAGAGCTAGCTTAGAAAATACAGTGGTAGTTTCTTATACCGAGTTAGAAGAGTTTTACGAAAAGAATAAAGCGTTTTTACGGAAGCCTCAAGAAGTAGACGTAAGCGAAATTGCATTAAATAGCGAGTTTGAGGCTAAAGAGGTGTATATTAAAATATTACAAGGTGAAGAATTCTCTTCTCTAGCACGGCGTTTTTCGGTTCTTGATAGCGCGAAAGATGGGGGAGCTTTAGGATTTTTGACTTATGATCCAGAGATAAAGTTTCAAAAATTTTGGGAAACCGCCGCAGCGTTAAAAAAAGGCGCTACTTCAAATATTTTCCAGGATGAAGTAGAAGGCAAGTGGTATATTGTTAAACTAAACGATGTTCGAGGCGGGCAAGAGATTCCTCTTGCTGAAGTTGAAGAAAATTTAAAGGCAGGATTAAAAGCCAATAAAATAGAGGAACAAGTCACCAATATGGCTGATTCGTTCAAGGCAAGGGCAAAGGTTGAAATAAACGAGGATTTAATAAACTAAGGTGGAAAAATGAAAGATAAAATTGTACCGTTGGCGATCGGCATAATTCTTGCGGCAGTTGCCACATTTATGATTAAGTCATATTTGGATGAGCAAAAAAAAGAAATGATTCAGCAAACTCGCGAAACAGTGATCAGCATGCGCGAAAATCAGTCTGCCGTGTTTGTTGCAAGGAGGGATATCCGCAAAGGCGTTCCCATTCAGGCTAGTTTAGTGGATACGGCAGTGCTTGATAAACGCAACGTTAATCCAAAAGCAGTAAGGTATTTTAGTGAAATTGAGAATAAGTCAACAGCAAAAGCTATTCGTGCGGGTGAGCAAATCACAACCGATGCCCTAAGAACTACTCGCATAGAAGCCGGTGGTCCTGGTGGCGGTCCGGTTACTTTTTCGATGGTTATTCCCGAAGGCAAGCGGGCGGTTTCGGTTTCGGTTGATAACGTTGCTTCAATTGTGCATATGATGCGTCCCGGGGATCACGTTGACGTTTTTGCGATAATCGCTTTTCCTCTGCCGGGGCAGCAAGGCAAACAACTTATGAATATTCCTCTTTTTCAGGATGTGGAGGTTTTGGCAGTGGGCGACCAGTTTAGTGAATCCAAATTAGCCAAGGTTGGGTCAAGCATAAAAAAGCTAGTTAACGAGAAAAAGAAAGATGAAAAGAAAAAGAAAGCAGCTAATAACCCAGCGATTACCCTTGCCTTAGATCCTCAAGAGGCCAACATAATTTCTTTCGTTCAAGAAGAAGGCAAAGTAAGACTTGCTTTACGTTCGCCAAACGATACTAGTAAAGTTAATTACAGAGCGCAAGTTGCTCAACAGCAGGTGGCACCATTAGTTACTACGCAGTCGTTTTTTCAGTATTTAGCGGCTAATGGATTAGTTACTCTTCCTAAACCAAAACCAACAGCGCCACCAAAACCCAAAGGTCCTCAGGTCGAAATATATCGCGGCCAGGAGAAGGAGGTTAAAACACTTAGAAAATGAGAAAAAAAACTATAATTACTCTTGGTATTATCGGATGTTTGCTTGGTGGTGTCTTAGGCCATTCTCAGGATTTTATTGAAGAGATCACCCTAATTTCCGGAGAAACTGTTTCAGTACCGGTTTATTCCCCTAAGAAGGTGGGGGTTGCCGATCCTAATATTGCCGATATCGTAACCACAAGTGATAGGGAAGTTGTTTTAATCGGCAAAATGAAAGGAAGAACAAGCTTTTTTGTGAATGACAGCACCGGTGATTACACCTATAAGGTGCAGGTTATTCCTGAAGATATGGATCATTTACTCAAACGTGTGCGCAGTATCCTTAAGGACATGAGCTTAAAGGACGTAAAAGTAAAACCAGTTGCCGACCAGGGTAAAGTTTTACTTATTGGAAGCGTGCGCACCGTAGAAGACAAAGAGCTTTTAGAGGTTGGTTTGGGGGAATTATTTCCTAAAGTAACCGACTTGGTAAAGATCGAAGAAGCGGCTCTTGTTGAAATTTTAGTTGAAGTGTTAGAGATGAGCACCGGCGCAACCAAAGAACTTGGTTTTGTTCCGCCGCGAACGGTTACTTTTGCTGAAGCCGCCGTTCCTCCTGCTGGGATTTCAGCAACAAGTTTGGTAAGAATTGCTCCGCTGCAGCGTTCTGATGTATACAGTTGGAAGTGGGACATGCTCGAAAGCGAAGGAAAAGTAAAGGTTCTTTCACGTCCGCGGGTGATATGCCAGAGCGGTAAAGAAGCAGAAATTTTAGTTGGCGGCGAAGTGCCGATATTTACAACTTCGGTTGCTAGTGCCGGCGGAGAAGGAACAACAGTTGAATATAAGGAATACGGCATAAAGCTAAAGATCAATCCTACCGTAACCGCGACCGAAAGAGTTGAGTTGGGCTTGAAAATTGAGATAAGCGAACTAGGTGAGGCCGAATACATTGGTACAGCGCTTGACCCTACCGCCAGAGCTTATCCGATTAAAAAGAGAGATATCTCTACATCACTTCATCTTACCGATGGTTCGACTCTTGCTATTGGTGGGTTGATAAGACAAAAAACAAGCGAAGATTTAATCAAATTTCCTTGGTTATCTGAAGTCCCTGTTTTGGGTGCTTTTTTTCGTCATAAGAAAAGCGAAAGCGGTGAAGGTTCAACTGCAAAAGGCGACACTGAACTTTACATAACCATTACGCCGAAGGTTGTTTACACTGCTGATCCTAAAAGCCTAGAAGAGAAGCGTGTGATCGCCCAAGAAGAAAAGTTTATTGATAAGTACAAAAAGTCGGACATTCCCGAAGAGCTGCAAAATTATATTTTAGAAATTCAAAGAATGATTCTAGCTAATATTAGCTATCCTTCGGTGCTTGTTGGTACCGGATGGGAAGGCAATATTGCCTTAAGACTTACAATTGTAGAAACCGGAGAACTAAAAGAGGTGCAGGTTCTTAAAGCTTCAGGCTATAAGATTTTTGACGAGCAAGCCTTAAAGCTCGTTAACTCTTTAAAGTATGCTCCGTTTCCTTTTGATAAGCCGTTAGAAGAATTAAAAATTGATGTACCGATAGTTTATCGCGAAGGAAATTAATGGCTCAAACCATTGTTTTGTTTAGTACCAAGGGAGGAACAGGTAAAACCCTGATTTCTGCCAATCTTGCCTTTAGCCTCGCTAAGCTTAAGAAAAAAGTTTTACTCATTGATGGCGATTTAGATGTTGTTGGCAATATGGCCTGGATGCTTAATGTCTCTCCAAACAGGTCTATGGCCGATGTTATGTATCTTTTGAAAAGAAAGAAGGTGTTTGATATTGGCGAATATATCACAAAAAAATATCAAAATGTTCACTTTCTTCCCTGCATTCTTAAGCCTCAGCAAAGTTCGCATTTTGATCCCGATTTGATAAGAGAAGTTATTGAGCCGTTACGTGAAAATTATGACTACATAATTATTGATGGCGGAAAGGCTTTTAGTGAAAGTTTGATCAGATTTTTTGACGAAGCAAATCTATTTTCATTAATTGTTACACCGGATGTTATTTCGGTTTATCAAACCAAATGGGCATTGGATACATTACAATCTTTGTATTTTCCTCTTAAAATGTTGAAAATTGTTCTAAACCGTGCCGAATCGCTTGCGAGCATAAGCTTGCAGGAGATAAAATTAGTTTTTCCTTGTGAAGTAATCGCTAAAGTTCCTTCCGAAGGTAAAACAGCGATGCTTTCGGTTAACAAGAAAGTTCTTCTAGTAAATGAATTTCCCTTTAGTAAGATAGCAGCTTCAATAAAGCAATTTGCTAAAGATTTAGTTGATCGATCAGATATTTTTCTTCAGCGTAAAGAGATAAAAACGATTAAAGGCGAATTCGCAAAGAAAAAAGATCTTTGGGAAAAGCAAGGCCTGAAAGGAAATTTGGAATCCGAACTCAAAGAAGACCAAGAGTATGACGAAATCTCAATGCTAAAGCAAAAAATCCATCAAAAGTTAATTGAAAATCTTAATTTGAAAAAAATGGATTATGAGAGTTTTTCTGAAATCGGAAAAGCTAAAGAAATAAGAAAACGCGCCGAACGCCTTATTGGCGAATTTTTAGCCGGCGAAACACATTCTTTAATTGGCTCGGTCGAAACCAGAAAAAAGCTTACTCTTGAAATTATTGACGAAGCGCTAGGCTATGGTCCGTTAGAAGATCTTCTAAAGAACCAAGACATAACTGATATTATGGTAAACAATAAAGATGAAATTTACATTGAAGAAAGAGGCAAATTACAGCTTACCAGTAAAAGATTTGTTTCTAACGAACAGGTAAAAACAGTAATCGAACGAATTATAGCTCCGATTGGCCGGCGGATTGATGAAAGTTCTCCTTACGTTGACGCGCGTCTTCCTGATGGATCGCGGGTTAACGCGATAATCTCTCCATTAGTTTTAACTGGTCCGACATTGACGATAAGAAAATTTAGAAAAGAGCGCTTTAAACTAAAAGAACTTATTGAATATGAAGCGTTAAGCGAAGACATGGGCAAATTTATTGAGGCGTGTGTTTTAGCACGAAAGAATATAATTGTTTCCGGTGGTACCGGAAGCGGCAAGACGACAGTGTTAAATATTTTGTCTTCTTTTATCCCTGACGATGAACGTATCATAACCATTGAAGATGCCGCAGAACTTAAGCTTGATCAGCGTCACTGGGTAAGACTCGAATCACGTCCGCCTAATATAGAAGGTAAGGGGGCAATCGCTATTCGGGATCTTTTTAAGAACACCTTACGAATGCGTCCGGATAGAATCATTGTTGGTGAGTGCCGCGGGGTTGAATCGTTAGACATGTTACAAGCAATGAATACCGGCCATGACGGCTCAATGACAACAATCCATGCTAATTCTACCCATGATATTTTAACTCGTCTTGATTCAATGATTCTAATGAGTGGAGTGGAGTTGCCGCTGCGTGCGATACGTGAAATGATCGCTTCAGCAATTCACATCATTGTGCATACTCAGCGCCTAAGCGATGGAAGCCGAAAAGTTGTTCAGGTTACCGAATTAACAGAGCTTGACGATGATATGCATATAAGTCTTAAAGATGTATTCAAATTTAATCAAACCGGCCTTGGCGAAAATGGTGAAGTGCAGGGCTACTTTGGTCCTACCGGATATATTCCTTCCTTTTATGATGAAATAAAGGTGAGGGGGATACCTCTTCTTGAAGAAATTTTCAAGCCTAAATGAAATTAAATAATTGGAGACAAACAGCTATCTAACTAAAAATGTAAAACGCAAAGCGTAAAATCATAATTCAAAACTAAAAACTTATTCCGAATAGAGAATTTGTTTAATTTTGGATTTTAAGTTATGGTTTTGCATTTTTCGTTTTTAGTTGTAGAAACCATGGATTATTGATGCATCGACAAAAAGCGAAATTAAAAAATTTAATTTTAAAATCTTTTAAAAAGAATCCTTATTTTGGTGTACGTAAGATCGCCAAAGATTTAAAAGAGAAACACAATATCTTTGTTTCAAAAAGCTATGTTCACAAAATTCTAACCCAACAAGAGCCCGATGCGCAAACCGGCTGTAAAAAAAGTATTCTCGCCTATAAGAAAAAACACCTTGATGACTGCGGAGCGTTTTTGTTGCGGGCGATAGATTCGCACCTGGGATTATTCAACAATCTAACTAGCCTATTGCAGCCACATTTTCCTAAGTTGCAAGCGAAACTCCTTAAGAAAATTATTGTTTTCTTTTCACTTTCTTCATTTTTAGGATACGACCTAAACCAGGCATCAGAAGAAAAAAGCCTGCTTAGGGCCGCGGATTTATATGTTTATCCAGCTCGAAATATAAAATACTTCCTAGATCAGTTGAATGATTGCAAGCCGACGATCAGCCTTGACAATTTTGCTAAAAGCTTAGTTTCGGTGGCAAGCGTGAAATTTTCTTTTGTAAATGGCACAAAAAGCTATTGTGATGGGAGTTTTTCTTGTTTTTGGGGTAAACCTGCATTTATTGATGAATTTTTTGTTCCTTATAGTTTGGCACAAAAGAGAGTAAAGGCGATAATAAAGAATAAAATCATCATGATCAACTATACTAAGAGTTTTGACTATCTTTCGTCGTTAACCACGAGTTTTATTGATGGTTTAGCAAGCGGAATAAAAACAATCGAACTTCTCGACAAAAAAGGTAATGTTTTGGAGGAATTTACTCCACCTCCGGTGAAAATGTCTTTTTTGATTGGATATTACCCCCAAATTCTCTCTAAAGGGGTGGTTTTTTTGCGTAAATCAGCCCGTTTTAAGAAATTTGACGCAATAGATGGCGATATCCACTATATTTCGGCCCTGGCTAGATTTTTACAACCAAAAGGGAGCAAAGGGCTTATATTAAATAGTGTACTTATTAACCGAAAACGTCAAAGTTTGCCTTCGTGGGGACTGCTTACCGATAAGCGGTCAAATTTCACTCTTTTTTTAAAAAGGTATCTTAATTCTTGGCCGTATATGGATAAGGTTTTTAAGGAGGAGATGGAGTTAGTTGAGAAGTTTTACACGCAAAGCAATAAAACAAAGGAGTTGGGCGATTTTGTGCCCGAGCACGTAGTTTTGAGTAAATTTGACGATTTCAAGGGAATTGGCGCTATTTTGGCGGCTGTTTTCAGGGATCGAGTGGCTCGGGTTGAATTGAGGGGCAAAAAGGGCCAAGTTGCCACCGGTAAAGATTATTTGCGAATTAAACTCTTAAGATTCTCTCCGGCATTTAAGAGGAAGTTCAACAAATTCTCATTCTCAATTGATAAGCGCAATGTTTTCCTCATCTAGAAACTGTTGCGTTTTTCAACAGTTTCTGATTACGGAGATTGGAGAAAGATTACAACGATTAGAAACATTGGTAAATGGTGATTAGGATCAATAAATTGGCTAAAAACGAAAAACTAAGAACGTAGAGCCATAATTCAAAATTGTTCCGGAAACATTACAATTTATTACATTTTCAGTAATTTTTAATTTCACGCTATGGCTTTGCGTTTTGCGCTTTTAGCTTTGCGCTAACGTGATATTTTCAATTGTACAAGAATTATAAAAATATCCGCTGAAAACGTTTACAATTTAGGTGTGTTTTTTTGAATTTCGCCTTGCTTTTGCTTAAGAGTATATGGTATATTGAAATGGTACCGAGATTAAGAAATGGGGGGCGGCGAAAAGGCAATCTTAAACTCGCCCTAGAGTTTAAGCGCGCAAAGCCACGGGTCCTATAAGGGCAAAAGATCAGGACGGCCGGGCTACCGAAGGTCTCTTAGAGGCGAGGTGGGCCGGTTTTTGTATTATAGAGGTAATTATGTTAATAAGGCGCAAAAAATTGTGTGCACAAACAGTTCTTGAGTATATTCTCTTGACGGCGGCGGCAGTAATTGCCATTGCGGGGTTCGGAAAGTTTTTTAATATAATTGTAGGAGATTCCGGTGCATTAACCCGGCATTTTAATGTGATGAAGCAAAGTATAACCGGACAATAAAGTATGAAGCGCAGAACAAAAACTCAAAGCATCGTTGAATACGTAATGCTGTTTATGATTGTGTCAGCAGCAATTATGATGACTTATAAATACCTGAACCGCTCGATGAACGCTCGCTTAAAACAGGTTCAGGAAGAATTAGAATACGAAGCATACTAATGATTTTTTAACAGGGAGGTATTAAAATTCCAAATAACAAATCCCAAATCACAAACAAATCACAATGATTAAAATTCAAAACAGGAAAAGACACGTTTTTGGTCATTTGATATTGGAATTTGGTAATTGTTTGTGATTTGTTTTTTGGAGCTTGTATTTTTTGACAATATGATTTCTTAATGGGGGAGGTGAAGGGATGTTGATACGCAAAAAAGCGCAAGGAATTTTGGAGTATACCCTGCTTTTAGGGGCAATCATCGCGGTGGTCGTTACGGTAATGATGAAAAAGGATAGCGGTGTAGCCGCTAGGGTTAAAAAGACTTATGAAAAAGCAGGGACGGCGATTGATAAAACAAATAAAGACTTAAACGTTGGCGTTTTTGCACCACCGGCGAGTACTGTTCCCGGAGAAGTAACCGTGCGGCGGCGCTGATGATGATTAGTATATGGTAATTACGTTTTTAAGGAGGTGAAGCAATGTTGATACGCAAAAAAGCACAGGGAATTTTGGAGTACACCCTGCTTTTAGGGGCAATCATCGCGGTGGTTGTTACGGTGATGATGAAAGAAGGGGGCGTAGCAAGTAAAGTTTCAGATACTTACGAGAAAGCAGCGACGGCAATTGAGACGACAACCGATGATTTAACGTCGGGTGTTTTTGGGCCTTGATCGATATATAGTAACCATGTTTTTAAGGAGGTGAAAGAAATGTTATTACGAAAAAAAGCACAATCAACCGCGGAATATGCAATTACCATTGGTTTAGTAGTTGCGGTTGCCGCAGGCATCATGCAAGTTGCCCTAAAGAATGGAATGCGTCAAAAGAGCAAGGAAGCTAATGATATTTTGCGCCGAGCAGGTACCGCTGCGATGGGGAGTATGGACGTTGACACGACTATTTTTGGTGGTGCGTCAACGGGTCTTAACCCTGATGCACAAGGGGCGTTTAACGTTTACAACGAAAGTGCGCGCTCAACAGTGGTTGACCAAGAAAGCTATCTTGATAAAACTATTCTTGAGAAGGGCGGAGCCGAAAAGAAACTTCAACACCGTGAAACGGTAACTACGTCGATGGATGTCGATAATTTTGAAAATGTAAATAAAGATACTACGCCATAGAAAATGAATAATGAAACCTAAAAAGGGGGGTGAAAAAATGTTTTTACGCAAACAAAGAAAGTCGCAATCTATCTTAGAGTACGCTCTTTTATTGGGGGTAATTGTTGCCGCGATTTTGATTATGCAAACATTCGTTAAAAGAGGTTTTCAAGGGCGAATGAAGGATTCCGCCGATAGAATCGGCGGCGGTGAAACATTTTCAACTAGTGATACCGCAATTATTAGCACCAATACGATGACTTCTGACCAAGTTATTGTTGACGTTAAGGGCACCGCAGGTGCAGATGGTGCGATGCATGGTTTACTCACCGATGCGATTGGTGCAAAGCTTGCCGATCAAGCCGTAGTCGATATCGTAGGAAAGGGTGCGGCCGCTGCGAACGCACGTTTTGGTGGTGACATGACTTCCGAGACATTGCAGAAAACTTCTGATGCAACCAGTGAAGCTTATCGTCAAGCGGATTACACCGAGGCTGTAGTTGAAGATTTTGAGGATGACGACATTATTGACGCATTTGGTGACTAAATAGGCCATTGCTTGCGTATAGAGCTTTAGCGGTTTTTGAGTGTGCGCTATGCGCGCGTGAGCAAAAGGGTAAAGGATTATGAAACTTAGAAAAGGACAGAGCATTTTGGAGTATGCCGTTTTACTTGCGGTGATTATTGCGGCACTGGCGGTTATGCAGACTTACATTAAGCGAGCCTATCAGGGTCGCCTAAAGCGTGAGGCGGATAATTTGGGCCAGCAATATTCTCCGGGGCACACAGTTACATTAAACGCAACTGTGACCGAAAGTGATTCGGTAACCTATAGTGGTGGCAAAACCGACCCTGATGATTCTGATCTTATCGATGGAGAAGTGGAAGTTCCCGATGGGGTAAGCGTAACCTTTACCAAAACCAGCACGCGTACCGAACGCAGAGAAGGAATAGATTCTTACGCTACAGAGTTTGACGACGAAGATGACGATTAAGATAAGGTTGTAGCGATTGCATGCAGGTATAATCTTAGTAGATTATACCTGAAGATTATACCAGGAGGACGAGTGAGTATGTTTTTGCGCAGGGGCCATAGTGTGATTGGGTGGATGCTGGTCTTTTCAGTGTTAATTTCGGTTACGGCCCTATTTAGAGCATCTTTAAAGCGCGAAATCGATAAAAAAGCGCGCGCTACCTCTGACTATATTTTCTGGACCGGTTGGAAAACCGCAGACGGGACCGAAAATATGGAAGTTCCCCGCGATGACGACATTTTCAAACGCGATAAAAATTCAAAAGCAAAAATTGTTGCCCATAACGAACAGAAACAATCTGTCGTCGAACGGAAAAAAGATTTTGTCACGATCGATTACAGTAGAGATCTTGATGGTAAACTGCATTCTGATGTGACGAGATATAAAAGGGGTATTAATTATAACTATGAGAATGAGGACGCAAGAAGGATAATTTCTGCAGGAACCGGGAAGAATCAAGAGTATCTTTTAGATCGATTTGATCTTAATCATGATAAGTTTAAAATGGATGCTTCAGAGGACTTTGACACTGATGAATAGTAAATTTAAAAAAAGAGTTAGGGCGCAAGCTATAGCGGAGCTGGCAATTATGGGCAGTTTGATTATGGTTGCCTTCAGTATGATTTTATCTTATGGCCATCGCTTAGACAGAATACAAAACTTAAAAATGAAAACGTTCAGAGAGGCTCTGCGCAAAGCTTATTATAAAAACAGCACAGTAAACGTTACCAAGCGGGTCGATAGCCGTTCGGTGGATTTATTTAATTTTGGTAAGGGTCAGCCTTCAACCGCGCAGGCATCGGCGGCGGTAATGTGGCACAAAGGTATGCCGGGTGCGCAAGACACAAATGATGCTGCATTTAGCTTTTATAGCATAAATGGTGTATATATTGGAGAGTACGGGTTCGCTGAGACTACTGGGCTTCCTAGGTACCACAAAACAGTTATTGGTGCAACTGGGGCAGAGTCTGAAATTCATAGTCCGGTGAGCGTTTATCGTGAAGAGTCAAAAAGGTATAGTTTTTATTCTGGAAATAAAGAGAAATCGGAAAGCGAGGATGGCATAGAAAACGTTCGCTATGCTGATTTGCGTGACGATCTTGATATAAAAGTTAAAACTCGTTTTGATGCTGCCAAATACGATTCACGATTGGGTCCGGATGATCCCGAGCAGGAGTCACCTAAATATACACAGCATAGAAAATATGATTTAAAACAAACCGCGGTCTTTGATCCTTTGCTTGATGATGATACAATAACTTACAAAGATGTAGAGGATGTCGATAGTGATTATCATGGTATTCATGTTGAAAGAACTCGGCATACGCCAAATTAATGGCAACAAAAATTTTATAAAAATTGGATTGTAATTTGTAGTTTGTATATTATAATTTGTTTGTAATTTGTAATTTGTAGTTTGTAAGTTTTAAGTCCGGAAAATTCCGTAAAACGGGAAATCCTTAATTCTTATCACTTACGACTTACGACTTATAACTTTACTCACGGGAGGTAAATATCAGTAAAAGAAGGCACAGTAAAAAAGGTTTCAAGAGGTGGGGTCAATCCATTTTGGGTTTTGTTTTTGCCTTTATCGCTTTAATGCTTCTTGTAATCGGCCTTACTCGCATTTGGATATGGTTTAACGCTAATTATGCCGGTCGTGCGGTTGGTTATCAAAATAGTCGGCTTGTTGCCGGAGGTGGAGAGTTAAGATCGGAAGGTGTTGGCAGTAATGCGAAGTTAGCAGAAGCCTATATGAAGGAAAGTATTCATGGCGAGCAGGGTTACTACGGCACAGAAGGTTACCTGAAAGACTTCAATCGATTTTTTTTAACTAAGGACTGGGTATTTAGGGGGGTTTCTAGCGGTACAATTGATGACGGTCTAAGTGGTGGAATCACCGAAGCTGAGATTAATGATTGTTGTGAGGGTTGTTGTTCGGCTACCTCCTATGATAATGATATCTGCTCTTGTAAGGATCCCGGTGATTGCGGTGTTGGCGATGATTATGATAGTAATTGCGTTTGCCATGCTCATTGTGCCTGTGATGCTTCGGTTGCGGCCCAAATTTGGCTCTTAGAGAATCAAGCAGGGCTTTTAATTGAACAGGGAAACTCCCTAGAGGATAATGCAAGGTCATTAAGAAAGGCGGCTGGTGAGTGTGATGACCCCTGGGAGTTGTGTTTTTGGGGTGATTGGGGCAAAACTCCTCGCGAGCTAAGAAGTGCAGCCGCTGAATTAGACGATATGGCCTTAGAATTGTTTCTTGAGGCTGGCGCTTGGAAGACTACGTTTCATGAGGGTGATAATCCGGCGCATAATGATCAAGGCTACTATACTTTTTCTGATTATCTAGATCATAGAGCTACAGTAGATGAAAGTATAATAGGCAAAGGCGGAATCACTGATAGGATGCGCGAATGTTGCAAAATAGATGACGCTCCGTCACAAAAAGAATGCATTAATGCTGCTCGAACCGAAGCAGGAGATAGCTGTGATAGTTTAGTTTACAACTATGAGCTTGAACTAGTTGGCGAGCAAAGAAAATATCTTGAAAAATTGAGTGATGCAAGAGAGATCCTTGAGGATTTAGAGCCGGCAGTAACTGAGTGTGGCGTGAGTGCTGCTAATGGGTGTAGATCTGCATGCATGGGCAAGTGTACCACTTTTTGCCGTGATGCTGAAGGTGTTCCCTATGAATGTGTAGATGACGCCTGTTATCGAAATTGCCTCGGTCCGGTTGATGAGTGCACCCACGGTGCTAATTGCTATGAGACGTGTTACCCTATTAGAAAAGAGCAATGTTGCCGTGACTATTGCGGTCCGAATTGTAGCGACGGTAATGGGTGGGGAAGAAATTGCGATAGTGCAGCTCCAATTGAAGCAAGTAGGCAGCATGAAAATGGCTTTATCGGCGGTTTAATTGGTGATACTGATCCCTCTGATAGTGCTGAGGAAATTATTGGAGCTTTTATTCCCGCGGCAAAGGATCATCTTGAAACAATCATTAGCGCGAAAGAGGCAATAGCGACCTGTTGCGCACAAGAGGCAGAAGATGCGGAAGAGGCACAAGAGTTTGAAATCAATGAATTTAGTGAACAAGTAGAGTGTATAAGTGAAAAATTAGGCAACGCGTTGCTTTCTCCGGAGACATTAAAAAAAGGAGAGTATGACGAATTCATGGGTGAGGAGTAATGAGGTGACTTTATTATGATGGTATTTTTTTCAAAAAACAAAGCTAATTATCGCAAGGGTCAGATTTTTCCCTTTTTACTTGCCCTGGTTGTTGTGATTATGATTATGTTAATGATTACAGTTAATTTGGGTCGTATTGGTGTGTTTAAAACCGATGTGTCAAATGCTGCTGATGCCGGTGCATTGGCCGGTGCAAGTGTATTAAGTGCGACTTTGCTTGAAATGGGTCTTAAGAATGACAGTATTTTTGGTTATGCGTTAACAATGTTTGGCTGTATTATTGTTGCGATAATTGCTTTTATGTATGTTGCAGCAATTGCTTGTGCGATTTCGCTTTTAATAACAATGTGGTCGGAATACTTTATAGTCAAAGGGGCCGGTGTTGTTGGTTGGGGAAACGCTAAAAAAACAGCGATCCAATATGCTTTTCAGAATGCCGGTATTGATGAACCGCGGCCCAGCTTTAAGCATTTTTTAGTTAAGGGCTGCGGGTTCTCTGAAGCCGAAGTCACCGAACTTCCACCGAATACAATTTCTGATCGTTACGATGAATATATGAACCAAAAATCTCGTCGTTCCCGTGACCACGGACGCAGTGGTTTTGGTAGATTTTTGGCAGACGATGAAAATGGTTTTTGGCGCCACACTATTGCTCCGGGTGATCGTCCGCCTCACAAAGTGCACGCTGAATACGCTTGGAATAAAGATGGCACCAATTGCTGGGATGACGGTATTTGTAATAACCAGCCATTTGATAGTTGCCCCACTAGAGATCGTACTGCTGACTCAAGTGATAATTCAATATCACCTGAGTCAGCCTCAGATTGCATGGATAATTACGACTACAGCGTTAAGGTTGAAGTTAGCGGTGTAAAAATGTATGGAATTAAAATGTGGAGTTTTTTGGAGGGTGCCGAGCTGGTTACTTGTATGATCAACTATGTTTTAGGTAAGATAAACTGGCCGAGTTGGCTGGAGTGGCTGGGTAGTATTTTAAAGTTTATTATGTCGATATTTGGTTGGTTTCTTAATAAACTAGTTGCTACAATTTCTCCTTCAGGTTTTCGGCTAATGGGCGGTGATATAGTACAAACTGCCAAAAGTCCCTTAACAGTAACGGTTATAAAAAGAACAAGAGGTGGGAATGTTGGCTTCTGGAATTTTGTCTATGGTAATAGCGATAATGAAGTTAGGGCAAGATCATCCGCGGTTGCCGGCTGGAATGAAAATCCTAATAATCCCGGTTTTGATTTTGAAGGGTGCGGTTGTCGAAGCATTATTCCCACAGGAGGGTATACAAATTGTAAGGGGGGGGACTTAAAAGTTACCGGATTGTGTAATATACTCGTTGGTCTTCTTAAGGGTGATGCCGATTGGCAATATATGAATACAAAATATCATTTATTTGAAACTCGTTTAACTGCGGCGCAATAATTATGGATATAAAAAAGTTAGCCGTGATTTTAAGTTTGTTTATTGTTGGTTCGGTTTTTGCGGTGGACTTCCCTATTCCTCAGCCGCCACAAGGGCAAATGATTGACACCCATAGTATTGCTATGGGGGGGATTAATGTTACCTCTTATGTTTATAGAAGCAGCAAAAAAAAGAGTGAGTTGGTTGATTACTACAAAGAGTTGTTTGATAAAAAAGAATTCAAACTCATTTTAGATCAAAAAGATTCCTCACGCGACAAGCGGCTTCTGCGTTATCGGCGCGAAGATTTAGTGATGACAGTTGCGATTTTGCCCAAAGATGGCGAAACTGAAGTTGTAATCGCAAAGTATATTCAACCTGAAGGAACTGCACCGCCGGAGGAGCGTAAAATGTCTTTTCAGGAAATGCTTGGGCAAATGCCAAAAGAAGACGAGGCCGGGGGTGATTTGGATGTTGTTCCGCGACCGCCGGATAGTGTGCGCATTCATTCTTATGTTCGAGGAAATGTGGCAGTTATTATTTATAATAGCGCTATTTCAGTAGAATCGTTAAGGGATTTTTACGATAATCAAATGGGATTGCACGGTTGGAAAAAAAATAAAGATATCGCAACCGGCGAGGTGGCACGTTCTTATAATACTGAAAAAGGTTTAAAAAAGGCATCGCCGATGGGAATGAGCTTTGCTTCAGATGTAAATGTTGGACAACTTATGCAGGGCGGTCGCAAGTTGCTTTTTCATGGACGGATGGGTAGTGCCGATATCACCCTATTAAATGCCGGTTCTGAAGATGAACCGCTAACGATAGTAACGATTAATTACAGAGAAGACGAAGAAATATACGGAGAGTAGCATGTTGCCAAGAAAGAAAAAATTATCACAAGCTGTAATTGGCTATGCTATTTTATTCTGCCTTATAGTATCAGCTTTGCTTATTGTTGGCCGCTACGTGAGAAATGCTTTTTCCGGTAGAGTCCGCCAAGCCGGTGATTCATTCGGCAGCGGCGAAGTATACGCCCCCTACGGTCCCGATGCCAGTAGGGATTAGAAATAATTATAGAAACCATGCCAGGAAAACGTCGAACCATAAGATTAAAGAATTATAATTACGCCTAAAATGGGATATATTGTGTAACAATATGCGCGTATAATCGCAAATATTTATTTGGAAGGATAAAAAATAATTGTAGGGGCACAGCGTGCTGTGCCCTCAATAAATATGGTAAAATTATTTATGATGAATTGTGGATTTAATCCGTAATATCCATTGAATAATTAATATCGTAGGGGCGAATAATTATTCGCCCGTAAAAACGTCTTCCTTACGTAATTAAAATCCGTAAATATATTATCGATAATCCCATAAATTGGATTAATGATGATGAAAACAATAAAGAGGGCACAGCACGCTGTGCCCCTACAGATAATCTCATTAAATAATTATAAATCGGTTTATTTTTATTGCCCTTCTTTCACGTTCTTAATTACTCCATTCCCTGTTTTTGCTTTACATCCCACCTCTTCAAAAGTATAATGTAATAAGACTTGAGGGCTGTTGCAAAATACAATAGCCAATTAATAAATAACCTATGACTACAGCAATTTATTTAGCAGTTTTTGTCTCGGCAGTCCTTATCTTTAATGTTATCGCCACTTATTTGTTTACCACTTGGTTTAAATGGCAGGCGAAACAGGCAAAGATGATGACAAACAAGCTGGATGATTCCTTTATCTTTCTTGAAAAGAAAAAGGTAATTGTCTTAACCGCTGCCCCTTTGATTCTAGGCTTTATTACTTACCTTTTATTAGGTAACATATTTATTGCTATTGCCGGTGGCTCTATCGGTTTGGCTGTACCAACACTAATCGCTAATGCTGCAAAACAAAAACGAATTAAGGATTTTCAGGATCAGCTAGTCGACACCTTGATGATTTTTTCTTCTTCTCTTAAGGGCGGTTTAAGTTTTATTCAAGCGCTGGAGATTGTTTGTGAAGAAATGCCCACTCCAACCAGCCAAGAGTTTGGCCTTATATTAAAGGAAAATAAGCTTGGTGTGGGTTTAGAGGATTCACTGGAAGGATTGCGCAAACGAATGCCTTTAGAAGAGGTTGGGCTTATTGTGAGTTCGATTTTAGTGGCTAAAGAAACCGGCGGTGAGTTAACCAGGGTTTTTAGCCGTTTGGTTGAGACCATTCGCGATAATGTTAAATTAAAAGAAAAAATAGCAACGCTTACTTTGCAAGGTAAATTGCAAGGCTACATTATGGCGTGCTTGCCATTTGTTTTTACCTTTTTCGTTTATAAACAGAATCCGGAGCATTTTAGTGTTATGCTGGAGTCTCAATTTGGCCAGATGCTTCTTGCTGGTGCGATTGTTTGGCAGATAATTGGTATGGTTTTAATCAGAGTAATGAGTAAATTAAAAGTATGATTTTTGTTGTAATTTTTGTTTTAATATTGGCGGCTACTTATATGATTATGAGCGGGATTAGCTCTTTTACATATGAGAAGAAGGAGCGTTTTTATGCTCACCTTCCTTCTAAATCCAAGACGAATATATTTACTACCGGTATTTTTAGAAACATTTCAACGTTGATTAATCGACCGTTTGCCGAGGTGCCTTATTTAAGGAGCATTAATGCAAAAGCCAAGTTCTTAAAACTTCCTTTTGGGTCGTTAGAGATATTGCTAATGAAAGAGCTTCTAATGGTAGGTGGGGGAGTTGCCGGGTTTATACTTTTTGAGCCGATGCACGGGGTTATTGGTGCTTTTGTTGGTTTTTTATTGCCTGATTTTGTGGTTAATAGTAAGGTTAATGGCAAAAAGGATGCTCTCTTGCGTGTATTTCCCGAAACGGTAGACATTATGGATTTGTGTATCGGTGCGGGGTTAGATTTTTTAGCGGCTTTGCGTTGGGTGGTTGAAAAATCAACACCGAGTCCTTTTATCGAACAGCTCGAGGTAGTTTTGAGCGAAATACAAGTTGGCAAAAGCCGAAGCGAGGCGCTGCGTGATATGGCTAAACGGGTTAAGCTTCCTGATATAAATAGTTTTGTGCGAACGATAGTTCAGGCGGAGCGAATGGGTATTTCTATTGAAGAAGCCTTACGTAATTTGTCTGAAGATACACGGATGACCCGCTTTCAAAGAGGAGAGAGATATGCGATTAAAGCTGGTTTAAAAATGTTGATTCCTCTAATGTTATTTATTCTGCCTGTAATTTTGGTTGTAGTAGCCGGTCCGGTTATTATTCAATTCACCCAGGGCGATCTTATTCCCGGTTCAGGGGTAATGCAGTGAGAAAAAAAATAGTTTCGATCAGCGTAATTATTATAGCTTGCGTTGCGCTTAGCGGTTGTCATTTTTTGTGGATTAAATATAAGAATAAAGATAAAAAGTTCTCTATTTTGTTTTCTAGATTTTGGACAATCGAAGAAAACAAAGGACCGTTAGATGTTGTTTGTCACGCTCCTTTAAAAGGAAAAAATGATCTCTATCGTGAAAATATAAATGTAATTGCAGCAGAGCTGCCGAATCAGGATGCGGTAGACACTTTTTTTCAGATGAATAAAGATGTTACAATGCGTGTTTTACCGGGGCTAAAGAGCAATGTGTCTGAAGGTGAGATATTTGCCGGCTCTCACCGCGGCCAATACTTTTCTTTTGAGACCAGCATGGAGGACCATAAAATAAAAATTAAAAGCGCAGTCTTTTTTAAGGGGCTTAAAGCTTATATCGTTACCTGCAGTGCGCAGACTAGCCAGTACCATAAGTATAAAGATGTTTTTGAGAAATCCATCAAAAGCTTGCGGATTAAATAGTACCTACCTCCAATGAGTAAAAAATATTTTTTAATAATTAATCCTACCGCGCATTCCGGCCGGGCTCGCCGTGATGGCGAGAAAATAATCGCCTTATTCAAAGAGCGCGGGGCAGATTTTGATTTTGAGTGGACCAAGAAAAAAGAGGATGCAATTAGCATTGCTCATCAGGCTACTTGTAAGGGGTATCAAATTTTAGTGGCGATAGGCGGTGACGGCACAATTTGCGAAGTAATCAGTGGTATTTTTGCAGCAGAAGTCACGTCTCGACCGAAATTAGGGGTTATTCATGTTGGCACCAGCCCTGATTTTAATAAAAATCATGGGATTGCTCTTGATATAGAAGGTGCCGCTGAAGCCTTGTTTTCTAATAATACAAAAATAATCGATATCGGCAAAGTTACTTACCGGCAGGATTTAGAAGGTGGGCAACAAAGAATTGGATTTTTTGCCAGTAACGCTAATTTTGGTGTAGGACCGTTGGTTGTGGGTAAATCTAATTCGCGTTACCGCAAATATCTGGGTGATTTTTTAGGAACGTTAACCGCGTTGTTGGTGTCTTTGGTTGGCTTTCGAAAGGTTGATTTTTCGGTAGAAATCGAAGGCAAAAAAAGAACATTCAATAAGTTGATTAACCTTACTGTTGGTAAGGATCCCTACATTGGCTCAGGAATGCGAATTTTCAGTGAGATAAAGCCCGATGACGGAAAATTTTATATTTTTTCAATTGAGCGTAAGACCAGTTGGTCTAAGTTTTTAATGAGTATTCCCAAATTATACAATGGTAATTTCTTAGAGTATAGCGGCGCGGCCTTACAGTACGCGTCAGAAATAACAATTAATGCTTGCCCGCAATACCCTTTTATCGAATGCGACGGCGACATAAAAGGATACCTACCCGCCAAAATCGAAATACTACCCAAAGCCCTTGCGATTGTTGTGTAAGGGGGCAAGGATTAAGGATTAAGAATCTCCCGTTTTTACAGGACCCCACTAAATAAAACAATAACCAAGATATATTTACAACTAACAAGAAGTAAAAACCAATTTCCCTGGCACCATTCAAATCATCCAGCGATGATTTTCTTTGGCGCTTCGACCTTAAAAATCCTTCACTTCGCTCAGGATACCATGCTTTTAAGGTCTCAGGGCCTGCCTGGAAAACTATTTTTACTTCTTGTCTTTATTTATTCCTGCTCAAAAGTATTCAATAACCAAACTGTTTGATTATTGGATATTGAATATTGAAATTTGTTTGTATCTTGTGTCTTGTTTCTTGTATCTTGATTTGAAAATAACCAACTTGCTATTTAATCTTCATGCATCGTAAACAACAAAGAGAAGATTGATTGCGATTAGGTTAAAGATAAAAAGAAACATCGCAGTGCATGGCGAGACTAGGCCAATTAGGGCTGCTTCAAAGCAGGCAGTTGCGATAATCGCCCACTTTAAAATATGATAAGCATTATCGCGTGGATTAATGATTAAGCTTATTGCGGTATATACAAAAATCAATGCTGATAGAGTTATTAGCCCATAAAATATATCTTGGGAATAAGGTGCCAAAAACAAGGACTCCTTCAAGAGAAAAAATCTCACTAAAGTAAAAAGTATTGCCACAAAAGGTAGGCTAAGATACTTGGCTCGATTCGGAGTAAGTAGAATAACTAAGTTGCGTATGCCCGCTGCTTTGTCTCCTTCGGCATCTTTGAAATTAGAGAAAAAGCAAAAGATAAAGTTTACAAACCAAACTAAAATTGCTGCCGCAGCGAGATCTTGCCTCCAAATGATCGCAAACCCGCTTGAACCGGCGCATAATGCCCCATAATAGACGCATAGAGCGATCAAAAGACCGTAGACGGCGTTTCCTAGGATTATCTTTTTAAATCGACTATAAGCGAAATTCATGGCAAATATAAGTACATAAACTACTACCGCGTACCCATTCAGAAAATAAGTAGCGATCGCCCCAATGATAAATAAAATGGCGCTTATTGCAATGGCATGTTTCACTTGTAATGTTCCGGTAACCATTGCCCGACTTGGAGCATTTATGCGATCTTCAGTGAGACTTAAATAGTCGTTAACAACTTGGTTAACTCCCCAACCAGCAAACATAATGATTAAAATCGCCATTTGCCGCAACAGATTTGGCTCAGGAACAATTAAATACATGCCCAAAAGCCCGGCCATTGCCGGAATGAAGCCGCAATACCAACGCATAGAAATAAAGTAGGCAGCAATGTTTTTCTTCATTTTAGAAGTAATTAAGCCAGAAAGCAAGTACCGATAAAGTTACGGCGTGCAGGAAAAAGGCGTATTTGTCTTTGTAATTGACAGAACTAACTAAATAGCATTGCAGTACTGCCAAAATCACCATAGGAAAAAATAGCAACGGATCCAATAATAACAGCGGCAAAATCAAATAGGATATAAGAATAACAATGCCTATGAGTAATTTGCTTTTCTTCTTGCCGAACAGATTAAGAATCGACCATTTTTCCTTAGACTCCAGATCCATAAAATTTAAGCATAGCGCGGGAAATATTAAAAAATAAAGCGAAAAAATATGGGGAAAACCGCGCAGCTCTCCACCGGCAAATAACCAACCAAGCAGCACCAAAAGCAATAGGCCGGCCGATATTAAGAATTTAGAAAAAACCGGAACACGTTTTAATTGCAGTGGTGGCAATGAGTGCAAAGTGATCAGCGAGAGAGCGATCAAGGCAAAGTAAAAGGTAGTGAAATTAACCGCTAAAGCACAGATCGCGGTGACTAAAAAAACAGCACCGATTACGCTTTTTGTGTTTTTGTGGTATGGGCGATTAAGCGTTATCGCCACAGAGTAGGTGCCGATGATTGCAAATATCGTTAATATAAAGGATGAAAAGTTTCTAATTAAGGTAGTGGTTATCAGATATTGCCTTAAGGTGACGCCCAAAATGAAACAAAGAACAAGGCATATTGCTTTAGAGGGGTAAATGTTTTTAAAAATATTCTTATCCTTTAAATAAAGCAGAATGAACACTTCTGCAAAAATAATTACGCAGAAAAAGCGAATTACTGGTATCGGTCGAGTAGTCAGTAAGCTTACCTTTAGTAACGCGGCAATTTTACCCATAATTGTTGGTAGAATAAAGAAGATTAAAATTACAGCGTATGAACATAAAACTCCTAAAAGGGCGGTAGTAATTTTCTTTGTTTTAATTAGGCAGTAGCTGAAAATAACCGTAAGAAATAGTATGCCAGTTAGGAATTCACCCGGAGTTACTCCATGCGGTGGCAAAAACGCTGCCAACCCTGTGGGCGTAATGTAGTGAATTTCAATTCCTTTGCCCGCGGATAAGATTAAATCAACAATCGGAGTTAACACGACAATTGGAGTTACCCCCAGCACGATCCGCAATGTCTTGTCGATTTTTCGGCGAGTAAGCAATGTTAAGATTATGGGAAATGCAAAAGCTACCGCGACCCACCAAAGACAATTATGGGTAAACCATATTGCAATGCTGGTGCCGGCAGAAAGAAAAGATTCGTGATTAAACGGAAATAGCTTAAAAGGAACCCAACCGGTATCTGAGAAAATTTCCAGAAAGTTTTCAATAGTTATGACGCCAAAGAATGTTAGAAAATAGTATATTGCAGGGATGCTTGTATCTTCGATTACCGAGACAAAATTTTTGATTTTTTGTGCGAGATTACCCATCAATACCAAGTATAGGAGATTACCTATTTTTTGTCAAGCGATGGGGGCAGATCGGGGACATGTACCGGAAGCCCCGAAGGGGATCGGTACGTGTCCCCGGAAGCCAAAAATAATCGTAGGGGCACAGCGTGCTGTGCCCTCAATAAATAGGGATCGGTACGTGTCCCCGGAAGCAGTAAATATGGTACCAATTAAATTCGTTTGGTTGATGCCTCCGGTAAAATAGCTATTTGTTGCTTCGCGCATGAGTCCTTTGAACGTAATCAATAAAAAGTCGATGGGCGAAATGCTCGAAACAAAGAACTCCACGGCTTCGCGCGTGGAGGCGAACCGGACATCAAGCCTTCGCAAAAATAGATTTCACCTGCGGCTAATTTTGCCTATCGTTTTGTTACCAAACCCGGAAAGAAAATCCGTAAATATATTATCGATAATCCCATAAATTGGATTAATGATGATGAAAACGATAAAGAGGGCACAGCGCGCTGTGCCCCTACGTATAATCTATGATTTATTATTATCAAGAAAACATTTGTAGATTGTTCTGTTATAATGGGTTATGGATTGAAATGTCCAAAAATGATAGGAATTTTCACACTTTTTTCGGACACTCTTTTCAGGGGTTTTTGCGCTTTTTTTGGACACCCTTTATTGGAGGTATCTTGAAGAATGGCGTCTTTATATATTAAGAATTTATAAGTTAAATAGTGTTGACATTTTACTCATAAAAATGTTATATTTGTATGGTAGCGAAGGGCAAACCTCGAGTAATCGAGTGGCGCAAAGCCACGGGCCCCGAATGTTTTGGGGCAGCCGGGTTGTGGGTATCAAAAGTAGTTGAGTAGTTTGTTTTTAACATTAAAGTTATGAAACAAAAAAGTAATAAAATGGGGAGTGGGGATAGGGGGAGGTTTTTAAACTTTTCTCTTAGCTCGTTTAAAGGTAAGAAAATAGTGAGTGCGATAGTCGCACTCATTTTTTTATTTAACGTCTGTACCCCTGCGTATGCTTGGCGTGACGGTAATCATAGCCATACAACTAGCGCTGCAGCTTTTGGTGGCGGAGCGCTCGGCGGACTCGTAACCGGTGTTTTTATTTTGATCGGTAATGGTGGCCTAACCAGTTGGGGATCGGTAGTTGCCGGTGCTGCGTCTGATATAACCGGAGCGATCATGTACTACGAAAGTTATGACACCTACGATGAGACGATGACCATTGGCGGGGAAGAGCTTGATTGGAGTCTTGGCAAAGTTGACATAACGATTACTAAAGGTCAGTTTTGGAGTATGACTGCCGGAATAATTGCTGGCTGTATAGTTGGTGTTGTCGGCGGTGTTGCTTCAGGAGTGAAAACCGCAGCCGCTGAAGCAGCTAAAGAAGGCGTGAAAGAAATATCGAGTGAGGCGATCAAAGAAGTCACAAAAACCGCAACTGACATTGCAGTAGAGACAATGAAGAATGTAGTTGTCGGATCGATGATTGGTGCCGTGGCCGGTGCCGCCGGAGGCGCGATAGTTGGGGCAATTAGCGATGGTAAGGAAGGCGCCCTTAAAGGCTTGGGAAAAGGTGCTGTTCTTGGTGCCGCGGCGGGGGCAGGCGGTGCGTTACTAACTGGTGTTTTGAGAGGTATTGAAAAGGTGCTTGCTTCAACGATGGGCGATTCTCTTGCCGGTACGATTGCTGAGAACGTTATTAATCATACTTTGCGCAACGCTTTAATTAAGCTTCCGGTTGACTTTGCTTGTGCTTTTGGAGCGCTAGTAGTTTCTCGTACCGTTGAAGAAGTGCTAGTTCAAAAACACGACATGGATCGAACCCTTGCCGGGATGATTGGTGGCGTTGCCGGAATGGGGGCGCGTTTTCTTACCCAGCCGGTATTAATGCAAACGTGGACCCAGAACAATTATTACATGAGCAACCGAGGCATTGTGCTTAGCGCAGGTGAGAAAAAGCGACTGGACATGGTTGCGAATTTTAAAAAGACCCTCAAGAAATCCAAGGATAAAATCGAAGTTGGTCAAATTGACGCCAAAACCGGAGAAGTAACCCAAAGTAAGACCATTAGCGTCTCTCGTCTTGCTGATGCAAAATATATAGGTAGTGGAGTGTTTCAATTGGAAAATGGAAGTCAAGTTGACATTAATTCTAACGGCATGAGGGGGTTATCTCCTGAAATAATGAAAGCGGTGAAGGGTTATGCCAACATAGTTGCGAGGGTGGATCCTTCAATGAGAATAACCGGCGACGTTGCGCGCACCTTTGGCGGAGGCGCGGTGCAGGATTCGTTTTTTGCTCCGATTCATTCGGTGGTGAGCGTTGGGCCGCGACCGATTATTTCAACAGCAACACAAGTTGCGATATTATATGCTTTGGATTATAAGACGTTTTACGGCCGGGGTGATTCAGAACGCGGCAAAAAGAAAAATTATCGCAATGCGCTTAAGATGGCGCTTGCGCGCAGCGCAGGTTCGCTTGCTGGTGAGCTGTCGACAGGTTGGTTAACGCAAGCTTATAATCCTTGGAGTTCAAGGCCGCAAGATATGGCGGGTTTTAAAGGTTGGGCGCAACATACCGGCAGGGCGGTTGCGGTGGAAAGCGGCGGACTGCTAGCTGACGTTGCTTTTGCTCGGATGACTTACGCTTGGAATTTAAATACTGCCTATGGCCTTCAAGGCCTGGTGCATTTGGGAATGAGTAGTCTTGTTGGTGGAACATTGGATACCTTATTTAGAGAAGATCGAATGAAAGCCGAGAAAACAGTTTTCGTTGAGGTTAAAGATGAGCCCGAATACGTTGATGAAAAAAAACTTGTTAAGAAAGAGCCCGAAACGCTCAGCGAAGAAGAACACCGAGAAAGATATAGTGCCGCAAGAGGTTGGGAGCCCGATGAAAACGCGACTAAGCCATCAAAGGGTATCTACGTTTATACAAACACTAAAACCGATGAAACAAAAACTTATAAAAAGCAGCACAGCGTGGTGGATGTTCCTAAAGGCTATGAATCGGCCTATTCGAAGGCAAGCGTTGGCGCGCCACGAGTGGATATTTTCTTTATTTGTGTAGGAATGGATTTTGCTAATAACTTCAAAGAAGCATCAATTAACGCGGCACTGATGCCTTATCCGTATCGTTCAACCGGCACTGGAATGGGGGCAATGGCCGCAAATTTTGAAAATCAAGATCGGTTTACTCGTCGCATAGCAATGCATATGCGCGGGGTTGGCCCAGTTCAAGCAAGGGCAATCGAGGCGGGCCAGGCTCTAAGCGGCCAGGCACGGGGACGTTTTGCTAATAGTTTCGGTTATTCAATTGCTAATACATGGCTTCCGTATCGGTACCAATCTTACGCGGCATTTATGCCGGACGTTGACGCGCACTTAGATGAAAACGTTTCTACGCCGGGTAGAGAATCTGAAAAGCTCTATAAGGATCGTAAGGAAACGAAAGAACAGCGCCAAAAAGTAAGACAAGAAACTCAGGAAGTAGAGAAAAAAATAGCAACAATTGAACTCTCCAACTTAGATAAAAAAAGTGATGATACTTTAGTTGCGTTACAAAAACGTTTAATTGAGCTAAAGGTACAAGATAAAGCATTGGGGAATAAACTTGCCCAAAATAAAAAAGATATTCAAAATCTCCGTACCAAAACGGTCAATGCGTACGGTGATTTGTCGCCAATATATTTTAATGGCGGGATCGTGAATTATTCAGTTGACCGGCGTATCTCTGATTATGCGGTGGTAAGAGAATCAATTCAGTTTACCGGCGAAAGATCCGCTGAAGAAAAAGAAAACGCAATGATTCACAACGAAGATCCTTCGCAATATAGATCAATTGAGGTAGAGGCAAAAGCAACGCTAGAGAGGGCGGGTGATGATGAGGAAATTGAAATATCTTCTTTTCAAGGAACGTATAATCCTTCATTGGCCGGCCGACCGTTGGCAGTTGAGCACTACAGCACACAATTATCACATGGCGTTAGTGTTAATAACTTAGCCGGTGCTCTTGAAGGCGCTGAGCATCCGTTGATTGTGGGTGATGGCCTTACCATAACTAAGCCCGATCAACTTGATGAGGCTAAAAACAGGCTTTATGATATTATGGCAGACGATCCGGACGCGCCGATATATTATAAGGAGTTAAAAGCAGAGAAAGACTTAAACGATCAGGTAGTCGAGAAGCGGGCACAAGAGCAAGTTAAAGGTGCGAAAGCTTCAACTGAGAAAGTTAAGCCGATAATCCTGGTTACCGACAAGAAAAAGCGAGCCATCGCCGAAGAGATGACGGGTATTGTTGAGCGGCTTAATGGCGCGGTAAAGGGTGACGAAAACGCGAAACGTAATTTCGGTTCGGGTTTAATTGGCGTAATGGCCCTAAGAAGACAGGGTAATTCTTATTATCGGGCAACATGGGTTTTGGGTGAGGGCGATGAAAAGAAAGCAAAAGTTGCCAGAGTAATCGATGATTTAGGGGTTAGCCGTGGCGGTGGTATAAAATTGCAACATTCAGATAAGCCGTCTTTAACTGCCCGCACCACACGCGATATTTACGGCAGAAGTATTGAAACAAAAGAATACGGTTGGCATTATGATGTGAAAGAAGAAGAGATTGGGGTAAGTGATCCTCAAAGTAAAAGAAAGCCGGGTACAACAACACCTGAGAAGAAAAAAGTATCGGGTAACGGCGGGTATCGCCTTGTATCCCGTGATTTAGAAGGTGATGATAAGGTGTTAAAAGTCACTAAGCACGTTTATAAGGATTCGAAAGAAGCAAGAGAGGCTGCGATTGAGCTCAGTAAAAAGATGCCTAATTGGCATATTCAAATATACGAGAACGACGAAATTGCCGAAATCGAAGACGACAAGTTTCTTTTGGTTGAGGATTCCCCGGAACATTCTTTGATTGCGGCCATTTCGCCAGAAGCCGCGGCGGCAGGCCTAATCCCTTCTAAAATTCCTGATGATTATAAAATAAGAGCAGCTTATCCAAGAACCGAGACCACCGGAACCTGGAAAAACGTTGAAGTAGCAACCACCGAATACTATTATGGGCCGATGGGCCAGGCGATGTCAATAAGAAGCGAGGATCCAATAAAGTCACAACGCCGCAAAAAAGATTATAGTGCGGCGAATATAGTTGACGTTAGGCAATTAACTTTGCGTAAGCACGAGGATGAGACCGGGGCAATTAGAAAAGTAGAGCTCATCGAGAATGTTGATGGTGAGGAAAAAGTATTAAGTGAATTTAGAGGGAAAGAGGGAGAAAATCCTTTTGATGAAGCAGTAGCGTATGCGGCTACGCTCCAAAGCCCTGATCCTACGATGGAGACAGTAGATTATGATTCGACAGGCGATCAACATTATATTGTGATGCGTGATCCAAAGACACAAAAGATAACTGGATTTGCCACGAAAGATTCTTATGCTAAGCATAAGGACGCATACGCTAAAGCCAATGAGCTTATTGATGGGCTTCTCCAAGGAGGTGGCGATGAAGCTTTACCTAAGGATACGATTTTTGAAATATACATGGCTCATGAAATAGGTAAAACCAAAGACGGTCAACTGGTTATTTTAGATGATGAAGCAAGCGATGCCGCTTTGGCAGAAGCGCCAGTTGGAAAATATGCTTTGAAACCAAGCAGCCTTACCGGCAGAAAAGCGCCTAGTCAGGGGCCGGATGATCACAGCCCCGACGCGGTTGATTTTGGCAAGGCAACAGTTCAAGCGGCATCTGTTGCTAAAGGTGATGACCCGAACGTTACCTATGCGATAAGCATTTACGACACAAAAAGTGATCTTGAGTTTGTTAAGTCGTTAGGTGATGGCGGCTGGACGCGTTCGCCGTATGTTGGCGGTCCTAGCGGGCGATTAATTGCCCAAGACATACACCATGGTCCGCAGCTCTTATCAAAAAACGTACCGTATAATCCTAACATGCCCAGCAACCTTTTAAAAGTTGTGCGGATACATCTTGAAAATAGATTTCTCCAAGAAGCCGGCTTAAAAGAATTGGCAGTTGATGACATAGACGTTGACACAGAAGAAATTGTTGATGAGATGTATGATCGATTTGTTAAGAAAGCGCCGAAGTTTAAAGATCGGGTACTTGATGTGCGAGGCGCCAAAGGCAATAAGGAAGAGGCTTATAGCAAAGTAATGAGCAATTCGAATTACAATTTAGGCAAAATAGCTAACGAAACGTATAATGAAGTAGTTAATGAGCGCTTTAAAAGGGCGGGCCTAAACGATCAGGCTTGGAATACAATGATGCAAAGGCCAATAACAAGAATGGAGAGTTTTCAGTTTTTTGAAAATAAAAATATTGCCGGCAAAACATATTCGCTTCCAACCTGGGGCGCTAAGGCGGGGTATAATGCCGCTCGTCGTCCCAATAGGGATGTGGTTTATGATGCCCTAAGGCCGAATACAATGTTAAGCGCAACCGAAGATTATGTGCTACAATATGACGCAGGCGATCGGGTGATTGACATAACTGTTGTAGCCGGTGAAACCATTGAAGATGCCTTAGCTAGAGAGGATATTTTTGTGTCACGCAAAGAGTATACCGCAAGCAAAGATGGGCGCAAATTTGCCGTTAATAAAGATAAAACTTTCAATGAGGCTGAGTATGAGGAAACCGGATTTTTATCGAAGCCTAAAGAGCGTAACATTGTGCTTGGCGGCGACAAAGCGATAAGGGTTGGACCGTCTCAGAGCCCACAAGAAGCCTTGAAAGAGCACGAGATAATCGGCACAACTTTTATTAGTGAAGAGGATTTTGTAAATAGAGTTGTTGCGCCTAATGAGGAGATGTTTACTGTGATGGTTGATGGCGAACTGCCAAGCAGTGCTGATGGTGGAATGCGCTTTGTGAAGAGTAGTTTCTATGATTATCGTCCCGAACAAGTAAGAGCTGCTCATGCTCAACGCATCGAAGCGGCTAAAAAGCGTGGCGATAGCGCGGCGCTCAATTATTGGAAGAGCTCGGCGGTGATAGATGTTGATGGAGTAGCAATGGTGGTTGAACCCGGTGAAGCCGGGGTTAACCCAATGTATCGCTATGAAATTCAAACCTTATTCGACGATTACATGGATACAATGATTGGCATAACCCGTAGTGGTGCAGGAACTGGACCAACGATACAGATGCGGCCGAATGGGATCGGAAAATAGATGCATAGTTCAAATAAAGAGAGCATAAGTGATTGATTGTCAAATAGTTATGAGACGAAATGTCCTTTTTTATAAAAAGATGTAAATTTACTTGTTTTTTACTAATATAAGTGTTATAAATGGGTGAAGTACGAAAAGGCAAACCCCGAGTGATCGGGGGGCGCAAAGCCACGGGTCCTGAAGTTAGGTGTATTCTCGCAGATTGCCTAAGGGTGATCTGTCTGTGCACATTTAGTTTGACGATAGCCGGGTTACCGAATATTATTGATATTTAGTAACCCGGTTTTCATTTTTCCGCCTTAAGCGGGAAAATGACCCTGAGCACCTCGACCTTGCTCGGCATAAACTCCGTCGAAGGGTCTTGAGACTTGGTTTCTAAGCGATTGAAACTAAGATTAAAGCGGTTGTGGTAATAGTGTTTTTTGATTGTAGATAGCGGAAAGTGGAAAAAAGACGTTAAAATCGGCGGAAAATGCTTTTGAAAGCATTTTCATTTTTTGCCAAAAAAACGTCTTTTTGGCTTGCTTTCACTTATCTATAAATGTTATATATGTATTGCAGACAGCGGTACGAAAAGGCAAACCTCGAGTGATCGGGGGGCGCAAAACCACGGGTCCCAAAATTACGGTTAAAGTAAGAAATAGCTTTTGGCTGGATTTTGCATTAGGGATAGCCGGGTTACCGAATATTATTGATATTTAGTAACCCGGTTTTTTAATGAGACTTGCATTCTGGTAGTTCAGAATGCGTAGCCGAATTAATCCCGTTTTACGGGATAAGTGAGACTTGGTTTCTAAGCGATTGAAATTGAGATTACAACGATTCGACGATTGTGACTGCTATGAGAGAAAAACTTAACAATAGAGCGAACTGTGGGGGAAAGGGGGAGGTTTTGAGCCTCTCAATTCCGTTAAAAGAAGAGAACCTCAAAGTTTCCGTATCCTTCAAACAGGACACTCCCAACCCCGATGAACCGTACGTAAGCGCTTGGCAAAAGTTTAAAAAGTCACCGCTTTTTAAAGTTGTTGCTTTCACGGTGCTGTTTATTTTTGTTTTTGAAGACATAACTCGTGCCGCTGGTTTAAGCGCGCCAATTATTCCTGTTCAATCATCTCCAATGATGATGGCTAGCGCTCCTTTGCCGTTGCGCTTGCTGCCTTTGGTTCATGCTTCTTTTGAAGACGGGGACAGTTCGGGCTGGTCGGCAGTCAACGATTACCAAGATTTTCAAACAACTCCCTACAGCTACGATGTTTCAATGAGCGGATACCAAATGCAATCTAATAATTTGAGTGCTCAGGACCTGCAACATTCCGAGAATATTCCGCTGGGAGTTACTTACACCACCCATGGTGCTAATGGTCAGGTTGAATGGATGGGTCAAAGCGTTGCTGGAAAACAGATAATTAACACCTACACCGCTGCTGATGGTCTTGAAAGGACCACCGGCATAAACATATATTATGACGACCCGGCTAGTATCCAGCAGGATGGTGGCGTGGTTACTTCGGCTCGTTTAGGCGAAGTTTTAATGACACCTGAGGGCGGCGAAGTCAAAATTGGTTTTAGCGGAAACAGTTATTGGAAGTCTGAAGACGGTGCGCAAGGCTCTACCGCGTTTAAGGTGTCTAAAGAGGACGGAGCAGCAACGTTATGGATCGCAGAAAATGGTGGGCTCAGATTTCATGGTAAGCCAACGCAGGACTCTTTTTACCAAATGGATCACAGCGCGATTCGTGGTGGTGATTTTTCTAGTGCGCCGACTACTTCGTGGAACGCGATCATGGATACGGTTCGCAATCCTGATCCGATAAGAAAACAAGGTGGCGGTTACACCCCCCATAGCGGTGCTGATCACATTTCAACATTTTCTGTTGTACCGGTTGCCGGTCAAGATGGTAGCGGATTGCAACACATGATTCCGTTTCAAACGAAAGAGATGGATAAGTCGGTAATGGCAATTGATATTACCGATGCCGGAGTAACCGTTGGTGCCGGTAGCACGATTGGTTGGGGTTATGGCCCTGGAAAGTCGGTAAACGTGGTAGATAATTTTGGCTTTAGGACCAAAGGCGTGGGGATAAAAAACGGGATTGTTGACGGCTCTGTTAGTTTTCATCCGCAAGCAATGCCGGGGCAGTCTTTGGTTATGCAGACACATAATTTAACCGCGATTAACACCGGTAGAAGTGACCTTTCCTGGGTTGCACGTACTTATGAGACAAATGCTTCCGGCGGTTTTAGTGATACAACAGCGTACGTTGAATTGGAGGATCACTTTAGCATTGATTCGAACATTGACGGAGCGCTTTATGTGAAAGACTTAAATAAGGCAGCAAGGGGAGGACAGTCGAATTACGGTGATATTATAAGTAAGAGATTTGATACAAACCAAGTTGGTCATTTGAAAATCACCGAATTTAAAGCAGATACTCAAGGGTATATGCGGGCAATCGTTGGTCGAGAAGGCCAATACATTGGTGCTCAGGGGATAGATGTAATGCAAAACCGAGTCGGACTCACCGGAGCTGTTAACCGTGAAGCCGAATACAATAAAACAACGGATATTCTGGATGCGCCAGCGGTGGCTACTTTTGGGAATCTAACCAACAATACCGGTTCATTTGCGGCTAATGACCCTGACGAATATATAACGTTTACTCCTTATGCTAAATCGCTTGCCCTTGAAGACGGAGCGAAAATTACCTTGCTGGATCCAATTGGTGATGACGCCGATAAAATTCATTTTATGAACCTAACGGCAAAAGATAACCATGGTTTTATTGACGGTGATCTTATAACTATTGATTACCGTGCCGATAGCGGGATTAGATTAGAAAATAGTAACACGAGGAGAGAGCTGGTTAATTTTAGAGACATTAATCACGTGGTAACAGTTATCAACCGAGATGTTACGGAGTTGCAGGGGTTTTCTTCAATTAAGGTGGGGGCCGAATTTACGCTTTTGAATAACTTAGTTGACGGCGAAGTTGAATATGGAGAAGTTATTAACGCGCCGGTGCACGAAATTGGCAAAACTTACTTCGACTTGGATAAGCCTTTAACTAAAAGCTATATAGGTAACTATAACGTGGAGCACCGTTATGAATACGATGATGACGGCAATTATCTTAAAGTAAGCAAAGTGTTGGACGGTCAGGAGCTGGTTAACTTTAAAGTAACTTACGACAATGAAATAATTATTGACGATCAAGTTGCCTTGGTTGATCTTGACGGTAACCTTAATTTTGAGTTATTAAACGATTATCTTGACACCGTCACTTCTTATAACGACATTGCGGCAATATTGCTGCCACGCGCGACCGAGGCGACGGTTGATCAAAAAGGTGGGGCCAACCGCTTTGATGAGCATTCAAGCAATCCGCTAGCCTTTAAACTGATCAGTGATCTGAAAATTGACTTATTAAAGGGCGATCATATTGCTCTAGACATAACCGGTGATATTACCAGCTTAGGTAGGGGGCTCCATAGTGATGCGCAAAAGCGCGACAGAAAAATAGTTTTTTACGGCACAGTTGATAATTATCGTGATTTGAATGAAGGACGGATTGGCTATATGCAGTTTTATGGCGATCCAAACGGAGGCATTAAGGAGATAAAAGAAGAGATAAAAGGCAGTCTCGTAGGGTTTGGGCAAAAGCAATATTTCGAAAGGCGCATCGAAAGGCGCATCGAAAAGCAATTAGAGAATATTTCATTTAATGCAGACGCCGCCATGCCTCGTGCCTTAGGTGATGAATACGAAACTGATTATGATTTTTCCGGTAACGATTTTATTGCAACTAAAGGAGATGAGATTAAATTACCGGTTAGTGCTGTAGAAAAAACGGTTAAGCGTAGGCGTAAAAAAATACTACCAAAATATAAGGTGACTGAAATTGATACAAGAAAAGCTATCTTTAGTAAAGATGGTTGGAAAAATGTTAGCGGCAAAGTGTATACTCCAAAATATGATCTTG
Organism: Candidatus Omnitrophota bacterium; assembly: GCA_024231025.1. Lineage (GTDB taxonomy): Bacteria > Omnitrophota > Gorgyraeia > Duberdicusellales > 4484-171 > JAAEQW01. Next base: position 131,895 of record JAAEQW010000256.1, read on the forward strand.
ATAATGTTGGTGTTCGTAAGGATGGGATGATCGTATTTGAAACGGGTGAGCAGAATTACGGAATCGACGTAATGGGCGGCAGCGGAGTGGCATTTATGGGCGTGCCGGGTCAAAAAGGTGAAATGAAAATTGAAGTTGACGGATACGACTTTAAGTTTACCAGTGACGATGCCATGCTTTACATTAACCCGTATATGAGACCGCAAATGGTAAAACCAGAAGAAAAGAAGCTTGATCCGAATTATCGTTCGCTAAAATCTGGAATTAAAAAAGTACTCGTTGGATATGATAATGAGCTTACGAAGGAAATAAAGAAAGAGTTAAAAGGATACAAAAAGAGCGACCAAGATGCGATTGCCACATTAATCGTTAATAACACCAAAGCTTTTAAAAACGGCGAATACGACGAAATACTAAGCATTTATGGTGACGATATTGCAGGGATCACCGACAACATTAAAGATGCGATGGCATCAGGCGGCAAGTATAAAACTGCTGATGAGATTGCCGATAGCGTTGTTGATAATTTTGATTTGTTTACAAATGGTGAATATGATCAGATTGCGGAGTTGTTGCCCGATCTAAAGAGGGTTAAATGGCAATCTAATGAAGATAAGGTGGATCCAGTTGAGCTATTTGCTAATGGTATTAAGGATATTACCGATGTTTCAAGCAAGGCAAGTGCTTTTGCCGAGGCGCGTGGTGCTTACCTTATACATAAGGATGGCAGTTTAAGCACGTACGACCTTAAAGGGATTGGCCGGAAAGTTTTTGCGAGTGTATCTACCTCTAATAAGGAGGGCAATCGTGTTGTACTTAACGAGTTTGCTAATTTTGGCCCGGGAGTGGTTAGCGACCAGGGTTCAATGAAAATTGTTGGTGGCGAATTTACTAAAGTTGGTGAGTTCGACATGAAAGTAGATAATTTTATTCATCATTTAGCACCAATGGGCGGGTGCGGAGCCGATAAAGCAACGGTAAAGCAGGGTACAGTTTTTGTTAGCGGGATATATCATGAAGATGGCCAATATAATTTGTTGAGTAGGTTTAGCATGGAAAATGGCATGTCGATGAATTTGCAGGACATTTATCGTCCGGCAATTGAAGGCGGCCGCAGTGTAGCGTTTGATCCGGCAAAAGATCTTTTTAAATACTCGCAATATAAAATGGTTGGTGAGGAAGGCGAATATGTTTCTTTTGGCTTAGATTGTACACCTGGTTCGCGTAAGCTGGAAGTGGGAAGTGTTGTTAATGTGAGTGTAGATGAAAAAGGGCGCAGAAAAATAGAGTATGAAAACGCAAAATTTAAACCAATCTTTACCGAATTAACTCGCCATAGCGCGCCACGAGGGGTGTATGCGGATATTGTTTACGGACAAAATGCAACATTTCAAAGAGTTGGCAAAGGCAAAAGAGCAGATTGGAAACCATTAAATATTGAAGAAATTGCCGCTGGTCCGGTAATTCATAATAATCGAGAGCACGCCGCGCTTGCTAATCAGAAAGTTAAGTGGAGCAAGGCTAAAGGCTTGCAAGGTGTTTGGGGCGGTATCTTTGAAGGCAAAACCCCCAACGTGCCGGTTGAACTTCAGGATTTCACCAAGAGCAATAACAATAAGGACCAATGGCCGGATTATCTTAATTTCTCCAACCAGAATGGTCCGGTGCTGTTTAAATATTTATCGAAAGACTTTAAGCAGATTACGCCTGATTTTAAAACATACGATAATGTGGGTGATGCTGTGGGCGGTTCAAAAGGCAGGATCATTAAGGTTAATGCTACTGGCTGGGATAAAGAAGCCAAAACTAATCGACGGCTTACTTTTGGTATCAAAACTGATACTACCTATTTGAGGTCTACTTTGGGGCAGAAGGGAAGCCGAATAACTGTTTCTAAAGATAGTGATAAAGGAAAAGAAATTGCTGTCATTGTTGATCTTGCCAAACACATTAGCGAGAATGCGGATGTGTTTACGGCAAGCCATCTTCTTGGTGACGATGATGAAGTTGATATAATGGCGTTTAAGAAGTCCGGTGATTTGTATGATAGCTATTCGACAAAAGTTGCCGCAGCCCGTAAGGACATGCAACGCGTTGGTTTAACCGTTGGTGGAAAAACATTTATTGGCGGAATAAATATTGACAAAAAACATGGTCTGGTTATGGACGCTGGAAGCAGCATGTGGGAGACTACCAAGAAATTTTCAACACCGGTTATTAAAACAGATAAAGGTGAGATAGAGATTAAAAAAGGTGAGATGATCGACGGAATGGAGATTAAAGAGGTAACCGAAAGCGGAGAAGTAAGATTCGTATCAGGCGGCTCGATTGGTCTTTTAGACCTTGCCGGAGAAGGGCTGGTAAAGCCTTATGTAAATATGCAGCAAGAGGTGTTTGGCCAATTTTATAGAGAATTCGGTGATAGTAATTTTGTTCCTTTTTCACAATTTGAAGGAAAAATGGTTGGTAATCGAACCTTTACCATTGCCCAGACAAAAATAAAAAAAGCCACAGTCACCAGTGCGCGCGACACGGTTGGGCGTTTAAGAAAGCGCGTGATTGATGCTACGCGTGTATTAGATGCAGACGAACTAGATTCAGGCGAACTATATTCAGACGAACAGAAACTTTTTCTTGATGCATTTCCAGATACAGATTTTCGCGATCCGGCTAATCCAGCTGCCCTAAATAAAATAAAAGCAAATCTCACTGCCAATAAAGAAATAAGCGCGATAACCAAAGATCTTATGTGGAACGATCTTGAATTGCTAGATACAATGGACCAGACAGAACTTGCGCAGTTTCTTACCGAAGTAAAGTCGAATATCGAAAACCCATCGTTAATTAGTGTAGAGGGCTTAGGGCACGATACCAATTTGTTGATTAAAGCGGCTTCGGGTAAAGGAGCCGATGAAAATGAAATTATCTTTGGTGAGGAAAAAACCTCAGAAATTTTCTTTAGTGCTCGAGGCGAGAAGGCCGAAGCCGGGCAAGAGTCAGGGTGGCTAAGGCGCCAAGGCAAAGAGTGGGTTGCGCAAAAGGGCTCGAAAGTAGATGCCTTGGGTAAAATTACGCAAACGATTAGATCATCAGCCAGACCTATGGAAGAAGCTAAAGCGCAAGTTAATTTGGCAAAATTTCAATTAGCAAAAAGCGGAAAACTTTCAGAGTCAGCAATGCTTGGGGCTGGAGAGCTTTGGTCGGCTCAATCACCATTTTCTGTGGCGAATAAATCACGCGCAAAGAAGCCTGAAACAATAAGCGTTGCAAGCGATATTTCTACTAACGCAAGAGTTAGTTCGCGTTCGATATTTAGCAAAGCGATATTTAGTGAAGGGGATTTCTTTGGCGGCGTTATGTATAAGACCGAGCAAGATGGCGATCGACTGGTTTTCTCTTTAAATAACAATCTTACACCTACTCTTCATTATCGCGCGGACGGTTCTGGTTTGCGCTTTGGTGCAGACGATGTTTTTATGGCTAATGCGGTTGTTCATTCCGATAAGGTTTTGATGAATGAGACATCTTTAATTATTCCTAGCAGTAACAATTCTAGGCTAGAATTTAACAGTGATGAAAAAGGAAGAATCATGATGACCCAAGAAGGTGGTCAAATTAGTCAGTATATTAGTGAGCACACAGAAGTCGGTGAGATAAATGAGCAAGGTAACAGTAAAGGTGAAGTAATTGGTTTATATAGCACCAAAGTAGATAAAGACGGTATGGTTAGAATTGATCCGACATCAATCGTTGATAAAACAGCACTTAGGTATAAGGGTCTTAAGCGTACTAATTTGAGTGGGACCGGTTTTGTGGGCAGTGAGGCTACAATCCGTGACGTTGAGGGGCAAATTTTTAAAAAGTCAACTGACTCTAAAGCAAAATATATTGGCGCGGATAAAACCGCCGACATTATTGGCTGGGTGTCAGATGAGAAGTATTCCCGTGATGGTTTTGTGGTTAGAGGGACAATTGAACATAAGGGCGTTGAAGACACCGCGATTGAGAAAAATTCAGACGAGATCATTCCTGTGGTAATAAAAGAAAATGCTAAACCGTCTGATGTAAACAATAAAAAATCTGCACCAATGGGTTCGAGGTTGTCAGTTAAGCAGTCGGCTACCGCAGAGGACTATGAGGTAAGTGATAAAAAGGGCCACGGTGATATTATTACCAAGGGAACTCATGCTTTTATGTATCAGGGAGCGAGCTTAGATGGAATATCAATAGCCAATACTATTGGTATGGATGGGAATCAGCTTGATTTTAGCCAGAAGATGCTTCAAAAGTTTACAACTGACGAAAAAAGAGAACAAATGTATGTGAGAGATTTTAAGTCCGATAAACTGCGTTCTTTTTATAAAGAAGTTAATGGTGAAAATGTTCCGGTGTTTCCCGGTAAGAAAAGAACCGTTACCAAAGAGCAAGCGGATGCGATTAAAAGAGGAGATAAGGAAACAATCGAAGAACTTAACCTTCTAACGATGAAAGAGTGGGACAGCCAGTATGGTGATGAAAAACATAAAAAAGATGAAATACTAGTTGTTACTGATAAAACAGGAAAAATTGCTTTTGTTCTTGAGAGTGAATTAGTTGAGGATAGCGATAAGGCGGCTACTGTTTGGACACAGGAGTTAGGGTATAGAAGAGTAAATGTTACCGAAAATGCTCTTCCTGATGAGTGGGAATCTGTTGACGAGAGCGTTTTTACTGATGGGCAGGATGGAGTCGCTATGATTCTTGATGCGGAAAGTCAGGCCCAAGTGAGCGATGATTCAAAAGATACGAAAGATAATTTGAAAGAGGGCGGAACGAAGGCAACGTACGAGACGGTTCTAATGCCTTATGAAAAATTAAAAGATGACGCCGAAAATTCAAATGATAAAACCCTTAGCCGATATATTGAGGGTAACGTTATTCATCGCGAAGACGGTGATTTTGTGAAAATGATGGTTGACGCTGAGGGGTTTTTAAAAAAGAGTGGAGACGGAAAGCTTAATGCTTCGGGTGATGATGTTGAAGTTATAGTTTTGGAAAGCGATGGAACGGATAAAACCCGGCGTTACATTGATAGTGGATCGTATTCTTATTTAGAAGATGCGATAGAAGATTTAACCCAACCGGTGCAGGAATTAAAATTTCTTGATGAAGTTGATGAGGGTTTCACTGTTAACAATGTGACATTTATAGGTGGTGGAAAAGCCTTCTATGTTGATGGTGAGTCTTTAGAGGGTGTTTATACACAGCTATGGAGATACCAACCAGACAATGAGGCCGTGAAGATGCTTCTTACTCAAAATATGCAGAGCAATGATCTTGTTGACGACATGTATGCTAACGCTGCTGAAGTGGGTATTTTGGTTGCTACTGCGACGGTTTTAGGTGTTATTAATCTAGTTGGAAACGTATCCGGTGTTGGTGTTGCTGTGCCCGATGAGGGTCTTACATTTCTTGCTGCAGCAAGAGCTATGAAAACAGTAAAAACAATGAGGGGTGTTGTTAATGTAGTTAAAGCAACCCGAGCCTTTAAGACCGCATGGACTGGCGCGAAATTGTATCATTTAGGTGGCGGTCTTTCTGCGGGTTTTGGTCAGGGGAAGAATCTTTGGCTTGAGGGTGAGTTTAGCGACTTAGCAATTACTTTGGATTCCTACACAAGTGCCGGTAGAATTGGTGCGGCAATTCCTCTTGGTATGGCGGCAGCAGGAATGGTTGGTGCGGTGGCAACTAGAATAGCCGCGGTTAAGAAAGTGCAATCATTTATTAAGGCAGCAGGGAAGACAGCTTGGGCTCCTTATGCGGGTCGTGCGGCTGTTGGCGCTGGTTTTGGTGGTGGACGTGCGATGCTTCATGATGCTGAGTTTGGCAGTAGTGAATTTTTGACGCAAGCCGGAGTAGGCGCGCTTACATTTGCCGTGGGCGGAGGAGTGTTAGGTGGTGCGGGTAGAGGCTTAAGGCAGGCTGGAATGAATATGAAAATTAGCGCAGCTAGTGGTGCTGCTGCTAAGAATTTTGGAAGAAGTCTGCAGAATATGGGAACGGCAATTGCTTCGGTTGGAACATTAGGCGGTCTATCCGCGGCATTGCCGGGCGTGGTAAACAATTATTTAGCACAGACTTTTGAAGGTTATAAAAGTTCTGAGGAAAATTATGGTTTTTCTACCGCAGTTATGGATTTCTATGGTGGTCAAATCGCGGTTACTTTTGGTACGGTAGGTTTGGGCTATGGCGCTGCGGCAGGAAAAGCGTCTATTTGTGACCCAGCCTTTGCCACTAAAAACGCGGCGGCTAAAGATGCGCTTTATAAAGCAGCCTTTGGAAGAGGTTCAATCTTAAAGTTTAAAGGGGGTTGGATAACAGGTCGGGCAGCTATTTGGGGCGGTGCGGATATTGCGATTGATGTGTTGGCCGAAGGTAAGATTTTCGGCAATGAGTTTGATGGTGGTAGTGTTATCGGTAAAACTATGGCTGAAGGTTTCCATCATTTAAATAATGTTTCAGCGTTGTGGTCGGCATCAAAGCGTTTTTCCTCTAGCAGAGAGAAATACGAGACTAAAACTTGGAAAGAAGTTAGGATAGAAAAAGCCAAAAACAGAACAAAGTTTAAGAGAGAGGCCCAGGTTCGTTGGGCAAAAAGAGGGCAGCTGGCTACTTTTAGATATGGTAATGTTGCTGAGTGGGCTTCAACCGCGGGATTTGTGGCATTTGCTCCTTCAGTTTATACGGGAATAACCGGCAATGAGTTTGATAGTTATAATGCAAGAGGTGCGAGAGACATATATCGAGGCGTGAGCATGGCTTTGGTAGGTACCAAGCTTCTTGGTCCGGGATTAAAAAATACCCAAAGACTACATAATGAGTGGTTTAAAGATGGCGGCAAGTTGATGGCGCCTTATGAAGTGGTTGGTAAGTTGGCCACTGAAACCGGCGGGCTTGTGCGTCAGCTGGCAGTAATGATGCCGTTTCTTCCGCTTATTCAGGCGGGTTTATACGCGGCTGAGTTTGACAACGCGATAGCAGGAGGTATGGTTGATGGCGGTAGAGTGCTTTTTGGTGTTGAGACATACAGCGCAGACTTTACCAATAAAATTCGTAATGATGTTTTAGGAATGAATGTTCAAAACGCTAGAGAGTATGTAGAAGATAATATTATAAGCGAAGAGCATCGAGAAAATATTTTTGAGAAAATAGAACAAATTAAAAAGGCAAATTACGGAGATGAAGCTAAGCAAATAAAAGAGCTGATTGCATCTTCTTTATTGGAACAACATGGATCTGAAGGCGGTTTATCAAGAAAAGCCTTAGAGTTGGGCTTAGACCCTAATGGTTATGATGGTTGGGGGCAGATGTTTGACTTGCAAAAAGATGTAGAAATTGCCGAACTAAAGGGGCAATTAGATGGAGCAGTCGGCAACGAAAGAGAAACAATCACCAAGGCAATTGATTCATTAGAAAATTCAACAGGAGGATCTTATGTATTCAACCAAATGATGCTCTCTTCTTGGGAAGGTGCGAAAACTGCTTTAACTTTTGGTCCGACAATGCATTTTGTAAGACCGGTTTTAAATGAAGGTCTTATGGGTATTCCGATTTTAGCCGATATTCAAGTTTACATGCAGGATGTTATGGGCGATAAGCTTGTTCATGTTCCTAAGTTTTTTGGTAAAAGGGTTGGCAGTGTGGTATCGCGCGGGCAGAAGTTTTTTGTTGAAGAATTTGCTCGCGAACAGATTACCAACGTCGTTTTTAGGGCAGCTTTTAGTAGAATAGGTGGTATTTTAGCAGTGCCAAGTAGAGCGGATTATAATTCACAAGCAGAATATTTAGGTGCTCAAGCCGATTATCAGGCGGTTATGGAATGGTTTCAGGAATCATTTGATAAAGGAAAGACCGGCGGCAGTGCTGCCAGTCGGGTTAACCCAATTGTTCATGGCCAGGGTTATTCACCAAGTACAAGTTTTAAGCCAGCGATTTCTAATACCGGAATCAGCGTGGTCGATCATAGTGCGGTTAATAACATTATTGCCTTTAATAATGGCGGAGAAGCCGTCAGCAATTTAGAAAACTTGATCGGATCAATTGATCTTACCGTTCCTTCTTTTGATGGTTCTGGCTCAGATACAGCAAATGTTAGAGCTGTCACCGGGTTAAATGAGTATGCAACTCAGCTAGATCACGTGGGTATAAGCAGAGGGAATGTTTATGTTGACGCGTCTTTACTGAAAGATCGCGAACAACTAAGAACAGCTGTTTCTCATGGTGTTCGGGAGCTAGCTGGACACAGAGATAACGCAATACAATTGGGAATTCCTTTTGAGGATTACACCGAGCAATACCTAAACACTTCTCCTGATGCAATGGACGCGATTCAAAGTATTCACGAGAGCGCGGGTCCGGCTCCGGTAGGAAATTTAGGTTATTTTGACAGACCTATAAAAAATATCGCAGCTGATGCACCTGTCTCCGAAGAATTAGCGGGTAAGCTGAATAATTATTTAGATCTAACAGGTGAAGAGCGTGCACAAGCCCATAGTGAGCTGTTTGGGTTGCAGGATGCGGTAGTAACTTTGGCTGATGACAGCGAATTAGATCTGGATTCTGCCAGCAAAGAAGAGCTAGGTCGCTTGTATCAGAAAGATATTTTACGGGCGAGTGAAATAGATGGAAACTCGTTGTTAGCTAAGGCGCTGTATTCTTTTCAACCAAATGAAAGAGTTGCTGCTGGTGAACTTTTTGCTGAAGGGTTAAATGACCACCAGCTTGCGGAGTTGATTTCGGGTGAAACGATTGTTGTTGAAGGGGTTGATACAGCAGTTCGAGCTGATTTTATTCAGAGTGGATTAACAGAGCATATGTATCAACGTGCCAAGGCAGATTATGCGGGAAGGCAAGGCATTTACAATTATGCTCGCGAATTGATTGCTGATCGCGCATCGCAATCCAAAGTGAAAACAGCACAAGATAAAGCAAAAGTTAACTTGATAGAAGATGTTTCTTTGTCGAAGATGTTTGGTGATATGGGTAGTGTAATGCAGGCTGATATTACAGCTGATACAAAAAGATTTCAATCCGCACATAAGAGATATAATATCTTGGCGCAGCGGGCGGAGTCGCCTCGCGCTACGAGCAAGAAAGAAATTGAACAATTAGCCGGTCTCCGTCAGGAAGGTTATCGAGTAGGCAGAGATAATGAAGGGATGATTTTGGTTGTTCCTACCGAACGCGATATATCTATACCTTATATGTTGGGCGCTACGCTGATTAAACCTGCATCAGAAGACTTTCTTTTTAAATATGATCCAAGCAGTGGAAAAATAGTTGATAAAGATTATCTTAGACCGGCAAATATACGTGATTTTATCGGTAAGGATGCCATGGAAAACATTGTTGAGGAAGATGGCGTTCCGATGATTCGTGAGCAAGGTGTTGAAATGCAGCAGTCAGAAGGTGAGACGGATCAAGAAGAATACGTTGACTTAGGTCAGCAAGAGCCGGTTGAGCATTTCGAACCAGCGCCAGCAGAAGCAGCCGCTCCGCCATTAGAACAGCCGTTAGATGCGCAACCAGGTGATGCTGATTGGATGAATGCAGTTCAACCACCGCAAGTAACAGTGACTCAACCACCGGCAGAAATGGTTCAACCACCAGCGCCGGAAGTGATTCAGCCGCTAGAAGAGATAAGCCAACCAGAAATGGTTCAGCCGCCTACGCCTGAGGGTGTCATAGACCTTCCACCGCCGCAGGCGCAGTCAACAGATGCTAATTGGATGAATGATGCTGTTGATGGCAGCCAACCAATGTCAGAAGTTGATAAAAGTATGCAGTCGATTACACGAGACTTTGGAGATACTCAACAACCATCAATACCAGGAGCTAGCTCTTCAGAAATAACTCAACCACCAATGCAGGAAGTGGTTCGGATGCCAACACCAACTGGAGTTATAGATCTTCCACCGTTGCAAGAGCCAGATGCTAATTGGATGAATGAAGTTAGCGGTGATGTTGGTGATGTTGTTGGTGTAGTTAATCCAGAACCATTATCAAAACCGTTATCAGAAGAACCTGTGATTGTACCAAGATTGGATCTGCCGCCGCAAAGACAAGTGCCAGAATTAGCCTTGCAGCAGGAAGTAGTTTCGCCGGTACCTATGCAAGATGAATTTCCTGCATCTCTTTTTAATAATATTCCAGTAGCAGACGATGTGTTTATTCCAGAGACTCCTGAGCTTGTAGACGAGGGAGTTAGGCAACCATCCGCGCAAGAAACTCTAGCGGAGCTTAACGCGCAAAAAGACGCGCTGGATGAAACATCTCAAAAATTATATGTGGCACTTAATAGAGGTAACAAGAAGTATAAAAATGCTCAGACCACCGAAGAGCGTTTCATAACACAAAAAGGAATAGAAGGTGTGCAAGAGCGCATTAGAGACACTCGAAGTAAGGTGGCCGCGATCGATGTGCAAATAGCAACCGCGCAAGGCGTGCTTCAGCAAGAAGCAACAGAGGATACTACTGGGTGGACGGATAATCTTGATAATGTTGTTCCGATAACTGATCCAAATGACAATAAAGGTCCAGACGATGATGACCCACTTCTGCCTCCTTCAGGACCAGGAAGGGGTTCTTCGAGAAGAAGTGGGCCTGGTGATGTTCCAAGGTCAGGATTTGGACCTGCATCACAAGGTGGTGGCGCTCAAGCAATGGCTAATTTCGATACTGACGATGATGTATTAGAAATCATCGATAACGTACCGGTTGTAGACCTTGATATAGAACTTGCTGATTTTGAAGAAGAGCCTGTCATAGAAGATATTGCACCAGTTGTTGGTCAACCAGTTGCGATTCAACAAACACCTGCCCAAGC
>JAAEQW010000257.1 GCA_024231025.1 Candidatus Omnitrophota bacterium
ACTCAAATTACAGTGCAGGCGTCTCACGGACATGCTAACGGGTTTCAGGAAAAGCGGAGCTATGACAGCTGAAGATCGAACAAAAACCATACCTTCTCAGCCCTTTTCTGGAACAATCCCGCAGTTTTACGGATGTCCAAAAATCCATAAAAGTGGCACTCTAAAAATAAGACCAATAGTTGTAAACGTGGATATTTATTGCGATAAGCTACTAATGCACATCAAAGGCGTACTGAATCTAGTGTTCTACAGTGAGTATGCTGTGCTCAACTCTTACGATTTTGTGGAAAGGTTAGATGGTCTAACTGTGACGTCTCAAGATCGATTGGCATCACTGGATGTCGAATCACTCTTTACGAAGGTCCCTGTAAGCGAAACTCTGCAAATCGTCCATAGAAGATTACTTAGAATGAAGTCCACTGATGAAGGGAAAGAAGAACTTGAAGAAGTTACTTCCTTAACAACTGAAGCTTTTATGAAGTTATTGCAGCTCATGGTCGAGGATTTTTTCTTTTGTTATGCCAAAGAGCTATATCGCCAAAAAGCTGGACTACCTATGGGTAGTCGGCTATCCCCGGTCTTAGCCAATATATATATGGAGGAAATGGAAACTATGGTCTTAGAACTATTTCCCGTACAGCCAAAGATGTACACTAGATTCGTGGACGATATTTTTCTTTTATATGATGCATCTAAATTTCACTTGGAGAAATTTGTAGGCCTATTCAATGCACAACATCCCAATATAAGGTTAACTGTGGAAAAAGAAAATAGCAAAAAAGAGTTAGCTTATTTGGATCTGTTGGTAAAAAGGGTGGATCAAGGAGACCAGAGAAGAGAATCATTGGACAGAAAATTGGAAATTTCTAGCAAAAATTCTGAAGAAATTGAAAATTTGGATGAATGTATGGACCAAACTATGGACCAATGTATGGACGCATTGAAATACGGAACTTCAGATATCAAGAGACAAGGTATCTCGAAATGCAAAAATGTGGACGAAACTATGGATTTGGAAATTGTGGACAATACTGTGGACGGTCTGGAAATTGAACAAACTTTGGGGCAAATAAATAAAGAACTGAGAACGAGGCCAGAAAATGTGGGAAGAAGCTCGCTACGGTTGTCTATTCATAGAAAAGTGACTCACTGCAACAAATACCTACATTTCCGTTCCAATAACCCAATCTCCTTGAAAAGAAACGTGTTTCGTGGCCTTAGTCTACGAGCTCGTCGTCTCCTTAAGAACCATCCCCAAAGCCTTCAGAAAGAACTAAATTATTTAAATGAAACCTTTGGCAATGCAAGAAATGGTTATCCGCAACATCTTTTACAAAGATGGTCAGGAAAATTGGCAAGAGAAGTAAAAGAAAAGCCGGATCTTCTTATTTTTCGCAAAAAGGAACGAATTGGTGTGCAAATAACTGAAGTTCAAGAAGAAAATCCGCAACA
>JAAEQW010000258.1 GCA_024231025.1 Candidatus Omnitrophota bacterium
ATGCTAACTTAGCTACAATCACACTAGAATTAAAAATCAATATTATTAAGACTCCCGCAATGAGACCCCTGCTAAAACCATAACATTGTCGATAAAGAACACACGATGCTCAGATCTGAAGAGCTTCGGCAAGAGCAAGAGTGTAGCTCTCGGTGGGCGCCGTATCATTCAAAATAAAGTATTGAGAATTGTCTGAAGAAGTCCACAGATCGACGTGATGTTTACTAGGTCAGATCCAATGCTGTAAGATGCTAGGCTAGCAATGCACATTCGGTATATTTACCCAGTGTAAAGGGCATGCATTTTGCGGCTAACGGGCTGGCAACTGGATTTTTATCGGTTTCTGATCATCCAATCAATCGATAATTTTTGATAAACCTCTAACATATTCGTGATCAGCTTCATCGAAAACCCGTATGCTAACTTCGCGGCAATCGCACAAAATGACAAAAATCGATAATATCAGGGCTCCCTCAATGAGACCCTTGCAAAAATCATAACAATTGTCAATAAAGAACACACGATGCTCCCTTGTCTTGTATTTTTTACTTTTTTGAACTATACTTTATGTTTTATAGTTTTTAATTAATCGATTTAGTGTAGATTATAG
>JAAEQW010000259.1 GCA_024231025.1 Candidatus Omnitrophota bacterium
TATCAAGGTTAACCAAACAGGCGGGATCACAGCACGGGATAAAGAATATGACCTGCTGGCTGCTCATCTGGAAGAACATATGGATATGGATGGTATCATGCAATTAGTAAAGTAGCAAAACAACCCAAAAGACAGAGTGTAATTAAAACTTTTAGGCGACTTTGCATCATTTTCTTTTTCTTAATCATAATCTTAATCTTAATCAGTAAAATCCGGTTAGGTTATTGCATGAAATTTTTTATAAATTCGGCGGCTTAATGCAATTTTTTACTTGACAAACCATAATTAATGTGGCGCGAAATTTTGTAATTTCTAATTATAATAGGAGGTTACAAAATGTCGCGACTACTGAAAGCACACGGAATTTATCATTCTTTATCCTTTACCACTTTTATTGCACCTGCCATCGAAGCTATGGCAAACATGCCACAACTCGAATCGAGAGGCAATAGACCTTTGAAAATGAACTTCGAAGACCATTTGAAAATGCTTATCTTTTTCCATCTTGAAGAGCACAAATCTGCGGAACATCTTATGCAAGTGCTCCAGGAAGATGAGTTTGCCCGTAATGAAATTGCTCCTGAAGGCGGAATTAAGAAAAGTAGTTTCTCAGAAGCAACGAACAACCGTGGCATAGAACAATTCATGCATGTCTTTCAAGCCCTTCAAAGCAAGGCGAGAGCAGTTTTGCCAAATAGTCATCCAGATTTAGGTAACCTTGTCGCCATTGACGGGTCATTAATTGATGCCACATTATCTATGTACTGGGCAGATTATAGAAAAAACTCTAAAAAAGCCAAAGTCCATGTTGGCTTTGATCTAAATCGAAGCATCCCAAGAAAAATATATATGACCGACGGAAAAGGTGGTGAGAGACCTTTTGTCAGCAAAATACTTTCTGAAGATGAGACCGGTGTAATGGACCGAGGATATCAGTGTCATAAGCGATTTGATTTATGGCAAGAGGAAAATAAGTTTTTTATTTGCCGAATTAAAGCCGGCACTAAGAAGAAAGTCATTAGAACAAATCCTGTAATGTCTGATTCCATAGTGTTTTATGATGCCGTTGTTAAGCTCGGAACCGTGGGAGTTAATATGACGGAAAACGAAGTTAGGGTTGTCGGTTATGAGGTCGACGGTGTAAAATTCTGGATTGCTACAAACCGTCATGACCTTTCAGGCGAGCAGATCGCAACTGCCTATAAACTCAGATGGGACATCGAAAACTTTTTCGCCTGGTGGAAAAGGCATCTTAAGGTTTACCACCTGATTGCACGTAGCGAATATGGCTTGATGGTTCAAATGCTTTCAGGCTTGATAACCTACTTGTTGCTTGCAATATACTGCCATGAAAAGCATAACGAGAAAGTTTCAATCAAAAGAGTAAGAGAATTACGTATCCAAATCCAAAACGAATTGCGTGCTTCAGATTGTTTGAAAAAAGATTTGTCTGATCATCTGCCAGATATCAAAGAACATGGTATGTCATATGCAAAAGCAAGAACTTAACCGGAAATTACTGAAATATATTATGAAAAAACTAGATATAATAGCAGTAA
>JAAEQW010000260.1 GCA_024231025.1 Candidatus Omnitrophota bacterium
AAATAAGGCACTTCCATAACATGCTCTTTTTCCGATTCCAGATTTCCCAGATTCCATTCATAGGAATGGAAATGGTGCTTTTTGCCCAGAATCATGCTCAAAATGGGGTTATTTTGAAAAACTGATTTCATTTTTGAATTCAGCGTCAAAATCTACCCATAGGCAGGTATTCTTGCTGATTTTTTATATTTTTTTAATTCTTGACCCCATGGATCACGTCCACGTAGTGGAATGGTCTGTAGGGTCAAAAATTGAAAAAAAATGTAAAAAACCAGCAACAATATCTGCCTGTGGGTAGATTTTGACGCTGAATTCGAAAATCAAATCAGTTTTTCAAAATAACCCTATTTTGACCATGATTCTGGGCAAAAAACATCATTTCCATCCCTATGAATGGAATCTTGGGAAATCTGGAATCGGAAAAAGAAATATCATATTAGCTTGTCGTGGAAGTGCCTTATTTCATCGCGTGGCAAAAATTTGGTTGAAAACAATTAGAATTTTTTGGAAATTTCACAAAAAATGATGATTTTTCTCGATTTTCCGTGTTTTCGATCGATTTTTGTAATTCCCAAACTCCACAACAACATTGCCACCGATCTTTTTACATCACTGGAAAGAAGAGTTCCTTGCGCATCTAATGATATGCATTTTGTAACAATTGGCCCTGCCGTGTGGAAATTTCTGCTATTTGAAGGCTCCAAGGTGGTTTTGTACGTAATTACTAAAATACACGGAGCATTGTGTTGCCAATTGGAATACTGGTAGGCACCTTAGCGGAGACCACTCGCTCCGAATTTCAGCCCTCTAGCTTCAATAAGGGGCGAGTAACAAGTCAGCAATGTTATGACTTGTAAAATATCCCAAAAAACCTGTCATCAGAAGAATCACCCTATCTCCCCACTCAGGGCAAAAAAGAGGTCGGACCTTTTGCGTTACAGAAGGTATTCTCATGGCAATACACTGGCCGAGTTTCGTTGAAATCCGAGAGATAGCGTGGCCAAGGTTGGTCGAAGCTCCCGTGGAATGCCTCTTAATAATAAAGCGATTAAGAGCCGCAGTCAGGAAAGAACGGGCAAAGTTCGTGTTCTTTGTTCAAATTTTATTTTTTAGGTAGCCATATTAATGGTTATATCTCAAGAATCAATGCGATAATTGATCGAAAACTATCAACTTGGCATTTTCGATCCGACGATTGTGAAGCCTTGCGCAGGCATGCTTTTTACTTTACTGAATTTTCAGCACACCGCTGTTAACAAAGGCTAATCCTTGTGCGACGGCCACCATGTTCAC
>JAAEQW010000261.1 GCA_024231025.1 Candidatus Omnitrophota bacterium
CTCATATCTTCAGCCGGTCTTCGTTCACAAAATCCTCGAAATAGTCCGGCTATTCCTGTGGTTTTGCTCTCTCAGATCGACTAAATCCATGAGACATTTAACCCGCATCTCTGCGAATTTATTTATGCGTGAACCCTAAGTGGCAAAAAACTTGTGCATTTTTATCAAATGTTCCCTATTTGTCAAGGGAAAAATATTTGCACAAATACCAGGAGGAAATGGCCGGCAAAACCGGTTGAAGCGAAGCGGAAATCCCGTTTTGCCGGGGAACCGGTTTGACGATTAACGATTAATAAAAATCAGTATTGTCTTGTCCTTTTGCGGCGTCTTTTTGCGGCCTTTGCCTGTTTTTTCTTCTTTTGGATACTCGGTTTATCATAGAAGCGTCTTTCCTTTATTTCAGAAAAGAACCCTTCCTTGGTCAGCTTTCTTTTCAGGTCCTTAATGGCCTTTTCGATCTGATTATCGCGAACAATGACTTTCATGCTTTAACACCTCTTGTTGGAAATAAAAAAGCACCCCACAAACAACCGAGATGCTCTTACTTAGCTAAAGAAACAGAGATTTTCTCTGAATGATTCACATACTAATGCACTGTCAGGGCATTTGAATAACCTTCTTCTGTTCTTTTGACAGCTTGGGAGCACTCATTAAATTTGAGGGTATATGTCGGTCCCCCGGGGCTAAAAGTCCTTTTACAAGACAAATGGCCCGGATTGTATCCGATCATGTAAAATCACCCCCTTGCCGTTAATAATAAAATAAAAGATAAGTTTATATTTTTTGAAGATATTTTGTCAACCTTATTTTCCATTTTTTTATGCAACTGCGGGGTTATCCCGGACTAGTGCCCTGTCAAGCAACAAATGGCGCATCTTGCTTGTCCTTTTGTCCGCCTGCTGCGTTGCGCCTTCGGTTACATAGCGATGCTATGCGCCCTCA
>JAAEQW010000262.1 GCA_024231025.1 Candidatus Omnitrophota bacterium
CACGTAAGTGACTTTGGATAAGCAGTCTTGGTTGTTCCCACGTGTCCTGGTGATATGAAAAAAAAGTGACCGAGTTTTTGTTTTGCTAGCGATAACACATCAAACCTTTTGCCGGAGTGGTGGAATGGCAGACGCGCTGGATTCAAAATCCAGTCTTCGCAAGGAGGTGAGGGTTCAAGTCCCTCCTCCGGCACCAATGCTTAAATCCTCAAATGAAAAACTTTAAACTAGATAAATTTCAAGAAGAAGCAATTGGGTATACTCGCAAGAATCATTCAGTAATTGTTAGCGCTCCTACCGGCGCAGGGAAAACCTTGATCGCTGAAGATGTGATCGAAGAATGTATCAAAAATAAAAAAGGTGTAATCTATACTGCTCCAGTTAAGGCCCTAAGTAATCAAAAGTTTCGCGATTTTTCCAAAAAATACCCTAAACATACCGGCATTCTCACCGGAGATGTCTGCATCAATCGCAACGCGCCAATTTTGATTATGACTACTGAGATATTTCGCAATGCAATCTTGGTTGATTCAGGATTTCTTAAAAGCCGCGAATGGATAATTTTTGATGAAATCCACTATCTTGATGACCCTCAACGAGGAACAGTTTGGGAGGAGGCAATTATTTTACTTCCCTCTCACATGAAGATGCTCGCACTTAGCGCAACCATACCGAATATAGATGAATTTGTCGACTGGCTAAGCAGTGTTCATAGCTTTGAGGTAAAATCTATTGTTGAGAAAACTCGCCCCGTTCCATTGCATTTCTTTTTCCAATGCAATAATAATTTTTACTTTAATTTTTCTCAGCTAAAAAAGGATAGCGATCTTTTTGCAAAAGATAACTCTGCAGTAATCAAATCAAACCGCCTTCATCCGCTTTTAAAATATCTTAAAGAAAATTCCGGCTATCCTTGTGTGTATTTTTCTTTTTCGCGACGGCGCTGCGAAGATTTAGCTGGCGAGGTAGGAAGTTTTAACTTACTAAATAAATCGGAACAAAGCAGAATTACAACCCTTTTTAACGAACTAATCGAAAAATTTAATATCACCGATTCCGAACATATAAATTTTCTATATCCTTTAATCAAAAATGGCATTGCCTATCACCATGCCGGATTGCTTCCTACTTTAAAAGAGATTATCGAACGTCTTTTTACTACTGGATTAATTAAATTAATTTTTACAACTGAGACTTTTGCCTTAGGCATAAATATGCCGGCAAAAACTGTTACATTCGACAACTTGGTTAAATACTATGGTACCCATACTGGTTACATCAAAACACGGGACTTCTATCAAATGGCGGGACGCGCAGGTCGACGCGGTAGCGACAAGGAAGGATTTGTTTTCTCAAAAATAAACCCCAATAAAATAACTATCCCCTCTTTAGAAAAAATTATTTATGGAAACTACGAACCAATTCACAGTCAACTAAACTCCTGTTACGCTACAATTTTAAACCTCTATAAAATAATGGGAGATAAAATATTAGATATATACCCCAACTCTTTCCATTTTCATCAAGCAAAAAATTGGCAAAAAAAAGAAGTTACCAGTCTCTTGCGGCGGAAAATCGCATTATTGCGTGAACTTTCCTATATTGTAGATAAAACAATTTCACGTAAAGCAGAGCTAGCTGCAAAAGTGTATAGTTTTGAAATTCCTATTGGTGAATTATTTGCACAAGGATTTTTAGATAATCTTAGCGAAGAAGATCTATTTACTACCATTCTCTCTCTTGTTTATGAACCACGTAAAGGTGAACACCGGCCGAAGCTAAACAAGCGCGTTAGACGAGTCAAACGTCATTTAGACAAATTTGCCCGCGACATTAACCGTCTTGAACGTAAATTTCGAGTAGCTCCATTAACCAAACGATTTTATTTTCACCTTAGCGAAGCCGGTCGGGCTTGGTTTGGCGGAACTGACTTTAAAAATTTAAGTAAATTTTGCTCTGTAGATGAAGGTGAAATTGTGCGCTATTTTCGCATGAGCATTCAGGCTTTTCGAGAAATATATTCATCCCCCATAATTGATGCTGGTCTAAAAACCAAAATCAAAAACTGTCTCAAGCGCATTAACCGTGATGTTGTTGATGCTGAACGTCAACTTCGCCAAGAAATATAAAAAACTATCATATTATGCATTAAAAGGCTTAATTAGCCAATTTGCAAATAATTTCTTGACAATAGGAAATTTACCGGTATTATAGACGAATTATGAGTAGGAAATGTGAAATTTGCGGGAAAAGAACAGTAGCTGGATCATCGATCGCCAGAAGAGGTATGGCCAAAGCCAAAGGCGGTGTTGGTAAGAAAACTACTGGCATAACCAAGCGTAAATTTCAGCCCAACCTTCAAAGAAGAAAAACTATAGTTAACGGCAAAGACAAGAAAATCCTGATATGCACAAAATGCATTAAAGCAGGTAAACTAAAAGTCGCCATCCGCCAATCTTAAACTTTTAACCATCAATCTAGGAATATTATGATAAACATTCTTCTCAATGGAGTATGCTACGTCAAAATTCTTTCCATGATCTAAAATTTCTAAAATATCTTTATTGTAAATTATTCCTTCATACGTTGCACTACCATCGCTAAGCCATACTGAATAAATATTTTTAATTTTTTTAGCAGGGGCTCTCTTAATAACATTAAAAGTGGCAAACAACGCTTTAGGGTTTTCCTCACCATAAGGCTTTAAGCTTTCTAACTCATCTATTAAAGGAATGCTTATATCAGAAAAGTCTATCTGAGCATCAATGTTCAAAACTGGTATGAAATCTTCTGGGGTTAGGCTATTTCGCACTAAAGAATTTATCTTTTTTTTGAAATCATTCAATTTACTTTTGTGTATTTCTAGCCCTGCGGCTTTTTTGTGACCCCCATAATTAGAAAGGTACTCTGAACACTTTTTGAGACTTTCTACTAAATGCACGCTATGGATGGAACGCGCAGACCCTTTGCCGATTTCATCATTAAAAGAGATCACAAACGCTGGCCGATAGTATTTATCCATCAGCCGGGAGGCAACTATTCCTAAAACTCCCGGATGCCAATTATCACCAGACACAACAATCGCACAATCGTCGCAATCCTGAGGAATACTGTTTGCAGCTTCTTTTAAAATATTTGTCTCAATTACCTTGCGCGCCTGATTATATTCGGATAGCTTACAAGCGATGTCATAACTTTTCTCGTCATTCTGAGTGAGAAACATATCTAACGCGTCTTTTGCATGCGCGACCCTGCCTGAAGCATTGATCCGTGGCCCTAATATAAATCCTAAATGGAAGCTGCTAATATTTTCTTGGCGAATTTTACTCACTCGACAAAGCGCTTGTATGCCTGCCCGCTTTGACTCTTTAATTACCTTTAGCCCCTCTTTAAGCAAAATTCTATTCTCACCTTTAATCGGAACAACATCGCACACAACTGACAACGCTACTAAATCTAATGCGTGGTAACAAGTATCTTCCTTTAACGCCTGCAGCAACTTAAACGATAGCGCTGCGGCACTCAATTCATCAAATGGGTATTTTGAATCACTTCGCTTGGGATTTATAAAAGCGAATGGCAAATTGCGACCCTCTTGAGGGTGATGATGGTCGACAACAATTACGTCAATACCAAAGGATCGCGCTAATTCAATTTCTTGGAAGCTATTTGTTCCGCAATCAAAAGCAACAATTAAACCAGCGCCTCTTTCTTTCGCTTCAATGATTGCTTCTTTTTTTAAACCGTAACCTTCATTAACTCGATGGGGAATATAGAAAGAAAAAGTCTGCTTAAAATCTTTTATAAATTCATGGAAAATCGCCAGCGACGTAATCCCATCTACATCATAATCACCAACAATTAATATCTTCTCACCGTTTTTAATGGCTTGGTGAATTCTTTTAACCGCTTTCTGGATATCAGGAAGAAGCTGCGGTGAATGCAAACCGTTAAGAGAAGCATCAAAAAAAACATCTAAGTCATCTATTCCGCGATTAATGAGCACTTGCGCAAAGGGCACGCTTATTCCGTAATCCCGCACCAATCGTAGTGCATAATCATTTACCTTTTTTATGTTCCAGATTTTTCTTTTCATATTACATCTTTTCAACAGGCGTTATACCTAAAAGGTTGAGTGCGCAATGTAGGACTATTTTTGTGGCCTTAAGTAAATTAAGTCGCGCCGCAGTTACATTTTTATCATCACTTAAAACTCGCTGATTCTCGTAAAACTTATGCAAAACCGATGAGAGGTTCTTTAAGTATTCGATCACGAATACCGGTTCGATCGAACGATATGCGTTCTCTAAGCAATAAAAAAAATGCAACAATGTTTTAACCAACTCTAAGTCACCTTCCTCTAGGAACTTATTGTTTTCTGAGCTAAAGCTTTCTATTTCTGATTTACGAAAAATACTTTCAATACGAGCGCAACCATACTGAACATAGTACAATAAATTATTAAATGTTTTCTCTTTAGCTAAATCAATATCAAATTCTAGGTGTGATGAGTTTTTTCTGGTAAGGTAATAGAATCTTGCGGCATCCTTGCCTACATCATCCACTAAATCAGAAAGTAAAATCGCTGTTCCCTTTCGCCGCGACATTCGTTCTTTAGTTTTTATACTTACAAGCTGAATAATTAAAATATTAAGAATATTTTCATTATATCCTAAAGCCTGCATTGAAGCTTTAACGCGCGCGATATAGCCGTGATGGTCCGGACCCCACAGATTAATTAATTTTTTATGTCCTCGCTCTGCTTTAATTTTATGCAAAGCAATATCAGACGCAAAATACGTAAGTTCACCATTGGCTTTTTGAATAACCCGATCCTTATCATCACCAAATTTCGTAGAAGCAAACCAACTTGCTCCATCTTTATCATACATATATCCATTTTTATCTAAGGCTTGGATACCCTTTTTAACAAGCCCATCATTAATGATTTTTGTCTGACTTATCCAAGAATCAAATTTAACACCAAGTTTAATTAAATTATCTTTTATTAAAGTTATCATTTGCCCCAACACAAACTCTCTTAAGTCATGAGGATTTTCTTTAAGGCAAATGGCGGCAATATCTTTTACGTATTCACCATGGTAGCCATCTTCTGGAATAGAAAATTCCTCTCCATTGATTTGACACATGCGCATTCTTACTGATTCGGTTAGTAAATCCACTTGACGACCGGCATCGTTTACGTAATATTCTCTACTTACTTCATTGCCACAAAAATCTAAAATATTTGCGATAGCATCACCGACCACAGCTTGACGACCATGAGCGATTGAAAGCGGACCAGTTGGGTTTGCGCTTACAAACTCGATTGAAACTTTTTCGTCTATGTTTTGACGAAAAAAATCCTCCCCTTCATTTAAGAGGCCGTTCAGTGAATCAATTAATGCCTGTTTTGAAAAAATAACATTGATAAAGGCAGGTTTAAGGATTTCTATTCTTTCTACTTCGTCACCAACTTCTTTTAAAAGACATGCTTTTATGGTTTGGGCAATTTGTAATGGATTTTTTTTGAGCTTTGAGGCAAGCTTCATCGCAACCATCGAAGACAAATCGCCAAATTCTAACTTAGAAGACGGCCCCCATAAAGGAGGCGCTAACTTTAAACCGAACTCTCGCTCAATTATTCCTTCTAAAATACTTGAAAGTCGATTATGAAAACTTTTCATGGTTTTAAATTCCTGCTGCTTTAACAACGGCGCGTGTTTTTGCTGGAACAACTGGAGGCGGTTTTATGCAGCTTATTGCAATTTTGGGATCCTTTAGCCCATGGCCGGTAAGAGTGCACGTTATTATTATCTCTTTGCCTTTAACCCGACTAAAATAGCCACTTTTGTTTAATTTAAATAACCCCGCGATTGAAGCTGCTGAGGCCGGTTCACAAAATACTCCTTCTTCTTTTGCTAAAAATTTATATGCAGCTAAAATCTGATTATCCGTTACCATGCCTATTAGACCCTCAGACTCCTCTTTTGCCTCGATCGCCTTCTGCCAACTTGCGGGATTGCCAATACGAATGGCAGTAGCAATGGTTTCTGGTTTTTTTATTGGATATCCTTTAACAATTGGTGCAGCTCCGCTTGCTTGAAAACCCAACATCTGCGGTAAGCGCGATATTTTTCGATAAGAATAATACTCTTTATACCCTTTCCAATAAGCAGTGATATTTCCTGCATTGCCAACCGGTAAAGAATGAAAATGAGGAGCATCGCCAAAATAATCGGCAATCTCAAAGCTTGCTGTTTTTTGTCCTTCAATTCGATAAGGGTTTATTGAGTTAACCATTGTTACCGGATAATTTTCACTTATGTCTTTTACTATATCCAAGGCATCATCAAAATTTCCTTTTATTGCAATTACCCGGGCATTATGAATCATCGCTTGGGCAAGTTTTCCCATGGCAATAGCTCCCTCTGGCAAAACAACAATGCATTTTAAATCAGAACGTGCTGAAAACGCAGCAGCAGACGCAGAAGTGTTTCCAGTTGAAGCGCAAATAACTGCCGCCGACTTACTTTCTACGGCCTTAGAAATTGCCATAGTCATTCCTCTATCTTTAAAAGAACCCGTTGGATTAAGCCCTTCGTATTTAAGATAGACCCGAAATTTTTTCCCCAACACAGCAGAAACCTTATTAGCAAAAATTAAAGGAGTGTTGCCCTCATTAATTGTAATTATTGGCGTCTTTTTACTTACTGGAAGGTATTTTTTATACCGGTTGATTACTCCGCAATATTTCATAAATCTTCTATCCTGATAATCTGCGAAGGATTCTTAATCACCGAAAGCTGATCGATCTGGCGCATTGCTTTAGCTAAATTTTCTTCCCGAGCGTCATGGGTAAGCATGATAACAGGAACAAGTTTTTCTTTGTTTCTTTCTTTTTGCTTAACAGAGGCGATACTGATCTTAAAATTAGCAAGAATCTTCGACACTTTTGCCAACACTCCAGGTTCATCCTTTGCCATTAATCTAATATAGTAACGAGTTTTTATGTTTTTTATATCTTGGAAAGAAAGCTCTCTTGTATTTTTTAAACACTCATTGGTGCCCAAAGAAACGCCAATGATATCAGAAATAACCGCTGATGAAGTAGCTACTCCTCCTGCGCCAACGCCTTCAAAAAGCAATTCTCCTGCTGGGGCGGTATCAAGATGAACCGCATTATAAGCCAAAGACACCTCCGACAAAGAATGCCCGATAGGAACTAAAGCCGGGTGCACCCGCAAATCAAGAGAATTTTTTTCTTTTTTGGCAATTGCCAAAAGTTTAATGCGATAATTCAATTCTTCGGCATAAACAATATCTAATAAAGATATTTTGGAAATTCCCTGAGCATAAACTTTTTCAGGCGTAGGCCAAACTCCAAAACATATATAGCTCAAAATGCATAGTTTATGCAAAGAATCTATGCCATCAATGTCAAAGTGAGGATTTTTTTCAGCCAGGCCTTTTTCCTGAGCCTCTCTGAGAACAGAATAAAAATCTGCTCGCGTCTGACCCATTTTATATAAAATATAATTAGTTGTTCCATTAAGTATGCCGTGAATTTTTTTTATATCACAACACACTAGCCCTTGTGAAATGCTCTTTATTATTGGAATAGCACCACACACTGATGCTTCAAAACCAACTGACTTTTTTACTTTCTTTGCTAGAGCAAAAATTTCTTTACCATGTTTTGCCAAAAGAGCTTTATTGGCAGTTACAACACACTTACCCCGATTTAAAGAATCCATAATAAAATTTTTGGCCGGATTAATGCCGCCAATAAGTTCGACTATGGTGTCAATTTCGGGATCGTTAATAAGTGACTTAGCATCGCTAACAAACGGGATCGAAAGTTTTTTGGCAATTTTACGTTTGCTGCTATCGGCATCACAAACCCCTTTTATCGAAATTTTTACAGAAGTTCTGCGCGCAGCTAAAGAAGAATACTTCTTTATAGACTTAACCGTAGCTTGCCCAACAGTACCTAGACCAATTATTCCTATTTTTTTAATCACGTTTTAACTTTTTTTGCACAAATTCGCCAAGCTCTTCGAACATTTTCATGTCCATATCAAGAAAGCAAATTCTGGTTTCATAAATTAAATTTCGAACAACCTCCTTTGACTCAACAACTTGACCAGTGACCTCTATCCTTTGAGGAACAAAAGGAAAACGTATTGTTATTGCCAAAAACACACCTTTATCAAATTTACGATTAGTGGTAACGAGCAAGCCACCTTGACTGACATTTTTAGTCTGGCTAAGATCATAATTGTTCACAACTTCTTTAATCCTGTAACTAATTACAAAATTAGCGCCTAATCTTGGGTGTTGTCTTTTTTCTGAACCCTTATATCCCACTTTGTTCCTCCTTCTATAACGCGTTTATATAACAACCGGCCATCGGGAGAGTGGGATTTGAACCCACGACCCCTTGCACCCCATGCAAGTGCCCTAATCCAGACTAGGCCACCTCCCGGAGCATCCCGAAGTTTCAGGACGCAGAGCAATCGATAGTTGCCAATAGAAAATAGACCAATTGCGGTCTATTGCTCTATTGTTTTATTCTCAAAACAACTAATTATACCGTATTTTATAAGGGGGGTAAAGGGAGATGTTTTATCCAAGCGAAGAGGTTTCACCTCACAATTTCACAACTATTGCTTAGCACTGTGATGAAAATTACGCGATCTTTTTCGATTGTTTACAAAAATCATCTTTCTGCTACAATTAGTAAAATCATAAGGAGGTCTATTATGAGAAAAAATCACATTACCGCTATTATTTCGGTTTTTGTTTTATTATTTTTATTCCAAGGCTGCTCATGTTCGAAAAAAGCAAAAAAGACTGGCCCACTTAATTCAACTCAACTCATTGGAAAAGATCTTAACCAAAAAAAGATTAACTTTGAGACGTCTTTGGTTTATGGAGCATACGCTATTTTTGGATCAAGTAAGCTTCCCAAGCAGTACCGGTCGAAAGAAGAAATCTATGACGGCGATCGGGTCTTTGGCGAAATCATGCTCAACTGGGATAAGCTCTCAAATCAAACAAAAGAAAAACTTGCCCCCTTCTATGCTAACCCCAGTAATAAAAATAGCGACTTCTGGAAAATAGCAAAAAAACCACAAGCAGACTTTGATCTTATACCTTCAGCCCACGCCGGACCTCAAATACCAAATGAGATATTGCCCTACTTTGACGCTGCCAATGGCAAGATAAAAATATGGTTTTTTGAAAAAGATCGAACCAAAGCCAAAACTGTCCTCCGCGCCTTTGATGTTGACAAGATCTACGAAAAAGAAACTTCCTACATGGGTAGAGAGCCCTTGCAAGATTATGCCCAATGGGGCGATGATTCAAAAATTGACATTTATCTTGTGGATATGGTTGCTCGCGGCGCCTGTGTCGGGGTAATCGAAAGTGGCAACAAAGCAAAGACTCACATCTTTTTGAATCGAAAATACTCAGGGAAATACTTAAAATCCTACGCTGCGCATGAACTTTTTCATTCAATCCAATATGCCTTTGATGTTACTGAGCCGGTCTGGTGGAAAGAGATGACTGCCGCCTGGAGCGAAACATTAATTTATCCTGATCACGACACCGAACACCTTTACCTTAAAAACTTTTTTAAAGATTTCTTCATATACTATAAATTCACAACAGTAAATGACCGCCATGAGTATGGCCAATGGGTATTCCCCTTATACCTTACCCAACAATACGGCCAAGATATAATAAAAAAGACTTGGGCTGCGGCAGAACCTGCCGGCAAAAAAATGATGCAAGCCTTAGACGAAACTCTGCCCAACGGTCTTGACCATAATATAAAAGAATTTGCTGCCTGGGTTTGGAACCAAAAACCAGTAAAAAAATTAAAAGATAAAAATAAGTACCTAAACATCCTCCCTGATATCGAAAAGACTCGCATCAAAGAAAATAACGCCCGTTCACAATTTAGCCAGATGATCGAACCGTTGGGTATTGGCATCGAGCGTTTTTTTATAAAAGAAGCCGATAAAGCAAAAATCCGTTCGGTCGATTTTGATCTCTCTGGTTTAAACCAAAAATATCCTTATCTTGGGATCTGGGCAATTATAAAGGTAAAAAATAAAGATCCGATCAAAGAAGACTGGAGCGGCACCGGTTATCACTCGTTCTGCTTTGATTTGCCTGAAGAAGATTTAGAAGAAGTCATAATCATCATCGCCAACACCCATCGTAGCAAATCTAAAGATGCAGCAGACACGATAAAGTACCAGACTCACAAGGCAGGCTGCAGCGCAAAACTAAATCTTTCCTGGCAAAAAATGTGGGACATAAAAGCGGATATGCACCTTGGAAATATCCCGAAACCCGGCTTTATAAAAACCAAACATAAAAGTAATGATTTTGGTCACATGGAGGTAACATTTAAAGAAGTGCTAAAGGACCCCCAATATCCTGAGCATGGCAAAGAATTTGTGCCTCAGGGCGGATTTTCTCATACCTTCAATTATTATGGCTCCGGTTCTGCGGGTGTATACGGAGTATATGAGATGGGCGGCAACGCGGGTATGGCTTCAAGTGCAAGCGATACCTGGAACGGAACAAGTCAAAAGAGCAAAAAAGAATACGCAACCTTACGCTTCTACCTCCACGAACCAGAAAAAGATGAGGAAGAAATATCTCAAGAGGATTTAAACATGGTTCCTGCTGCTTTGCGCCAGCAGTATCAAATGCTTAAAAACCTACAACCAGCCCTTGAAAATTCCCTAAAAATAGAAAGGCCCAAAGAAGGCGAATTACAAATGGATGTAAGGCTTTATTTTGGCAATCTTCCTGCGACCAGCCGAGGCACTGGCGGTGGTGGGCAAACAACCTACACCCCACCGGAAATAGAATTCAAACAAATCTTTAAGGAAAATGAAACCAGCGTTCAAATCAGCAAAGAACTAATGAACACCGATACAGATGGTCGCCTAACTATAAGCGGAACCTTAAGGTTGAAACCATAAAGGGGTCAGGTCTTTCTTGTTTCACTAACCTCTAGCCAAATTTTTTGTTGCATGGCAATATTTTTGTGAAACCAAGAAATTAGACTAAATTTATCTACTTATTTTTATTCATACCCTGAAACAACACAATCCCCATCGTTAAGGCATTTTTGTAATGGATTGGTAGTTTGGCTACCTGTAGAAAATGAGAAAGAGCCACTATCTGTTTTTTTGGCTTCCTTTCTGTAATACTGGGCCAGTTCTGTTAATGAATCTACCGCAAACTTACAACGCATCTTTCCATTGTTTGGCATTTCTTCAACGTAATGACATCTATTGTTTTTTAAGCCCCTGATTTTTCGTTTCATCGTCTCTCCAGTAAAAGGATGCCTGAAACTACACTCATAAGGTTGACATTCGGCAAGCTTGCTTGGAAAGTCTGCACAAGAATCATTACCCGCCTCCGAATTACTGGCATAATCATTTGTGTTTTGATCTTCTGGAGTATCATCAATGCGCTGAAAAAACTGCGACGCTGTTTCAGCAAAACATAAAAAACCAATAAAAGCAATACTACAGAATACAACTAAGCTTTTAATTTTCCACCAAGATCTTACTTTACCGATTGATAATCTTGCGGTTTTGTTCTTCTCTTTATTGCTATTCATGCCTCTTTCTCCCTTATTCGCTTTGCGAATATAAATCGCAAATTTTATTATAAGAATATACGTTGATTTTTTCTCTTCTAGTGGATCTTTCGATTCCACACACAATATTACGTGATATAATCCCTTTTGGATAGAGGCGTAATAAGTAATTAAGCCCCTTGAACCAATCCGAATTAACTGTTTTACCCGCTTTGATTTCAACTGCAATTAAATTACGCGCTTTTTCAATAACACAGTCTACTTCATTACCGACATTGTCTCTAAAAAAATACATTGGGGCGTTACGTCCGTGGGCCCAATAATATTTTAAAATTTCTGTAAGAACGAGATTCTCAAAAAGTCCTCCCAATAATGGGTCGCGCCCCACCTGCCGAGGCTTTTCAATGCCTAGCAAATAACACGCCATCCCTACGTCCGTAAAATATAGCTTGGGTGACTTAATGATTCTCTTGTTAAAATTTCTATAATAGGCAGGCAGCAAATAAATAATATAACTGGCTTCCAATATTGATAACCATTCTCGCACTGTTGTATGCGAAAGACCAATATCATTTCCCAAACTAGACATATTCAAAACTTGTCCGATTCTTCCAGCACATAATTTTAAAAAATTTTGAAAAGAAGATAAGTTTTTAATGTTTAAAATCTCGCGAACATCCCGCTGTACATAAGTTTCAACATAATTGCGCATCGCTTCGGTAGGATTTAGTTTCTGATCATAGAGGCGTGGATAAAAACCTGTATATAATATTTCGTCGCGAGATAAATCATTTATTAACGGCCGTATTTCGCCCATGCAAAATGGAAGCAACTTTAAAACATCAACGCGACCAGCAAGCGACTGCTGTACTGACTTAAGGAGAAGTAAATTTTGACTTCCGGTCAAAATATACATTCCGTTCTTTTTCTTCGAATCAACTATACCTTGCAAATAAGACAAAAGGTGCGGACTTTTTTGAATTTCGTCAAAAACAGCACCATCGGGATATAAATCGAGAAAACCCCGAGGATCTTTTTGGGCAAATTCACGATTATCTGGGTTCTCAAAAGAAACATAGTCTTTATCGGCAAATACCGCCCGACAAAGAGTAGTCTTACCAGACTGACGAGGTCCAGTTAAAAGGACTACGGGATATTGCCCAGCCCCTCTCCTTAATCTTTCCCCCAACAAACGCTTTATCATAACAAAAGTATACCATTATATTTTACATTTTGCAAGTACAACCTTCATATTGCATAGAAAAAGGGGTCAGGCCTTTCTTGTTTCACTAACCCCTAGCCAAATTTTTTTGTTGCATGACACTATTTTTGTGAAACCAAGAAATTAGACTAAATTTCAAGGTGAAGTTAATGCCACCGCAAGATCAGGTGCTGTTTGTTTTGTATTCTCTGTATCACGTTCCAAGCGCATAATTTCAAAAGTAAACCCCTTAAAGGAATCAACACCGAACGGAATTACCTGTTTTTTATACAAATCAGAAGTAACTTTTTCAACATCTTCATCAATAATGTCATCAACATCTAAATCAATTCCGCCATTGACCACATCACCTTGTAAATTATCATCATTTTGTTCTCTATTGATTGCTGAAGAAAAAAGAACGCCTGCCTTATTCTTGTCCGGCCCTTTAGAAAAGGATTCGATCAATAGTGTCGCAAGAGGCGTCAAAACAATTATTGTAGCAAAAATAGCTAACCCCAAATCTCCTCCCACAGACAAAGCCGCAGCCGTTGCTGCCACACACATCGTAAGCGCTACTCCGACAGAAAATCTTCCTCTTCTTATAAACCTCATCATGCGCTCGCTCAACCCGCTTCCTGGCATCTCCGGAGAAGATATCATTTTTTTAAGAACAACTTCTTCAATGTCATGTTGGGATTTATAAGATAAAGCCTCTGTGCCAGAATCACCTTTGCCTCTATTTTCTTTGGGGTCAATTACTGTTTCCCAAACAGTTTTATCGATCTTAATATCACATGGCAAGCTAATTAACTCTCCGTACTCGTTTTTATGTTCAGCTATTATTTTCTCGGAATCCCGGGTGACAATTAACCCTTGTATTAAGTTATCTTTTTTTCCTTCTAATTCATCAACACAAACAGCTCTATTGCTGCCATCAACAAATTTGAATTTAAGTTTTATCCCCCTTTTCGTATAGGGAGATTCTATGATTGTTAAAAACCCGCCATTTAGGCCTAACCAGTCAACTTCATTAAATCTGTGATATTCGTCTCCATGTGCAAAATTATAGAGCGCATTGTACTTCGAAAGAATGCGTATTAACCGATAGTTTGATGTAGGATTTACTATAATTTTTTTGTTATTTTGTTTCGCATAATCAAAAATAATTTCAAATATTTTCGTTCCAATCCCTAAAAATTTATGATCAAAACCAGTTAGATTAACGTTAAAGCCATCAACCGCTATTACGCTTTCAGTATTAATGCTTTCACTAGATTCATTAATGAGAAATCTGCTTGAACTAACGATTTTTCCATTAATCCACAGTCGTGAAAGACGGGGAGACGTCTCATTGCGTCGAAGTTCAATTAAATCACCATCATGCTCAAACCGCAACATAATTGCTTTTTCCTCATCTAAATTCATACGTTCTAGAAAAGTTCTTATTTTCTTGGGAGCAACTTTTTTATTTTCAGTTTTTTCTTTTTTATCACTCCCCACGATCCCATAATCTACAAGTTTTTTCGTTTGTGCCCCTTTAACAACCGATGAACCATTTTTAGATTTAATGATTCCTTGAGGTAATAGATCGTCTGGCATCTCTGTTTGCAAATACTCAACTCTTACATTTTTATTGAGTAAATAATCTATTAATCCATCTTCAACGCTTGCGATTATTGGATGTTTACCATGCTTTACATTGTGGTTAGAAATAATCTTAGCTAGCAATTCTTCTGCCCTATACTGGAAGCTTTTCCCCTTAAGAAAAGGAAAACTTTCTACTAATTGATTATTGATAAAATCTTCTCCTACTAATCCTACTATTTCATTCATATCTATCCGGCCATCATTTATTGCGCTGCCCACTTCTGAATGGGCAAGTTCATGAATATAACCTTGACGCAAAAACTCGTTAAAGGAATGACTCAGCCCATACCTACTAGCTATTTCCCTTATTCGATCTATTTCTGGAATTGGTCTTATCTGACCAAGAGGATCAGTGTAAATCAATCCAGGATAATGACCAACCACATTTCTAACATAAGCTGCATCCTTTCCAGAATCTCCATTTTTCTCTATACGGTTTATAAAAGATTTCATCAACTCTTGAGAAAGAATATCATAAACCTCTACATTTTTATTATACGGCACTGTAAAAATACCCATATCTATTACAATCGGAAGATATTGAACCGGATCAACATAGTACAGATCTACATTTATCTTCATTGTGCTCTCGTTTTCTAATCCCAAAGTAGTTATAACAACTCCATGAGTACCATGATAATCTGCGGATCTAAGATCCGGCTTACTAGGACCTGCAAAATCAGAATCATCGACTCTTGTAGCATGTAAATGGAATTTCATTGGCGCATAATAACCCTTATTCCCTCCAAAATAATTATTGTTGGAACGTTTTATAACGGGCTTTATCTCTCGAAATAAGAAATTACCATCATTCATCAAGATAATTCCACCCCATTCAGTACTTCTGTCTTTAGTATCATAGGAGACAATATCCCCTAACCGCGCTATACCTTGTGGATCCTGTAACGCTCTATCTAAAAGATATATGCGCATCAAAGATAACCGGTCAATCGCATTAAGATCTGGGCGTTCTGTATATTTTTCTTTTTGTTGCCAATAGCCATCACCATATCTTCTTCTAAACTGACTAGGTCTCTTCAAAATTGTTCTTACAGTTTCAGTCAATCTATCTCTATCCCGAAACAACTCTCTAAGATGTTGGTTGTTAATAATGTCAAAGGCTAAGCCTTTATCGCTCCTGGTCTTCTGTTCCCTCATTACAATGTCACCTGCCCCCATATTATAGATATCTATATATTTATCTATATCGGCTCTTATCACCGGTAATCGAAAACGCAAATCGTAGGCACTAGGCACGTTGCTTGCATCCCTAAATAAATCTTTGTACCGCGAATCGAATAATACTCTCATTAACTTTTCCCGATGGGGGGAATCATTAATGCCATTATAAATCTCAACCAAATATTCAATATCACTGCAACTCACTAAACCTAAATGCTCTCTTTTAACTTTCATAGCAAAATCTTGAAAATCATTATTTAATAAAGTTCTTCTAACATCTTCGGTATTAAGTAAGAAATAAGCCTTCTCGGCTGTAGGATCATATACCTCATCAGATATTTTTCGAATAATAGCTAAATACTCTAAAATATTCTCACCAATCTCTTCATTATCAAGTAATTCTCTGGAAAAATAGGCACTTTTATCAATCATACCGTCACCAAAAAATTCCTTATGGGCTTTAAGTAATTCCTGAAAATTCTTATCTCGTAGAAGCTCTATGTTCTTTTTCCACTTGAAGCAATCCATGAATTTTTTGAAATTATCACTGGTAAGAATTCCTTCTCTATGCAAAAATCTCCACAGCTCCTTAGATGATTCATCTAGGTTATGCCAGGTATCATGATACCATAAGAAAAATTCCAATGTTGATTGCGCCCCAGCCATACGTAATAATTCAAAATACTTATTCTTAAAATCCGGTTTTCTATAGTCTAATGACCACTTATCCCAATATCTGCCTAAAAAATTAACAGACACGCTATCTTCTTTACTAAAATCAATCTTTAAATCATTAACTAAAAAACCATAAAATTCATCATCAATCACATTCCCTCGCTTAAACCCATCATCTAAAGTCCAAACCCTTATGGGTAAACCATTTGATGTTATAAAACTATAAAAATCAATCAACTCTGGAAACTCTCTTCTTGCTATATCATAAGCTTTACAAATTACAGGCCACCCACCTTCTATACGATCCACCATTTTAATCATATGAGTAATTTTACTAACATCGAAATCCAATTTCTCTTTGCGAAATTTCCGTAGAGCATTTTGCCACCCTGGTCGAGAAACAAAATCATCAACCGTAAGCAAATTCTCTAACTTATTATCTCCCAATGTAAAATCATGGTATATTTGCTTCAGTTCATTATAAGCATCAGCGAAACCTTCTTTTTCGGCAAGAAACAATACCTTATCCAACTTATCGCGAGATAGAGTGAAAGCAATATCTTGTCCAGTAATTCCAAATTGCCTCAATGACTGTAGCTGCTGGAAAGGATATTGATAAATAAGAGATTCTTGCGATTCATAGTCTGTCGAATCAATAAATAATTGGTCATACCCAAACCTATCTAAAAACGCAGCAAATCCATCTAACTCATCTTTATCAATAGCTAAGCGATAATCGGGGAAGAAAGTCTGGAGAAAATTATATAGATATACTGCTTTTGCAGAAGTCAGCTTACCCAGAAAAACCTTACGATCAGAAACCATCTCGAGCATGATATTAACTTCGGCTAAAGAATCGATTTCTTTCATACCCGGAAAAAGCTTCTTTAAACTATCATACTGTTTAGCCACCTCAGATAGCTCTAATGTCGATTCATCAATCTTATATATATTGTCATGAGAATCAACATCACGTACTAAACCAAAATATTCTTGAACCTTCTCCAATTCGAGAAGATAATAATGCGGATACAAACGTTCATGAAAGGTATTATTCTGATATGCTTCTACCCACCCTGCTATATCTTCAAATATATTAGTGTTATATTTATCTTTCATAAGCTCTACAAAATCAGAAAATGCCCGAGAAAGGATAATCCTTCGTGACCGCACATCTTGAAATAAATCTAATAAGATTGACGTCCGATTGCCGTCTATGCTTGAAAGATCATACCCCATTGTTTTTAGCTGCTCAATAAAAGTGTCAAATTCCGGACTATATATAATTCTTTTCTTACCACTAAAATCATCTGAATTCTTAATTTCCTCGTATTCTTCATCGCTCATTTCAATCTCATGCCTTTTCCAAACATAGGTTTGCAATTCACTTCTGATTATTTCTTTTTGCGCCAAAGCTGATGCAGGTTTAGGATCAGCTGCATCTTCAGATTTATCACCTCCAAAAATACAGCCAGCTATTAGGCCTCCCAATGAAAGGGTAAACATGGTAGCTAATGCAAAATTCTTTACTCTTTTCTTTTTTTTCGGACTTGGATTCTCATCTTCATCGGTAGATCTTTGATCTTCATGCACCTGATCAATAATCTTAGCTAATCTGGTAGGGAGTCTAACCCGAGAACTATTGGAATGTTCTTTTTTTACTTGCTGCAAATCGCCATTTTCTATCTCAGGATCAACTTCCATAGTGCAACCGCCCGAGTAATATCGGCGGTTTATGGTTTTACGTGAATTTAAATCGCAATCGCGTTTAATATAATCATAAACTCCCTTCTTGTAGGCTTCGATATATTGGTTATATATTTTATCTGCGATCTCTGAGTCATCACCTTTTATTCCTGCTATTTTTTTCTTATCAAAATAAACTTCATCAAAAAAATCTCCAATAGCGCCACTCTTTTGGTCTATAGTCTTCAGTTTATGGTCTATGGTCTGTCTAAGCTTTTTCTTAAA
Source organism: Candidatus Omnitrophota bacterium (assembly GCA_024231025.1). Lineage (GTDB taxonomy): Bacteria > Omnitrophota > Gorgyraeia > Duberdicusellales > 4484-171 > JAAEQW01. The sequence goes on from JAAEQW010000262.1 coordinate 18,315, forward strand.
CCATGCGGCTAAAATAACCGCTTTATATATTTGGCGCAATCGAGTGAAGTTGGCGCCATGGTTTACCTCATATTCAATCACCGGAATGACTACTTTCTTCATAATCTCTGAAGAAATCTCATCTTTATTCCGGGGACACGTACCGTTCCCCGCCTGCGGCGGGGCTTCCCTGCCCGTCCGGCAGGCGGGCGATACATGTCCCCGAGCAGCATAATCTTCTTCCAACATCACCTTAAGAGAGCTCTCTTTAACAAAAGCTTCGTTACCTTCCTGACAAACCACTGCCTTTTCCGGAGCGATCCAAACCTTATTAAATGTATTAATAGGAATATTTGTAGTTCCGTACAGTTCATGAGCTCGTTTATAAACCTTATCCCAAAATTCCTTACCCACCGAACTCTCAGGATAAGTTAAAGAAGCCGTGAGCTGCTTTAAAACATAGTCTTCGGCTAAGAGATCACGTCCCATATCAGTTAAACCTAGTTCAAAAGAGGTAATTCTATCTTGCTCATAAGGTGAGAGGTTAACCCATAAATCCTTAGAAGGAATGGTCAGCGCAGAAAGAAAATACTTAATTAACTGCCTGGATTCTTCTTTAAGCTCTTCGTTGTTAAACTTAGTATCTCCTTGGTCAACAATAAAATCCAATCGCATGGGATCATCAGGATAAAACTCTAATCCTCTTAAAAGCAGAGGATTAAAAGAAGGACTGGTATCGATAAGTTTGGTCGGAGCAGGCATATATGGCAAAACCGAAGCATAACTATTCTGCGATAGCTTATCAGCAAAAAACATAGTGCCAGATACAAAGATAGCGCAAGCTACAAAAACGCAAATCGCTTTAAATGAAATTGTTCCTTTTCTAAGCATTAGATAGACCTCTTCCCATAGAATTTCATTTAAAAATAACATATTTTACGCGTAAAAACGAGGAAAATACTTAATTTTATTGGGTTTTTTGGAAACGCTTACAAAAGAAAAGGGGTCAGGTCTTTCTTGTTTCACTAGCCCCTAGCCAAATTTTTTTGTTGCATGACAATATTTTTGTATTATAATCATATTTATGTCACGTCCATTGCGAATTGAATACAAAAATGCCTGGTATCATGTATTAAGTCGTGGTCGTCGTAAAGAGAAAATATTCTTTAACGATGGCGATTATTACTACTTTTTAAAAACTTTATCTGAAAGTGTTGAGCAGTTTTCTGTAAAAATACATGCTTACTCTTTGATGCCAAATCACTATCATCTCTTAATCCAAACACCAGAAGCAAATCTTTCACAGGTAATGCGATACATAAATGGAGTCTATACTCAAAGAGTAAACAAAAAATACAGCCTTGACGGTGCTTTATTCAGGGGTCGATACAAATCAATCCTCATTGAGTGCGATGAATACTTACTCGACCTTGCACGATACATTCACCGAAACCCGTTTAAAGCAGGATTAGAAAAACATATAGGCACTTATAAATGGAATAGCCATCGAGGATATATGAATAAAAATTTTCGTTTTAATTGGTTGACAACTACGATGGTGTTAAGTCATTTTGGCAAAAAAGAACATGCTGCAAAAAAGGCATTCGATGACTTTATTAAAAAAGAAGTTCCTCACGAATTAGAAAAAAAGTTAAACAGCAAAAATTGGCCTTCTGTTTTAGGTAATAATAAATTTAAATCGAAAGTAAAAGAATTGCTGCTTGGTAAAAATTTATCCGAAATATCGCATAAAAATATTAGCGAATCTATAAGCAAAATTCTTCCATCTGAATTGGTTAATCGTATAATAGAAAAAATAAGTGTTTTCGATAAACACGATCAGATATTATTCAATAATAATCTCGATTTATTGCAAGATCTATGCATACGTTTTTGTCGTGAAAAATATCTTATGAAAATGAAAACTATTGGAAAGAATTTAGACTTATCTGTTCCTACAATAAGTCGTGCCTATCGCAGATCCTTGGATGAGAAATACAGTGAAGCTTTCAAGAAAATAATGCTCATCGTGAAACAAGAAAGACCTGACCCCTTTTGTTAGTCTCTATAGAACCAGGGGCCGACGACTGAAGGTAAGACGAAAAGAGCAACTGGAGCGGCGAGAATTGTTCCAAAAACAACCGCCATACCAAAGCGTTGGTTAGGCGGAAACATTGAGAAAGCAAAAATGCCAAAGCCGGCGCCTATAATACACATCGAACTTACTATCGGCTGCCAAAGTTCCATTCTCGCCCTTTGCCAGGCTTGCCAAAAGCTATTTTCCTCAGATAAATAACGCTTCATGGTAACAACCATATGGATCATTGAATCTATTCCCATACCAATAGCAACATTTGCTGCCGGCGCTGAAATAATGTCTAGCGGTATTTTGAAGTGCCCTATTATCCCCATCATGCAAACTGGGATAACTGAAAGACAACCAACCATAGCAAGAGTTGTTTTAATCGAACGCGAAATAACATACGCAATAATCATAAACAACATAACCAACTTTACCAATCCAGCAACTAAACTTATCGCGACCATTTTGGAAAGCTCACCTTGTAAAACATAAACACCGCCGACCATCTGTGGTTTAAAATTATGCTTATAAACCGCATTTTTTATTCTCTCTACCACTTCCAACCGCGGCACCGTACGTTGGGTTTCACGCATTCGCAAGAAAAAATGCGCATGCCTACGATCCTTAGTCACAAATGTATTGGCAATTCTGTCGTATTTAGGGTCCTCCATTATTCGCAATAATCCCTCCAAAGTGATAAAAAATGCAAAAGGATTGCGTTTCCCCTCTGCTAACAAAACCGGCAAGGATATAACCGATCCAGCATCGGGATCTTTTTCAAACTCCATCTGCAACTCCCATAAACGTTTATATGCATCTGAAGTATTCAGTTTCTCATCATAAAAATCACTTATAACTAAATTTAAAGGGCTGCTCCCTCCATTGCGATCAATATATTCAAGACCGTTACGTAGCTCTCCACCTTTTTTAAAATATTCAAAAAGACTAGGATCAGTGTCAATTTTTTGTAATCCTGGTATGCAAAAACCAGCGGTAAAAGCAACAACAACCGCGGCCCACATGTAATGACCAACAAAAACGGTTTTATTCTTGGCAACATTTGGCACTCGCCGGTGCGTCGATTTCACACTGCACAAAAACAATGGATAAACTGTATACGCGATAACTATCGCGATAAATGCGCCTACCGAACCTGACACGCCCAATTCCTGCAATGGAGCAGCCTGAACAAAAACCAAGCTCACAAATCCAAGTAGAGTTGTAACCATGCACCAAAAAGAAGCTTTGAACGTTTGACGAGCAGCAAGACGCGCGGCCTGATAGCTGTCCCTTCCTCCTTCAGACTTTATCCTACGCCAATTGTTAGTAATAAAGACGATATGTGATAATGTTAAAACAAAAACAATGGTAAAAAGGTTTGCGGTTAAAATACCTATTTTTGCCTTGAGTAACTGAGAAACAACCAAAGTTATTACACACGCGTCTACGCAAGTAACCAGCGTTCCGATAAGTATTCGAAACGATTTGAAAATCACAAAAATAACTATCGCAAAAATTATAAACGCCGCGCTGCTAAAAACTATTAAATCACGAACTAAATTACGTCGAATAAGTTCAACAACATATGCGACACCAGCGATTTTTAATTCAAAGTAAGGCGCATTAAAATACCACACTGCATTCTCTAACTTTGGTATTATTTCTTCAGCCGGAACGTCCTCTAAAAAAACTATAATGTTTGATGACCCCTCATCATCAGAAACCAATAGTCGCTTCCATAGCGGGCTTTTTATTGCAGTATCAGCATCACCCGGACCGTCAATAAGGCTTTTGACACCGGTTATATGATCCAAGGACATGAGCTCTTTAGTTAGCTGTTCAATTCGGCGCAAATATGTTTCGGAATAAATATCGCCCTTCGCACTGATAATAATCTGAGAATATTGCGGGAACATCTCAGCTATTTTTTCTTCAGATTTAAATTGTGGTGAATCACCAGAAAAGAAAAAATCATTATCAACGTGGGGTTTAAGATCGGCCACGAGCAATAGCCCACCAACCACCAAAGCAGAAATAACCGTTAAGGCAACTGGGCTGAATAAAATGTATTTTTTTACAAAATCTTTTAATCGCATAACCGTTTGGTGTTTACGCTACTAATTATAGCATATATCATCGCACAACAAACACTTACTTGCCTTTCTCGGTAAGAGCTCGTTCGATCAAAATTCTTAACTCGTTAACGGTCTCTCTAGGAAGACGAAATTGAGTTCTTAAAGTAGGGGTTGAGATTGTAAACTCAAAAACATTGGCATTGTTTTGAAGTTTACGGATAGCTACTTTCATTGGGAATTTATTTGCCATGATAATTAGTCCTTTTTAAAAACCACTACGGCTTCTTTCACAAACTTCACTAAAGCAACAAACAAATAGATTAAAAAAAGAACTAGCAATCCCTTGGTGAGCATAACACCCTTAGGAGGATTTGGCGCAAAATCACCATGAATTTTGAAAAGCTTAAGCGAAATTAAAACAATGATGATAAAGTCAAATACCACACGGCTAACTGCCTGTTTCTGTATTACTGTCATAATTGCTCCTTACTCACCACTTGCGCTCATAATGTATTTCGGATTCGTTTCAAAAGCAAATGGACCAGATCGATATTCATTTATATACGCTATCAAGCCACCGCCCATCTTACCCGATGGAGCATATTTGAAATATTTTCTATCAATTATTTCTTCGCCAAGCTCTTCTTCTTCAGCTTTTACAGAATAATAGTAGGTTAACATGTTCTTTCGTTCTCTTAGGTCCTGATACCAAGAAATTTGCGACAAAAATTTAAGAAGTTCGGTTTCATCAAAAAACCAATACTCTGCGAATTTAACGTCTTCCTCCATTCCTACTACCGCTATCGCACAGTAGTGCTCAATTACATTTTCATTCTCTCTGAAATATATATATCCATATCCACAACATCCTGCCAAAACTAAAAGAACAAGAACTGTTTTTAAAATATTTTTTAGTTTACTAGTGCAAATTATAATCACTGCAACGCCAACCAATCCAACCGATAAAAAAACAATACTAGCGTTTAAAACAATCTTTGGAGATATACCAAAAAGAAATCGACCCCCAACAAAGATTAAGATCAAATTAAACAGGACTACCAAAATAAAAGGTACTAACATTTTTTTCATATTTAGCCCACCCTTTCTGCCTTTAGAGCTCTTTTCATCAAGTCGTTAACTGCTTTTTTTGAGGACTTGTTTTGATAAACCATACTATACACTTCTTTGGTAATTGGCATATCGACATTAAGCTTTTTGCTAAGGTTATAGGCTGACTTTACTGTTTCTAAGCCTTCAGCAACCATCTCCATTCTGTCAAGAATGTCTTTGATTTTTTTACCCTTTCCTAGCTGTTCACCAACAAATCTGTTGCGTGAATCGGAAGAAAAACAAGTCGTTGCTAAATCGCCTAATCCGCTTATCCCCCAAAAAGTTTGCGGCACTGCTCCCAAACGTTTTCCTAAGCGGGTGATCTCAGCTAAACCACGCGTAACCAGCGCCGCTTTCGTGTTAGTTCCAAAACCTAAGCCATCGGCAATGCCACAAGCTATGGCAATTATGTTTTTTAATGCTCCACCTAACTCTACACCGATAACATCTTTATGTGCATACACCCTAAAAGTAGGTGTAGTAAACAACCTTTGCAATCTTTTAGCTAAAATTTGGCTCTTGCAGGCAACGACTGCAGTAGATGGAACACCGCGTAATACTTCTTTAGCAATATTGGGACCGGAAAGAACAGCTAAGTTTACTTTTCCCAGCTCTTCGGTTAATATTTGCGATACTCTCTTAAGAGATTTTGCCTCAATGCCCTTACTAACACTTATAAAAGTCTTTTTAGAGAATTTTATTTTTTGTTTTTTTATTTTTTTGGTAAATGATCTTAAATATTTTACCGGAATCGCAATAACGATGACTTGACCTTCTAAGGCTTGCTTTAGTGACGGGGCGATTTTTAAATTATTCGGAAATTTCGCTCCTTTAAGAAAGAGGCGATTTTCTCTATCTTTAACCATTGCTCTATTGTGCTCTTTGAAAACACTACAGAGCGTAACATCAATTTGGTTTTTAGCAAAAATTACTGCCAGAGTTGTTCCCCAGCTACCTGCACCAATTATAGAAATTTTATCCTTCACACACACCTCTGAAAATTAAGAATTATAAATGTTGAATTATAAATTACCAATCTCCAATCCAAAATTCGCAATTCACAATTATCATAAATGGAGCGGGCGATCGGGATCGAACCGACGTATCAAGCTTGGAAGGCTTGTGTTCTACCACTGAACTACACCCGCAAAATTTACTTCGTAAATTTTAGAGTCTCGAAACTTCGAGACGATCTATTGTTCAATAGATCTATTCTCAAAAAAACAACGCTGCACTTTAGCACAAGAAAATTGAAAATAGAGAATAGACCGAATCGAAAATCATCTATTTTCTAATTTCGATTCTCTATTTTTATCCCGCTTATCAGCGGAATAAAAATGGGCAGGGGAGGATTCGAACCTTCGAAGCGCAAGCGCAGCAGATTTACAGTCTGCCCCCTTTGTCCACTAGGGTACCTGCCCGAAATTTACTTCGTAAATTTTAGAGCATTGGAGCATTTGAGCATTAGAGAAATGCAATAATGCGGTCTAATGATCAAATGTTCTAATGTTTGAGATTTCAATGCTCACTTAATTCTTAACACTTACGACTTATAAATAAATAAGCCCAAGAAAGGAGTTGAACCTTCAACCTGATGATTACAAATCATCTGCTCTGCCAATTGAGCTACCTGGGCAAAATTTACTTCGTAAATTTTAGAGCATTGGAGCATTTGAGCATTTGAGCATTAGAGAAATGCAATAATGCGGTCTACTGATCAAATGTTCTAATGTTCATCACTTTATTTTCAAAGAATCATTTAATTTTCTTCATTGCCTTAGGTAAATATTCAATTATATCAGACGCTATAAGACAATTTTGAGTTTTATCTTTTACTGCAATATCTGCAGATAAACCATGCAAATAAACACCCGTCCTTGCGGCATCAAAAGGCGAAAGGCCTTGGGCCAATAAACCAGCAATAATACCCGTTAATACGTCACCAGTTCCTGCAGTTGCCATTGCAGAATTTCCTGTACTATTTTCAACAAGTTTTTTTCCGCTGCCCACCAGGCTGCGATTGCCCTTTAGCACGAGGGTTAAATTATAACGAAAAGCAAAATCTTTTACAAGCGCTTTTCTCTTTTTCTTTATTGTATCTACGCTCGCACCTGTCAAACGTGAAAACTCTCCCAAATGAGGAGTTAACACAACCTCTTGAGACCTTCTTCTGTTTAAAAAATCAGGGTTACCCGCTAAGGCATTTATCCCATCGGCATCAATAACTAGTGGCTTATTCACTTCTTCTATAATTTTAAGCACTAGTCCTTTAGCAGCACCCGCGCCACAGCCTAAGGCAATTACGTCTATTTTATTTAAAAGTGAGGTAATCGCACCAAAAGCCTCAACAGAAAGACAGCCATCCTTCTCTGCTAAGGGGATGCTCATCACCTCAGTTAACTTAATTTCGAAAATATGATTTAAAGACTTCGGCACACCAACTCTAACTAGCCCCGCTCCACTCCTTAGTGCTGCCGAAGCGCAAAGACAAACCGCTCCAGTAAGGCCGCTTGAGCCGCCAAGCACTAAAACGTATCCGCAATCGCCTTTATGACAATCACGTTTTCTTTTTGGTAAACATACACCCATTTTATATTTTTTGAGCAACTGCACAAGCAGCTGCATAATCCTTAATATGAGTTATTGAAAGAAGCACATCAACATCTAATTTTTTTACAAATTTACAATAAGGCGCACCGTTTTCTTTGTTCAAAATCAGAATGTCCTTTAAGGCTAATGAGAAATTTTTTGATGTTGCTTTGATAACTGCTTCCTTAGCCGCAAACCTAGCCGCCAGCCGCTGATAATAAATCTTACCAGGGGTAATTTTCTCCAACTCTTCACTGTTAAAAATTCTATCAATAAAATGGCTCCCCCACTTATTAATGGCAGTCTCCATTTTTTCAATCTTTACCATATCTATCCCAACACCCAATATCATCTCTTCTTTCCTAATAGACCAACCATTTCTTCCACCGCAGGCACAATTCCAACTGCAACCGAACGACAAATTATAGAATGACCAATATTTAATTCTTCAATTGCTTTAATTTTTGCGATTGGTTTTACATTTTCGTAATCTATTCCATGCCCAGCCGCAACAAAAAAACCAATCTTTTTCGCAAAATTTGCAGCTTCTTTTATTTTTGTGAGTTCATTTTTTTTAGATATAACAGTTTTGGCATCACAAAATTTTCCGGTATGGATCTCAATATTAGAAGCACCAATTTTTTTAGCATATTTGATCTGACGAATTCTTGGATCAATAAACAAGCTCGCCCTAATCCCCTTAGACTGAAGCCTTTCAACTACCTTTTTCACTTTATTGTAATTTTTTACCAAATCAAGTCCGCCTTCAGTGGTAAGTTCTTTTCTTTTTTCAGGAACTAAAGTCGCTTGATACGGCTTAAGTCTTAAAGCAAACTCAACAATTTCTTTAGCAACGGACATCTCCAGATTTAAAGGAATCGGAATTGCCTTTTTAACAAGACGCAGATCTCGCTCTTGTATATGACGGCGATCCTCTCTTAAATGCATGACGATGGAATCACATCCGGCATATTCAGCAAGCAAAGAACAAACAACCGGATCGGGATAACGAGTCTGCCGTTGTTGACGCAAAGTTGCAACATGATCAACATTGACCCCCAACTTCATACCCTAACGCCTTTGATAATTTCTCCGCTGATGTAAAGCCAAACAATAATCGCGATTGCCAAAGATACCACTTTAAGCCAAAAATGATTAGTAACAAAACCTTTATCAATTTTTATCTTCACCCCGCTAAACCTCCCCGATTAAGCAACTTTGCTCATTTGCCCTTTTAAAATTGTGAATAAGTCATTCGGCGTTAAGTTTCTGGTTAATTGTCCGTTGATTGCTAAAGATATGGCACCGTTCTCTTCGGACACCATCACTACCAAAGCATCAGAGTGCTCAGAAAGTCCAACACCCGCGCGATGGCGCATACCCAATGTTTTCTCGAGGTGAGAATTATCGCTTAAAGGGAATAGGCATGAAGCAGCAACAACTTTTGATCCCACAACAATAACCCCGCCATCATGCAATGGCGCAAAAGGATAAAATATATTTTGCAATAATTCGGAAGTAAGATTAGCCTCGATGTTTACTCCACTTTCAATATAATTTTTAAGTCCAATCTCCCGTTTAATCGCAATAAGCGCACCAATCCTGCGGCGAGAAAGTTTACCCGCTGCAGAAACTATGTCTTTTATTGTTTTTTCTATCTCTTCCTTTTGAGCTTCAATATAAAAAAGATGCCCCTTACCCAGGCGCACCAAGCCCTCACGTAATTCTGGCTGAAAAATTATTGCCATAAAAATTAAAAAGAACGCAAATAATTTAGCTAGCAACCAGCTCAAAACAGTTAGCCCTAGTTTTTGAAAAGCAAAAAAGGCAACCAATAAAATTATTATACCCTTTAAAAGATATATCGCTTTTGTTCCTTTAAAAAAAATAAAAACATGATATATCACGAGCCACAAAATTAGTATTTGGACTATCGCTTTCCACCCTAAAAGTAATGATAAATTAACCATTAATTACCCATAATTTGAGAAGTTATATCAAGCGCCTGACGGGCCTGGCTCACATCGTGAACCCGCAATATATTTGCACCCCGAATAACCGCAACTGTATTTGCCGCAACAGTTGGAATCAAACGCTCACAAACTTCTAAGCTTAACGCTTTACCAATAAATGATTTTCTAGAAAGACCAACAAAAATAGGCCGACCTAAAATTCTAAAACTATCTAATCGATTTATAAGCTTTAAGTTGTCTTCTAGTCGCTTACCAAAACCTATTCCCGGATCAACAATAATGCTTTCCTTCTCTATACTTTTACTATAACAAAACTTTAGTCTCTCTTGAAAAAAGCTACTCACCTCAGAGACGACATCATTATATTTAGGATTCGCCTGCATCGTATTAGGTTTACCCTGCATGTGCATTAACACGATTCCAAGCCTATACTGCTTTATTAAAGAAGCAATTTTCGGCGATTGACGCAAAGATGTAATGTCATTTATTATATCGGCCCCTGCACCGGCAGCTGCTTTCGCCACCTCATATTTATATGTATCAATCGAAATAAAAACTTTTTTAAATTCCTTGCGTAAGGCCTTTAAAATTGGTATTACTCTTTTTTTCTCTAGAGAAGAAGAGATGCTCTTAGAAAACGGCCTACTAGATTCGCCACCGATATCAATAATTTTAGCGCCAGCCTTTACCATTTGATATGCCTGCCTTAAGGCGGCGTCTTTATTTTTTTTAGGGCTGCCCCGCAATAGCCCATCACCAGAAAATGAATCAGGGGTTAAATTTACTATCGCACAAATGACTGGCTTTTTTAAGCTTAATACTTTGCCGCGAATTTTTAATTTTGGCTCGCTATAAATATTATTCAGCCCCATGCTAAGCTCTTTCGAAACTTCTTTAAGCCCAAATGGTTGATTTTTTAATTTATCACAGAGCGCGCGCAATTGCTTTATGCTTCCAAAAATAATAATCGAAGTCTTTACATTCTTTATTAAAACTTCTCGGCTCAAGGCAGCATCACTACCTAAAGAAAGAAGATGTTGTTTTACTATGTTTGCCGCTGGAGAACTAATCCCTTCTATTTTAAAAGCAGAAAAAACTGCCTTCGGTGAAAGAATTTTCACCCCCCCAAGACTAACTCCCAAGGAACAAAGAAGCTGTCGAGCGGTTTGCTCTTTATGAATCACAAGAGGTAGAATCTGCATCCTTAAACCCTATCGCTTCTTTGACCTCAGAGACGGTTAATACTTCTTTTTCAAGAAGGACTAGAGCAACAATTCTTAATTCTTCTATGTGCTCTTGCAAAATATCTTTTGCACATTGATATTGCGCTTCCACAATTTTTTTTATTTCGTCATCAACAGCTGTTGCCATCTCTTCAGAGTAATTTTTATGTTCGGCGAGATCACGTCCAAGAAAAACTGGCCCCTGGCTTTTGCCCAAAACCATGTGCCCTATTCTTTCACTCATGCCAAACTCCGAAACCATTCTTCGAGCTATTTTTGTGGCAACTTCCAAATCATTCTGCGCACCAGTTGTTACTTCTTTCAAAATTAATTCTTCGGCAGCCATGCCACCGAATAACGAACATATCTTATCTAAAAGCTCTGAACGCGAATATGTATACCTGTCCTGAACAGGCAAGGGCATGGTATAACCTAAGGCATTTACTCCACGAGGAATAATTGATACTTTATGTAATGGATCCACATTTTTTAAATAAAGATGCAAAAGGGCATGGCCGGCTTCGTGAAACGCTGTAATTTCCTTTTCTTTCTTTGGGATAACTCTGCTTTTTCGCTGCGGACCGGCGATAACTCTTTCCATTGCTTCTTGCAATTCGTCATTACCTACGTCGTTTTTTTCTCTACGCGCAGCCAAAAGAGCGCCTTCATTGCACAGATTTTCCAAATCTGCCCCGGAAAATCCCGGAGTTTGCTTGGCGATAACACTTAAATCAACTTCTTTGGCCAATTTTATCTTTTTAGTATGCACTTTTAAAATCGCTTCTCTACCCTTTATATCAGGAGCATCAATTACAATATGGCGATCAAAACGTCCGGGGCGCAAAAGCGCGGGATCTAAAACATCGGGACGATTGGTAGCTGCCATAACAATAACGCCTTGATCTGTTTGGAACCCATCCATCTCAACCAATAATTGATTCAGTGTTTGTTCTCTTTCATCATGACCACCGCCAATACCGGCAAACCGCTGGCGTCCCACCGCATCAATTTCATCAATGAAAACAATACATCCTTTTCCTCGAACCTTCGCTGCTTTTTTAGATTGTTCAAAAAGGTCACGCACCCGTGAAGCACCCACACCAACAAATAGTTCAACAAAATCAGAACCGCTAATGCTTGAAAAGGGGACTTCTGCCTCTCCTGCAACTGCCTTCGCTAAAAGTGTTTTTCCGCAACCCGGAGGACCAACTAATAAAACTCCTTTAGGAATTCTTCCTCCTAAGCGCTGAAATCTCTTAGGATCTTTAAGGAACATTATTACTTCTTTCAGCTCTTCTTTAGCCTCATCTATGCCGGCAACATCATGAAACGTAACTTTAAGTGTTTTTCCTTTTTCTAAAATTTTAGCTCGAGATTTACCAAAGCCCCACACACGCGAGCCCATTTGGTTCCCCTTGTTAGACAGATACCAGAGAAAAGCAATAAAAACAACCACCGGAAAGAGCGATATAAAAAAATTCGTCCAAGCAGTACGTGGAGGTTCAACTACAAATTCCTTAACATTCTTCCTAATAAGGGGAATAACTTCCTTATCTTCTTCGGGAATATAAAGGTGAAAATAATCTTTTCCTTTACTGCTGGCATACTCTGCGGTGTATTCGCCCTCAATAAAATTGAGCATTTTTTTAACTCGCCTGATCACCGGTTGCTCTAAATTATTTTCTACCAGATAGTAAAATTCGTCGTAGCGCAATTTTTCCATTTGGCTAGTAACCCCCATATTAAACAGGTTAAAAACCCAGATTGCGCCTAAAAACATGAGAATCCAAAAAAAACTGGACCTCATTAAATTTTCTTTAGATGGCTTTTTCTTCTTTCCCATATCCAAATATTATACTGTAAGGGTTTATGAAATCAAGAAATTAAAATTTGGCTCTATTTTTCTAGTTTTTTCAACGCACTAGCCAAAATATCGGCTATCTCTTCGTTTTCATCTAGAGATAGAGCCTTGCGTAGCGGCTCAACAGCATGCCCATCGCCAATGCTAGCAAGTGCTTTAGCTGCTTCACGACGCATGTATAGAGTTTCATGGCTTAAGGCAACAATTAAGGCCTCTACCGCGTAGGTGTCTTTTATTTCTCTTAAAGCCCTTATTGCCTGCTCTTGCACTCCCCAGTCGGGATCACTCAACAATTCAACTAGCGGCCTTACCGCTCTGGGATCAGCAATTTCACCAAGAGCTTTAGCCGCATCCGCACGTGTGCTAGATTCGTTATCTTTTAACAAATCCATTATTGGCGCAACCGCTAATGAATTTTTTATTTTACCAGCAGCAAAAGGAACTAGCGCCGCCAATTGCACGCAATGGTCCCTATCCTTAAGACGTAACACCAACGGCTCTATCACCCGCAAATCCGCACTATTACCTAGTGTAGTCACAATAGTTAAACGCACAGAGCTATCTCTATCGCCGGATGCTCTAATCAAAGGCACTATCGCATCAGGATCGTTAATTTCTCCCAACGCTTTTGCCGCTATCCAACGAACACGAGGATGGCGATGTTTTAGGGCTTCTGTCAAAGGTTGAACAGCTAACTCGCCCATGGCAATGATCGTTCTTATTTCGTTGCTAATCACCTCTATTGGTGCTGCACCTAAAGATCCGATCACCGCCCTTACACGCCGAACAATTCTGTCGTCCTTAACTATTCTGGTAGTTCTCCTGCGCCAATCGGTGATAGAAAACATTACCCTCTGTATTGGACGACGCAAAATAATGTATAAAAGTGCTGAAAGCAGCAAAACAGCCATTGTTCCGCAAGCATCCATAACTTCAATAATAAACTTTAAAACATCCATATTTTAAGTTTTAAAAAACTGCAAACATTGGTCATTTTTTCTCACCGATAAATCAGGCAAATCAACAGTGCTTCCTGTTGGCCTATTGATAAGAAGATCTTTTATTTCTTGAAGGTGTCGGCTTTCAATTTTTCGCGTATTCCCCTTTAATTCTTCGATCGCGATCATCATGACATTATTTATTACTGCGGGCTGAAGTTGTTTTAACCGCTTTAAATCAAGGCCAAGTGTGTTTCTGGCTTCTTTTCTCTTTAAAGATTGAAATTCCTTATGCGCAAGATTGTGAATAAAGTCATAGTCTAACGCAATATGGTCTGCTAATTTTGCCAAATTATCAACAATGTTAGGATTTAATTGTTTAAGCAGCGGGATCAACTTTAATCTAATTCGATTGCGTAAAAACACTTCATCGAAGTTACTTTCGTCCACACAATAAGAAATTTCATTCTTTTTAAGCCACTGCATGATGTCGTCTTTTCGAATACCGATCAAAGGCCGAACAATCGTTAGGCTCTTGTATTTGGTTTTAGGCAAAAATCCTCGTAACCCTTTAAGGCCCGCCCCTCTTATCATCCGCATTAAAACAGTTTCGATTAAATCATCTTTATGGTGGGCAAGAACAATTTTTTTTATCTTTGTTTGACGAGAACACTTTGAAAAAAAATCAAAACGTAACAGGCGTGCTGTCTGCTCTAAAGAATCTCCACTGAAAAATTTTTTAACGTCTTTTTTCTCGCTTATTATTTTTACCTTAAGCTCGCTGCATGTTTTTTTAACAAACGCTTCCTCGCTGTCGGCTTGGTCTCTTAGGGCATGATTAAAATGCGCTCCGATTAAATAAAACTTATACTTTTCTCTTAATTGCGCAAAAGCATGCAAAAGACAAATAGAGTCAGGGCCGCCAGAAATTCCGAGCAAAAGCTTATCTTTCTTTTTCAATAAACATTTTTTCTCTATTGTTTGCTCAATAATATCTTTAATCATATCTATCAACAATTTTACGAAAATACTTTCAACTTTTCATTATACCACATTTGTTATCCGTTTTAACACATGCAAGCCTAACGGAAACCTACATCCACCCTGGGCATAAGCGCAGGGTGCAATAAGTTTTCTGCAGTTAAATTTTGAAAAATTTTTACTAAAAACAAGTAGGGAGGCTACTGTTCGTTCCAAAGCTTAAGGTGGTCACCTTCAAAATACAACTTTAACTTTCTTTCACTATAACTCCAGCAATCAAACCCATCAATAGTGCGTTCTATTGTATCCGGCGATCCTATTTTTCGTGTTACTTCATTCTTTGTGTCACGTACAATTAAAGCAAGCTGATCATCAATAACATAATAATCCTTAGTGTCTTTGCCCTCACCAAAACCTTGCTCTTTACACAATGCAAATGCTCCATGTTTTACGCCGGTGTAATCGCGCATTTCTACGCACCCTGTAATCATTAATGAAAAAATAAGTAATACAATTGCTTTTCGCATAAATATCCTCCTATATTTCGATCTCCATTCCTGCTTTTAAACTTAGGAAATTATCCTTATATATTTCTTTTAATAGATTTCCAGCATCAGGACCCGTGCAATGTAGTGGTGCTACCCGCTTTATTAAAACTGCCATTTCATTCACTATGTACTTCATAAAACGCTGCTCCTTGTCTATAAGGTGAAATCCTCCTATCATATAGTCAATTTTTTTTCCAAGTGCTCCACCTGCTTTATGAACAACGTTTAGTATTCCCGGATGACAGCAGCCGAATATTAAAACTATTCTGTCTTCAAAATTTATAATTAACCCCTGTTCTACCAAACCCTTGCCTTCATACATCACTAAACTCTCACCTGTAGAATACACCTCTTCATCTATTCCGGTCATATTTTTCACCTGTACGACATTCGCACCAGAGGCGGCAAGCTTTTCCTTAAATTCCACTCCTGAATCAGCACAAATATAAACGGTAACATCTTTATTATCATTCAAAAACCCCCAAAGCCCTCCGATATGACCCTCATGCTGGTGAGATATTACTATCTTTTTAATTTTTGATAAATCGACACCCATGATTTCAGCATTCCTTTGAATATCTTCAAACTTTTCTCCGGTGTCAAAAAGAATGTTATCACCAATTAAAAACGACACACCCTGCCCTACACTAATCTTGTCGGTTATTCCTTCTTTGTCGAATAAAACCCGTATTTTCACTTTATTAAATCTCCTTATTTTTGATTCCTTTGCCCAAAAATAGCTGTTCCCAACCTTACCATGTTGGCTCCTTCTTCGATTGCCACTTTATAGCTTTCGCTCATCCCCATTGATAGATATTTCCAGTCTAACTTATCTTTGTGCAACTGTCCAATCTTATCGAAAAGATTTTTTGCTTCTTTAAATTGAGGACGCAAATCTTTTGAATTTTGCGACCATTCCCCCATCATCATAAGCCCGATTAATTTTATGTTTTTTAAGTTTAAAACTTGCTGGATAAACTCCTCTACCTGATCAGGAAAAATACCACCTTTTTGGGGCTCTCTAGCCACATTCACTTCAACTAAAACTGGCATCACCTTGCCTATTTTATGGCTTTCTGCGTTAATGAGCCGTGCTAACTTAAATGAATCTAAGGTTTGAATTACATCAAAAATTTTGACTGCCCGCCTAACCTTATTACTTTGAAGGCGCCCTATAAAATGCCATTGCAAATCGCCATCCAGTGCCCGCTTCGTTTTCTGTGCCTCTTGGACATAATTATCACCAATTATTTTAACTCCTGCACAAACTGCCTGCAGCACCTCTTGGGGCGTGCGTTGTTTTGCTGCGGCAACAATTTCCACATTCCCAGGAATATCTTTTATAATTTTTTCTACTACTTCTTTTATCATTTTCTGACTAAAAAATATTTTTTCCTGTTCTGGACATTCGCTTGAATTTTACCATCCAGCAGAAGTTTCTGCATGCGTTTTTTTAAATTGCTCGTTCTTATTTGTAAGGATACCGCCAGATCAACAATTGTTTGCGGTCTTCTTTTTAAAGAATCAATGATAGCTTTATCGCTAATCGCTTTGTCAACATTCTTAATTATTTTTCGAGAAATAATGCTCATCGCTCTTTGTCCAAGTATAGATTTGAAAAGTAAGATTTTATCAGGCGACGGCATAAGGTTTTTTCTAACACATGGGGTTGGCCTAACTGGAGTATTTAAATGAATTTTATCCGGAGCGATACTGTCAATTATATTTTTGAAATTTATAAAATCACTTTTTTTGTCATTTACTCCTTTAAGCAACATTACCTCAAGCCAAATTTTTCCTTTAAACTCCTGGCGTAATTTGATTAATCCTTGTATTATTTCGTTGAAGGAAATTCCGGTATGCGGACGATTTATTTTTCTAAAAATATCGGCACTAGGCGCATCTAAAGACGGGATGATGAGATCAGCGGACAATAATTGATTTCTTACACTTTTTTTATTCAACAAAGAAGAATTTGTAATCACACAAACCGGCCGCTTACTTACTTTTTTAATTAACTTGATTACCTTGCCGATATCTCCACAAAGAGTAGGCTCCCCCGAACCAGAAATAGTAATAAAATCTATCTTTGGCTTTTCGCTTAATCGCTGCCTTAACTCTTCGATTAGTTTGCCTTGATCAACCTTGCTGAAACGATGATTTGTTTTTTTGATAGTTTTGCCCAATTGGCAATAAAGACAATCAAATGAACAGATATTTTTCTGGATAATATCCGCTCCCAAAGAAAAACCTAATCTTCTAGAATAAACCGGCCCGTAAAAATAACCCATATAAATTCCCCTCTTGTAATATATTTTATTATATTACTTATCCCTCGATATTGCACTAATCTTTTATTCTCTAAGAGGTTACTGCGCAGGACTAACTTCTCGAAGTTTTTGTGAAAAAAATCCGCCTGTGTAGCCATTAAGAGTTGCTGTTAACTCTTTTAGCCTTAAGCTTTTTTGAAACATTTCTTTCGAATTTAACGTGGTTGCCTGCATCTCGTTTTTGAGACGAAGCCGCTCAAAATATATTCTGTTTATTTCATCAAGAATGTCCAATCTTAATTGCGTATTAAGCCTCGCTCTGGTATCAACATCGTCCTCGTAAGAATTCCAAAGTAAATCCCCCATGTTCCAGGAAAATAGCACATCCCAATCACGCGGCCCAACATAATAGCGGTCCACTCCGCTATCGTAATTAATAACTTTATCGTATCCTAAGCTTAAACTGGGAAAAAATCCTCTAAACTTTAATCCTTTGCGCCATTTTTTAATCTTATTTGGGTGCACCTCATTATAATGCAAAGCAGCCTGTTGGATATCTTCTATCGCAGGTTCATCCTCTAAAATATTATTTGATGCTTCTGCTTCTGAGAAAGACGCAAAATGTTTACTGCCAAATAAACCCTTTGAAGTCGCAAGATAAACTTCACCATCGTTATTAAACTCGATGTCAGAAATTCCTTTACCATATACTCCTTCAAAGATATATTTTGCTTTTTTTACCTTGATATCAACGCGGAAAAACCCTTTAGCTGTACCTATGTAAATAGCATCTTTTTCAAATTTAGCTTGCGCCAAAACATCAATATCAAGATTATTCAATCCCAACGCATGAAACTTATTCCAAGTTATTCCATTATCGCGAGAAACAAACAGCCCCTTGTTTGTACCCAGCCAAATTATTTCTTGATCAAAACAATCAACCTTGATCGCCTTCGTCATCAAGCTAATATCTTCTTGATCATCCCTGGTGATAAACAATCTTTTTGCCTTATCGTCAGCTACAGCATAAACCCCTCTATTGGTTGCTGCATACAGAACTTCCTTAGTATAGTCTAAAGAATATACACTACAATCATCGAGCCCGGCAACTTTACGCCAACTTAGAATATTTTCATCTCCGCGATATAGACCCTGGCTAGTGCCAATATAAATCTCTTCTTTATTTTTCGAAACAGTAAAAATTATCTGCTCGTCACTAGCAGAAAATAATCTCCGCTGCTGCATACCAAACTCAAAAATATGCCGAGAGGTTGCAAGATAGAGTTTGTCGGCTAGATCGGAATCTAAAAAAATATCTTTTACTTCTTCATCTTTAAAAACTGCCACTTTTTTAAAATTAAGCCCTGAATCTTCGCTTTTATAAAGCGCGTTCGAAGAAGCAACAAACATAAGATTGCCTTCTAAAACAGATACTTCCACCTTTTTGATTTTTGCATCATCAAGGCCAGGCACCATGTGAAAGGAAGAAAAAGCATTGAAAGAAACGCCCAATGTCATTAATAAAATTATGATTTTCTTCATGATGTGCGAGTGTACCACATTTTTATGACATTTGTCAAGATCTTTTCCAATATTTTTGTCAGATTAAAGGAGACGTTGACGGTAAGTGTCTCGCGAGCAAGGGGTTATAAATCAATTGTTACTTTGTCAGCAAGCGACCAAAAGTAATGGGGTCAGATTCACTCTACATTGCTTTCTTCTTCCAGCATCGCCTTAACACCATCACCATCTCTAATGGTAGATATCTTAATTCCTTTTAGATTTTTAAATTGATTAATTAGTTTAGGTGACCAGTTGTATTTAATTTCTCCATTGGCTTTAACTAAATCTTTAAATACCACACCGCCCGTACCACCTTTATCGTGAACGGGGTCTTCAGCTTCGCTTGCTTGCATAATATCATCTCCGGGATCGCCGAAACTTGCATAGACTGTAAATTTAACATCGCCGTCTTCATCCACAACGTGCCCGATCAGATGATTGCCGTCAACCTGCCATATCTTAGCCGTAAGCTCAGTGCCTAGTTCAAC
>JAAEQW010000263.1 GCA_024231025.1 Candidatus Omnitrophota bacterium
AAAAACAATAAAAAAAGGTAAGCACTGTGATAGGAATTACGGAAGGTGTAAAGCAACAATTTGCAAAAAGTTTAGATTTAATAGCCGGCGAAACGTCAAAACTACTCAAATACGTAGAGGTAGACACGCAAGAAACGGAAGTATCTTTTTTTGATACCGTTATGCAACACGAAGCAGACGAAGTAGATAGACGGCCAATTCCGGCACAAGGGGAGATGTTCGGCATTTCTGGACTGGGACACTATGGGTATGGGACAAAGGAAAACGAAGGGTTAACAGACACTCGATTTCATTACACAGATATCAGAAGAAGACAGTTGACCTGTCGAAAATACACCTGGACAGAGATACTAGATAGAGGGGACAAACTAAACCTAATAGGAGACCCTACCAGTAAATACCCTAAAGCGGCGGGTTTTGCTATGGCAAGAGCTAAAGATAGGGCGATTATAAAAGCGGTAGGCTCAACGGTGGGGGGTGGATACGATGGAAAAGTGCCACTTTTTTTTGATTTAAATAACGTTATTTCTACCGGACCCGACGGACCTTCAAGCTTTGATGTTAGGGGGGAGGAGGGTATTCACTTACGTAGCTTTCAATTTAAAAACAATTTGAGAGAGGGGGGGTTAACAGTTGGAAAGTTACTAAAAGCAAAAGACTATCTTGAAAGAGGAACGGGAAACGCGGGCAAAAAAATGTATTTTGTTTGTGGTCAAGCTCAAATCCAAGATTTATTAAGAGAAGAGTATATAATTAACCAAAATTACGCGGGAGGCCATGGAGCAAGTGCTTTAGCAACGGGCGCTGTTACTCATTTCATGGGATTTGAGTTTATAATAACCGAGCTTCTAGGGGGTTTAACATCGGAAGACAAGGCTGGGGCTGATGAAACGAAAGCAGTTTCAATAAAAGAATGTTTTGCTTTTGCGGAAGGTTCAATAAAGTTCAGCGGGGTTCAAGGCTCCAAGATAACGGAGGCCGTGAAGCTACCAAACAAAAACTTTGCCCACATGTTGTTCCATAGCGAACACTTTGGGGCAGCGCGCCTTAACGAAGGCGGGGTTGTAATAGTAAAGTGTCTTGAGCAAGCCCTAGATAGCCATACGGATAAGAGGGGGTGGGTGTATGCCACCCCGGCACTGGGGGGCCCCGGATCGAACCCCCTAAGGGTCGGCCTTGCCCTAACTATTCCCGCCCATTCGTGGGATTGGCACGAGGGGATGGAGCCCGGGGAGAATGGGGAAGGTAAGGGTAACTATCTTAAACATGGTCCCGCCATTTTGGAACATTTCCTCAAAGGCGACTTAGAAAAAAGCCTGAAGAAACTTTTAGAAAAAGACCAGGCGGATCTCCTTTTGTCTTCTGTTAACCAAAAAAAAGAAGAGCTGAAGATCTAACCCAACGAGAGCTAAATGACGCCCTGGAAGTGGGGCCATTAACTGAGGGGGAGGAAGAACCCGACGAAGAGAGCGATCTCGACTCGGCCGGGGCGCACGAGCTGTTCGGGGCATTTTGTGCTTTTGGGGCTGATCAAGGAAAGCTAGGCAAGAATCTTGAGGAGTACAAGGAGCACAAGAAGGAGAACCAAGGAAGCGACAATGAAAAAAACAATCGAAAAAAAATACCCGGGCTTTGATTCTGATTTTAGCGGGACAACGCCGGAAGAGCGTAAAAAAATTAAAGCGAATGAATTAATGAAAAAATTTAATCAGCTTAAAAAACAACATCAAGATTTAGTTGAACAATTTGAAAGCTTAAAAAAGTCTTCCGCCTTCAAAAACACGGGACTTTCGCAAAACTCCAAAGAAAAGAAAGTCTCATCTAACGAGTCTAAGAAAAGTTCTAATGAGTCTAAGGAAAATTCTAATGAGTCTAAGAAAACATTCTCTATCGAGGCTAAAGCATATAAAGAGGACGAAAGTAACCCCAGAAGAGAGGTTAAGGTAAAAGACCCTTATTTTGTTTTAAGAGAGAGGCTCCCGGGAGGTGGGGTAGAATCCTACGGAGCCCATATGAGTTTATCTGATGAGGATGTAGACAAAAAAGAACTCAAGGTTTTAGATTTAGTAATAGAGCGGAACGGAATATATCCCCTTTTGAAAGAAATTTCGCAACAAACATTTGTTTCAAAAATTGGGTTCCTGGAATTTAAACCCCCCGTCGAAGTAAGCGTCGGTATTCCTAATGCCCCAATTCCCAACGTTCCCATTCCCAACATTCCCAAAGCACCCTTGCCGGGGCAAATAGGAGGAGCGGGGGTATACCTTGACACTAATTTAAAAGAAATAGAAAAAAATGTTGTTCTAGATAAACAAGATGTGCTTGTGGCGGGGGACACGCTTTATTTTGGACCTTTTGTTTTTTCCAAACTGTTTATGCAATACTTAGAAAAAAGCAACATAAACAAAATCCCTGCAAGTGTTAAGGATAATATAGATAACAAAAAAAAACCAAGGGCGTTGTTAAGATTGGCCAAAGAACATTTTGGGCTACAAAATCCTTTCTCTTTTAAAGATCTCGACAGATACTTGTTACTTGATTATAATTATTATTTTTTTGAAGCCGACCCGTCGACAAAAGAAACACCGAGTTCGTTTGCCACACTGTACCAGCAGCAGTTAAAGGATTATACTAATTTTTTAAATATAGAGAATTTTGATCATGAGTTTTTTAAAGACTTTATAAAATATGCGATAGTAAAAATAAAAGAACTAATCCAACAACAGTTAATCACATTTTGTATTTTAGCGCCAGAAATAGAATACCGCCTAAAATATGTCCCCAACGATATTTATAAGTACCAAAAACTGATTTTAGAAGGGCAACGGGAGGCTGCTAACGGGGCGCCTCCCGTTCCTGTTACAAGGTCGAAACCAATAATTGAAATGTTGTTTAAAAACCCAGAGGATGCGTTTAAGGATCCAGAATCTCTCTCGGTAACGATCTTATCCAAAGCAATTCAGGCCCATAAAGAAAGGGTAAGAATAGCCGTTGAAAAAAAGGTAAAAAGGGGAAAAATGCTGAAAAACCTATTAAGGGCTCTTGGTTTTCCCCAGGAACAAGAGAAGCATTCCATGGGACTTGAAGTGATGTGTGTAAATTTAGGCAAAAAGCTAAACAAGGGGTTAGAAGATCGCGAGATAGTAAACGATTTAATGTCGATGGCAAGAGTAGGGCTAAAAAAGAGTGATGAAACTAAGCTTAAGGCAGAAGATAAAGATGTAGCTAGACTCTTGCTAGAGTGTTTAACTGAATATAAGGAGACAAAAAAACAATATTTAGAGGAGTTAAAAATACAACCCTTAGGTGATGTAACAGAACAAAAAGACCGGCTGGTCTTTAAAGAAGGAGATAAAGAAAGCGAAGAAATGGAACAAAAAAATCCGTTTGCTTTTGCGACAAGCCTTCGACAAAAGAAATCCGACTAAAAGCGGAAACAAAAAACAATAAAAAAAGGTAAGCACTGTGATAGGAATTACGGAAGGTGTAAAGCAACAATTTGCAAAAAGTTTAGATTTAATAGCCGGCGAAACGTCAAAACTACTCAAATACGTAGAGGTAGACACGCAAGAAACGGAAG
>JAAEQW010000264.1 GCA_024231025.1 Candidatus Omnitrophota bacterium
AATTGTTCATCGCCCTTCGATGCTGATCACCTCATGCCCTGAAGTAGTTTGGGCTAAATGCGGGCAATATACAACCGAAGGTAGTGTGTAATAAACCAAGCTTTATTGCATTAGAAATGCAACTACCGTATATTATCTAATAGTCCCCAATCGCAATGTTCTTTTACAGCATACCACACACATTACACATGATATACAACTGGTGCAGAATAAGATCAAACGCGCCGTTTTCTTATATGTGTGAAAAAGATAGAAAATTATTCTTTTTAAAAAATTATTCACTTGCAAGAAGCATCGGGCGAGCATCGGATACCTTTTCGAGAATTGTCTGAAGAAGTGGGTGGATCGACATGATGTTTACTAGGTCAGATCCACATGCTGTAAGATGCTAAGCTAGCAATACGCATTCGGTATATTTACCCAGTGTAAAGGGTATAGATTTTGCGATTAGCGAGCTGGCAACTGGATTTTACTTAGCCTAACATACTCGCAAGCAGCCGCTTTTTTTGGTCCAGTGATAGTGCGATCCATCATTGTGCTGAATTGTAAATAGTAAGTACATGTATGGGGAAAAAAAATAATGCAGTTCCTGTTGTCGCAAAAGCCCTTCCTTCGAAAGAAACTAAGCAAACAAACAAACAGATAGTTTAGATAGTATATTTACCCAGTGTAAAGGTATGCATTTTATGACTACCGTGCTGGGAACTGGATTTTACTTAGCCTAACATATTCGCGAGCGACCATTTTTTATCCAACGGTGATGCAATCCATCATTGTCCTGGATTATACATAATAGATACGTGTGTGAAAAGAAAAAATTGAAAACTATAACATCCTTCGATAGCCGATAAACTAAATTTGTTTCTCCAGGTAATTCAGTAAGAGTCGTTGAGGCGAATTACTTTACTTGTCCAAAAAAATCCAGCTCGATTTTTTCCAATCGAGTTCGTAAGCAAAACCCGCTGAATCGTACTTAAATGTATTCACTTGCCAACCCATTAGCTGTAAATGCACACCTTTTACAGTGGGTAAATATACTGAAAAGCGTATTGTTAGCCTAGCATCTTACAACGTGTGGATCTAACCTAGTAAATATCATGTCGATCCGCTGATTTCTTCAGACAATTTTCAACAACGTATCCGATCTTGCGATGAGTTGTCCATTTTTAAAGTTTTGACATTCCTGAACATTTGAATCTTACGTAATTTCTTGTTCTTGTAAAAATTGTTATTCGCTTATCATTGAATACGTTGTTGAAAATTGTCTGAAAAAAATGCACGAGTCGACATGATATCTCTTTTTACCCACTCAATTTTCGTAGCATCAAAATACCTACCACGCGATTAGTAAACCAACGAAATTTGCATAAGTAAATTAATCATTTAGTGAAAAGAACAGTCGATAGCCCTACCGCTAGATGTCAGCCAACGTATTGAACGAAATCATTATTTTCATATTAGACTTAGTAATGATACAGGAATTATCCTAACCCGTAAAGTTGATGCATTTCGGTTCTTTGCCTTTAAACTATGCATCAAGATGCTCCGCTAATTTCTTTAGACAATTTTCAACAACCTCCGATCT
>JAAEQW010000265.1 GCA_024231025.1 Candidatus Omnitrophota bacterium
GATTCGTTTCTTTCATGTATTTTTCAAATGCCTCCTCACCAAACTCGTATACTTTTGTTTTATTTTTTTTATTTGTACCACAAAAAATTGCTAATGCATAGAATACTGACATTTTTGACCTTTGTCTATTCACATAGCACGAATTCAACATAAACCTTGAACATTTTAGGTAATCATCCATTTCACTGTTAGCGATATATTTGATGATCAGCAAAAAGTAAAAATGGTTGGTTGGTCTCGTTATTAGTTTTTGAAGGTTGCTTTCATATTCATTAAAGCATGCATTGGATGTTTATTAGTATATGCACGTTAAGGGTTTCTGGTCCATGGATAGCTCAAGTAATTTATGGACTGATACTTTTCAGGGAAAATACAACGCAAAACCAGCAACTCCATCAAAATTTTAGTATTCCATGATATAGGTAACTACTATAAAGCAGGGAACCATGACAAATGACAACAGGCATAGTACTAAATTGCATCTTATGCACTTTTACGAAAATGAAAGCTTCCTTCGAGAACCGCTTAAACATACTACTACTATGTACATTCTCCGCTTGCTTCAATTCAACTTTTATCGACCCCTCGACCGATCGAGGATGACACGTGACCTTCCTGAATGCTTCATTTCACCGAACGCTACACCTAAAATGGCTCTGGAACTCCCTAAAGGCGCCGTTCAAA
>JAAEQW010000266.1 GCA_024231025.1 Candidatus Omnitrophota bacterium
TCGCCGGCGACTCTTTTAGTTCTTTGGTACTTGTTTGTTCGTTGCGGCATTTTTTGTCGGACGGCTGTTGACTCATTAAAAGGATAGAGAGAGAGAACGCGAGCGGACCGACCGCTCAGCTCGAAAGATTTTAAATAAAGTGACCCAGGCGCGGCAAAGCCAGCGACGCTCTCGTTAGAGTATCGATTCTCGCTAACAGTTGCAGTGTAAGGAATATTATGCAAATTTCCTTGTAACGAGTAATCTCTTCGAACTGCCACTTTCGCATTAGGATGATATTGATTTTTGCTACACCCAGCACAGCGTGATCCTTTTAACGGTACTACGTTGTCTGGTGTATAAGTTTTTTTAAGAATAGACTTTAAAGCAACTGGCTTCGAATTAATCTCTTCTTTCTTAGTAATCAAAACTGGAGTTTTAAGAATTTCAAGGTCTTGTTTTGGCTTTGTTCGACTTTGAACTATATGATGTTGTCTTCGTCGATTAGTTTTAGTGATCTTCTTTTGATTATCAAGCCAGTATTGCCAATATTTAGGCAAATCATTTATAGCTGTCACATATCTCTTTTCGGGCCAGTTAGGTGGCTTATATTTTTCTGGATCTTTGGCTTTCCGTACTTCTAAATTAGAACTTTCAGAAAGCATTTGAACTTTAACCTTTGTTCTTTTCTTCCCTTCCAATCTTTTGGTAGGCCACTTTCTCCTTATAACTGGAGACTTTTCTTTGGTTAACGGGAAGCTATCCTGTTTTTCGGGATTCATCTCTCCGTCTTCCAACATTTTGCAATCTCGTTTGAA
>JAAEQW010000267.1 GCA_024231025.1 Candidatus Omnitrophota bacterium
GTTAACCCCTCAATTCTCCAGTACCAACATGCAAAAAATATGGAAACGATCTTTTGGCCAGAAAGACCCCAAAAACAGCGACTACGGCAGACTTTTATATACGAATCTGTTCAACGCTGCGAGCTCTGTTTGAAAATGTTACTGAATTCAAGAAAGATCCCCTAGTTAAGTTTTTATTGCTCCATGAAAAATATCGATTTTTGCTAAAAGGAGCAGCAGTAGGCGCCCATTGGAGACTTTTTTGCCGGAAGTGTCCGTGTGCTTTAGCATTACCCCTCAGCTCCCTCTCGATCTTTCGGATATAAAAAAGAGTCTGAAAATCGAGGGAAGCACTTTTTCCCACAATGCTAAAGCATAGAGGCGCTTCCCTCAAAAAAGGCTCCAATGGGCGCCTGCTGCTGCTACATCATATTGCTAATCCAACTGAGCGAAAGCTCTATTGGAAAATCCCTCTGATTACTAAAGAAGATCAACGACAATTTAAAGAAGGAATCAATCTATCTACTCCACAACCAACTATGGAGTTTAGAAGATCTACTTTATCTGGGTCGAGTTTTACTAAATCCAGGTGCTGTGGACAAAATATTAATCAAGAAAGTCAGTTCCTTTCTGGACCTGAAAAGTGTCCAGAGCCTAAA
>JAAEQW010000268.1 GCA_024231025.1 Candidatus Omnitrophota bacterium
CCAAATCCACGCCCAATTTTGATTATTGTAAATTATCCCCTATCATTTTTCACTGACTATTCTCAAATTTATTCCTATTTTTGCATACCTGAGTTCGATCCATTAGGTGCTCTGCCACCTGTTAGGCGTCCAGCGGCTTCCGATCTGATCCTGTCCATACAGTACACGTTATGGCAAAAACAATAACACAACTTTTACTGCACACAAACACCAAAGCATCGCTCAAAATTGGGTACACACAATTCAAAAATAGTCATAGACAGGGATAGTAAAATCCCATTTATACAAAGAACCAAACAAAACTTTTACTCTCCACAACAAAACTGACCACTTCTCATTTTCCCAACCCAAATTTACTCTTACTTTCCCCAAATTTCCTAGACAAACCAATCGATACTGATATAGAACTGCAAATTGGTTTTCCGCAGATTTGGAAAATTCCAACCCAAATTTCTCTAGTCTAAGACAGGCTCATTTTGAAACCAAAAGATCCGAATCTCAAACTAAAACCAGTTTCTTTCCCGGAATTTTGAAATTTGGAAATAAGTTGTGGTCCATGAATTCCAACACTACTGCTTAGAAAGATCACCAAATTGAAATTTTTTGGCTTCTTGACTAGTTCTACTAAATGCAACCCCCGAATCAATGAAAACCACTAAAACGAGTTGGACTAAGTACCATAAAAACCTGATCAAACTACTAATGAGAGTCAAACCTTTGGTACCCCCAGGTCCTAGGATGTGCATCGCACCGAAATTCGCCGTCACGTCATCTGTGCCATCCTGTCATCAAATCAAGCTCACGACGCTAAAAACAATGGCTGAATACTGGTACCCTCAGTACCTCAGTACCCAAAACCCTCAGTACCCTCTCAATGTCCTAAATGACCCTGAAATTCGCCGTCACGACATCAATTCCATCCCACCATCGAAATTAGCCAACGACGCTGAAAATACTACCTGACAAACCCTTAGTACCCTCTCAATATTTACACTACTAAAATACAGTAATGGACGCACACCGCATGCGCATCGTCTACATCATATTTTCATCGTATCTAAATTGACAACCCTGAAACATATGAAATCACAATAGAATCAAAAATGGGAAATAGCATGTGCCAAATTTATGTGCCAAAAACATATACTGTAATACAGGAGAGAAAATCTTCTCACAATTTTAACTACACACATTCTAGACGTTTTGCATAGTCTAATATGACTTTTAATTTTGCCAATTTTGAAATAAATAAACAGTACCGCACATAATTTGATGGAAAATCACTTCATAAATTGCTTGATCTGATAAATATGCATGAAAAAAAACCAGTGTGCAAAAATTTCCTCACAAATACTTCACTACAAAACATAAAATAATTGCTTATATCAGTTTCTGGGTACTGATCACCACATTCCGTCAACAAATATTACACACTGTACAAATTCTAGCCCCAACCGTGTCCCACCCTTAAACAGCGAGGACACAACCCCTCGCTGGTCTTCCCATAAGTCAGATCAGAGGGAAACCCTAAGAATTTTGTGATGTCTTTCCTATGGGTCGGAAAAACG
>JAAEQW010000269.1 GCA_024231025.1 Candidatus Omnitrophota bacterium
CTCCCCCTTTGTTTAGCTCTCCTGTCTTTTTCTGTGAAGTGCTGCAGGACGAAATTGTTGCGGAAAATTTGCCCCGACTTGAGTCCTTCAAGCACGCGTTCACGTGGCAACCAACATCATTGTCGTTCTCTTGTCCATTTGTTCGTCTCCTTCTTCTTTTCGCCGTTTCTTGCTCTAATTTGATTCTATTGTTGCTCTCTCCAATGTACAGAAAATCGTCCTTTATGAATCGCAACCGTTGGTAAATTTCGGTGTCATTATAAAACCTGAGCGGATCCCAACCTTTCCGGACACATTTTTCTTCTTCGAGTCGCATTTTGCACATCAAAAGAGGCAGAAAAGACATTTTTGTTAGCTTACAATTAGCCGAACTCCCCGGTTAAAGTACCTCTGCATCTACTTTAAAGTTGGGCATTTAAGTATGCACTTAAATGGCATTTAAAGTTGCCAATTTATTTCGAGAAACGCATTTGAATGGCATTTAAAGATAAAACCGGGTTTATTTTTAAAGACGCTTCGAGAAATCGGCCCTAAATCCTGCTTTTTGGATGCGCAGGGTGCGGGCGCTATCTCCAGAAAAGTTCACCATCGTTTAGCTAATCACTGTGACAGACTGACGACTGCTTTGCTTTTTTACAGTCTGTGCTTTAGCTTTTACACTGTAGTACCGACAGGTGAATGCATCTTTAATGAGTGTCATATATTACTACATGATCGAATAGATAGAATTCAAATGCAATTTAGTATTTTTCCTCAATTTTTTACGAGTCGTAATTTGGTAATTCGGCAATTCAGAAAACATGATACGATGATGTCGTGACTCTCTACTCTTAGCCCGCGAACCGACGCTGGGGAGTTCATTTTTGGCGCTGAGGAGTTTATTTTTTATACGGATATAAAAAATAAATGTATGGAAAAACGGATGTCACGGAAA
>JAAEQW010000270.1 GCA_024231025.1 Candidatus Omnitrophota bacterium
AATGGATAATATGATTTTGATTTACAATAATGTAATATTTATGAAATGTATTTGAAAATCATTTCTCCTGCTTTGTTGTTGTGACTTGCATTGTCTTGAGCGGTTTTGTTCTCTAGTAAAAGGTCAGATGCAAAATTGCAACAAAAACGTCGAGTAAAAGCCCTGATTTGTCTGAATTTGCTAAATCTAGTCAGGGTTTACACTTAGCAAAAACGCCGAGTAAAAGCCCTGATGTCATAAATCCTAATATTGACATTGAAAATCGAATGGAACAGTCAGAAGACGGAAAAACATTGAAGGTTGAACAAAAAGTGTCGGAAGATCAGAAACCCAAAGAGACTAATCTAAAGGCTGACGATGAAGAGCTAACTTTGCCAGAGTCAGTGGGGCAACCTACTCTCTTTGGTTCGGTTACGAAAGAACAACCAGCCTTTATATGTGAACAACTGTTGGTTGATCGAGAAATGGATGCTGGTTTAAGTTTATCCAGTGATCCAGTTTCGGAACTATTGACTAGTTCCCCGTCGCCAACTGTCCCGTCTGAAGGAGATCGGAAATGGCAATTTAAAGAAGGAATATTAGAAAAGACCCAAGAACTTCTA
>JAAEQW010000271.1 GCA_024231025.1 Candidatus Omnitrophota bacterium
GCTCAAAAGATTTTAGATAAAGTGATTCAGCGATGCTTTCGTTAGAGTATTGATTCCCACTGACGGTTGCAATGCAAGGATCAATATGCAAATTTCCTTGTAACAAGCAATCACTTCGTACGCTTGGAATTGCCACTCCCGCATCAAGACAATATTGATTTTTGTCGCACCTAGCACAGCATGGTCCTTTTAACGGTACCGTACTGTCTGGTGGGCAAACTCTTTTTAAAACAGGTTTTAAGGTACCTGAATCTAAATTAGACCCAGATTCATTAATAGTCAAGACTGGAATTTTAGAAGCTTTGACATCCGCTTCTTGCTTTTTCTGTTTTTGAACTAAACGACCCTTTTTCCGTCGGTTAGCTTTGATAGTTTTCTTTTGAAAATCAAGCCAATATTGCCGATATTCAGGCAAATCATTTGTAGCTGGCACGTATTTTTTATTGGGCCAGTTAGGTGGCTTATAATTCTTCGGATCCTTTGCTTTCTGTAAGTCCAATTTAGAACTTTCAGGAAGCGTATGAACCTTAGTTTTTGTTCTTTTCTTCCTTGTTGATCCATTAGTAGACTTCTTTTTCTTTATAACTGGGAATTTTCCTTTAGGTAACGGACAGCTATCCTGTTTTTCAGGATTCATCTCTCCGTTTTCCAACATTTTGCAATCTTTCTTAAAAGTGGTTAATTTTTCAAGAATATTTTTGCTATCCGGGTGCTCAATCATAGCATCCAGAATACCATTGCAATCAGCTTTAATAACAGTATCCGAAGACTTTGCATCTTCAGGATTAATAATTTTTAATGACTTTTCATTACTGAATTCTGGAGTGAC
>JAAEQW010000272.1 GCA_024231025.1 Candidatus Omnitrophota bacterium
CATATAACTGTCTTATTAGCTCTTAAGTACGATCTAACTAACTAGCTAGTTAGTTAGACTATGCTACAACGTGTGTTCATCTAACTATCTTATTAGCTCCACGGCAGAAAACCCTCAATCACTGCTGAGACGAATCGAAATGTGTATAAAATCTTACAATTTGTTTCAAAATTTTAATGTTTTTCAGTAAAAATTTGATATTTTAACAATTTCAAATTCATATCAACATACCTACTCACCTGGAAGCCAAAAATTATTGAAAGTTGGTCACAAATAATGGCAAACAGGTTGGTACAAACTAACGAAATTTCGTCAAGATCAGTTCAGTGCAAGCCAGGTTACCGTATTTCCTCGATTAGACTGGCCTGAAGATGCCAGCTTAGCAGCCGGTCTAATAGAGGAAATACGGTATTCAAAAAACAAATCGTAAAGTTTAAAAAGAACACCCTGTAGTATTTCCATTTTAGCAATGTTATTCACCATAGAGTTTTGCAAAATTGTGAAGAATCTTTGTTGACTTCCAATGGGTTTTGATGAATAACTGTTGAAATGGACAACAGATGCAAGTTATTTATATTTTTGAAACCAGCGGGATGAGTTCCTTCCAGATCTGTAAACGAAACTGAAATCGGGTAATTTTGTGAAAAATTGAAAATCTTCCATATGAGGAAAAATCCCGAAAATCAGAATTTTTTAAAGATTCAGGTGGCGTTTGATAGAGCTCAAAGAGACAAATCGGATCATGTTTAAAATGTTACAGTTTATTCAAAGATTGTACACTTTCGATACAAAAGTAGCATTTTTAACTATTTTAAATTTACATTGGCACAACTGCCTAACAATAATTCAGAGAAGTGTCAAATTTGGCCAGGATGCATGGAGACTAGTGTAGTTAGAGCAGGCCAAGTTTGAAAAGAATCGGTTTAACGGTAGCAATGTTATTCAAAATAATAAGTGCTACCATTAAAACAAGCTTCCATTGTCATGGACACGTGCGCGTCGCACAAGCATTTGCTTATAATACAGCGTGGTACACAATGAAAATTCGACCAAATGATCGGATGACCAAATGATCGACCAAATGATTATATCGATCGACATAAGGCAACAGTCCA
>JAAEQW010000273.1 GCA_024231025.1 Candidatus Omnitrophota bacterium
AGCAAGCAAGGCAACCGCACAAGGACAAACTTTATCCAACACAAACACTGACTTTAAAAGGCTTGACAGAAATCACTTTAAAATCATTGATGGATTAGATGTGCATTGTAAAAGTACAGCACATTGGTGAATGAGCATTTAAAAATCACATGTTCTTTCAAAAGCCATTAGTTACAATGTCATCAATAAAAATGTCCGAAAATCATGGAAAGCGCATAAGCGCCCCATCCCGATAGGTCAGTTCAAAGGTCGGCTACTCTCTATTTCCTGCATTATGTGCTTTCCGTGATTTTCGGGCATTTTTTTTAATTCAAAAATCGTTAATTTTTTTAAAAAGAGGGTAATGCTAAAATACACGGACACTTCCAGGGCTAAGGGGGTGAGAGAGAGTAGCTGACCTAAATGCCAATTGAATGAATGTCTAGAAACATATACGATCCCACAGGTGTAGCACCCCCATTGATTTCGAAAGGAATCAATGTTTGCAATCAAGCAATATTGATCCTTTAGCCAGAGAAAAATGTGGATGGAAGGGAGTAATTTTGTCTCAGAACTATCAGAATATAATCCAGGGGATGAATAAATTGGATAACAACTGACCCCTTTGATGTCGCTTGACCAAATTATA
>JAAEQW010000274.1 GCA_024231025.1 Candidatus Omnitrophota bacterium
AGGTTCAGGTTCAAGTGTAGGTTCAGGTTCAAGTGTAGGTTCAGGTTCAAGTGTAGGTTCAGGTTCAAGTGTAGGTTCAGGTTCGGTGATTGCCTGCGCTGCCCTAATATTTTCTGACGATAGAAATTCGCTTACACTTGACTCATCTTCTTCGCACGCTTGCGGCGTTTTCTTTGCCGGCCGCTTACGTGGAGCAAACACCTCAAATAACTCATCGACCCATTCGCTGGGAGCCCTTTTACCATCAAGATACTCTTTAATAAATTTCTTAACTTTACCTGCTTGAGTATCTCGTTCTTCTATCTGGATACCCAATTCTCTTGCTAAAGCAAGGACTGCTAAATATGCGTACGCTACTTGAAAAGAAGTTTGATTGCGAATGCCGATTCGCTCATTCTCTTCATTTGTCGGAAAATCACCTAATTTATCTTTTATCTTCTTTAAAGCATTACCTCGAACAGCATCAACTTCTTCAATAATGTCTTTTTCTTTACGCTTTCCCGAAACCACACGTTTCTCTAATATCTCAATTAAAACAAAAAACAATCCCACCCTAAGAAAAACCCTATACCGTGAGGGAGTAACACCTTTTTGATAACCATCGGTAGCAAAATGTTTTGGCAAATTCGTATCAGGAGCTTGCGGGCGCAAACCCTCTGGGGCGCGAGCTAAAGCAACTCTAATTCCTTTTTCAGCTGCTCGATGGATACTGCTAATATTGTTTCTCTGTGTTCCGATAAAATCTGCGATCTCTTCATGGGTATACACCCGTGAATTCAAACCTTCAACCATGCAATAAACAAATCTCTGTTGGGGGCTTAATTCTCCGGAAACTATTTCAAACCGTTCTCTAACCTCTGCTGTTGCCACAACATCCGCATCTGATTGACTGGTCTGCTTAACATATCTAACATAAGAAGCTATATCTTCATGAGAAAATCCAATCAAATCAGAATACCTTATAGCTGCTGCTTTAATCATACCGAGGTGATTAGGTTGACGCCATCTTTCCGGTAGAAGCACTTTGCGGTCGCAAGCAAAAGCCGCTGCTGAGAAAAAAGAATGTATCGCTAAAGGAGAATAAACACCTCGCTTCTTGAGCATATCGCTTTCGCTTTCTAAAGGTATTGGAGGTAGCACATTGCGCACTCGCTCTAGGCCTTCAATAAAACCACCAAGGTCAATTCTCCCTTCGCTTGCTTCGATTACCCCCTCAAAAGCGCCGATTACATCAAAGAACATCTCTGCAGCCGGATTATATCCTTCTTTTTCAACAATGAGTTTCCAGCCAAGATCACTATCAAAGGATAGTTTGGATTCTCCACTATCTTGAAGTTTCTTAACCGCCGAATCAAAAGTACTTTTTGCCCTTGAGAGCTCTTCGTTCAACAATGCAATAATACGAATTACTTCCTTTGGTTCGTCTTCCCGGTAAAAACGCGTAAAAAGTTTAACAATAAACATCTCCCTCCGCGTCAATACCCCGCCTGATCTTTGATATATCTCTTCTATTCTTTCTGCACCCATCTCTTTCAATGTCTTGGGAAAAATCAATTTGGAATCATCCGCAATAGACAACGCTAAAGATGACTTTGATGTTTTCTTTACCGGGTGCCTGATTGGAACACGCACCATAAATAGATTCTTAACCCGTTCAATCTGATCAGAAGAAGCCCTTCTCTTTTCAAGGTACTCCAACATAAAATTCTCAGCCTTACCCGCTACAGTATCTCGCGTCAATTCAAGATCCAACCCTTCGGCCAAAAGAAGAACCGCCAAATACGCACATGCCAACTCAAGAGAAACCCCATGCTTATTGTCTGCCTCCTGATTATCTTGATCATTAATCGGCAACAACTCTATCTTGGGATTTATCTGATCAATGACTCTATCAATTTGCCCAATAATATCTTCCTCATTCTTTCCTGGAATCACACGTCCTTCCATCTCTTCAATCAGAGCAAAGAATATCCCTGCACGGCGAAATACTGCATACTGATCTTCGGTAGCAAAATGTATTGGCAAACGAGTATAAGGCACTTGTGGTTGCACCTGTCCTAATGGCAGTTTTAGAAACTCTTGAACATTAGCTTTTTTTGGCGACATACCAAAAAAATCCACAATCTCTGCGTGACTATATCTTGGACAACCAAACCCTTCAGCCATTCGACAGGCAATCCTTTCTAAAGGACTAAACAATCCAGAAATCTCCTTAAATCGCTCTAAGCTAAGCGGCATAAACCTTGAATCGTCATCACCTTCACTTTTTGTTGCTCCAATTTTTTCCGCCATAGAATCGAATACCTCTGCTAAAGCTTGAAACCCAAGGTATGTTAAATTAGCTTCAGATAAGGCAAATTCTTTCGTTTTTTTTAATTGCTCTTTGTCCAAAGCTTTAGCGCTCTCTATCAAACTGGCAAGGGTTACTGCGCTTGAATATATATTAAGTAATTCGGTAGGAGTCGCTGTAGCTACTAACTTGAATAAATCTGGTCCATGAGAAGGATCTACCAAGCTTGTTAAAGATAGAACTGCTCCTAAATCTGGTTCTACTGCTTTGGCCACAACAGTTTCCGTTATTTGTTTAGGACTACTTTTTTTTGATCGCTTAACCAACCGGGTGAACTCTCGATCCGCTTCACGAAAAATCTGCCGCTGCAGGATTCGTAATAAGTAATGTCGGCCCTGCGCGGTGGTTGAGTCAATAGATTCAAGATCATACGCCCAGCTTTCGTTCTGTGCCCGCAGCTTAGTGATTGCATAACTTACATCAATGAATTTGGCTTTATCTCCAACTAAAATTATCAATTCTTGCTTATCGCAATCAAATTGCATACCAAACTTTATTTCTGATCTCCATAAATAGTGCCCAATCTCATGAACCCGGGCAATAATATTTTTTGCGATCCGAATATCGTAAGCAAGCAGCTTAGGACTGCAAGAAATAAACCCACGGTGGTTTCCTAAAGACTCATCGGAATCCTCGTAAAAAGATATTGGCACATTAGATGGAAAAAGATCAATTATTCCCTGAAGCAAGGATTTGTAGTCAGGAGAAGCAGCATCAACCATTTTTTTTCTTTCTTCTTTAGAAAAATTTGATTTAATTCGCCGCTCAAGAACTTTTAATTTAACTTTCCCCTTCTTAAATTTACTTCCCTTGGCAGGAGTAACTTCGGCAATAATAAAATGCGAATTTGCTTGTTCAAGATTTATTTTCTCAAAATCATTACCAATAAAGTCTGAGCTTGCACTACCCTCTGGATGATCAAGTAAAGATAGAGGACCATTGTTTCCCAAAACCCGCAGATCTACTTCGATTACGCCTGCCCCGGGTGCACCGTCATAACCGGGCATTGGTTTAGATGGGGTAGGGATCTGGGTAAAAACGGTTCCTCCGGAGAAGTATTTACGCCTTATGCGTTTGTTTGTAGGTGCGTTGTGGTCTTTTCTGATGTAGTTGTAGACACCTTTTTTGTAAGCCTGAAGATATTGGTTGTAAATCTTTTCTTTTATTTTGGGGTCTGTGCCTTCGATCCCTTTGATTTTGTTTTTATCGAAATATACCTGATCCAATACCAATACTTCCGGGGACACGTACCGTTCTCGGCCTTCGGCCTGCGCTTCCGGTACATGTCCCCGTGTGTCAACTGAGCGCCGCAGGCGGCGCTTAAACCATGTGGCAAGAATTAAAGAATTGTAGATTTGCCGCAAACGGGTAAATTGCTCTCCTTTGTTCACCTCTTCTTCAATTACAGGAAGAATGGTTTCTTTTGCGATTTGGGAAGAAACATTATCGGGCACGGCACGCCGTGCCCCTACGGGTTGGTTTATGGTCTGATTACGTTGCATAGCAACGTAATCTTCTTCCAACATAACTTTCAACGTCGCCTTACCAACAAACGCTTTGTTTTTATCCGTATAAATTAATACTTCATCTGGGGATATCCAAACTTTATTGAAAGTGTTAATGGGAATATCAGTAGTTTCGTAGAGATCTTGGGTTTTGGTATAAATTTTTTGCCAGTATTTTTTACCTAGGTCGCTTTCGGGATAAGTTAAAGAAGCGGACAATTGTTTTAGAATGTAGTCTTCGCCAAGGAGATCTCTTCCAACGTCAGTTAAACCTAAATCATTAGGAGCAATCCTGTCTTCTTCGTATGGGGAAAGATTAACCCATAAATCCTCAGAAGGAATAGTAAGACCTGCTAAAAAATATCTGATCAACCTTTGGCTTTCCTCTTTAAATTCACTATCATTCAACTGGCGATCTCCTTCATCAATAATAAATCTGAATTTAAAAGGATCTTCGGGATAAAACTCAATGCCTTGGATAGTTATTGGATGAATATGTTGACTGGTATTAATTAATTCGGTTGGCGCCGACATATAGGACAGGACAGAAGCATAGCCAACACTAGCCTGATTTACGTAAATTGCTAACCCAGACAAAATCAGGCTACCGGCAAGAAAGACCCCTAAAGCTTTAAAACCAATACTAGCTTTGCGTTTTTGCAATAATTTTAAGATCATAATATCCAAAAAGACAAAATCCTCCCGTTACTAAACTGCATATTTTAGCCTACCCTTCGACTCACTAATGCTCGCTCAGGGTTAATTTTTCCAACCTTACGGCTGCAAAAATTAAAAAAACATAGACCTTGCCTCCCCAGGCAAACATCTATGTTCCCTAATATATACCATATAATACGTACAGAAACAAGGAAGATTTAGAAGATTAACGAATTAACAAAGCGAGGTTTGACTTTTTTACGATATTTGATCGCGTATCTTTTCAAACTCCAAATGATGCTCCAAGAAAACACGTAAAATACATGGATCAAGCTTTTCGCCCTCTTGCTTAATAATGTCAACTGCTTCCTGATGCCCTAGGGCCTTTCTGTATGAACGCTCAGAAGTTAGCGCATCATACATATCCGATAAAGCAACTATCCTTGCTGAAAGAGGAATAAGCTCTCCTTTTAGCCCTTCCGGATATCCAGAGCCGTCCCATCTCTCATGATGATACAACACAACATCTTCAATTAATTTAAGATATTGATTATCACCCTTATCTCTAAGCAACGGTGTTAGCATTTCTACTCCTAACCTGGGATGTTGTTTTATTATTTCCCACTCTGCCGGAGTCAATTGATCGGGCTTAAGCAAAATCTCATTTGGTGTTCGCCACTTGCCAACATCATGAAGCATGCTCGCATAAGATAGATCGCTTATGTACTTGCTATCTATTTCATTCTTAAAAACATCGATTTTACGCAATTGCTCCGCAAGAAAACGAGTATATGCCGCAATTCTGCGTATATGCCCGGCAGTTTCTACATTTCCCACTGCCTCGGCACGTAGAGCAAAAACCTCCATTATTCCCTGATAAAGCTGCTCTCTTTTTTCCTCTTCTTCTTTGATTTTAGTAATGTCTAAAAAGGACCCCATTATCCGCACACCGCTACCATCTTCCAGCAATGAAAATAACGCTTGAAGAAAAAAAGTAGTATCATCTTTACGCTTACCAACAACCTCACCTAACCAGCTTTTAGACAATTTCAAAGCCTCTAATGTCTTTTTACATTCTTCGGGTTCGTTGAAGAAATTTTGAATATTTTTTCCCAAAACCTCTTCTTCGCTATAACCCCAAAATTTTGAGAAAGAAAGGTTACTGTCAATAATAAAGCCTCCTAAGTCAATAATGCAAACTGCGTTTAGCGATGTTTTGATTGCCATATTTTTGAGAACTTCATCTTTATTTTCGGCAAAGATATTTTCAAGATGCATTTTGTGTTCTAGGGATTCTTTAATGGAGTTTTCAATAACATCGGCAGTTAAATCCCCCTTAACTAAGTAATCACTTGCGCCGGCTTTCATCATAAGAACTGCTATCTCTTCATTCCCAGAACCAGTTACAACGATTATCGGAGCCTTAACCCCTTTTGCCCGTATGTGTTGCAAAATTTCTAAACCTGTAATTTTGCTATGGACACGATAATCTAAAAAAATTAAATCTATTTCGGAATGTTCATCTAAAAAATCAAGGGAATCCTGCAAGCTCACAACATGATTTACATCAAGTCTGAAATCTTTCATTTTCTCCCCGTAATGCTTAAAAACCGCAACGAAAAATGGATCGTCTTCAATAGCCAATACTTTAATTGTTTTCTTCATAGTTTGTTTTCCTCCTACTAAAATAATACTACTTATGCGCTAAATCGTCAACCAGCAGCGCATGTTTATCAATACATTTTGATAACAGAAAATAACATTTGCTTTTCTTTGACAACCGGTTTTAAAAAATATACAATAGTTTTATGCAAGCTTGCATAAAAGGAAATCAATTTCTATTAGTTAAAGCTCATATAACAACAGTCTTTGGTAATGATGCTTTTAATAACGTGCTCGAGCAAATGCCACAGCACTGTGCTGCATCATTTAAAAAAATGATTAACAGCAGCTCATGGGTACCGGAAGAAGCTTTCGTAGAGCTTCTTGCAACAGCTGATAAAGTGTTGGGTAAGGGCGATTACAAATTATGTGAAGAATTGGGTAGCATTCTAGCAAAAGTAGGAATACCAAAGTTTTATAAAATTTTTATACAGTTCGGTAACCCCTCTTTTGTAATACAGAGAGCTCCCCGCTTTTGGAAACAACTACACAACACCGGACGCCTAGAAGTAATTGCCACCGCTAAAACATCTGTGATAGGTCGCTTAGTTGATAAAAGCCACCCCCACAAAGCTTTCTGCGCCAGTTTAATCGGTTACTTTAAGGCTACCCTTGAATTATGCGGAGCAACAAACATTTCTGTAGAAGAGCTTGAATGCGTTTGTAATGGAAACAGTTGCTGTGAATTCGCAGCTTCTTGGAAATAGTTCTTACCTTTGATCTCTTTCTACCTTTTCCGTATCGATTATAACACAGACCGAACCAAGACCGGTTTCTAATCCTTCGTAGCGAAGCACCTCGTGAGGACTATTAGTTGTACACCAGAAATAGGTTGGCGGCACAAGAGCGCTTGTCACTTTAGTTAAAATTCCAAAATCAGGAATAAGCCTAACCTTAATTGCTTCGATTGCGCCACTAGAATGATCCAAAGTTTCAATGCCTAAATCTTTTACGTTAATCTTGTATAACTTTGGTTCGCTTGAAACCAGATAGTACCGCAGGTGTTCTTTTTTGTCACGATTAGCAATGACCGCCTTTAAAAAAGGTCCCATCGTAAGATCGTCAACTGTTTTACCCTTTATAGGAAAAATTTTCTTTTTTATGACTTTGCCGTCTTTATTTGTGGCGCTGTAAAATATCCGCTTTTTGCGATAATCGTAAATCTTTTCATATTTGATGGCAACCGTTCCATCTTCATTCTTAATTGTTTGTGTGCTAAAATTTGGATACAAAAATCCGCCCCTTTCCACCACTTCAGCAACTGCGTCCCAAGTTACTTGTTTAAATTTTCCATAATCGCCCTTGCCATGTTGATTAATCTGATATATTGGTTGATTATTGCCGGGTAATTTTTTTATAGAAAAGGTGCGTTCAGAGCGCAGGTGCCCTGATTTTTTAGTAACGCAAATATCTTTGCCGTATTCAAAATCAAGTATAGATGCACTTGACGGCTCCTGCGCATTCCCACTGATGGCTGTAGTCATAAAAAAAAGAGCTAAAAAAATCTTTAAGAAATACATCTTTGCCTCCTATGGCTTACGATAAATTAATAAATTTGTTTTAAACCATTAAATTATGCCCGATATTGTAGGGGCGGGCCCGTGTGTCCGCCCGTTATAATTCATTTTGTCCCGGGTCGACACATAGGTCGACCCCTACAATGTTTATTATTCCATGGATATGATTTGACATTATTACATAAATATAACCAGAAAGGCTACATCTGCCACCAATTGCGAGTAAACTTCTCGTTAAAGTGTTTCAATATGTACTGGTGTATCTGCTCTTTACCGGAATCGGTATTGGCGGCAAAACAAAAACCGACCTCTTTCATTTCGCCAACTTCACTCGCCCAAACCACCTTTCCGGTAATTTTAAGATCATCTTCCGGAAGCAGTATCGAGAGCATACCTTCAGCATCAAGGCTCACACTTGAGGAAGTATCCAACGAAAGTCTGACTCCCCCCATGCTGATATCCTTAATTACACCGGAAAAATCCCCAGAATCTTGACTATTGTACTGCACACAAAAGGGGGCTTTAAATCGTATAAATTTTCTTTTTTCTTCCATTTTTTTACCTCACTCATGTTTTTCTGTTATATAAACCTTTTTGGTACTCAAACATAACATATTTCCCACTCAAATACAAGGAAAACACTATGTTTTTTGCAGATTTCTAGAAAATAGGCAAAATTTGGCGCAAAAACAGACCAATTAAAGAAGCGTAAATGATGTTAAAAATTAACGAACCAGAATACCCCAGGCGCTTGTTTATTACACGAAAAACAAAAGGAACTGGCAAGAAAATCCATGCAGAAAATAGAACCGACACCGAAAAAATAAGCCTTTCGAACATGCCATATTTTATCCGATAAGACTTAAAAAGAACGGGGTTTTTAAAATACGATATCTTAAAAGCCTCCCATAAATACGCTCCTAGAAATACGGAGACAATCATGCCGGTGCTAAAAATTATCAATGAATCGTTGGCATAAATTTGCGCAATCATCCCCTCAAGCAAAGGGGCCTCATCGGCAAATTTAAACAAAAATACCGGCAAAAGGCACGCAACATGAAGGCATTGATCAAGAACGAAAATTACAAAATTCAGTTTTTGATTCAGAAATTTTCTTATTTTCATTTCATCCTGAATCAAATGAGTGAGACCGGCAAAAACTAAAACAAACCACATTCCTGGATGCTTAATAAAAGGAAATGAAAACAAAAACAGCGTTGCAAAGATAATGCATACGTGAATAACCGTCCCCGAAAACCCGCTCTTTTTGATACGATAAACTTCATCGGGTTGCAAAATTGTATCGCCTATGAAATGCGCCAATAATAGTCTTAAAAAAAGAAACATAATTACTTAAAGTATCTCAAACGTAAGCGGCCTTTTATTAATGTTAGCATGTTCACTGCTTAAACACAACCCAATATTATGTAAAAATAATCGCCAAACGAAGAATGATGTTGGCATAAATTCCCGCGATCAGATCATCACCCACAATACCCTTGGCTCCAGGAAATTTTTCAATCCTATTGGCTGGATAAACCTTAAGCATGTCTAGCATTCTAAAAAGAAAAAATCCAATAATTAAAAATTTGTAGCTATAAGGAATAAACAAAAAGGTAAGCAATTGTCCGGCAAAATCATCAACCACTATTTTTTTGCAATCTTTTTCACCCGACAACTCTTCAATCCGCGAAGAAACTAAAAAAGCTAAGGCAATCGTAACAACTGTAATCACAAAAAATCCAACATTACTGCGCACAAAATAATAAATAAAAACAGCCACCACACAACCAGCGCTACCCGGCATTAAAGGGGTATAGCCAACACCAAAAACCGTTGCTATATAAAAATATATTTTGTCTTTTACGTTAAGTAATTTCATATCAAAATGTCCTTATTGTTTTTCTATTAACCCAAAGATAATAAATACCCGAAAAAAGAGTAATCCCCACCACATAAAGCATTATAAACGGAATAACTTTAGAATAAAAAAAATAAACAAGATCGTTATGAAAAATTTCCTGCAAAATAAGCACAATGAAAATAAAAACAACCGCAACAATTTGAGATACTGTTTTATGTTTACCGCAACGTCTTGCCTCCAAAATTATACCACGATTTAAACTATATAAACGTAAACTAGTGATTACAAACTCTCTAAGCATAATAACGCTTACCATCCAGGCATTAATCACCTGCAATTGCAAAAAAGCAAGAAAAACACCGATCATAAGAATCTTATCGGCCACTGGATCCAAAAGTTTTCCTAAGTCGCTCACTAAATTCAGTTTACGTGCTAAATATCCATCTAGAAAATCAGTTATCGACGCAAGAATAAAAATTAGAAAAGCGATCAAAAAACAAATAAGATTATTTCCTAAGATAAACCCGATGCATATAAAGGAAAGAAAAATCCTCCCTATTGTAAGTTTATTAGCAATGTTCACTCCGTAGGGCCTCCTATTAAATCATAGCCATAAACATCAGTTATCCTTGTTTTATGAAAGGTGCCAATTTTAAGATCTTTCATTTTTATAAACACTTCCCCATCCACTTCGTAAGCATCATATTGGGTTCTTCCCACAAAAACATCTTTTTCTTTTTCCTCGATTAAAACATCTATTTCTTTACCCAAAAACTGGCTATTAACACTGTCTGCAAT
This sequence comes from Candidatus Omnitrophota bacterium, assembly GCA_024231025.1. Classification (GTDB taxonomy): domain Bacteria; phylum Omnitrophota; class Gorgyraeia; order Duberdicusellales; family 4484-171; genus JAAEQW01. The sequence continues at coordinate 10,354 of JAAEQW010000274.1, forward strand.
ATTTTGCTGGCAACGCATAATTTCATTATAACGGCGATTTTTGCGCCTATAGTGCACCTGGTCAGAAAAACTATAGGCTGCAGTACCTTCTTCGCGTGAATATGCAAACGCCCCAAGCCTCTCAAAACGAACATCCTTAATGAATTCAAGCAATTCTTTGAATTCGGCCTCCGTTTCTCCAGGAAAACCAACAATAACCGACGTTCGAAGAAAACAATTCGGAATTTTTCTGCGTATTTTACTGATTAAACGCTTAATTTGCGCTCTGGCTGTGCGTCGATTCATTAACTTTAAAAGTCTATCATTGATATGCTGAATAGGCAAATCAATATATTTGCATATTCTTTTCTCACTAGCGATCAATTCAATCAAAGAATCCTGCAAATGTTTTGGGTGAGTATAAAGAAGCCTTATCCACGGCATGTCCGCAGTTTTAATAATTTTTTTGAGCAAATCAGTAAGACCCGCTTTAGCAGACAAATCCTTTCCCCAACTGGTGATATCCTGGCCAATTAGATTAAGCTCTTTTACGCCCTTACCATTAAGTGTTCTTATTTCGTTAATAATTTCTTGCTGAGGCCTGCTTTTAAGCGAACCTTTTATTATCGGGATAGCGCAATAGCTACAATTATTACGACAACCTTCCGATATTTTTACAAACTCCACATGCGATGGAAACAGCTTAATTCTCTTAGATGCTTTCTTTGTAAAGCCTTGCACTCCCTGCCATTGATCTACTTCGGGAAAGGCATCTTGAAGCTCTTTTTTGTATCTCTGCACCAGGCAACCGAAAACAATTAATCGTTTTATTTTGCCTTGTTTCTTTAGCTTAACTGCATCCCTTATGGCATGCACCGATTCCTGTTTAGCCTTGTCGATAAATCCACAAGTATTGATGGCCAGCACACCACAAGAGACTGCGTCCTGCTTTATTGCATAGCCTTCTAATGATAATTTTTTTGCAACAACTTCAGAATCATAGGTGTTTCGGAAACATCCCAAAGAAACTATAGAAAATGTATTTTTTGCCATTGTTTTTTGTAACTTGTAACTGTCTCTTATCAAAAACCTGCTTAAAATCGCACTAAACAACCCGAACCCGTAAAATCCACGTTTGCTTATATTACCATATCAAAAGAAGTATTCCAGTAAAAATTCCGGGGAAAAAATTGAAATGTTCCATTTGCAATAATCTTACAACATGGGATAATGATGAATAAAATACGGTAGGAGGTATAAATGAAAGCACTAAGAGATAATTGGTTAATTCAGATTGAAATTACAAATTCTTGTTTTTTGGAATGCGATAACTGCACCAGGTTCATCGGGCACCATAAAAAACCGTATTTCATGAAATTAGAAATGATAGAGCAGGCAATTGATTCCTTAGAAGGGTTTAAAGGTGGAATCGGCATTATGGGTGGTGAACCGCTAATGCACCCTGACTTTATTGACATTTGTAAACTTATACAAAAAAAAGTTCCTCGAGAAAAAAGGTATATTTGGACATCTGGATATAAGTGGAAACATTATCGCTCTATCGTCAGAAAAACTTTTGAAGAACGAGTATATTACAACGATCATCAGGGCAACGAGCAAAAGCACCAACCAGTGCTTATGGCCATCGAAGACTATTTAAAAGATAGACCTTTCATGAAAGAACTAATTGATAAATGCTGGATTCAAGAAAAATGGTCGCCGTCAATTAACCCAAAAGGAGGATTCTTTTGCGAAGTTGCCGCAGCAATGGACATTTTGTTTGAAGGTCCAGGAGGCTACCCACTAGAAAAAGGATGGTGGGATAAAAGCCCTCAACAATTTCAAGATCAAGTAGAAAGATATTGCTACCGGTGCAGTGCTGCCTTACCCATGCCCCCAGTTTTTATCAAAAAAGGGATGGATTATGTTTCGTGCAGCAACTACAAACGTCTCAAAGATCTAAAAACGCCAAAATTCGTAAAAAATCGTGTTGAATGCGTTGAAAGAGAGTACACTAAAGCTCAAATTAATGATTATGCCAAAGATTGGCAGCCATGGTTATATTTGGGAGATGAGCCTCGAAAGAGTTTTTACGCAATGTACGGTCTTTTTGCGGGTTTTTTGGTAGCTTTTGGCAAAAAAGTTAGAAAAAGGCGAAATAAAATTAAAGAATGCCTTCACCCATCACAAAAACAATCACGCCCGTGAAAATAGCCTTAATTTACAATAGAAACCAAAGAGTGAGAATGGGCGAGCGGTGTCAGAAAATATTAAAAAGCTATCGACATCAAGAAATTTCACAATTTGATTTAAAGGAAGCCACCCAACTTACAAACGAATTTGACTTATATTTAAGAATTGATGACGGTTCTTACTCTGAAAGCATCCCCTCTCAATTGCATCCCTATGCTTGGTGGATATCCGATACCCATCTAAAAAAACCATTTAAAAGCATTGTCATCAACAGTCGAAATTGCGATCATTTGTTTTGTTGCCAAAAACAAGGTGCTAAAAAATTATCCGCGATTATTAAAAAACAAGTTCACTGGCTTGCGGGAGCAGCTGACGAACTCCCTAATGATTTTGAATTTAAATCCGATCGAGATAAAAAATGGGATATATGCTTTATTGGAACAAAAGGAAAATATAGCCTACGAAAAGTTATTTTAGAAAATTTGAAAATAAATTATAAAAGCTTTCATATGGGGCGAGCCGAAATTGAAGAGTTAAGTGATTATTACTCTCACGGACGCATTACTGTTAATTATCCCATTAATAATGATATTAATTTAAGATTTTTTGAAGCTATGAGCGCAGGCGCTCTAGTGATTACTCATCGAATCATAGATAATGGCTTTGAGGAAATCTTCCGCGACGGTAAGCATTTAATCGTTGTTGATGATATTTTTCAAGAGTTAAAAGAAAAAATAGATTATTATTTAAAAAATATTGAAGAACGAGAAAAGATTGCTAAAACCGCTTTTGAGTACATACACAGCCGTCATACTTATCGGCATCGTTTAATAGAAATGTTTAAAATTATGGGTTATAGTTTAGAGCAATGAAAATAAAAATCTACCACATTTCCACTGGATTAGAATCAAAATTCAATCTTTTTTCAAAACCATGGTATTATCGTTCTAAATTTGAAAATTGGTCAATTTTTAGAGTATTTGGGATTTATTTCTGGGTTTATCCTCGCCAACACACCCTGCCCTTTTTACTTTTCTACTGAAATACCTTTAGGGGTAATCTTGAGGCTTTTTATTGCTCGCCGCATCGATGTTAGCGGCGGAATTGGCTTGCCATTAACTTCAACCATTACGGCTGAACCATCACCTATTTTAAATTCTATTTCTTCGGTGCCGCGCCAAGTTTCGATAACGCCTTTTCTTAAAACACCTTGGAAAAGAAGTCTTCCGTCTACATTCGCACGTAAAAAACAATCTCTTTTTACGGTTAAAGAAACAACTATTTCTCCTGAATCAAAATCAGAAACCAATAAAGCTTTTGCTTGCGGTTTCGATTTCTGTGTTGGTATCGAGCTTTGAACCGATTTCTTTTGCGCCGATGAAACAGGTTTAGGTTTAGACGTAAATATTTTGCCAACACACCCAACCATCCCAATAAAAATACGCAAGACAATCAGTCCCACAACTACATATATAATTACTTTCTTACTATAAGAAGGAATAACCGGGCCCTTTAAGCGAAGTTTTTTCTCTGGTGGTGTCTTTTTGGGTGCCGAGAGTTCCTCTAGCGCATTGCCTAAATCAATTCCCAAAAAACCAGCATATATTTTTATAAAACCTTTTAGATAAGCCGGACATATATTGGAAAAATCACCCGCTTCAATATCCCTAATTACTGAAGGATGCAGTTTCGTTTTATCAACGATATTTTCAGTACGAAGCCCCAGCGATTTTCTTTTCTCTTTTAATTTTACACATACTTCTTGTATCATTTTATTCTATATTTTGTTCGGCAAAATACTGTTGAGAATCAACCAAAATCTCTCTCGCTTTACTGCCACAAAATTGACCAACGATTCCGGCCTGTTCCATTAAATCTAAGAGTCTCGCCGCACGAGTATACCCAACCCGCAAGCGACGCTGCAAGATTGATGCGGATGCCTGGTTGGCTGACAAAACAACTTTTACCGCATCATCGAAAAGTTCATCACTTCCTACATCAAATTTTCTTCTCTTTTCGACTGTCTCGATTCCTTTTTCATAAACCGGCGCGCCCTGTTCCCTAATAAAAGTCGTCAAATTATCAATATCTTCATCATCAATAAAAGCACCCTGGGCTCGAATAAGTTTTGTTGCCCCCGGTTTTAAAAATAAAAGATCTCCCTTGCCAAGAAGTTTCTCTGCACCCATTATATCTAATACCGTGCGTGAATCAACCTTAGTTGCCACTTTAAATCCTATTCTTGCCGGAAAATTTGCCTTAATTATGCCAGTAATAACATCTACAGATGGACGCTGAGTCGCTAAAACAAGGTGAATCCCAACAGCGCGAGATAGTTGCGCTAGGCGCTGGATTGAAGTTTCAACGCTTTCTCTGGCAACAATCATAAGATCAGCCAATTCATCAACGACAATAACAATAAAAGACATCCGGTCATTTTTACGACCTTTATTGTAACCGTCAATATTTCTCGCACCAGCTCCAGCTAGCCTTTTATAACGACGCTCCATTTCTTCTACCGCCCAGCTTAGGGCAACAAAGGCTTTTTTTGCATCTGAAATTATTGGGTGTATCAAGTGTGGAATACCGCTATAACAAGCAAGTTCAACCATTTTGGGATCAATCATAATAAATTTAACCTCATCGGGACGCGCTTTAAAAAGAATTGATGAAATTAAAGAATTAACACACACTGTTTTCCCTGATCCTGTTGCGCCAGCAATAAGAAGATGCGGCATTTCCTTAAGATTAGCGACAACCGGATTGCCAGACACATCTTTTCCAATTGCCATTGAAAGTTTTGATTCTGCTTTTTGAAAATTATCCTCTTCTAAAACTTCGCGCATTGAAACAAGGAGTTTCTTATCATTCGGTATTTCGACACCAATTGTTCCTCTCCCGGCAAGAGGGGCAACAATTCTCACCGAAGCCGCCTTCATTGCCAAGGCAATATCGTCGTGCAATGTAGAAATTTTCTGAATCTTCACCCCAGCATCAGGCTGCAATTCATACATCGTTACAACCGGACCTTTCTGCACGCTCACCACTTTTGCCTCTACTCCATAATTAGAAAGCGCTTTTTCAAGGTCTTTAATATTGGCTTCGATATTTTCTTTAGTGCCTTCGGCGTCTTGATGCTCAGGGATTTTTAAAATATCGATTGAAGGAAAACGATAAGTTCTTGGGTCGAACTGAACTCTATCAGGCTCTTCCAGAGCTTCTATTTTCTTTTTTGCCTCTTCCTGCGTTATAGGCAATGGCGATAGAGCAGCTTTCCTTTTTGTTTTTGCCAAATCCGGCTTCGAAGGTGTATAAACTTTTATTTCCGGCTTTATCGCTTGTTTTGGTTGTGGCTTTTTGATCTGTATTGGTGATAATGTTTTTTTCTGTTTAGATTTTACTGGTTTTTCAGATGCCGCTTCTCTTTCTTCTTTCCACTGCTCTATTGTATCCTGCAAATTCGTCCATAAGCGTTGAGTCATATGAAATAGATCTACTAAAAACAAACCGAAAAGCAGGAGTGCTGTAATCGCCAAAAGAAAAGTTACAACAATTAAGGAACCGTAAAAATTGAGGTACTTAATAAAAAGACCGGCAATAAAAAACCCTGCCGCGCCTGATAAATCAAACATTGCGCTAGGTGTTTTTGCAAATATACCGATAAATGCGGAAAGAAATAATAAGAATAAAAGAAAGGAAATGAAATTAACCAATTTGCTCTTGCCCAGTCCAAAAAAACGAACCACGCCCAGCGCACTCCATCCCAAAAAGAAAAGATAGAATGGTAGAAAATAAGAGGCATACCCAAATAGAAAGAAAAGCGCAAAGCCAAGATAGGCACCAATCAATCCAATAAAATTATGTAAAACTTTTGGCGAAGGTTGAAAAAGAAAACTAATATCAGCTGGGGTATAAGAAAACAAACTTAAAAAAATTATCAAAGACAAACCGAAAAACACAGCGGTCTTTAAATAAGAAGATAAGTTTTTCATAATGAAGGAAGATTGAGGTTTATTTCGCTTGCTTGATACTCAGGTTAATTCGTCCCTGATTATCTATTCCGATAACTTTTACAGTTACATCATCGCCCTCTTTCAGCACTGAGGTAACATCCTTAACATACTCATCAGAAATCTCAGATACATGGACCAATCCGCTCTTGCCAGGAGCAATTTCGCAAAATGCCCCAAAATTGGCAATTCGAGCAACTTTCGCTTCATAAACGTCTCCCACTTCAATATCTCTAATTAAGGTGAGAATTTGCTTAGTTGCCCGCTCTAGATCTTCATCGGTTTGAGCAACCACAAATACTTTTTCAGCTTCATCGTCAATGTCAATGTTAACGTTGTTTTCACTAGATAGCCTGCGAATGTTCTTACCACCCGGTCCGATAACTGCTCCAATTTTATCCGGATCAATTTTAAAAGACTTTATCTTAGGTGCATATAGAGACAATTTTTCGTTTGGCTTTGAAATAGCCTCGGTCATCTTGTCTAAAATACTTAACCGCGCCTTTTTGGCACAAGCTAAGGTTTCTTCGATCATTTCATATGTAATACCGTCTATTTTTATATCAAGCTGAACAGCAACTATGCCTTGCTTTGTGCCAGCTACTTTAAAATCCATATCACCACAATGATCTTCAACACCAGCAATATCGGTAAGCACCTTGAACTCATCTTTCTGACAAAAAAGCCCCATTGCAATTCCGGCAACTGGTTCTTTAATCGGCACACCGGCATCCATCAAAGAAAGCGTTGCGGCACATACTGTTGCCATGCTTGAAGAACCATTTGATTCCAAAATTTCTGAACAAACTCGTATCGTATAAGGGAACTCTTCTCTGTCAGGCAATACTTTAAAAACTGATTTCTCAGCTAGCGTTCCATGGCCAATATCGCGACGCGATGGCCCGCGCATTGGTTTTACCTCGCCCACACTAAAAGGAGGAAAACTGTAGTGCAACATGAAACGTTTTGAGGTTCTTCCCTCTAAAGACTCAACTGTTTGCGCATCAGATGCCCCACCCAAAGTAACAATGCCAAGAGCTTGAGTCTGGCCCCTTGTGAACACAGCCGACCCATGAGTGCGCGGCAAAACAGACGTTTCGCAATTAATTTGGCGAATTTCATCTACCCCTCTTCCATCGGGACGCTTGCCGTCTTTGACTATTCGTTCACGGACAAATGCTTCTTCTATTTCAAAAAAGATACTTTTGATTTCTGATTCAGGTTTTTCTGACTTTATCACTACCGGAGGATTTTCTACCAGCAACAGCCCCTTTAGAAAATCTAAATGCTCTTTTGCCTGTGCATCCGCGTCTTCTTTCTTAAAAGATGTTCCATATTTTTCCTTAAGACGAGGTAGTGTTTTTTCCTCTATGAATTTAACTAACTCTTCATTTATAATCGGAGCGGCAACTTCCTTTTTAGGCTTTGCGCATTTTTCCTGCAAATCTTTCTGTAGTTTAATTATTTCTTCTATATGCCCTTTGGCAAATTTTACCGCTTCTAAGACTACGCTCTCTTGAGTTTGGTCGAATCCTCCTTCAAGCATAACGACTCCCTTATCAGAACCAACAACAACCAAATCAATTAGGGATTCTTCTCTTTCTTTATATGTTGGGTTTACAACAAAGTCATTGCCACACTTAGCAATTCTAACCGCGGCAATCGGTCCATTAAAAGGGATATCCGAAATTAGAAGCGCCGCACTTACCGCATTAATCGCAACTACGTCTGGATCATTTTCTCCATCGCTAGATAGAACAGTTGCCACAACTTGAATTTCATTTAAAAACCCTTTTGGAAAAAGCGGCCTAATCGGCCGATCAATCAAGCGTGATGTAAGAATTTCGGCATCTTTGGGCCGACCTTCTTTTTTATAAAATCCTCCGGGGATCTTACCCATCGCGTAAGTTTTTTCTTGGTAATCTACAAACAAAGGAAAAAATCCAATATCCTTAGGTTCTTTGGACATACAAACAGTAGCAAGCACCATGCTATCACCTAAAGACATGGTCACACTCCCACTAGCTTGTTTGGCCCAACTACCGCTTGATACAGTTAGCGGGCTCCTTTCTGAATTTGAAATGGAAAGGGAAACGCTCATATTACTTTTTGAGGTTAAGTTCCTTTAAGACCTCGCTGTAGCTTTGCAGATCTTGCTTCTTTAAATAATCAAGCAACCTACGACGCCTTCCTACAAGCAATAAAAGACCGCGGCGGGTATGAAAATCCTTTTTATGCTTCTTAAGATGCTCGGTTAAATACTTGATCCTCTCCGAAAGTAAAGCAACCTGAACAGAGGCAGACCCGGTATCTTCCGGATGCTTCTTAAACTTTTCGATGATGTTTTTCTTCCTACTCTTGGCTAACATATCCTATATAATACCTGCTTCACCCCGCTATGTCAAGGGGATATTATTCAGCAAAATAGGTATTTTTTACCTATTTTTGACCAAAAATCCTTATTTTTCAAGCTCTTTTACGATTTTCTTCACCTGAAGCTCGGTTTTACTAATTTTATCTTGGCATATTTTAATAAGCTCCGCCGCCCTCTTAACCTTGCAAGAGACCTGATCGACATCTATTTTCTCAGATTCCAGATCTTCCAAAATAAGATTGAGCTCATCCATTGCTTCATTATACTTTAAAATTTTTTTGCTCATAAACTACTCCTTCTCTTTGACTTGCGAAATTAAACTACCGTCACACAACACAATCTTGATCTTATCTCCTCTATTGGCATCATCAATGCTTTTTATTATCTTTTCGTTTTTATAAACGATAGAGTACCCCCTTTTTAAGATATTTTTTGGATTAAGCAGCTCTACCCTTTTTTTGATATAATTTAAGTTGTTTTGAGCAAATAATAGCATCTTTTTTACATTTGGCAATAAACTTTTCTCGATGCGTTGCAGATTAACTGCGTAACTCTCTAATTTTTGCAAAAAACTTACTATGACATGTTTTTTCTTTAGAAGGTCTTCGCGGTGCAGACGAAAATATTCAGGTAACTTAGCATTCATTTCTAAAGCTTTCTCTTTTAGATCGCGCCGACTGTTTTCTAAAAAAGAACCGGCTTGTTCTTCTATCTGCTGAGTAACATACTCGAGTTGATAGACGCACTCTTTAACTTTTTCCACAAAAAAATCTGCCGCCTTAGTTGGTGTTTTCACAGAAACATTCGCAACCATATCGGTAATTGTGGTATTTATTTGATGCCCTAAGGCACTGACTAGGGCAAAAGGAAAAAGAGCAACCGCTTCTGCGATTATTTTGTTATCAAAAAAACTCAAATCACTGGTTGATCCGCCTCCTCTTGTAATAACAACACTATCGAGATCTTCTTTTTTAAGAATATTTAATGCCGAGATGATATCGCCCTCAACGCAAGCACCCTGCATATGCGAATCACACAACAGCACTTTGAATCCGAAACCGCTCATCTTTAGTTCATTAATAAAATCATGGCAAGCAGCAGATGAAGCAGAAGTTATTAACCCGATCTTTAAGGGAAGCCTGGGTATTGTTAGAAGTTTATTATTTTCAAAAATTCCTTTTGCCTTTAATTCATTTATTATTCGCTGACGATTTTGGGCTATTTTTCCTAAAGTATAAACCGGGTCAATGTCGCTAACTATTAATCGGCATTGACCCGATTTACTATAAAAATCAACCCGACAAAGAAATTTAACCTCAATATCTTCGCGTAGCTTAAAATCTGTTTTACTTTTTTTTATTGTAGCTGCAATTCTGCTCTTTGTATTTTCAAAAATTACCGCCCCCATCTGCGCCAAAATAGCATCGGAATCGGGATCTTTTTGAACAAGATTAAAAAATATATGTTTTCTGTTTTTCTTGGTTTCATAATCTTGGATCTCACCACAAACCCAAACATAGGACGCAAACTCTCCTCTGATTGCTTCCTTAATCGCCTCGTTCATCTGTAAAATTGTGTAAATTTTTTGCATCTGCACGCGCTTCAATGGTTTACCAAATAAATAGATTTTGTTGTTAGGGTAATTTCTGCGGATGAATATTCTTTGTAGTGCTTACAAAGAATCAATGATTTCCATAAGTTCGCCTAAAATTATTGGCTTTAGAAGATACCTTTCAGCACCTAGTTCTGCTGCGCGTTGTTGAAAATGCTTATTATCATTGCCGGTGATAAAAATTACCCTTGCTTCTTCATCAATTTTTTTTAACTGTTCAAAAACATCAAGGCCATTTAAATCGGGTAATTTAATGTCGAGAAAAACCGCATCCAGTGAGGCCTCTTTAAAGATTTTTATTGCTTGCGCTCCTGTAGCCGCTTTATGCACTTCAACACCTCTTCTTTCTAGGGCACTACTTAAATCTTCTCTCATTGAACTTGCGTCGTCTACTAACAATATTCTTTTCATTCTTTCCTCCTGGTATAATCTTTAATTTTGTCAAAAATTACAATATACAATACACAAATAACAAACAAATCACAATTCCAAATGATCAAACCATCAAACAAAATAAAATAATATTGTTTTGTTCATTGGATTTTTGGTAATTGGACATTGTTTGTGATTTGTAATTTGTAATTTAATATTTAGTGTTAAAACGTCTCTAAACATTAAATCTTATTTCGATAATATCGCCGTCCTTAATTATATAGTCTTTACCAACAAGGGCAACCAATCCCTTAGTTTTTGCCGCCTGCATATTGTGCTCGCCAATAAAATTATCAAAACTTACAATATCGGCTTTAATAAACCCTCTAGCTAAATCGGAATGAATCTTTCCTGCACAACTAACAATATCGGAGCCTTTATCAACCGGCCACGCTCTAACTTCCTTTTCTCCGGCAGTATAGAAGAAAACTGTTTCTGCTTTTTGAAGTAACTTCTCAACTATATCACTTGCTTCTGGTTCATTTTCTTCTATTATTGTTGGTTTTAAGCTGTAAGGGGCGATCATCTTTATGATCGCGCTTTCTTCGGGGGTAAAAACAACATCGCAAAGCGGAACTTCTTCTTCTAACTTAGCCATACATTTCTTTATCAGCTCTTTTTCTTGTGCGCTTTCCGTTCTTTGAGAGCGCGTATCAAGCTTATCCATATCAAGAATGAATAAATCCAAGGTTTTCTCGCGAGATAAAACTATGCCGTCACTTTTTTCGAAATCCCCTTTGATAAATTCAACAAAAAAAGGCGTAACTTTTTTAGGCGAAAATTTATCAGCCAAAGCCTTCAATCTCTCATCGTTGTACTTAACTTTTCCCTCTAATAAATCAAACCCTAAAAAACTTATTTTCATTAGAAACTAGCCTTTCTGTTTATCGCACTTATTGTGCTAATTGTAATGTTATCCCGCATCTTGCTTCTTTTTGCTAAATTTCCCTTTCATAATAAAAACCACAATACAAGCAAAAACAGTATATAAAAAATACCAGGTAAAGACAAGCGGATTATTTAAAAAATACTCTGTCATTTTTTCTATAGATAGCGACTTTACCGATGCCAGCGGGTATTGAATCCAGAAAATTCTCGGCGGTGAGGCCAAAAGAACTATCAGAAAATATTTTCTAAATCGCACCTTGCTTAAACCAAAACTAAGGTCCAAAACTCTATAGGGGATAAAAGGAATGGCGCGAAGCAAAAACATCCAACCAAAACTGAAATCCTCCAGCTTCTCATAAAACCCTTTAAACCGACCTCTTAATGATTTTTCTACAAAATCCTTGCCTAAAAATTTGCTTACATTAAAAAATAGATAAGCATTAATAATTTCCGCAACATAAATAAGCGCAGTGCTAAGAAAAGCACCAAACACTATTGCGCCCACAACTTTTAATGGATCCTTTAAATACCAGATCAAAAAAGTACCAACAACATAAATAAAAATAAAAGCAAGACATGCCCAACCAATCGGCACCTTATCAAGGAAATCATCAATTTTCGCGGCGTCAATAGAAAAGTACTTCCCCAATCCAAAGAGAACGGCTAACAGTCCAATAAATATGATAAATCGAAATTGTGGTTTTTTCATTTTGCCCTAACGAAAAGACACCGGTAGCGTCCCTCTACTTAGTTGACCGCAGGCGGCTTTGATGTCCCGGCCCTTAGGCTTTCTTACTGTAAAGAAAACTCCCTGCTTTTTTAGTTCTTCACTGAAAGAAAAGACTTCCTTTTCCGTTGGAGGCCTTAAATCCGCACCGCACTCGTTATATGGAATTAAATTGACTTTACACTTTATTCCTCGCAATAATCTGGCAAGCTTTAAAGCATGTCCTCTTGCGGTATTTAGGCCTGCGATTAATACATACTCAAAGGTAATTTCTTGTTTTTGGTTTTGTTGAAAACGGTTCAGTGAATTGAACAATACTCTTAAAGGGTACCTTTTATTAATCGGCATAATTTTGCTACGGGTAATATCATCGGCTGCATGCAAAGATACAGAAAGCTTAATGCCCAAATCTAATTTAGCTAGCCTTTCTATTTCGCGAGTGAGTCCGCAGGTAGAAATAGAAATTCTTCTTTTGGAAAATCCAAATCCTTTAGGATTAATTAAAAGTCGAATTGCCTTAATAGTGTTTATAAAATTGTCTAGCGGCTCTCCAACGCCCATAAACACAATATTTGTAATTTTACTTGCCCCGGCCAAATCCACTACTGCCAAATATTGATTGATAATCTCTGCGCAAGATAAATTGCGCTTGAAACCACCTTTGCCGCTAAAGCAAAATTTACAGCCAAATTTGCAACCAACCTGACTCGATACGCAAAAAGTTAAACGCCTACCTTCAGGAATTAATGCCGCCTCAACAAAATTATTATCGGCTAAAGCAAACAATAATTTTTCCGTTCCGTCTTTAGATACCTCTCTTTTTTTTAGTTCAATCTTTGAAAGGAAAAAGTTTTTCGCCAAAATCTGGCGAGTTTTTTTTGCTAAATTGCTCATTTGATCAAACTCTTCAACCCTTTTTTGATATAACCAAGAAAATATCTGAGATCCACAATAGGAGGGAAGGTTGTTTTCTTTTAAAAAACCTTCAAACTTTTTGAGAGTGTAATTTTTGATATCTTGCTTCATTGCACTAACATTATAGTCGCCTGTCTCCTTTTAAACAAGAAAAAATGACTACAGGCGCTGCGTTTCAAAATCCTTTTATTTTCCTCTGATTTATACTATAATCTACTGATGCCTGAATATAACTACCAAATACATTCCAACATTAAAAACATTGCCCCCATTTTGAATGAGCTTGAGGCTAAGTGGAAAGGCTTTGGGATAGATGAAAAAATTATATTTCAGCTGCGCTTGTCGACTGAGGAATTGATCGTCAATGCCATAAAGCACGGCAACAAGTCTTGCGAAGAGTTATTGATAAAAATAGTTTGTCGTATTTTCGCTGATAAAATTGAATTAGAAATTGTCGACAAAGGCAGTGGCTTTGACCATGCAAGCTTGCCTAATCCGACTGCAAAAGAAAATTTAGAAAAAAGAAGTGGGCGAGGCGTTTTTCTTGTAAAACAATTTATGGATAAAATAGAGTTTCTTGAAGGTGGCCGACGAATAAAAATAATTAAAATCACAGACATCCGCGATATTAGCAATACCGCTGAAATGCCAAAGGAGGGAAAAATGATTATATCGAAAGAAGTTACAGGCAACATCACTATATGTAAAATTGACGGTGAAATAAATATTGATAATTCTTACGAACTACGCAAAACCTTTGAGGATCTAACAAAAGAAGGAAGCAGAAAAGTAATTGTTAACTTCTCCGCTTTAAACTACATTGACAGCTCCGGCCTTGCAACATTAATTGAAATGTTTCAACGTCTTAAAAAGATCGATGGCGCTCTTCGAATATGTTCACTAAATGACAAGGTGAAAAGCGTATTCGAAATAACTAAACTAAATACTCTTTTCCCGGTTTATGATAGTTTAGAAAGTGCTCAGGAGGGCTTTTAATGGTCTCTGGAATTGGCGCTTTTACAATTTCCTGCCTTAAAGAAACAGCGCAGGTACTAAAGCTTCTTCGAGAAATCCTCTACTGGATATTTATTGCTCCTTTTAAAGGTAAACCGCTAAAGATAAAATTAATCTTTGATCAAATGATTTTTTCTGGTTGGCATTCTACGCTCATCGTTTTTTTCGTAACTATGTTTACCGGTATAGTTCTTGCGATGCAAGCTGCTTACCAACTAGAAAAAATGGGTGCTTTAATGTATGTTGCTTCTCTTGTCGCTGTATCGCTATGCCGCGAGTTGAGCCCAGTTTTAACCGCGCTTGTTGTTGGAGGGCGTGTTGGTTCTGCAATCGCAGCTGAACTGGGCACAATGAAAGTAAGTGAGCAAATTGAGGCCTTAGAAACGATGGCGATAAACCCGGTAAAATTTTTGGCAGTTCCGCGCTTTATTGCGCTATTTTTTATGCTTCCGGTATTAACAATTTTTGGAGACGCAGCCGGAATCTTTGGCGGATATTTAATGGGTGTTCACAGTTTAAAAATTAACCCTGCCCTATACACACAAATCACTTTCAAATTCTTATTGCTGAAAGATATCTACACTGGACTTGCAAAATCATTCGTATTCGCAATGATTATCGCTTTAATCGGTTGTCGACAAGGGCTTAATACCCGAGGCGGCGCAGAAGGTGTTGGAAAAGCCACCACCAATAGTGTAGTATTAAGTTTTATCTTCATTATTCTGGCAGATTGCATAATTACAGGCATTTTTTATTTCTCAAACATGTAAATGGAAAAAGATATTATAATTTCATTAAACGGAATAAACAAAACTTTTGGCAATCGTCATATCCTAAAAAATATCTCTTTAGATATTTATAAAGGTGAGACTTTCGTAATCATGGGGTGTTCCGGATCAGGAAAAAGCACGCTTTTGCGCACCATAACCGGCGCAATAAAACCCGATACCGGCAAACTACATATCAAAAATAAAAACATTTTGGAATTAAATAACCACGAGTTTGACAAAATTCGCCGCGATTTTGGAATGCTTTTTCAATATTCTGCACTATTAGATTCACTAACGATTGAGGAGAATGTTGCATTGCCAATCAGAGAGCACACTAAATTGGCTGATGAAATTATTAAAATCATAGTAAAACTTAAACTATCTTTAACTGGATTAAAAAATTTTGAGCATCACCATCCTTCTGAAATATCCGGAGGAATGCGCAAAAGAGTAGGCCTTGCCCGTGCGATCGCTCTTGATCCGGATATAGTTTTTTATGATGAACCAACTTCTGGACTTGATCCGATAGTAGCAGCGGTTATTGACAAGCTGATTAAAGATCTCAGTAAAAAATTACTGATTACTTCGGTAGTTGTAACCCATGACATGCAAAGTGTATTTAAAATAGCTGACCGAATAGCTATGATCCATCAGGGTGAAGTAATTGCAATTGGAACACCGAGTGAAATACAAAAGTCAAATAACGCGCTGGTTCAACAATTCATCAACGGTCAAGTTCAAGGTCCAATAGATTTTTTCAAAAACACAGAACTATTTAAAATATAGTGCAGGGAGGTTAAATAAAATGAAGAAATATGGCAACGAATTTAAAATTGGAATTATTGTTTGTGTCGCCTTGCTGGTGCTCGGCTACATGACGATAAAAGCCGGAGATTTTTCTTTTAAAACGGAGGGCTATCATGTTTATGTGTCTTTTGATGATGTCGCAGGATTAGAAAAAAATGCCCCAGTGCGATTGCGAGGAGTTGAAGTAGGAAACGTAGAGGACATTGGATTAAACTACGACAATCATTGCACAAAAATCTTATTAACGCTTTGGATTGATGCAAAATTCAAAATAAGAGGCGCGCCAATCGCATATATTCGCTCCTTGGGATTAATGGGAGAAAAATATATTCAGCTTATAGACGAAAAAAATAGCGACACTTTCTTAAAACCCGCCACAATTGTGAGCGGAAAAACACCAGGAGATTTCGAAAAACTTATGGATTCCGCTGAAGTAATCGCAAAAAATACCAATGAATTAATTTTAGAAGCAAGATCTGTTGCTCAAAATATAAACCTCTTATTAACGAATAATGAAAAGACCATCACCAAAACAGTACAGCACCTCGAAAGTGCTTCCTGCAACTTTAATGAATTCAGCGAAGATTTAAGGCGTAACCCCTGGAAATTGCTTTTTAAAGCCAAAGAAAAGAAAAAAAATGAAAAATAAACATAATCTATCTCCAACTTTCATAGATGCCTCTTCTTTACTGGTATCCACCTTGGACGCTAAAGAAATTCTCCCTAGAGCAATGGAGATAATCAAGGATCTTCTTGGTTGCGAAACCGCAAGTATAATGCTGGTTAATCAAAGAGAAAAAAAATTAACCTTTGAAGTTGCCTTAGGAGAAAAAGGTGAGGCAATCAAGCAAATCAGCCTTCCCCTTGGAAAAGGCATTGCCGGTAAGGTCGCATTATCCCAAAAACCAAAACTAGTTAAAAATGTTGAAAAATGTGCCGAGTTTGATAAAAGCTTTGATGAGAAAAGCGGCTTCCAGACCAAAAGCATTCTTTGTGTGCCAATAATATTTAAGGGTATAACTATCGGTGTTGCCCAAGCTATAAACCCGTGTAAAAAAAATACCTTTGACGAGAATGACCTATATCTTCTCTCGTTATTTTGCAACCAAGTTGCTCTCGCAATTGAAAGTGCACGCCTTCACGAGCGTATTCTTACTCAACGCCACCTTGAAGACGAATTAAATTTCGCCCGAACAATCCAACAAAGCTTTCTACCTCAAGATTTTCCTGAGACTAAGCAATTCGCCTTCTACGGGATGAACGCGCCAGCGCGTAAGGTTGGCGGTGATTTCTATGATTTTTTCGTTCTAGATGAAGATCGAATCGGATTTACTATCGGAGACGTATCCGGTAAAGGAATACCGGCCGCTTTATTTATGGCAAAAATTTTAAGCCAGATTAAAATTATTTCTCAGAAAAAAAATAATTTGTTAAATCCGGCTATGGTTTTAGAAGAGCTTAACTCGTCTCTTCTAGAACGCCATTCTGATAACATGTTCGTTACTTTAATTTATGGCATATTCTCGCCAAAGAAAAAAACAATAACTTTAGCCAGCGCTGCGCATCCCTATCCATTTCTTTACAGCAACAAGCAGAGCAAATGGGAAAACCTGCATATCAACAATGGCCTACCGCTAGGAGTAGTTAATGACACGCGATACACCTCGCAAGAAATAAAATTAGCCGATGAAGATATTTTGGTATTTTTTACTGACGGGATACTGGAAGCAGACAACGCCCAGGGAAACCCTTTTATCCCTTATATATTTTCCCAAATATCTGCACAAGGCTGCATTCGAACACTTGCCAAAACTATACTGACGGAATTAAAGGATTTTGTAACTTCTTCACATTCATTTGATGATGTAACTCTTCTTATAATCAAGTGCAAAGGCCAAAGCAGTTAAACATTCTGCCCAGACTTAACAGAAAAGATTACATCTTTAAGGAAAGCTTTCTCAGCTAAAGCTAGCTTGTAATGATGATCTAACAAAAGAGTTAGGTTGCGGGGTGATCTTTTTAGCTCTTCTTTTTTTTCTATCAACCATTCTTTTACTTTTTCTAAAAAACGTAGACGCAAACGCAAAAGAGGCATAATTTCTTTTTTATCTAAAAAGGGTAAAAAATATAACGCTATGTCCAGCTCAATAAATGGCCGCCGCTGAGAAAGAAAAGCCTGCTTGCAAAGACTTAAGAAGATTTTTTCTCCTTTTGGCGTAATCGAATAAAGATATTTTTTTATATGCTTGGAACTTTTTGGCTCCTTCTTTTTGATTAACCCTTCTTTTTCCATCTTTCGCAACGGATAATATATAGATTGGGTTTCTGGTTTAGAAAAAATACCCAGCTCTTGACTGATAAATTTCTTAATATCGTACCCGGAAGAGGGGTTCTTCTTTAAAAGACCTAGGATTATGAGATTTTGAATCATTCTTGGAAAACGCCCATTTTTCTAAATTTTTCATACCGCTGAGTGAGCATGTCTTCTGTGGATAACGATGAAACTTCATCTAAACTTTTAATTAAAGCTTTTTTCAAATTATCAGCAGTTAATTCATAGTCACGATGAGCACCGCCTTGTGGTTCAGACACAACGCCATCAATAATGCCGAGTTTTAACAAATCAGAACCGGTAAGTTTTAGAACTTTTGCAGCTTCCTCTCTCATGGACGCATCTTTCCAAAGAATGGCCGCACACCCTTCCGGTGAAATAACTGAATAATACGCATACTCCATAAGCATAACCCGATCACCTACGCCAATACCCAAAGCACCACCAGAACCCCCTTCGCCAATTATTGTAACAATTATCGGCGATTTTAAGGCAAACATATCTCTTATGTTTTCGGCAATCGCCTGAGCCTGGCCTCTTTCTTCAGCGCCAATTCCAGGATATGCGCCAGGAGTATCAACCAAGCAAATGATCGGCATACCAAAACGCTCTCCCAACTGCATAATCCTCATTGCCTTACGATATCCCTCTGGATGGGCACAGCCAAAATTTCTTTCAATATTCTCTTTAGTGTCTCTACCCTTTTGATGGCCAATAACAACAACTTTTCTACCATCAAGCTTGGCAAAACCACAGATAATGGCCTTATCATCGCCATAAAGTCTATCTCCATGCAAAAACACAAAATCATCAGTGATTATATCTATATAGTCCTGTGTTGTTGGGCGCTTAGGATGACGAGAAATCTGAATTCTTTGCCAAGGAGTCAGCTTGGAATACACTTCTTTTTTTAGAATACTTAGCTTCTTATCTAAATTTTTTATTTCCGCAGAAAGATTAACACCTTTATCGCTAGAAAATTTTTTTAATTCTTCTATCTTATCTTCTAGCTCCACAACTGGTTTTTCAAAATCCCAACCTTGCATCATAGTTAATCCACTACCGTTGCTTCTGTCCCTATTGGAACAATGTCATATAATTCTTCTACTTCATCGTTGCGCATCCGCACACACCCCAAGGTAACTTGCTGCCCCAACATTTCTGGCTCTGTTGTGCCATGTATTCCATAACCTTTAATATCAAACCCGAGCCAACGCGAACCTAAAATATTTTCCGGACTATCCGGAGGAATAACCGCACCCGTTTTAAACCAAGTCGGACGAGAAAGTTTATTAACAATCTTGAAAGTTCCTATCGGGGTGCTATTGTTTTTTCCAGTTGATATAATATATGTTTTTATTACCTCTCCATCGCGTTTAAGAAAAAGTAAATTTTGCGACTTATCCACCGCAACAGAAAAAGTTGAAGTTATCACTTTTAGTTTTTGTCCCGGTTTAATTATGTCGGATTCTAAGTGGTTTACTCTTTTGATCAACCCCACAGTTGTTCCATATTTTCTGGCAATTTTCGACAAGGCATCGTTAGGCCTAACAACATATTCTGTGCTTGCTTCGCCAACATTAGCCGAAAAAAGAAGCTGCATATTGATTTCTTCTATTTTATTCTGCGCGTCTTTAAACTTTTTCGGATCGTTGATTTTTTCCAAAGCATTTTTATACATATCTTTTGCATCTGTGAGATTCCCCTCGGCAAGTTGATCGTCTGCTTTTTTTAATGAAAAACTCTTACGCACCGATGCTGACTTTTCGGTTTTTGACCCTCTAGACAATAAAACAACTACACCGACTAAAACCACAACTCCAATAATAATAAATATCTGTTGTTTTTTCATGACAGCTCCTTGTTTACTCTGTTAAAGCCTAACGGTCTAACGGAGTTTATCTATAAAACATCATCGGAATGATTACTCCAATCAAAGCTCCAACAAAAACCTCAACGGGAGTATGCCCCACAAGCTCTTTGAGCTTGGTATCTTCGATTGCCCGACCTTCCTGAATATCATCCATTATTCTATTAAGAATTTTTGCCTGCACTCCTATGGAACGACGCCAAGTTTGCGCATCAAACATAGTTACTAGAGCAAAAATGCAAGCTAAAGCAAAAAATGGCGAAGAAAATCCAAGTTCTGCACCAAGACAAACAGCTAAGGCCGTTACAGCCGAACTATGAGAAGAGGGCATCCCTCCTGTGCCTAAAAGCCAAGAAAAATTAAACCTTTTTTCTTTAATGACCCCTCGAACAATCTTAGCACCTTGAGCAATCACCCAACTCAAAAATGAAACCCAAATAACCTTATTTTTAAATATTTCCGACCAAAAATCACTCATATTCACCTATTATTTCGAATAAACGGGATAATTAGCTACCATTATAAGGAAAAAAGGTAGTTTGGCAATAAAATACTTTACCCCCTGTTGCAAAATGATCCCAGCACCTGATTCCAATCACTGTGATCTTTCCCTAATCCCCGTAATCAGGGACTGTTGTATTTTACAACAGTCCCTGTGTTATCACAAACAAAAAAAATGTTAATTGCTGAATACAAAATCAACCGCGTCTCCTACCTTAAGCCCTATTTTTTCAACAGTTTTTGCGTTTACTTCCAGCACATATTTAGCTAAAACGTCGGGATTTATTTGAGGGCAAATCCCCTCTTGGCAAGGACGCGCGTTTTCTTTAATAGCCACAACAGTTTTTTCACTATTAAGCCAGATTATATCAAGCGGAATCAGCGTATTTTTCATCCAAAAGGAGCGCGATGCTTGATCATCATACAAAAAAAGCATTCCTCTATTTTCCTCGAGCTGGGATCTAAACATAAGCCCTCGACGCTGGGCCGCTTGCGTTTTTGCAAGTTCAACATAGAAACAATTATCCCCAAAGCAAACTTTCGATTCTTGAGCAAAAAGCGATTGAAAAGAAACTGTCGCTGTTGACAGAAGAATTATTCCGTATACCAAAT
Source organism: Candidatus Omnitrophota bacterium (assembly GCA_024231025.1). GTDB lineage: Bacteria > Omnitrophota > Gorgyraeia > Duberdicusellales > 4484-171 > JAAEQW01. The sequence goes on from JAAEQW010000274.1 coordinate 31,390, forward strand.
AATGTAGTCTTTGCAAGCCAAACATACTATATATCGTGTATAAATTATTTTATGTTAACTTTTTTATGGTTTAATCCAGCATATCCCGCAACTTATGCGCTAAGGTTTCTTCGGTAAAAGGCTTCTGCAAAAAGGCTTTTCCGCCCTTGAGAATATCCGGGCTAAGGGCAATGTCATCGGTGTATCCAGAAACAAACAAGATCTTTGTTTCTGGATACAAATTAGCAAACTCATCAGCCAATATTTTTCCACTCATTTGCGGCATAACAACATCGGTTAATAGTAGATCTATTTTTTTATTTGCTTCTTGGGCCACTAGCAATGCTTCTTTTCCTTCGCTTGCTTCCATAACAGAGTATCCCAATCGATTCAAAATCCTAACGATTACCTTACGAACCAAAGGTTCATCTTCCACAACAAAGATCAATTCGTTTCCCCGTGGCAGATTGATTGCATCTTCACGATAAGCCACTTCTAATTCGCGTTCTGAGGTGCGCGGTAAAAACACCTTGACCGTGGTTCCTTTGTTTTCTTCACTAATAATTTCCACCGCGCCTTGGTGCTGCTTTATAATTCCATAAACCGTAGAAAGCCCCAGGCCCGTGCCTTTGCCAAATTCTTTGGTAGTGAAAAATGGCTCAAAAAGATGCTGTTTCACCTCTTCATTCATGCCAAACCCCGTATCTTTTACCGAAAGCATAACAAAATCTCCCGCATTCATACTAGAATGAGGCAATATTTGCTGATTATCAAAAGTAACGTTTGCCGTTTCAATGATAAGCTTGCCGCCAGTGGGCATGGCATCTTTTGCATTTACAACCAGATTGACTAGAGCCTGCTCCAATTGACCGATATCCGCTTTGACTACGCCAATATTTGAATCAAAAATTGCGACAAACTCTATATCTTCTCGAATAAGCCTGCGAAGCATTTTTTCCACGTTCAGTATAAACTCATTAAGATTAATCGCCTGAGGAGAAATGAACTGACGCCTTGAAAAAGAAAGAAGTTGACGGGTAAGGTTGGTTGCGCGTTTTGCGACTTTAATAATTTGCGTTATATCTTCTTTGCCGGATTCGTCTAAAGATGCGTTACCCTTAGCTAAAGTAGCATAGTTCGTGATCGCTGTTAATAAATTATTGAAATCATGCGCAACGCCACCAGCAAGACGGCCAATCGTTTCCATTTTTTGAGATTGCAAAAGCTGCGCTTCTACACTTTTGCGTTGCGTAATATCCACAAAGGAGACCATTATTTTTATCGGTTTTTTAGTACTATCTGCAACTATGCTTGCTGAAACCTGAACATCAAAAAGAGTATTATCTTTTTTCTTGGCAACAGTCTCACCTAAAAAATCACCGCTTAAGCTTACGGTCTTTATGATTTCTGAGGCTTCCTCCTCCTTGCTGAAAAAATTAGCAATGCTTATCCCTAAAATTTCCTCATCGGAATCGTATTGCCACAGGCTTGTAAACGCTTGGTTGACATACTCAATCACTCCATCTAAATTCAAAATTGTAATCGCATTAATTGAAGAGGCAATGGCGCTTTCTTTAATTTGGAGCTCTTCTTCGACCCTTTTAAGGCCCGTAATGTCCTCTACAAAAATTAACACTTTACGTTTGCCTTCTTCTTCCACCGGCATGCCATACAGGTTTCCTAACACAACTTTTTGAGATTGTGCAGATGGAAATCTAACATTACTAAAGAAAAATGAATCGCCCTTTTCTAGAACACGTTTTACTTCTTCCGCAAGCCCTAATTCTTTGTAAATTGCAGATTCAAACAAATTCAATTCACTAATTTGCTCATAAGTATTGCCAGAAATATCCACCATTGCCGGGTTAATATAGTCGACTCCTCCTACCTCGTTAACGATATAAATACCAAAGGGAGATTTCTTCAAAATATTTTGCGTTGTTCGATACGCCTTTTGCAAATTATCTTGCGCTTGTTTATATTGAGTGATATCTTTACCGGAGCTGAACATCCCTGTAATCTTTCCCAAGTCGTTCTTTAGGAGAATGCTGTGCCACGATATTATTCTAACCTCACCGGCGGCAGTAGTTATCGAGAGTTCCGCATGCTCTAGGCACTCTCTCTGCCCAAGCATAACCTCATCAAACTGATATTTTAACTCGTACCTATCCGGTTCAGGAAAGGCAATCTTAAACCAATCCTCATTAATGATGTCTTTTGCTTTTCGCCCTATAATTTCTTCGCCTCTTTTATTGATAAATTCCACATTACCTTCGACGCTTAAAGACAGTGACACAACATCTGTAACATCAAAATATTTCTGCAGCTCTTCTCTTTGTCGCCTAAGTTCTATTTCCGCGTTCTTAAGCTCGGTTATGTCTCGAATGATACCACTCGCTCCAAGAAGCACCTTATCTTTGCTTTTAATGTCATCGCTCCAACGACCAAACGAGTGTATCTGAACATAAACATATTGCGCATCGGAAGTATTTGAATTTTTAAGTAGGATCCTGACTTGGAGATTTTTTGTCATTCGCATGCCAGTTCTTCTTTCATCAAAAAGCTTTACCGCATCATCGGTGCCCATCTTTTTTCCTTTACGCTGCGGTAAAGTTAGTGTTTGGCTTACGGCAACAAAATCGTCAGGATGGACCAACACTTTAAAGTGTTTTCCCAGTAAATCTTCTGGTTGATAACCAAACTGAGTTATGGCTTTATTAAGAAAGGCGAACTTCCCAGATGAATCAAGTTCATAAACAACATCCGGTATTTGCCCAATGAGTTCTTTGTACCAGATGTCACTATTCTGTTTACGATTAAACATATTAACTAAATTTGTAATGTTTTTTTACTTTTTTCTTTACAATCCATTTGCAGCTCAAACCCTGTGGAAATGAAACAAAGTCTCCTTTGCAAATTTTTACAGATTCGTTGTCGGTTTGGACAACTACTTCACCTTCCAAAAAAAGACACTCTTCTTTTTGGTCGTAATGCCAATCAAACGTGCTTTCTTCTTTTTGCCAAATTGGCCAATTGTTTATTCCTAACTGAGCAACTTCCTCATCCGTTAATTTTTTAATTTCAATTTTTTCACTCATTAGACCCTCCCTTTTAAATATTGTAGTCTCAATTTTTCAGGAAATTTTTCAATCGCATACCGTAACATAACTCTTGGCATAGTTTTGTAATGCCGCTTAAGAAATTCCTCTTCCTTAAGCTTATCTCTTTTGCCCACTTCACGCAACATCCATCCGCATGCTTTATGAATTAAATCATGTTTATCCGATAGTAGTATTTTAGCAATTTTTAACGTATCTTCAAATTTATTATTTCTAATAAAAGAAAGAGTTGCGACAATCGAAACCCTTCTTTGCCATAAGCTCTTTGATCTAGCCAACTTATAGAGTGTTCTTTTATCTTTATCTTTTAAAAAATCACCAACAATATTAGGCGCACTTAAATCAACTAGGTCCCAATTGTTTATAAACTTAGTGTTATTTAGATATACTTTGAATATTTTTTCTCTTTGAGAAATATTTCCCTTATTATACTTCATAATGAAGATCAAAAGAGCCAACAAACGTTCTTCGTGAATGGGTGATTTTAAAATCTCAAGTGTTTCGCTTAAGCTTAAATCTTGATTGCGCTTGGCAACACTGCGAGTTTGCGGAACCTTAACCCCTAAAAAAATATCACCTTCTCCATATTGACCCGGACCGGTTTTAAAGAAGTTTTGTAGAATTTTGGCCTTTTGCTTGCTAGAGTGTCTTTTTAACTCTCTTTTAACTTTTGCTGCCTTAACCGACAACGCCTCATCTTGCTTCGTCGATAATTTTAGGCTTTTGGAAGAACTCATCTTTGTGTTTTACCCCCTTACAGGCATAGAAAAAAATAATTGCCGCCTCTCTGTACAATTGCCCACAATAACTCAAGCTTTGTAATACAGCTTGTTTAACGTGACTGGTATAACTTTTAATTTTTGTTTCTTGAAAACAGAGGAAAATAATGAAAACTATCAAAAAAATAAATCGCATCGACACACGACGGAAAACTTTTGTTCTCTTTTTTTGATAACACTGTTGACAAAGATGACCTTTGGCAACTTCCTTAAAACATTCAACACAATGTCTCATATTAAGCGATGTTTAAAGAAATAAATAGCGCGACTCGATTGAACTGATAATGCTCTAATGCTCTATTTTTCGCTCAAAGAGCGAAAAATGGCGGCGAATGCTCAATGAGGCAACGGTTTTCAAGTCGCAGACGCTGAAAACTGTGTAGCCGAATTAATCCCGATAAGCGAGTCACACGAGCTGTATCGGGAGACTTGTTGAGCTCCTCAATATTACCTATAAAGCGAAATCCGCCTCTGGCGGGAACCACCGACAAAACGGGTATGAGGCTCGTACCTCGCCCATCCAAATAACTATTATTACACAAAAAACCCATATTGTAGATTAATTTTCCGTTACGCCTTCACCTTCTTTTAAATTATCTTGTCCTTGCTCGCACGTATTCTAATAACATTTTCGGATACTTTAAATTTATCTGGCAATAAAAATCTGAATATGACTTTTTTAATCCCATCAGAATTATCGTCATACTTAAACTCACATATATCTTCTGCTTCTTTAATCGCCTTATAAAACTCTTTTTTAAAAACTTTCCGAGGAACTAACACCAAACCAGCAAAGTTGTCAGCTTGTCGTTCAAGCATATCTCTTTTTTCTACTGACATATCTTGAATCAATTTTTTCCACTCGTCTCTACTTTCAAACGTAAACTCCTGATACATATAAGAGTGCAAAAACATATGCCCTATTTCATGTGCTAAACTAAAACGTAATCTGTTTGGGCGTTGATGATAAATAAACTCATCAACGGAAATGCTACTAAAATCATTAGCAATAAAAGCATCTATATCCAACCCCGCCCTCGAAAATGAATTTTTCAAATCAGGAAGTGGAATAATATCTATTTTTAATTTATTGTCTAAAATTTCCTCTATATCAACAAAGATAGAGAAATCTGGGCTGTAACTTGCTAAAAAACTTTCAGCAACAGCATTTATTTCATCGTAGGTTTTGAAGATGGGTTCGAATTGCATTCAGTCTAAGATTCTTTTATCCTATCAATCAGCTCATCAAGCTCTTTCTCGGATAACTTTTTATCTTTTAATGTTCTGAAAAATACTGGCAGGCGAGACATTAGCTCCTCTTCCTTTTGTACATCAGTAGGAATTTTCCCCGCATCAACTGACGCAAAATCCATGAATGCTTGCCAATCATCGCTACCTTTTTTGATTTCTAAAAAAGTAGCTAATTCTTCAAGCCTTTCTTCAGACTGCGGCGGAGACATTTTCCCCCGTTCAATCTTGCTTATATTCCCAGCATCCAATTCATGTTCCAAGCAAAATTGACGCAATGTCTTCCCTAAAGATATCCTTTTTTCTTTAAAAAATTCTCCGAAACTACCCATATTAAACCTCCCCCACTAAGGTTTATGTGTTGTAATATACTTACAACTCCCAATTAGAGTGTACCATAATTGTAAAAAAAATACAACCTTGTTCAAGTCCATTCCATATACATTATTACTTCTATATCTCTCATAATATCAATGTGTTACAGCAAAAATATAATTTAATTTCCAACAATATCTTAATGCCACTCTAAATTCACTCAAAATAAACAAATAAACGACCGTTTTTAGTTTCCTAATTCTTACCATAATATCGCCCATTTTGCTTGCCTAAGAGCCTGCGGAAACTAAGGACTTGTCGAAAAAGCTGGAATAGATTACAAATACTACCAAAGGATAGAAGGTAAAAACCCTCCGAACTTAAAACTAGAAGCTATCGAATCTCTCTGCAAAGCTTTTAAGATCAAACCTACGAAAATACTTGAATAAAAACTCGCCAAAGGCTTTAAAACAAAACTATCTAAGCTTTTAGATATTAAATAATAAGATTCTTTAGCGGCATTTAAGCGATCTGAATATATTAACTAAGGCAATAATCTTCTATTTACAGCTATTAGCTTGCTTACTTCCTTTGAATCAACATCAAAATGATGACCTGATTTTATTGGAATCAATACCCCATTAAAATTATTACAAAATTTCACTAAATATGTCTTGAGATTAAAGATGCTCACCCTGCTAATTAAGCTTGTGCCTTTCCATCCCAAAATAATAAGGTGACCATTTGTAACTTTTATATTTTGACTTTGCAGTTTTCTATCAATATCAAGAATAGGTGGTTCGTTGACACCGAAATACTCTTTGCTATCTCCTTCACCAAATCTTATAAATTTCCTAATTCCGTCAAATTCTTCTCTCAAAGCGAATTTTTTCCCGACTATGCATGCTAAATAATTAAAAGCTATCTTGCATATCCCTCTATATACCACAGAATCAATTTTTATAATACCTTCGACTAATGTTTGATTCCTCTTTTTAACTTCCTCTGGCCACTCTAAATCTTCTTCGGGTTTAATATTCATCCCTTTATCGCTAAACACTCTTAATAGACTTTGCATTTCATTATCGTCTTTTGCTATTAAAGGAATTTTCTTATCTTTAATCTCGTACCCTTTACTTGTTAATTCTTTCGCATGGGGTATATCATTCGGCTCAAAATAATCATATTCTTGTGTTTGCTTATTGAAAAACCCTGCTTGTAATACAGGGTCTATATCATTTTCTCCTTGCACTCCAGAGTACCTTGGTATAACTATCATCCCTTTCAACTCTCCACAAGGTATCTTAAATTTCAATCTCTTATGCTTCTTCGGATTTTCTCTTGGTTTAATGCCATGGATATATCTAACAACTCCCTCGATGGTGTCCCTGCCTAAGTATAGCTCTATATTATTTCCAAAAAACTGGTTACACTCATCACAGACGCTTTTATAAAGTAAAAGATTACCGGGAGTAAATTTACCGAAGCATTGAGGAATAACATGCTCTCGCTTGCTAAATTCTTCTTCTGCCTTATCTTTAGAGCAATAAATACACTTTTCCTTCATAATATCCTTATTATAGCTCTGGAATAGACTTTTCGTATTAAATATTCAACGAATGCCTCTCAACCGCATTTTTTAGCTGTTTGTCCTTACAACCTAAGTAGCATCTGGTTTGAAGAAAAGAGTCTAGTGCGAGGTTATTTACTTACTGTTTCTTATTGATCAAACCGGAGAGCATTTTGCAAATAGTTTCTAGGTTTTGCAAAAGAGTCTGGCAAACTGCCGCATCAACTAAATTTTCCCGTTTGCAGATTTCTAAAATAGGTACGCATTCAAAGGCGGAGCCGCGAGCAATCCGAAAGAATGATTGCCTTTCTTTAAGGTGATATCTGCCATTGCCTTCGGCAATGTTTAAAGAAACAGAAAGAGCGGCGCGGTTGAATTGATCGATGATATGATAGTTACCTTTGGGGAAGCTCTTCGTAAGCTTAGATACTTGACAATAAAAGTCTATGGCTTTATTGTAAACGTCTAATTTTTCAAGCATGAAAGCCATAATCACCAGACATTGAACATTTGATCATTGGAACATTTGACCACATTGTCGCATTCCTCTAATGTTCAAATGCTCGAATGCTCCAATGCTCTATTTTTCGCTCAAAGAGCGAAAAATGGCGGCGAGTGGACTTGAACCACCGACAAAACGGGTATGAGCCGTTTGCTCTACCAGCCTGAGCTACGCCGCCAAGATAGAATATCACCCAACAAACATAAAGGCTTGATTATTATATTTCAAAGGCGAGTTGTTATAAAGACAACATTAAAAATGAAAATCCTTAACAATCACCCATAAAAGCGCAACGATAACCCCTGAACAAATAACATAAAAATCATAAAAATAGAAAAACTCTCTTAAGCGTTCCCGATTGTGATGCTTTCCGGCAGGAAGATTATATTTTTTTTTAATATCTTCTTTCATCTTGAGAATATCTTTTCTTTTGAAACGAAGATATTCTCCTGCCATTTTAAAATGCGGCAAAAGATCGCTATTCGCTAAATCAATTACATCCTTTTCGGGTATTCCCAATATCCGGGAAACTTCACGCGTAGTAAGAAGTTTTTCTTCCATGACAATTTACTCGTTTAACTATTTTGGCTAAGCCAGGTTTCTACTTCCTTGTGATCAAATAAAAGATTTGAGCCCGACTTTTCTGCCGGAATCGCTCCAGTTCCGACCCACTCCATAATTTTACTCTCGCCTACCGAAAGATAGTCAGATAGCTCTTCTATTGACATTTTTACTTGAGCCATTCTGCAATTTCCGTTTAGCACTGCCCCTTTATCAACGGCAAGCCGGGGAGTTTCAATGTTTCCAACTACCTCAGCTGTTGACCCTAGTTCAACTAAACGACTAGCTTTAATGTCGCCTTTTACTATACCGGCAATGGCTATGTTTTCGCCGATAATATCTGCTGTTACGGTAGCGTTTTTACCGATAATCAAATTCCCTTTTGTTGTTAAATCTCCATCAAACTTTCCACTTATGCGTAAATTTACAGGGTCAGAAAAAACTAAGCTTCCCCTCATTGCTGCAGTAACGTCAAGAAACTTCACTTCATCACTTTTTTTGTCTTCCCTTTTCTTCATCACAACCACCCCCTGTTACAAATGCACCAAACGGTGCGCCATTATATAAATACATTAGTTACTTTTATTATGTGCTTTTTCTTCGGCACGTTTTACATACGAAAGAGTAACGTAGGCAATGATTGTTGCAAATAAAGCGCCACTTATATACCCGCAACCAGCAGCCAAACCGATTGCCGCGTTTATCCAAACGCTTCCAGCTGTGGTTAACCCTCTAATTCCTTGAGGGTTCCTTATAATCGTACCTGCGCCTAAAAATCCAATACCCGTTACAACCCCCGCAGCAATCCTGCCAGGATCAATTTGTGCTATATCTTGATAAGCTTGGAAAACATATATTGACACCAGCATTATAAGAGCCGAGCCAACGCAAACTAAAATATGCGTACGAAGCCCAGGGTGTTTTCCTCTTTTTTCCCGTTCTAATCCAATTACCCCACCAAAAACAAAAGCCAGCGATAATCGCACTATCGTATCAAACAAACTTAACATTAACTTGCCTCCGCTTTTAAACTCAGGTTACTTTTTATCCCCTTATTATACAAATAAAATCCTATTCCTGCAACCATTGCGGCATTATCAGTAGAATAGGTCAAAGGAGCGGCAAAAAGCCTTATTTTACGCTCTTTTTGCGCGCTTAATCGCGCTCGCAAAAAGCTATTTGCAATAACCCCGCCACCGCAAACCACTCGGTTTATACCAGTCTTAATTGACGCATCAACTACAGTTTGAACAATTGCTTCAACCACTGTAGCTTGAAAAGCAGAAATCAGACCAATTTTGCTTTTTCTATCAAGTAACTTTTTCTTTTCAAGCTCGATCTGTTTATAAATAACTGCTGTTTTTATTCCACTAAAACTTAAATCAAGACCAATCTTACCACATTTAAATTTAAATTCATCTTTTCGCTTGGCATCAAATAATTTATCAATTATCGGCCCGCCAGGATAACCCAACCCCAAACTTCTTCCAATTTTATCAAAAACTTCTCCGCAAGCATCATCTCGAGTTTGCCCTATAATTTTCATTTTATTAAAATCATCTACACGATAAATTTCAGTATGCCCACCAGACACAACCAATCCCAAAAAGGGAAACTTAATTTTAGCAGGATAATTCAAGAAAGGTGCAAAAAGGTGTGCGTGCAAATGATTCACTCCAATAAGCGGTTTGCCCAACGCTAAAGATAATGCCTTAGCAAAATTGATTCCAACAACTAACGATCCGATTAATCCGGGCTTATGCGTTACGGCAATTACACTTATCCTATGCAATGAGATTTTTGCCTCGCTTAAAGCTGCGTTAAAAACCTTATCGATATTCTTAAGATGCGCGCGAGTGGCAATTTCCGGAATAATTCCTCCATATTTCTTATGCTGGCGCAAAGAAGATATAGTTACATTGCTTAAGACTTTATAATTTTTCAAAACAGCGCAAGACGTTTCGTCGCAAGATGTTTCTATTCCTAAAGTATACATCTTAAAATTCAAAACAACCAAGAAACAAGATACAATAACCAAATAAGCTCCAATCATCAAATCCCAATAACCAGATTTTTTGATTATTGAATATTGGAAATTGGTTATTATTTGTATCTTGCATCTTGGTTATTGGTTATTTAGTTTACCTGTTGCTACCCAAAACAACTAAGCCTTTAATTAAGTCGACTGCCCTTGTTATTTGATAATCTTTTTTGTAATCAAATTCTTTCTTAGGTTCTTCGCCAGATTCCTGATTTTCTACTTTTTCAAAAACGTCTTTTTCTTTTTTTTCAATTTCTTTTTCCTCAATAATTTTAAGCTCTACTTCAACATCAGGATCAATTCCCTTTTCATGAATGCTTGTTCCATTTGGCGTATAGTATTTTGAGGTTGTAAGCCGAAGTGCGGAGCCATCAGAAAGCGGCAATATTGTTTGAACCGAACCTTTACCAAAAGTTGTTTCTCCTAAAAGAATACCTCTTTTATTTTCACGAAGTGCAGCGGCAAGAATTTCACTACCCGAAGCGCTCCCCTTGTTAATTAGAATAACTATTGGAATATCTAAATATTTTTCTTTGATTGGTGAGGTTTTATACACCTTTTCTTTTTGTTCTCTTGTCTTAGTTGATACAACGGTTTTACCATTTTCCAAAAATCTGCTGGTTACTTCAATCGCTGAATAAAGTAAGCCGCCGGGATTATTTCTAACGTCAATTATCAACCCCTTAAGGCCTTCTGCCTTAAGCTTGCGCAATGCTTTATCTAAATCGTTTGTTGTGGTTTCTCTAAACTCAGCTATTCTTAAATAACCGATGCCATCTTCTAGGATCATCGCTCGCTTGATATCCTTTATTTTTATTATACCCCTAGTAACAGTCACTTCTTCTAGGCTCTTAGTTTTATCTTTTAGAAGCACTAAATCAACATTCGTTTCAGGCTCACCGCGCAACTTCTTTACTGCTTCGTTTAAGGTAATGCCTTTTGTTAGCTCACCGTCAATCTTAACAATAATATCACCCGCTTCTAATCCGGCCCGCCAAGCAGGAGTGTCCTCGATCGGAGTAACTATCGTTAAAAATCGTTCCTTTATTGTTATCTCTATTCCTAATCCGCCAAATTGACCTTCTGTTTCAACAAGTAAATCCTTGTAATCTTCAGGCGTAAGAAATTGACTATATGAATCAAGCGATGAAAGTAAACCCTCCATCGCGCCATAAATCAGATCTTGTGCAGTTTTATCTTCAACGTGTTTTTTCTCGATTACTGATAATCCTTCGGCAAAAAGATCAAGTTCCTTATAAAACTCTTCTCTTTCATTGCCCAAAGAATACCCCACCCAATAAGAAGAAAACGAAGTTAATACAAGGATTATAACAATCGCGGTGATTTTCTTTTTCATCTTTACCTCCTATACTTGTGCTTGATAAATATCATATTTTTAAAGGCTATTCCAAGCGCCATAATCATTCCCTTATTTTAATTGATCTTCTCTTTTTGTAAAGGAATTTCCTAAATAGGCGTTTTCCACGAAATACATTGCAAACAACCCTGGAAACTGGGAGAATGATGAAGAAAATATGTTTGGTGAATATAAAAATGTAAATGTCGTAGGGGCGGGCCTTGTGTCCGCCCGTGATAATATAAAATTGTCAATAATCGGTAAATAATTGACGATCGGTTGTAATACCTAGCCATATCCATGACATAGTAAATATTGTAGGGGCGGGGTCTCCCCGCCCGGATAAAATGTCATTGAATATCGACAATCAAAATAATTATGACAACGGGCACGGAAAACGTGCCCCTACAATTGGGAATTGGTCGAAAATAATATTAAAAATTACTTTGACATCACGTACGAAATATGGTACGATTTATATGGAGGTGAGTTAGTATGACAACATTAACGGCCAGTGAGGCGCGAGCAAAGCTGTATAAGCTATTGGACAAAGCGGCTCTATCGCATGAGCCCATACAAATTACCGGTAAAAGGCATAATGCCGTATTAATCTCAGAAGATGACTGGCGTGCAATAAACGAAACGCTATATTTGCTTTCTGTTCCGAAAATGAGGGAATCTATCCGAGAAGGCCTGAAAACCCCTATCAAAAAGTGCAATAAAAGATTGAAGTGGTAGACTGGAAACTAGTTTATACAAAACAAGCCCAAAAGGATGCGAAAAAACTATCATCTGCTGGTTTACGCCTAAAAGCAGAGACCCTTCTCAAAGTCGTAAGAAAAAACCCTTTCCAGGCCCCTCCTCCATTCGAAAAGCTAATTGGCGACCTAGAAGGCGCATATTCTCGCAGAATAAATATCAAGCATCGTCTTGTGTATCAAGTGCTAAAAAAGTATAAAACAGTAAAAATTATTCGAATGTGGACGCATTACGAATAACTAAAATACACACCGACGCAGTTCGGCTGCGCCCAGGGCAGCTGAGTTTGGGTGTTATGTTGAATGAATAAAAATGACATACACATTTAAATCCCGTAAAACAATAAGGCTGAAGAACCACGACTATTCAAAGCAAGGGTATTACCATGTTACAATCTGCACATATAACCATCTAGAAACCTTTGGTATAATCGAGAATAATAAAATGGCGTTAAACCAATGCGGCGAGATTGTGAAAAATGCCTGGTTAGACCTACCTAATCACCATAAAAATATTGAATTAGATGAATTTATCGTTATGCCTAATCATATACATGGAATAATCAACGTCGTTGCAGGGGCCGGGCCTGCCCGGCCCTCTAATAAAAATACGAAAAATAATAATTTGTCCATTATAATTGGATCATATAAATCCACGGTCACAAAACAAATCAATAAATTAAATAATAATTCATTCAAATGGCAGCGTTCTTTCCACGATGAGGTTATCCGTACCAGCAATCGCTCTCTATATAATTCACGTCATTATATTGTAAATAATCCTGCAACATGGGATAATGATGAAAATAATATTAAAAATTATTCTGTAAAGGGCGAGGCAGGCCTCGCCCCTGCAACTACGTTTTGATAAAATATATAGGGGCCTAACAAAAACCATCCCCTACGATTTTGAAACTACGCCCACTAACACTTCTTCGTCTGCTAAATACATTACTAGATTCAAAAAATCTTGTTTCGTGGAAAATTTTACATTTTCATATATCGCCTGCAAAGGTCTTTTACCGTTAAAATACCCTAATAGATAGGTAATTTGTTTTTTGTCGTAGCTCAGCCCCATCAAAGAAACTCTTTTCTCTTTACAAGAGGTAACATCTTTAAATACTAGTTCGGTTGCGTTTTTTGTCTTTAGCGTTTTCCTTAACTCCAGATATGGATTAAACAAAAAAATCGCCGAAAACGGAAGCGCTCCATTAAAAAAACATTGCTGAGCGCTATCGTCTACCGTCTCATCAAGCGAACAAACTGGTTCTAATTTATAGCCGCTATCGCACATAAAATTTCTACAAACTATCGGACGCGTATTATAAATTGTGCAGCGGTTTTCGTCATCGAGATAGGTGCATGATCCGTTCTTTTTTTTCTTCAGGCGATACGCTCGATTAAAACAATGCTCACTCGTTTTAAGGCAAATCTTCTTATCGCGAGAACAAAAACTTTCAGATTTGTATATTTTTTGCTTGTGTTCTTGCGCGGCAAGATTTATATCCCATCCTTTACAACACATTGCCCCACAAATAGATAGATCGCATCCTTTGTTTTGAAAATATACTTTGTGCTGTGTGGGATCAAGCTTGATAGGGTTCATGGCGCTGCTTAACTATTGGCACAAGGCTTTCTGGAGCATTTCCTTAACTACTTTGGGATTGGCCTTGCCCTTGGTTTTTTTCATAACACATCCAACTAAAAACATTATTGCCTGTTGCTTACCGCCTTTATACTCGCTAACGGCTTTCGGATTGCCATCAATCGCTTCTTTAATAAATGCGAATAATTCATCTTCCCCAGACACCTGAACTAAGCCACGGCTAGCGATAAGCTCATCAATGTCTTTATCGGTTGCAATGGCACTGCTTAAAACTTTTTTGGCACTTAAATTATTTATTTTTCCTTGGGCAAAATATCGTACAATTTTTGCAAAATTACCGGGAGAAATCTTTATCGCTTCAATTGTGCCCAGCAAATTTATCTGCTCTAAAAATGGGCCTAAAAAGAAACCGGTCATTTTTTTAATATCATCATATTCATTACAGGAGCTTTCAAAAAAATCAGCTAAAACACGATTCGATATAATAATATCTATTTCCTTTTCGGGTAATTTATAGTCTTTTAAAAATCTTTCTTTTTTAACAAGAGGCAATTCACACACATTCTTCTTTTCTTTTTCAATGCGTTCTTTAGATATGCAGAAATCTAAAAGATCTGGTTCCGGAAAATAACGGTAATCGCAGGCCTCCTCTTTCGTGCGCATCACAACTGTAATGCACTTATTCTCATCCCAGAGCCTAGTTTCTTGAGCAATTTTTTGCCCTTGCTCTAATACTTTTTTCTGCCGTTTAACCTCGTGCATCAACCCATCGCGCACCCCTTTAAACGAATTCATATTTTTTAACTCTACCCTTGTTCCGAGTTTTGTTTCTCCTTTTCTTTTTAATGAAATATTCGCATCACAACGCAAAAAACCTTTTTCCATATCACAATCAGAAGCATCGATATATTGCAAAATAAGTTTAAGTTGTGTTAGATAATCAAAAGCTTCTTGGGGATTAGATATATCAGGTTCAGATACAATTTCAAGCAAAGGTGTTCCGGTACGATTTAAATCCACTAAAGAATAATCTTGTTTGTGGATAGATTTCCCCGCATCTTCTTCTAGGTGAACTCTGGTAATGCCAATCTTTTTGCCAGAGTTAAGCAATAAATTTCCTTCTTCACCTAATGGTCTCTTATACTGTGATATTTGATATCCTTTTGGCAAATCAGGATAAAAATAGTTTTTGCGTTCAAAATATATTCGATTATTTATTTTACAATTTAAGGCAAGGCCAACTCTAGTGCCCAAATCGAGCGCTTTTTCATTAAAAACAGGTAATACCCCCGGGTAACCGCAACAAACCGGGCAAATGTTGGTATTGACAGGACTATTAAACTCAGTTGGACAGCAGCAAAATATCTTTGATCTTGTTTTTAATTGAACGTGCACTTCCAAACCAATAACAACATCAAATTCAAACATTGGGAATCCTTTTGTGAAAATTGGTCTCCTGCTGATATGTAAAAGACGCACTTACTAAAGATGATTCATCAAAAGCCTTGGCAATAAACTGCACGCCGATTGGTAAGTTATCCTTTGTAAACCCACAAGGAAGTGATACTGCCGGCAACCCTGCCAAATTAGCCGATATCGTATAGACATCTGATAAGTACATGCTTATTGGATCTTCAGATTTTTCACCAATATTAAAGGCCGCTGTCGGAGAAGTGGGTGTAAGGATTATGTCAACTTCATTAAAAACTTTGTCAAAATCTTCTTTTATTAAACGCCTTACTTTTAATGCTCGTAAAAAATAGGCGTCATAATATCCGCTAGAAAGACTATGCGCACCAAGAAAAATTCTTCGTTTCGCCTCGGCTCCAAAACCTTCTTTTCTTGTGTCAGAATACATGTCAATTAAGTTAGGTCTTTTTTCTCGAAGACCATATCTTACTCCATCAAAACGTTGCAGATTTGCGCTTGCTTCAGACGACGCAATTATATAGTAAGTAGCTACTGCATATTCGGTATGGGGCAGACTTATTTCAACAATACAGGCACCCTTCTTTTTTAATACGCTTATTACTCCCTCAACCGCGTTTTTTACTTCGCTGTTTAATCCTTTGGCGAAATATTCTTTTGCTATACCAACTTTTGTTCCTTTCTTGATTGTCGCCAAAGCCTTAGTGAAATCATCTGTTTCTACCTTAGCCGAAGTAGAATCTTTCGAATCATAACCGCAAATAACATTAAGAAGATGCGCGCAATCGATAATGTTGGTTGAAAACGGCCCTATTTGATCAAGGCTTGAACCAAAAGCAATTAACCCATACCGCGAAACGCGGCCATAGGTAGGCTTAAAACCAACAACCCCGCATAACGATGCCGGCTGTCGAATAGAGCCCCCTGTATCTGAACCAAGCGCTAAAGGAACTTGCCGACACCCAACTGATGCTGCGCTTCCTCCGGATGAACCACCCGCAACTTTATCTTTATTCCACGGGTTTCTTACAACGCCATAACAAGACGTCTCTGTCGATGATCCAAAAGCAAACTCATCCATGTTGGCTGTTCCGGCAATATTAAGACCGGCTTCTTTTAGCTTAGTTATAACTGTTGCATCGTAAACAGCAATATGATTGGAAAGTATTTTTGAAGCGCAGGTAATTTTTTTACCCTTAATGCAGATATTGTCTTTCACTGCTATTGGAACGCCTTTTAATGAAGATGTTGCACAAGATTTAAGCGGTTGATCATAGACATCAACAAAACTATTTAATTTTTTGTTTTTATCCTTAATATTTTGGTTAAACGCGCTAAAAACTTCGTCTTCGGCTATCTCTCCTTTTTTAATGCTTTGGGCTATTTCTAAGCCAGTTAAAGACAGTGCTTTCATATTATTCGATTATTTTAGGAACCTTAAAATAGTCTCCCTCTCTTTGCGGGGCATTGTTTAGTATGTCATCTTTGAGCATCGAGAGTTTTGGTTGATCAGGGCGAAAAACATCTCTTTGTAAAGTTGCTGTGCGCATTGGCTCAACGTTTTCTACATCTAATTCGTTTAGTTTTTCGATATAACCAATAATTTTAGAAAGTTGACGATTAAGAGAATCTATTTGGTGAGGGGAAACATTGATCCTGGTTAACTTTGAAATATATTCTACTATTGATTTTTCTGTCATAGAATTACAAATACAATTAAACGTTTATTTTACGGAGAACGATACTTACCCTTAAACAACGTAAGCTCTAAAAAGGCCTGCAGCCTTCGCGAACGACTAGGATGTCTGAGCTTTTTAAGAGCTTTTGCTTCAATTTGGCGAATGCGCTCTCTGGTAACACGAAAAATAGTTCCTACCTCTTCCAATGTTTTTGGCGTTCCGTCTTCAAGTCCAAATCTAAGAGTAAGAATCCTTTTTTCTCTTAGGGTAAGACTTTCCATTACTTGGGTGAGTTCTTCCTTTAGCATAGAAAAGACTGTGGCATTAGCCGGAGAAATTGCTTTTTTATCTTCAAGAAAATCACCAAAATAAGTATCGCCATCATCTCCAATTGGAGTATGAATCGAAATTGGCTGTTGGGAAACTTTGAGAATATCTTTTATCTTCGTAACCGGAAGTTTCAATTCTTTTGAAAGTTCCTCGGTTGTAGGCTCTCTCCCTTTTTCCTGAATAAAAAGACGAGAAATCCGTATAATTTTATTTATAGTTTCGGTCATATGCACAGGGATTCTAATTGTTCTTGCCTGGTCAGCGATTGCTCTGGTAATGGCTTGACGTATCCACCAAGTTGCATAGGTTGAAAACTTATATCCTCTTTTATACTCAAACTTCTCTACCGCTTTGATTAGGCCAATATTACCTTCTTGAATTAAATCAAGAAAAGAAAGCCCTCGATTCACATATTTTTTAGCAATGCTAACCACTAAGCGAAGATTAGCCTCGACGAGAGTCTTTTTTGCTTGGTTATAAAGCTTCTCTTTATTAAGAATTAGCTTGCTGCGCTCTTTAACATTGTCGGGAACAAACCCCAATTGTTTTGTAATAACCGTGCGCTGGCGCTTAAGAGCGCGTCTTTCATTTTCTTTCGCTTTAGCGCGCCCCTTTGTTCGATTAATTTTTCTGCTTATCTTATCGATTTCGCGAACGCGATCGCTCATCACTAAAATTATCTTCTCGATAATATTAATCGTAAAATTATATTTTTTTAAAAGTTCTTTTTGATATTCTATTCTTTTCGTGCGCACTAATTTTGAATAAAGTTTTTTTATTCTTTTTACTTCCCGTTCTTTATTTTTAATTTCTCCTTTTACGAAGTCATCAGGGTTTACATCATCCTTTGCTATTCTTTGAGAAATATTTAAAAATATTTTTTTTGCTAGTTCTAAAGAAAAAACATCTTCGCGCAAAACCTCTTCTCTTGCCTCAATTTTTTTGGCTAGAGTTATTTCTTCTTCACGCGTAAGCAAGGGGATCCGCCCCATTTGCTTAAGGTACATCTTGACTGGATCATCAACCGGAGCAGTTGTTTTTGTGGCAGGCTTTTTCTCCTTTTCTTTGTTCATCGCCTCAACTTCTTTCGCCTCCAAAACAATAACTTTTTGACTGTCCAATTGCTCAAAAATATGATCAAAATCAGCAGCCGCATTAATTTCTATGGAAAGAAAGTGATTAATCTCATCATATGTGAGATACCCCTTTTTCTTCCCTAACGTTACTAACTGCTCGATGCTTCTTTCTAAAATTTTCTTTTTAACCATTTCTTACCTCGCTATTTATTTTGTCATATTTATTAACCAACACTTTTAATTTATCTCTATTTCCTTCGGCTTCTGCATTTTTAATTTCATTCTTTAATTGTTCTCTTGCCACTTTAGCTCGATTTTTACGTAATTTTAAAATACTACTTTTAAAAAACTCTTTTTCCATTGGAATATCATCGTCCATTAATATCTTTGCTATAAAACCACTAGTTTGCTTATCATCAAGGGTATTTATTATATTTGAACAAGAAAAACTTTCCTCATCCGAATAAGTATTGAAAAAATGAGTTACTACCCTCTTGGCTAAATTTGAGTCAAAATCTTCTTCTCTTACGCTCTTTTTTAGCAACGGTATTGATTTTTTATTAGTGAGCATATATTTAAGAAGAATTTTTTCAGTTATAGATAACGGCTCATTGACCTTCGCTTTAAATAAACTTGGCTGCCTACTTGGCGTGGGCGCGCCCACCTTGTTAAACTCAGCAAGAAGAACCTCTTCCTTAACGTTTATTGCACTAGCTAATTTTCTGATATATTCATACTTTCGCACCTCGCTATTTAGCTTGGCAATTGTGGTCAACATTCCTTTTGCGATATTCGCTTTTCCTTCGATGGTGTTAACGTCGGTCGTTACTTTTAACACATCCAATTTGTAATTAAAGAAATCTTGACACTCATCAAGCAGCGCACAAAAAGCTTTTTTGCCTTTTTCTCTTATCAAAGAATCCGGATCCATGCCTTCAGGAAGTCTAACAACTCTTACCTGCAGGTCATTCTCAAGAAGTAAATCCAAGGCGCGCAAAACTGCCATTTGCCCTGCCTTATCGGAATCAAAAACTAAAGTAATATTTGTCGTATATCTGCGAATTACTCTAATTTGCTCAACAGTAAGAGCCGTCCCAAGAGAAGCAACTATGTTCTTTACGCCATGGATAAACGGCACAATCATGTCAAGATAGCCTTCGGTGACAATTACGCTATCCTTTTTGCTGATTTCATCTTTAGAAAGATTGAGTCCATACAAATGCTCTCTTTTGCTATAGAGCGGATTTTCTAAAGAGTTTATATACTTAGGCGCTTTGTCATTACGGCCATAAATTCTCGCACCGAACCCTACTACACGACTGCGCACATCACAAATCGGAAACATAATCCTATCCCTAAAAAGATCTCGATAGCTGTCGTTTCTAAAAATTGCCAAAGAAGCTTTCGAAAGCGCATCAAGGGTAAAGTTCTTTTGGCGCATATGGCTTATAAGACTATTGCGCCCACCACTGAATCCTAGACGAAATTGCTTAATAACCTCCGGACCAATGCCTCTTTCGCTTAAATAATCGCACACCACCTTTGCATGCGGCAATATAAGATTACTAGCAAAAAATAACGCCGCTTCATCAACTACCTTATAGAGAAGGCCTTTTAAATTTCCGCGTTCTCCAGACTGTTGAGGAGTTTTTAGACCTAACCGATCGGCTAAAATTTCAATCGCTTCAACAAATGTTGATTTTTCATAGAGCATAATAAACTGAATAACTCCCCCACCCTCACCGCAACCAAAACAATGAAAAATTTGTTTCTGAGGGCTCACCATAAAAGATGGAGTTTTTTCACCATGAAAAGGACAAGCAGCCTTAAAATTTCTGCCTGCTTTTTTCATTGGGATATAGCTTGATATAATCTCTACTATATCCGTGCGGTTCTGCACTTCATCAATAAAACCTTGTGGTATCATTTGCTCCTTTTAATTCTTCTGAAACCTGAGCACTCGTGCACTTTAATCTTCTCTTTGCCAATTATGCTATCTAATATCAGGTTAATACCCAAATTATCTGAAGCAATATGTGAAGCAAAAATTACATTTATATTTGCTTGCTTGCATTTTTTGTAGTGCTCCTCGGATTGATGCATTGCGACAATTGTGTCAATACCAGATGCAGCAAACTTTTCGTATATTCCCTGCGGCCCTTCGGTTCCTCCAGTAAACTCAAAAAGAATATTACTTGCTTTTGAGTTTTCACTTCCGATAGCAATTTTTGGAGCATTGTTGTTTTTTGCAGCATCGACGTACTCTCCGATGCTATAAAAAAGATTCATAATTGCGCCAATTGTTTTTGGCTTGCTTTTTTCTACCAATTTTGTCATATGCTGATAAGCACAATTATCAGCGGGAGTGTGCAGACACATGTAATTAATTTTTAGGAGCTTTGCGATGTCTACTCCTCTTTGATGATTCGCCGCGTGCACACGTCTGGCTACCTGCTCTTTGCGCGCTCCTAATAGGTTTTCGGCAGCGCTAATGCTGATGCCATACTTAACGAAGGCATCCACTTGCAAATCCATAACATTATGAAATCCTGCAAAAGCCTTACCTTCAGGGTGATGAGCAACAGCCAAATCAATGCTTACCCCTTTATCCTTTAGTCTATCTACCGCTAAAAGTTCGGGACCTTCAACATCAACGCCAACAATAATTGACTTAATGTCAACATCGGGATCGCCATTAAGAATGCGTGTATCTGCAAAAGGATTAAATAAAGAATCCTCATCAAAGAACCGTTTATCTTTTTCGTTAAGCTTGTTGTATGCCTTTTTTTTCTCTTTTAGAAGGCTTTCGATATCTGTCTTACTGCGAATATCCGCCTCAACACCTTTTTGTATCGCTTTCTGATAAAAAGTCTTTAACTTCATACTTTTATCTCTCCTCCTTTCTAAAAAAACTGCATAAATAAAAGAATGCTTTTATACAACCTATTACGCCTCAGTGGATTATACGGAAATACTCTTTGCGAATTCTTTTGGAACTATTCTTCATAGCCAATATTAATTAGATATAACATATTAAACAGCAAATGTCAAGAAAGCGCTTACATTTTATTAAATACGCTGCATCAATGAGTTATAGCGGTTAAAAACGTGTGTTTTTGTTGATTTTGGGCCTTCTTTATGATAACTTAATTACACAAGCACTTTTACCTATTATATATAAAGACTATGAGTTTTAAATTCACTACCGCCCTCAGTTTAAAAAGCGGCGAACAAGCTGCTAAAGAGATCTCTCTCAAAATAAAATCTGTTTTCCCTAAGGAAGCAAAATATGTAATTATCTTAGCTACCCCGCATTACCAGCCTCTCACCACCTTAAAGATATTAGATTTCACTCTCAAGCCAAAAAAATTAATGGGCCTACAGGCCCCTCTTTTGATTTTTGAAAGCGCAATTGTCAAAAAAGGCATGATCGGTTTATGCTTTGATCAAGAAGACGCAATCGTTAAGGATCTTCTCACGCAAGATGTTTCAAGCCAAAGCATCGAATCGCTACTACGCTTAAAATCTAAGGATCTTAACGGGCCGCATCAATTTCTTTTTTCTTGTCTGCCGCCAGAAGTAAATTATTCGGACTACTTAAGGGGTGTTGAGCTTTCCTTAGGTAAAGCGTATAACGTATTCGGTGCCGGATTTATGAAAAAATATGCTTCTCGTCAATTTCATATCACTAATGGCTCTGTTGACCAGGGGCTCTTTAACATAGCTGGAACCGATATTAAAATAGACACTCTAAACATTGGCGGCTATCTTCCGTTGGGAAGGCCTTTTGTAATTACTAAAGTCGTAAGCGATAAAGGGCTGATTATGGAGATAAATAATCGTCCCGCGATGGACATATATAAAAAATACTTTGAAGAAAAATTTGATGATTTAAAAAATCGAAACTTCTTTCCACTTTATCCTTTAGGCGTAAAAGAAAACGGAAATTATCGCATGATCAGCATTCTTAATTATCTCGAAGACGGCTCATTAATATGCCTCGGTGACGTAAAAGAAAATACACAAGCTCATTTTATGCTCTTGCATCAGCCCACACTATTTGAAACGATAGGCGATGCGCTCAAACCAATAAGAAAAAATGGTGAGGGTCTAATATTTATGATAAACTCTATGTTGAGAAAGAAAATCCTTATGGATGGCGCAAGCGAAGAAGTGTATCAGGTGAAACATCATTTAGGTGAAAAATTCAAAATAATCGGAATGTTTGCTGATTATATCATCTTTCCAAACAGAGAAAAAAGGGAAATTGGCATGGATACCGGTAGTCTTTTAGTAACTTCCTGGAGGTAACTTAGTTTATGGCTGGCGCAAACCCATTAGTTGCGGTTTTGTTCTTTTTTGTTGCAGTTATCGTTGTGCTTGTGTTTTACCTCTTTAGCAAGCTACAAACACTTTCAATACTGAAAAATACGATTACTCACTTAGAAAAAACCGTCACCGAGCTGGATCATCAAGCAAAATTAATCATCAAGGGCGATATGGAATTAAAGGTTTACCAGGAAGAGGTAGAAGACAAGATAGAAAAGCTAACCTTCCTTAAAAACCTGATTTTGTCTTCGGTACACATTCTTGACCGAGAGGACCTTTTCTGCCAGATTAATGACAAAATCATAAGCGACCTCGGATTTAAAAAAGGTATTCTTTTTGATTTTAGTAGCCTGGAACAAAAGGTCAATGTTGACTGCAGCAGTGAAGAAGTAAATACAATCAAAGATTTTCTTTTGCGCAAAAAACAAGCAATTACAACAAACCACCTTCTTTCTCGCGATTCAGAAATCTGCACAAAATTAGTATATGAATTAGGTTATGACGATTTTCTTATTGCCTCAATAAAGGCGCGCGAAAATGTTCACGCAATATTCTTTCTAGCTAATACTGTTTTACCAGGAAATATTCGTATCGCCGAAAAAGAAATATTCTCAATTCTCTGCATGTATCTCGGCCAATGCTTAGACAACATAACTCTTTTTGAGGATTTATATTTGGCTAAAGATGATCTTGAGAAAAAAATTCGCAGACGCACAGGCGAACTAGTTAAAAGCTTAAATGAAATTGAAATAATAAGTAAAACTAAATCTGATTTTATATCCAGCGTTTCACACGAATTGCGCACACCACTAACTTCGGTTAAAGGTTTTTCTTCTCTGTTAATAGCAGAAAAATTTGGAAAGCTCCCCGCAGAAGCTAAAACCCGCCTGGAAAAAATAGACATAAACGTAAATAAGCTCGTTGATATGGTAAATATGCTCTTGGATATATCTCGCATAGAGTCAGGAAAAACGGAAGTAAAAATTGCCCCAGCAGATATTGTAAAATTAATCAAAGATATTTGTGATTTTCTATCTCCGCAAATACAGGCTAAAGAAATTACTCTTTCAACGGATACTCCAGAAAATTTAAGTGTATATATGGATAAAGGATTAATCGAACGCGTCTTGATTAATCTAATAAATAATGCTTTAAAGTTTACACCTCAGGGAGGAAAAATTATAATTAGCTGTAAAAAAGAGGCAAAACAAGCAACGGTGTCGATTATTGATAACGGCTGCGGTATTCCAAAAAATGATATTGAAAAAATATTTGGAGAATTTTATAGGACCCAATTAACCAAAAACATTCAAGGAACAGGTCTTGGACTTTCTTTAGTAAAACGCATTATTGACACACACAAAGAAAAAATATGGGTAGAATCTGAAATAGACAAAGGGGCCTCTTTTAATTTTACACTGAAACTGGAAGAGGCTAAGAATGTATAGTTTAAAAATTTTAAGCGTTGATGACGACCCCGACATTTTAGATGTTATTTTAGCCACACTGGAAGGAGACTACCAGGTAGTGCAAGCATTAAACGGCAAAGACGCGATAGAAACCGCGAAAAAAGAATCTCCCGACCTATTAATTTTAGATTACAATCTTCCTGACATGCAAGGACCGGATATTTGCGCAATTTTAAGAAAAGATCCTCTTTTTCTAAACACCCCAATTTTAATGTTAACCGGTAAAGGTGAGATAGAAGACAAAGTAAAAGGGTTAGAAGCCGGCGTTGATGATTATATGGTAAAACCTTTCGAACCGCAAGAATTGGTAGCTCGAGTGCGCATGCTAATCCGCCGCTCAACTATAAATTTAGATGCAAACCCATTAACTAGGCTGCCAGGAAACGTTTCAATCACCCGAGAGCTGGAAGATAAAATAAAGAATGAACGCGCATTTGCCGTTTTATACAATGACCTAGATAACTTCAAAGCCTTAAATGATTACTATGGGTTTGATGCCGGCGATCACATTATTAAGGAAACTGCCCGAATTTTAGTTGCCGCAACCCAAGAAAAAGGCACCGTAAAAGACTTTGTTGGCCACATCGGCGGAGATGATTTTGTGATTATAACAAAGCCAGAAAATGCTGAAGGGCTTGCCAAGAAAATTATTGCTGATTTTGACAAACTTGCCCCAAATCTTTTTGACGAAAAAGACAGAGTAAAAGGTTTTATCGAAACTAAGGGCCGCGATGGGTTAATTCATAAATTTGGCTTTCCCACAATTTCGATTGGGATCATTACCACCGATACCCGTGAATTTACTCATGTGGCTGAAGTTAGTTCGGTTGGAGCCGAACTTAAAAAGCTCGCCAAAAAATTTGAAGAAAGCAAATATGTAGTTGACCGCCGAAATATCTGAATAAACCAAAGATAATAGACCAAAGACTATAGACCATAGACCAAAGACTATAGACCATAGACCAAAGACCAGAGACTCCCGCCAGAGACGGGACAGGCACCGATCAAAGGCCAAGAGATTGGTAGTCTTTTCCGCAAAGTTTTGCGTTTTAGTACGGTTTACTTTTGCGGCGGATGCGTGTGATTTCAAGACGAAAGCCAGTGATCGCAGCAGGATCAATATCAATGAATTCCTGCGCAACAACGGGGACATGTACCGCCTGCCTGCCGGACGGGCAGGGAAGCCCCGACAAAGTCGGGGATCGGTGCGCGTCCCCGGAAGACACAAAAGAACCGGAGCGTTCTTCATCTATTTCAATCATTTCAGAATTAAGATCAATGCCGCCAGAAATGATAGTTTTAGATGAGGCACCGGCATTTTGATTTCTGGCGACTCGTGCCGATACAGCTGAAGACAATTCTTCTTTTACATGAGAATAGAACATCTCCTCGTATCTACCCCATTCATTCTTTTTGTGATTTTCATATTCATCAACTATTTCTAAAAGTTGCTCAACACTCATCTGCTCAATCACCCATGCATGATACAGGGTAAGCTGCGTTTCATTTTGGCTGAAATATTTTTTCTGACGCTGGGCCGCAACATGATGGGGTTGCCCCTCGATGCGTTCGGTGTATTCATGATCAATTACCTCACCCAAAGCAAAGAATGTAAAATTGTCTTGATTAATATAATTTGAATTAAGAATTATTGATAAAGTGCCGTCGATTTCTTTTCTGCCGGCAGCGTCCATAGTCTCAGGTAGATGATCGGATAAATACACATTGATCTTTTGCTTATCAAGCTTATCGGCATCTTCCATTCCTACCAAAGGGGATTTTAGAAATTTAACAAGCTCATTCTTATCAAATGACAATTCTCGCTCAGGATTAATCAAAGCATTAAATTGATCATCGGTAAATTTTGGTTTGGCTACATCACCAACCCTGCGGCTAGGGCGTTTAAGGGCAACCGGAAAATTCTTTACTTTGCCTTCATCTTCTAACTTGACGACATCGATAACCGGCACATTAAGATGAAAAATATCACTTTTTTTAATACCTTCTGAAGGCTGCTCACCCAAGGGGATCGGCTGTGCCCGACCTCTTTGTTTTTTCCGTTTTTTGTTCCGATGTTTATTTTTTTCTTGCGATCTCTTTCTTTTGGTGTTATTAGCTCCTTCTTTCACCCCTATTTCTTGTTTAAGTCTTTTATACCGTTTGGAATTTACCGGTAAAAATATTATGACATCTTCATATCTAACAACACCCTTAACTTCCTCTACCGCCCGAACATCCTCAAGCGTAAGTTCTTTATTGCCGGAACTAGCAACTTTTTTCTTCACCACCAATGAAAATGCCTTTTCAAAAATTGTAATATAGGAAAAAGAATCTCTACTGGAAGTTACAACTATAGTAGGAAAATCTTTAATGCTTCCTTCTTCTAAAGCGTCAAAAAGATAATTTACTAATTTAACAGCGAAGTTCGCTGAATAACAAGCTCCGATAATTATTACTAAGTCTGATAAAGTGCCGACTTTAGCTGCCCGCTTCATCAAAGCCTCACCGTACTCTTGATAGCTAATTGCCCAAGGGTGCTCCATTTTGTCACTTACTTCTCTTCCTAGCTTCCCACCTCTCAACCACAAATGCTCTGGGCCGCCATGCTTATGATGCCAAAGTACGTTATTTTTATCATTAATAGGTATGTTAGGCACTGTCTTCTCAAGAAATTTAATTTTATCTTCGACGCCTTCAAACCGATTTTCTTGATCAATGGTAACGCCTAAAGGCTTTACTATATCTTCTAACTGCTCGCCAGTAAAATCTTTATCAACATGAGTATACGCATACACCGAAGATCCTTTCTGAATAAGCGCTCTTCGTTTGTTCGCTTCATCAAAAGTCTCAACTATAAAAAATAGTGCTTTCTCAATCGCTATCGCTTGTCGCAAATTGTAATTATCCTCTGTGGAAAGTTGGATATCAAAACGTTCCAAAAGAAGCACAACTGACTTAGCCAAAGAAAACTGATTGGCATATTTTTTACTAAATGCTAAAGGGAGCGTTTTCGCAATAAAAGCACTATTAAGATATACTGCCCTTACTTCATCAATTGAAAAATTACCTCTACCAATTTCTGATGATCGCCAAAAAATATTCTGCCAAAAAGGATCAAGAGTACTCGTAACCTCTTCCATTTGCTCATAATTTAACTTCATCGCAATTACATATAAAACTCTACTCGCAGCCTCACGAAGTTCCTTATTCTCAGACTCTAGTGCCCTAAAAAGCTTCTCAAACAAAGTATCACCAATTAAGCGAAATCCACTTGATATGTTTCCATGGTTGGTTTTTCCTTGCAAAGATTTTAGAAAAGGAGGCACAAGAACATCCCTAAGATATTCAATATCACGTAAATGCGCACCGGACATAACTTCTATTACTAATTTTGCTGTTTTTTGATTCAACTCCTTATTTTCTGAAGCTAAAGTTTCAATAAAAATCTTAAAAACTTCAACAGTCAATATTGATCCCATTTCAGTTAACCTCATTCGGGATCGATCCCTATTTTTCTTCTTGTTATCCTCTAGGCTATCAATAAGTGCTAATGCGGCTTTTTGACGCATGGATTTAAAAGTTGTGCTATCTGTAACTGGTTTTTTAAACATATTACCTAAACCCTCAATAGCCATAAATCGCATTTTGCTATCATTATGCTTTAAGGTCTTCATAGCACTAGAGAAAACGTCTTCTGCTATCGTGGTGGATAAATCCTCGTAAATATCAGCGAATATATGTCCTAGACCAATTGTGGCAAACGAATTGCCTTGATTAATTGCTGTAATTAACATTGGAATAAGTTTTTGCTCAATAACCCTAGCTTTTACTTGCGTAGAACACAGCCCTTCCATAGCCATCGCAGCAACATCTCTTACATATTCTTCTTTAGCCAGCAGACCATGCAGCCCTATAGCAACAACAATTTCGGTTCTACGGTTTTTGTTTTTTTCCCCTTTAAGAACTTTTGCGATTTTCGATAGCTCTTTGGATAATCTTGAAAGAACATCAAAATCTTGATCATTACGCAACAGTTGTAAAAAGTCGTCGAGAAATCCTTTTGCAGCAGGATTAATCCAAACTGATGCAGAGATTGCCGCGCTACGAACTTCGCCATCTTGCGAAGAATCTTTCGCTATTCTAAGCAATTCTTTGGTTAATTTTTTCTTTAAAGTAAAACCAACATTCTTTGCTAAAAGACCTAAATTATCTATAACCACCTGGCGAAAACCCGCCGGCTCAGAAGTGCTATTTGCTATGGCTCTCAAACCCTCAATGAGATTAGTCATTTCTTTTAATATTTTTTTTGCCTCAAGGCTATTCTTATTAGATTCGCTTTGATAAGCCTGAATCATTATTTTTTTTGCCATATAAAGCGCTCTAAGGCGAATTTTTGGATTTTGAATTGGTTCTTGGGCGATATCACCTAAAGACTGCGCAACTTCTTTCAACGCACCCCAAGATTCTCCATCAATAATCTCTCGTAATAATTTCGCAACCATTTCACGAAAAGCAACTTCCTGAGAATCGCTAGATAACTCTTGCATAATTGAAAGAAATACATCAATCACTTCTAACTTACGCGATAAGGAAAACCTATAAACATCTTTAAGAAATGTTTTATCAAAAATAATTGCTGCAATTTCACGAATAACAGGATCTAAAGACGAATCGTTAAGCAAAGGCAGCAAATCT
Organism: Candidatus Omnitrophota bacterium; assembly: GCA_024231025.1. Classification (GTDB taxonomy): domain Bacteria; phylum Omnitrophota; class Gorgyraeia; order Duberdicusellales; family 4484-171; genus JAAEQW01. Next base: position 60,231 of record JAAEQW010000274.1, read on the forward strand.
AAAATTGCTTTTTCTTTTCTTGAACGTTTTTGATTCTTGATCAATTCACCCCAAGAAGCTAAGGCCTCGGCACGAATAACTGGCTTTGCGCCTTCGTCACAGACAACATTATAAAGTACAGAAATAAGTTCTTGTCTGCGCTTGAAACCAATTTTGCTTTTTAGAGAAGAAAAAGTTATTCGCAAAGCAAGAACACCAAACGCCTCAACAGATGAACTTTGCAATTGCCCTTTTACTACCTCAATAAGATCGTTGAAAACATTCTGCTGTGCGTCTAGCTCCATATCTTTCAGTATTTTCTCTAGTGTTGGTCCAAAGAAATCAGCAATGGACCAAAAAGCAGAATTACGCTTTAATTCAACTATAAAAAAGGAAACTAGTCTTTCTTTAAATTCATTTGAAAATTTATCGACCCCTGAATCCAAAATATCAAGCAATGCCGCGCTGATATCCCTTCTTATAATTTGAATCGACGTAGAAATGCCCGGATTTTTTAGCGACTCCTCTAGCGAACCTAAAAGAACAATGGCTATCCGCTCTCTAGTAGCTAAATCTACTTTTGCTCGTAAAATCATTAAAGAATCTGTAGCCGCCGTGATAAGAACTTGAGATTGAGGATAGTCTTTTATTATGCTAAGAAAAAGATCAACGATCTCCTTTGACGGTGAAATAACAATCTCGCTCAAAAGCTTCATGGCTTTTACCCGTTGATCCAAACTTGAAAAAATATCATCTTTTACTATTCCGATAAGAACTGGAGTAATTTCTTTGGCAAGATCTTCATCAACTTGGGCAGGATTAAGATCTAACACATCCTCTCTTAAGGTAACTTCTTCTTCAGGCGCAAAACGCTCAACGGCTTGCGAATTAGAGAGTTCTTTCAAGCTTGAGGCGCAACCAAACACCATCACAGCTACAGCAAAATAAAAAAATTCCGGCGTTACGTAGCGATTTTTTCTTATCGTGTTTAGGCTCCTCCTTTAACCCGCTGTCCACCGCATAAGTATCGGCAGGTTTACTTTGGCGAAGAAACTCACCGTTTGCATCAATGCCTGAAATCGGTCCGTTAGCTTTAGTGGAAATAACCGAATTGATTGGTTCTTCAACTTCTTGCAGGCATTGTTCGTTTTCTCTTGCGTCAAAACCACCGGAATAATAACGCCGGTTAATTTTGCGATTTAATTTTTCGTCAAAATCAGGTCGAATATAATTATAAACGCCCTTTTTGTAGGCCTCGACATATTGATTGTAGATCTTTTCTTTTATTTGGGGATCCGTGCCTTCGATCCCTTTGATTTTGTTTTTATCGAAATATATCTTGTCTAATATATTTTTGTTTTTATCCCGGGAGGACACAAGGCCCTCCCCTACTGAGCGGCGAAGCCGTTTTTTAAACCATGTAGCAAGGATTAAGGCATTATAAATTTGGCGCAGGCGCGCAAATTGCTGGCCCTTGTTGATTTCTTCTTCAATCACCGGCAAAATCATTTCCTTTGCAATCTGGGCGGATAATTTGTTGATATTATGATCATTTGTAGGGGCGGACCTATGTGTCCGCCCGTTATGATTAATTATATGATTATCGTATAATTCATTATTTTGACCCGGGTCGACACATAGGTCGACCCCTACAATATTTTGTTTTTGGGCAACATAGTCACTCTCCATCATCACCTTGAAACTGCTTTCTTTAACGAAAGCGCGATTGCCTTCAACTGAAACAACTGCTTTATCGGGGATAATCCAAATTTTGTTAAAGGTATCAATCGCAATGTTGGTTGTGCCGTAAAGCTCATTAGCGCGAGCGTAAATTTTCTTCCAGAATTTTTTGCCTAAAGGGCTTTCTGGATAAGTCAAAGAAGCGGTCAATTGTTTTAAAATATAATCCTCACCCAAAAGATCGCGCCCCATGTCAGTTAACCCTAATTCGTGAGGAGTTACTCTATCTTTCTCATAGGGAGAAAGATTCACCCATAAGTCTTGTGCTGGAGTAGTTAATGAAGCTAAAAAATATTTAATCAATCGATGTGCTTCAATCTTAAATTCCTGATCATCTACGGCAGTATCGCCCTCATCAAGAGTAAAACGAAAAGCGAAAGGATCGTTGGGAAAAAATTCTAAACCACGCAATAATATTGGATTAAAATGCGAACTAGTCTCAATAATTTTTGTTGGAGCCGACATATAGGGCAAGGCAGAGGCATAGCTTGTATTTGTCTTAACAAAATAGGCAGCAACCGTCGAAAACAAAATGGCTAAAATCACAAAGCCAACGATTGCCTTAAAAGAGATTGATCCTTTTTTCCGCTGTATAAAAATTCCCATAATGATATACCTGTAACTTAGACTATCATTTAAATGTAACATTTATAGGTAAGAGAAAACCACCCAAAACGCCTAATTTTAAAGGTTTTTTGTAAACGCTTACCCATAATGCAATCTACGGTTACAGAATTAGGGAAGGGTTGACAAGGAATCGAAAATATGTTACTATTTTGGTGATTAGATTCCCTAAAATACAGCTTAATAGGTGACATTATGCACAAAATTATAACTCGCCAAATTCAGGAAAATATCGAAAAACACCTTTTCAAGGGAAAAGCAATCATTCTTTACGGTGCAAGACAAACCGGAAAAACAACACTCGTTTCAATGATAAAGGAGAAACACAAAAATTCTTTATACCTTAATTGTGACGAAATAGATATTCGAGAAAAATTAACCAAAAAAACCTCTACTGAACTTGCAACGCTAATTGGCAATAAAAAACTAGTAGTAATTGATGAAGCCCAGCGCGTTGTTGACATTGGCTTAACAATAAAAATACTTGTTGATACAATGAAAGACACCCAAATAATCGCAACTGGCTCATCTTCCTTTGAGTTATCAGATAAAATTAAGGAGCCACTAACCGGACGCGTTTATGAATTCCATCTTTATCCTTTCAGTTTTAACGAACTAAACAGCCTCTATCAAAAACATGAACTCGAACGCATCGTCGAGCAACGCATGGTTTACGGAATGTATCCGGAAGTTGTGCTGTCTCAGGAAAAAGAAATCCTTCTGCAACTAGCTGATAGTTACCTGTATAAGGATATTCTTGCTTACCAAAACATCAAAAGCCATGACATACTGATTAAATTGCTTCAAGCAATTTCTTTACAAATCGGCAACGAAGTGTCTTATAACGAGTTATCTTCAACGGTGGGTATCGATAAAAAAACTGTTGAAAACTACATAAATATTTTAGAAAAAGCGTTTATTGTTTTTCGGTTAAATCCTTTTAGCAGAAACCTGCGCAATGAGCTCAAAAAACTGCGAAAAATCTATTTCTACGATCTTGGTATAAGAAACGCACTAATAAATAATTTTAATCCTCTGGGCATCCGTCAAGATACCGGCGCTTTATTTGAAAATTTTGTTATTGCTGAAAGAATAAAACGTAATAGCAACTTACGTCTAAGAAAGAACTTTTATTTTTGGAGAACGCATCAACAGAAAGAAATAGATTACATAGAAGAAGAAGCTGGGATATTAAAAGGTTACGAAATAAAATTTTCAAAAACTAAATTCAAGGCGCCTCAAGAATTCCTAAAAGCATACAAGGACAGTTCCGTTGAACTGGTAAACAAAAGTAATTGCTTAGAATTCATTACATAGATCTCTAAGCTGTTTATTTATTGTGTTTGGATCTCTTATGTGATATAACGGGATAGATATGGCACAACAAAAATCAGCAATCTGATTGATAATTAGATAGTACATAGCGCGAGGGTGGCGGAATTGGCAGACGCACTAGCTTGAGGGGCTAGCGGTAGCGATATCGTAGGGGTTCAACTCCCCTCTCTCGCATTTCTTTTTGCTAACAAACAAGGTTAACAGCGAAACAAAGCAGAACATCAATCCGGAAGGCTCTTTCGTTGGATATAATAAACCCTTCGGGCGCTCCGCTACCGCGGAGATTATACACAACTCCTCTCTCGCATTTTTAGCCACTTTGACCAACTAAAAGCGAAAAACGAAGAGTGTAAAACCATAGCGTAAAATTCAAAAATAGATACACTCTTTATTCCGAAAAATAATTTTTAATTTTGAATTATGGCTTTTCATTTTTAGCTTTGCGTTTTTAGTTAACTAAGGAGTTCTTTTGATATGCCAATATCAACAATGAAGATTTTTCCACATAGCAGTTTTCCTTCTTGTGTCGAAAAAGCTTTCTTTGGGGCGAGAAAACTTATTGTCACGTCAGCTTTTATTGCTGCGCCGCATATCCTACCATCATCCGGAGAAAGCCCTGATGGAATATCACATGCTACTATTTTTTTACCCGATTGATTTATCGTATTAATTACCTCTTCCAAGAACGACGGCACCTCCCCCCTAATACCTATTCCGAGCAGTCCCTCCAAAACAAAATCTGCTTCATTTAAAAAACTAATCAGTTCTTTTGAATCCGTTGAAACAGGGATGCTAAGCTGCTCTAAAATTTGCTTCTGAAAAAACGCCTCGCTTGCCAATTCTTTTTCGGCAATAATAAGCACTTGCACCTGATACCCGCGACTTATAAGTTTACGCCCGCAAGCTAAAACATCGGCACCGTTGTTTCCTCTTCCGGAAACAACTAACACTTTTTTACCAAAATTTAATTCATCGATTATAGAAAAAAGATTACTGGAAGCATTTTCGATAAGTATGCGTTCTGACAAGCCCAGGGAAACGGCTTTTTTATCGAGGAAACGAAATTCATCTACAGATAGGCTATTTTGATCCAAAATTACTGAGTTTCTTCTTTTGTATCTTTTCTTTTAAAAAGATCCAAAAACCGGTCTTCATATTCCTTATAAACATTCCAACGATCAAGCTCTGCTTTAAGTTTATTGGCATCGGTGATATCTCTTTGCGCATCTTGAAAAGATTTTTCGATTTTTTCTCTTGCTGATTGCGGTAATTTTGTGTACGCAGCTAAATCGTTTTTTATTTTGGCAATATCTTCTTCGCTTAAAGGAGAATTCCCTGAAGGAGGCTCTTCCTCGCCTTTAAGATAATTAATAAGCTTCTCTATTTCTTCCTCAATGAATTTGCTACGCTCAATTAACGGCGAAAGGTTTAAATTGCATTTTAAAAATTTATTCACAACTCTTAAAATGTTGGTTGTAGCTTTTGGATTCTCGATTTGCACTGTATAGAAAGGTATTTCTCCCAATAAGCAAGCGCCCTTCATTCTTTTTCTCTTTCCTACACCTAAAATTATTCCATTAAGCCCGCTGATCTGGCCTTCTTTAAGAACCTTTAATTTAATATTCTCAAAGTCTTTAAAAACCTCTTTGTGGGTTGCAACGATCCACACTGCAGGCTCTATTTTGTGATCGATCGGTTCAGGTTTGGCGGCAAAAGTAAGAATAAATTTTGCTTTATATTTTTTTACAAAATCAACGATTGCTTCGGAAAATTCTTCAGCATGTTCTAGTGGTGGCTGGGCCTCTCCCAAAAATAAAATAATATCAGGAAATTTCTTCCCTTTTACATAGTAAAAAAATCCTGCCGGAACCGACGGCAAACTTACAACGCCTTTTTCTACAGTAACCGCTGCCGGTTTAAAAAAATGCCCGGCTTCCAATTTAGCAAACATTTTAAAGCCCATGACTTCTCTTAAGAAAAGCGCACAACGGTAAGCCACCTCGCCCATTCCCGGCCAAACAGCAATGAAAATAGGGTTTTTTAACTTTGGGGTATTTACTTCTTTTATCATAGTAATTACTCTACCATATTTAGCAAAAAGAGCAAGCGAGGCTTTTTAAGGTCTCTTTTTGTGCAAATCATCCAAAAACCGCTTGATTTTAGCTTCTTCTCCAGATTCGGTAGGAAAATAATATCTGTTCTTCGCCCCATAATCCTGAACCACATGACCACCAAAGCTATGCGGATATTTATAATTTTTCGCATGAGTCTTAATATGTGCCGGAACTTCTTGCGTCTGTTCATTCTCTACATCGTCCTTAGCCGCCTTTATCGCCGCATAAGAAGCATTTGATTTAGGTGATGTTGCCAAGTACACAACGGTTTGAGCCAAAATTAGCTCGGCTTCGGGAAGGCCAATAAATTCAACTGCCTTAAAACAGTTGGTCGCAAGCACTAAAGCAAAAGGGTTGGCATTGCCGATATCCTCAGATGCTAAAATTGTAAATCTTCGAGCAATGAAGCGGGGGTCCTCCCCACCCTTAAGCATTTTCGCCAACCAGTAAAGAGAACTGTCAACATCGCTACCACGAATTGACTTTATAAGCGCCGATGCGGTATCGTAATGGTATTGATCTCCTGCGTCATAAAAAATATTTTTCTGAATGCTCTCTTTAGCAACTTCTAAATCAAAAATAATTTTCCCTTCTTGGGGCAAAGTGCTGCACGCGCCTATCTCAAGAGCAGTAAGTGCACTTCTTGCGTCACCCGCACTGCAAACGACAATATGTTCTAAAGCTTTATTAGTAATTGAAATCTGCATTTTTCCTAATCCACGCTCCTTATCCTGAAGTGCTTTTTTTAAAATAAAAATGATATCCTCTTGAGTTAATGGTTTAAATTCAGCGGTTATTGAGCGCGAAATTAACGAAGGAATTAAGGAATAAAACGGATTATGGATTGTTGCGCCAACCAAAACAATGTTTCCTCCTTCGGTGTCGGGAACAAGCGCTTCTTGTTGTGATTTATTAAATTTATGGATTTCGTCAATAAAAAGAATTGTCCGCCGGCCGGTTTGTTTTAATTTAATTTTGGCTTTTTCGATGGCCTTTCTTACTACCGCAACCGAAGAAAAGGCAGCATTCAAATGATCAATATCAGCGTCCAATTCTTTTGCAACGATGAAACCCATTGTGGTTTTACCGCAACCAGCCGCACCCCAAAAAATTAAGGAGGATATTTTTTTGGAGATAAAAGCACGTTGTAGCAAGCGCCCTTGCCCAAGGATGTGTTTTTGCCCAACAAATTCAGCAAGAAAACATGGACGCATCCGCACCGCCAAGGGGGTATTTTTCTTAACCATATGAAAGATTTTAGTATAATTGCCAATATTTTCAAGTTTTTTTATAAACTCCCTTGACTTCATTACAAAAATATGTTTTACTCTAGTGAAACGGATTGAAAACGCTTTCATTCTGGTTGTTCTTTCGATTGCAAAATTAGATGTTTTGAGGGGAGGCATTACTATTTAGGTAATGCCCTCTTTAATTATAGGGAAGTTAGTTTAAGCAAAGGAGAGAAAAATGTTTAAGAAAAAGAATCGTTTCGAGACAATCGCATTAGGTTTAGCACTGTGTATTGTGATGGTTTTAACAACCTTGGTAGCCAGCAACACTTCTTCGCCGAAGGTATCCGCCAAATTATTCGCCACCGCTGAGGCAGCGATTTACGGATTGCCCAAGCCGACACAATTGGTCCCTACATCAAAAACCCACTCTTATCCCGTACTGAGGGGAATAAAAATCGATCCCAATGACCCCTTCAAATGGGAATTTATTCTTGATAGTGAAGATGTTGAGAGAATTGACCGAACAGAAATTGATCGATTGATTAATTATTTTCTGGCCGCCTTAACTATTCCTGAAGAAGATTTATGGGTTAATTTATCTCCTCACGAAGAAAATCGTATAGTTTCGGACAAGCTTGCTCAAACTGACTTAGGAAAAGATCTATTGAGCCAAGATTATATTCTAAAACAACTATCGTCTTCATTAACCTATCCGGAAACTAAAATTGGAAAAGCTTATTGGAAGAGATTACACGAAGAAGTTTATAAGCTTGCCGGAACAACCAGTATCCCATTGAATACCTTTAATAAGGTGTGGGTCGTTCCGCAAAGCGCACAAGTGCATGAAAAAGGCAACATCGCATTCATTGCCGACGCCAAACTAAAAGTTATGCACGAGGAAGACTTTTTTGCTCTTCGCCAAGCTCAGGATTCTACAATGCAGCATAATCAGGTCCGGGGCCAGAGACTAGAAACCAAAAACCAATCTAAAGAAATTGCTCAATTAGCTGCACAGGTTATGAGCGAAACTGTGATTCCGGAAATTGAACAAGATATTAACTACGGTGAAAATTTCGCAAAATTACGTCAAATTTACCACTCTTTTATTCTTTCAGTGTGGTTTAAACAGAAGTTGCAAAATTCCATCTTTCAATATTACATTGATCAAGAAAAAACTGAGGGAATCGACTTAGCAGATAAAGATGTAAAAGAAAAAATCTATAACCTCTATGTTGAAGCTTACAAAAAGGGCGTTTACAACTATGTCAAAAAAGATCAAGCCTCCAACGGAAAAAACATAATGCGTAAATATTACTCTGGGGGTCAGGAGCTAAAAAGCAAAACTCCTGCCGGAGACGATCTTGTTGTTCCAACAACAGAAACTACTGCTTCAATGGCAAATATAATGACGACCAACGCCCAAGGTAATTTGGTTTACGTTGCCGGTCAAGCTAGAGACGTAGATACCGTCGTTCAACCCCCAATCCCAGGATTGGAAGTAGGCGACACAATAGCGCTTGGTACATATTCTGCCGAGCCACCAACCAAAGAGCAATTTAAAATAATGTTCAAAACAGCTTTGGCGTCTAGCAACACCAATCGTCTGATTATTGATCTTGCACAATGGTATGGGATTCAAGGAGTGGCTGGCGAAGCACTTGATGAATTGGAAAAAGAGGAAGGGATAACCCGTGACCAATTTGTTTTCATCTCAAAGGTTCAACCGGATCATTTAAGAAAAGACGAGGTTATTGCCGCATGCACAAAAACCCTCGAAGATCTTAAAATTAAGAAGCTTAAATCATTCATGATCCATTGGCCAAGCGTTCTCTTTGCAGCAAAAGATGGAAGCGAAGTAATTCCCTTAGAAGAAACAATGGCGGCGTTAAATTATCTCTATGAAGAAGGACTGATTGAATCCATCGGATTTAGTAATTTTCCGGTACAATTAATGGAAAAAGCAATGGCTCTAACTACCGCACCGGTTACGGCTCAATTTGAGTTTCACCCTCTCTTTACTCCAAAACGTTTGCGTGCCTTTTGTAAAAAACGCAATATCCCAGTAATGGGCTATGGAATAACTGCAGGGCAAACTAAAGCGCTTCAAGATAAATTAATTGCTCACCCGGTTATTCGTGAAATCGCCGACAAGCATCACGTAGAGCCACTCGAGGTAGTGATACGCTGGTCAACCCAACACGAAGTAATCCCAGTTTTTATTTCAAAAAAACCCGAACGCATCAAAAAAAATATGGACGTCTTCGGTTTTACTTTAGATAGTAACGATATGGCAGGACTCGATAGAATTAATCAATGGAGATCGGGCATGCCTAGACACACTCTACAATTGCCTCCTGAAATTGCTACCTTTTTAAGCATTGATCAAGCAGGATTAGACACATTGCATATGCCATTAGATGATCATGCTGCACTTAAGGAAATAATTGTAACTGCTTTAAGGTATCGCGTTACTGATCGTTTAATTGTTAATCTCCATAAAGATAAAGCACATAAGGCAATTGGCACAATCATTGCCGAACTAGAAGCAGAAACAGAGAATGAAGAAGATCCAGAAGATAGAATAACCCGAGACGCTTTCTTTTTAATTTCCAACAGTGCGCCCCGGCAGTTATTAACTAAAGAAGTCGTCGCTGCGCTTTGTGAAAACGCCCGCAAAAATCTCAATGTCAAAAACCTTGAGGTATTGATGCTCCACTGGTCGCAGGAACAACTTCATAAAGTAACTCGCGAGGGGCCTAAGTCCTTCGACGAAACTATAAAAGCACTGGCTGAGCTTTATGACCAAGGCTTGATCCAAGCAATTGGACTTGATGGCTTCCCGCCAGATTTAATTAGACGAATCAGAAAACAAACCAAGGCGCCAATCGTGGCTCAACTTGGGCATAACGCTTTCTATAGGAACGACCATTTACTTGATTACTATAAACAAACTAATATTCCAGTAATCGGTTGGGCTGAATCACCAGAACAACGCAGAAACTATGCCTCTGATTTAAAAAGAACTTCTGCGAACGAAGTTGCAGCGAAGCATGGGGTATCCCCACTTAAGATAGCAACCCGTTGGGAAGCTCACGACGATGTAACCCCGCTTTTTAGTCCGGCGGATAGCGCCAGCGTTGAAGGAACAATGAACTCGTTTGGTTTTGAGTTGGACGTTTTTGACATAATGGAAATAGAAAAATGCAACAAAGACACGTCGCGCATTGGCGGCGCATCGTCTACCTGGCCGGGTAAGGGCGAAAATCGCATTATACGTTTACAAGCACCAAGCACACAAGATAGCCCAACCCGTCAGGAGTTTCGCGTGACAATGCGCAAACGGTTTAACCAAAAATATGCCCAATCGACCGCTACCGCTACCGCACCAGAAGTTATTGAAGATTCCTTATGGCCAAAAGGCCTTAATGGCGATCACCTTGTTTTAGATCCCAATAATCCTAAATCAGTGGTTCTTATTCTGATTAAAGAGTTTAAGGACGATCCCAAACAAGCAGAAAAACAACTCGAGACAACTTTTGAAGAAACCAAAGAATTAAGCATTCAGGTTCTAACCAAACCCGAAAACATAGCTTTAAATACTTGGCTTGGTGAAAGTGAGATTTCTGTTCACCGCCAGGTACAGTTGGAAAAAATAAAGCGGCCAGAGCTCTTCTGGAGTGATCACCCCGACGAAAGAAAGCAAAGTCTCCTTTATCTGCAAGTTCACAACCTTGAAGAAATGGAGGCCCTTGCCGCTAAAGGTGATTCAGACGCAATCGCAACACTGACCGAATTAAAAAAGGAAATTAACCGAGCAGATTACGACTCGCAAGCAGCAGAACATTTTAATACAGATGAAAAAGGCCGCGACCACTGGCAAACTTACCAAAACAACCGCGACGATTATCAAGATGTTGTCAGAGATGCTGTCGGAGGTATTGCTTTAACTGGGGATAGCTTTGATTTTGATGCAACCGCCGGCACCTTTAGTGCGGTTTCGTTTGAAGAAATTCGAGCGGCACGCAACGGCCGCGGCTTGGTTTATGAGGTTTTCGAAATTAAAGATAAGATTGATTTTGAAAGCTTTTTAAAAGAAAACAAACAAGAGCTATCTTCTTTGGCAGAGTAAAATAGAAATCAAACATTAAAACAGCCCCGAAATTTCGGGGCTGTTTTTTTATAAACTGCTTTCTCAACAAAAAACCCTGCCATAAGTCCGTAATCAGGTTGCCGCATATAGTCCATTTCTCATACAAGGCGGGCACCGCATCCAATTCGCCATAGCGAAAGGAAATTAAGCGCCCATAGACATATATTGGCTATAGCGTTTTTACCTGTCTACGTGACAAGCAGGGTTTTTATTTCACCCTTATTATAACATTTACTTTTTTTGTTTTCAAGCAAAGCACTCGACTTTTGATATTTTAAAGGATTAGAGAGGTTATCTTAAAAAAACGCCTTCTTTTTGGGATAAGCTTTTGCGTATTTCATTGTGGAGAGAATCAACTTCGGCTGAAGTTAAGGTCTGCGTTTTCGACTGATAAAAAACCCTCACCGTAAAGGCAGTTTGTTCTTTTGGCAAGTCTTTGCCTCTATAGCGGTCAACAATTTCTAACCCGGCAAAAAAGACGCCAGCCTTTTTTTCAACTATCTTTTCAATTGCCTGAAATTTACAGCTTCTCTCCATTGCAACACTTATATCTCGAGAGGTTGCTGGATACAAGCTAAACTCTTTGTATTTTTTGATATTTTTCAACTCTGCCAAAGCCTCTACTCTTAGTTGGGCGAAGAATATGTCTGTTTTCAAATCGAAACTTTGGGCACAAGAGCTATCAAGTTTACCTAGAAAGCCTATTGATTTAGACCCTGCAAGAATTTCTAAGGCATTTGTAAAATTATTCTCTTTTTTATCTACTAGAACTACTTTTCCAATATTCAAAGATCGCAAAAACTCTTCAATCAACCCTTTTAAATGGAAAAAGCTCTCTCCCGCTACTCCTAAACTTATAACGGTTTCTTCGGAAAAGCCTATTTTAGTTTTGTTGTAGATATTTGCTATCTCAAATAACTGCAAATCTTTTTGCCCGCGGTTTGTATTATGCCGTAATGCCCCAAGCATTCCCAAAAGCAAGGTTGGACGCATGCTGTCTTCCTGTTTGCGCATTGGGTTAAGAAGACCAACTAAATTCTGACACCCCATAGCCCCTAACTGCTCGCTTCCCTCAATACTAAAGGTTACTATCTCTCTCAAGCCTAAAACTGCCAAACTCTTACCTAACTTTTTCTTAAAATCATACGCATCGGCCCCGACAACCAACCCTGACCCATCTTTTTCGCGCTGATCCAACAAAAATGGCAATTTAGGTTGTATTTTATCGTAACCATAGATGCGAGCGATCTCTTCGTAAAGATCTACTTCGCGAAGAAGATCAAAACGAAAATCGCAAGGAGAAACTGACAGTTTATCTTTTGACACCTCTTTTAATGTACAGCCAAGATTGCTAAGAATTTTCTTTACCTTTTGCTTAGATATCTCTTCACCTAAGTAAAAATTAAGCTTGGAAATCTCTAGCGTGATTTTTCTCTGTTTAGATGCCGGCTTGATACCTGCCTCAATGTAAGAAGCATTACCACCTTTGGCTAGTTCCTTTATTAACTGCGCACTTTCAGCGGAAGCATATTCCAAGCAATCAGCACTCACTCTTCGCTCAAAGCGATAAGACGACTCAGTATCAACACAGGCCTCTCTACGTGAGCGCCGGGTTACAGTTGGCGAAAAGATTGCTGCCTCAAGAAAAATATTTTTTGTGTTTTCGTCAACTTCAGTATTTTTGCCGCCAATTACTCCAGCTAAAGCAATTACCTTTTTACTATCGGCAATAACTAAGTTCTCACCGGTTAGAATTCTCTCCTTTTCATCGATTCCAAGAAACTTCTCGCCCTTCTTTGCTCTTCGTATGTAGATATCTCCTTCAATTTTATCTTCATCAAAGGCATGCAAGGGATTGCCCCATTTAAGCATGCAGTAATTTGTAATATCCACAATATTATTTATTGAGTTTATTCCGCAGTTTTGCACTCTTGATTTTAACCAGGCAGGAGAAGCAGTTGGTTTTACACCCCTAACTGTTCTTCCCACATAGAAAGGACAATCTTCCTTGTTCTCAATAATTATTTTACGTTTTTTCTCAATAGGTTTTTTATCTACTTTTAGATATTTTACTTTTAGTTTTTTATCTGTGCTTGCCCCAATCTCTCGCGCCACGCCTAAAACCGAGAGCCAATCATAACGATTGGTCGTAATCTCAATATCCAGAGCCCAGTCGTCACCAATTTTCTCTAAATGTTCAACCTCCATCCCTGCCATAGTAAGGGTGGTGGCTAATTCTTTAGCTGGCACCTTTAACTCTAAAAATTCTTTTATAAAATTTAAACTAAATCTCATAGCTGATTAAATTGTTCCAAAAACCTTAAATCATTTTCATAAAATAAACGAATATCCGTAATTCCGTACTTAAGCATTGCCATTCTCTCAACCCCCAAGCCAAAAGCAAATCCTTGATATTTTTGACTATCAATGTTACAGGTATCCAAAACATTCGGGTGAATCATCCCGCAACCTAAAACCTCAATCCAGCCTTTATCTTTACAAACACTACATTTGGTTTCTTTCTTTTTCCCATTGCACATAAAGCAAGAGACATCCACCTCTGCTGATGGCTCAGTAAATGGAAAAAAGTGAGGGCGAAAACGCAATCGCGCATCCTTTGCAAAAAACCCTTTAGCAAAATCTAGCAAAACACCTTTGAGGTGTGCAAAATTTATGTTTTCACTTATTGCGAATCCCTCTACCTGATGAAACATAAATGAATGAGTTGCGTCCACCTCGTCCGGACGATACACGCGGCCCGGAGAAATTACCGCCATTGGCGGTTTATTTTGGCACATAACTCTTATCTGTGAAGGAGAAGTGTGACAACGCAGAAGATATCGACCATTCTTTTTATCTTGATCAAGGTTTAAATAAAAGGTATCAAAGGCATCTCTTGATGGATGGTCAGTAGGAAAATTTAAAGCTGTAAAATTATGCCACTCGTCTTCGATCTCTCCTCCCTGGGCCACAATAAATCCTTGCTTTTGAAAAATATCGCAAATAGTTTCGGTAACGGTGGTTAAGACATGGCGCGATCCTCGTTGAGGTTTAATGCCGGGATAAGTTAAATCTAAGCTCTCTTCTAAATTTTGGCGCTCATTTAGCTTTTTTTCAATGATTGCACTCATCTTCTGCTTTAAGATATTTAGCTCTCTCCCATAAGCGCCACGCTGCGTTGGCTCTAGTGTAGGAATTTTAGAAAAAAACTGATTAATTTGTGCTTTTCTCCCAAGATATTTCACCCGTAGCCCTTCGGCATCTTTCGCACCGCAAGCCTGCTGGCAATCTTTTAAAAACTCTTCTTCTAATATTTTAAGTTCGTTTTCCATGTTTAAACCTAATGACCAGTAACTTTATAAGATAAATCGCCAACAATGTCAAACATATTATTCCAAAAATCTTTGCCAGTTTACGCTTAAAAGGCAAAACGCTAACAACCTCTACATTGCCCGGCTTAATCACTTCCAAGCGCTGTAAGTGGATATCTGTTTCGCCATGGACAAGGCAATCTTTGTAGAATGTTCCCGAAGCTAAAACAGTGTCGCCTTGGATTTGATAAGCTCCCCAATAACTTACTTTGTCAAAAATAGTTTTATTTTCTGTGAAAAAGCCGATCCCTAGACCGTCACTAAGAATATTCGCCCAAAAACCATCAGTACTTTTTAAAAGTTCGCCGATTAATTCTCCTTCAATCTCAACGGCTTGTTCGTTAAATTTATCCGGAAAACTTAGGATTGCCTTTAAATCCGCAGCATGCGCGCCTAAAGATGTGCAACATAATATTAAAACTATAATTTTTATCTTCATTTTGCTATATTTTTCTTACCTCGTTTTCCGTATTAGCAAAAATACGAGGTCATTTTTTGAACAAGCTCATTATAAAGCCAATCGCTACAAAAATCGAAAGAAATTCTAGCCGCCCCAACCACATTTGTAAAATATAAACTAATTTCAATAGAAGCGGCATGGTCGGTGCGGTTATTCCTACAGTTAACCCCACGTTTGCTGTTGCCGATACTGATTCAAACAAAGAAAGCATCGGGTCATAACCAAAAAACATGCCAACAACTCCCCCGCCAACGTAGGTTATTAAAAATAAAACAAAAAACAAAAAAGCATCCTTTATTCGCTTGTCGGATAAAACCATGTCTTGAAGATGGTGTATTTTATCTTTATAGACCGATTTAAAGGGCATCATCCAGCGCTTAACTTCCATAAAAATAGCTTTAAAAACTATTCCAACGCGCATTAATTTGATGCCGCCGGTGGTTGAGCAGACACCCCCTCCAATCATCATTGCAAAAATTATAGCAAGTAAGCTTAAGGGCGGAAACTTATCAAGCTCGCCCCAAGCGAGATTTGTAAATCCGCACCCCGTATGTGCTGATATGAGTTGAAAAAACCCTTTTTTAAACATCGCCACATTACCAATTCCTTTAATCCCAAAATACAAAATTGCCGTTAAAGAAAAGGTGGTAAGAAAAAATGTTTTCATTTCAAAATTCTTATAAATTTCCTTTTTGCTCTTCATCCATATCCAAAAATGAAGGTTAAAATTAAATGCACCCAAAATCATAAAAACAATTGCTGCCGCCTCCAAAGGAAATGAATGATAGTAAGCCATATTTTGCGCATTAGGAGCAAAACCTCCTGTATCAAAAGAAGCAAAAAACAACCACACCGCATGAAAAATAGATTTATCTAAATTCATTCCACTAAAATATAGGATAGTGGAGAACATAATTGTTCCTAAAATCAAATAAACAAAACTAACTTTCCAAATAAATCTGGCAGTGTCAACCACGTTTGGCAAAATCTTTTCACTTCTTGCCTCACCAATATAAAACCCAACCGCTGCGCCACGCGCCTTTGTTAAAACCGAAAGGCTAGCCAAAATAATACCTTGGCCGCCAATAAACATCGTTAAATGCCGCCACATATTATGAGAAAAAGAAAGATGGTCCAAGTCTTGCACTAAAACTAATCCTGTTGTTGCAAAGCCGCTCATCGACTCAAACCAAGCGTCAACAAATGACAAAAAATGTGAAGATAGATAAAGTGGAATTGCTCCAAGCAAAGAAAAAACTATCCAACCTCCGCTTACAGTAAAAAAAGCATGCATCCAGCTTGCTTCTTTTCTCAAAGGAAACAAAATCAGCAGTAACAAGCCAACTGAAACCGTTGCAAAAAATGTAATAAGAAAATCGTAAAAAGGAGAAGCCTCCCGCTTGAAAAAAGCTACCGCAAGAGGAATAATCATAAAGGCAGCTAAGCCAAGCGTAAGCCGTCCTAATATATTAAAAATCGTAGAAAAATCTTTTCTGTCCGGTGAGATAATCATTGTTTAAAAACAAAAGGTAAGAGCAAAACCTAGCCCTGCGATAAACAAACAGAATAAAACCTCAACTATTATCCCAAAAAAAACCCTCATGAACTATGTTTTGATCCAAAATACATATAAAATTGCGGTCTGTGGTCTATTGTCTACGGTCTTTGATCTATCGTTATATTTTACCAACCAAAGCCTTAATAACTTCTTTCTCTGTGTCTATCAAGGTAGCAGCAATAATTTCATCGCCCGAAAATATTTTTGTGTTACCTGAAGGAATAACAATTTCCGTACCTCGTAATATTGAAACTAGAACTGAATTAGGCGGAAGTTTAATATCTTTGACGCTTTTATTAGCAACCGGCGCCGTTTCAGGAATATTTACCCGAACAATTGAAAGCCTCCCCCTTTTTATGCTTAAAAGCCTTACAACATCGGTGAACGATGCTTCCTCTTCAACAATGCGCGCAACGATAGAAATGGAGTCTACCGGATTATCAACCTTCATGTATTGATAAAGAGGCAGATGTTTGGGATCATTAACCCGAGAAACTGTTCTGCGTACGTTGAAAAGTTCTTTTGCCAAATTACAAATAATAATGTTGTCTTCGTCTCTTGATGTCGCGCTCACGCAAACTACCGCTTTTTCTATTTTAGCTTCTTTTAAAATTTCTGGATAAGTCGCATCACCGGCAATAGTAAGCACTCCCTCTAGCTCTCCGGCTAGTCGATGACAAAGGCTTTCGTTTTTATCAATTAAACAAACTTGATGGTTGTCTTCTTTCAGTTTTTTCGCTAAAACCAAACCTAGTCTACCTGCCCCGGCAATAACTATATACATATTTTCTCTGAGTTTTGAATGTTGAATTTTGAATATTGAATTACTAAACCATGCAAACTCTTTAAAATCTTTGGTAATTTATAATTCATAATTCGCAATTCATAATTATTATGCTAGACATTTACGTAACACTTCAACAATCAAATACGTTCGATTAACTATTGTTAGCCCTTCTTCTTTAAAAATTCTTTTTTTGGTAATATCATTCACTTGCAGGATTACGCCTTTGGTCTCGTATTTACGTTTAACAACTTTTCCAACGACTAAATTAATATTGTCGTTTCCGGTAAGCAAAAAAACGGCATCGGCCTCTTTTATTCCGGCGCTCTCTAGGGTATTTATGTCTAGAGCGTCACCCCAAAGCTTTTTGCCATTAAAATCATCCCCAAGGCTTTCAAGCGCTTTTAGGCTTCGGTCAACAACAACTACGTTGTCTGTTTTTGAAAGCTCAAAAGCAAGCTCTCGCCCTGATTTTCCACAGCCAACTATTACAATGTACTTCATGATTAAATTAAAAAGCTAAAACTAAAAGCTAAAAACCATAATTCAAAATTAAAAATTTTTCCGGAAATATTACAATCTATTTTTCTCCAATAGTTTTAAGTTTTACGTTATGGTTTTGCGTTTTGCGCTTTGCATTTTTAGCTATGTTGCTTTTTCTACTATTTTATCAAAAATTTCAGGAAATTCAGCCGCTAAAACAGCTAGAATATCTCGAGAAAAAATCATGTTTTTCTCCTTTAAGCCGCAAATAAGTTCCCGATAAGCCACACCTCTTTGGCGTGCAGCAGCGTTGATCCTGGTAATCCAGAGCGCACGGAACTCTCTTTTCTTAACACGGCGATCACGATAAGCATAGGCATAGGCCCGCCTTAAGGTTTCCACCGCGCGACGGTATCTTTTGGAGCGTTCACCCCAATAACCGCTGGCTGCTTTTAAA
This sequence comes from Candidatus Omnitrophota bacterium, assembly GCA_024231025.1. Taxonomy (GTDB): domain Bacteria; phylum Omnitrophota; class Gorgyraeia; order Duberdicusellales; family 4484-171; genus JAAEQW01. The sequence continues at coordinate 78,518 of JAAEQW010000274.1, forward strand.
ACTTTTTTCGTTCTTTTTCTTGATGCTACAGAATGCTTTACTTTCATATTACTCCTTACTCTTACCTTTTACATCTCATACGGTAATCCCTTCTTCAATAATTTTTTTTGATTAGAGACTGTATCTTTTTTACCTAGATCTCTTTTTTGCTTGCGCGTTTTGCTACTTAAAAGATGTCGTCTTCCGGCCTTAGACCTTAGCACTTTTTTCTTTTTAGTAACTGTTACTCTTTTTGCTAATCCTTTTTTAGTTTTTACTTTTGGCATACACCCCCCTTACTTTGGACAAAGAATCAACACTAACGTTTTACCCAACATGTGGGGATCTCTGTCTATCTTACCTGTTTTTCCAACATCAACAATGAGTCTTTCTATAACTTTTTTTCCTATGTCTCGATGAGCGTTTTCTCTCCCCCGAAAAAACATTCTGATCCTTACCTTGTGTCTTTTGTCCAAAAATTCTTTAATGCGCTTAAGTTTAATTTCGTAATCGTGGTTACCTATTCTAGGACTAATTCGAACTTCTTTAAGCTGTGTCTGTTTCTGAATTTTTTTTACTTCTCTTTCCTTTTTCTTTTGATCGTAAAGATATTTGGAAAAATCCATTATTCGACAAACCGGCGGACTCGCTTGAGAGGCAACTTCTACTAAATCTAAATCGACTTCTCTGGCTTTTTGTAATGCAATTTCACGAGTAAACACTCCTAGTTGCTCGCCTTTTGACCCAATAACTCGAAGGGTTTTCGCAAAAATCCTCTCATTTAGTCTCATGTATTTCACTCTGGTTTGCCTCCTTTTTTAATTTTGCCAATAAATCATCTACACTCATATTACCCAGTGGCTTTATTCCTCTAGCCCGCAAAGAAATTTCGCCTTTTTCTTTTTCTTTATTGCCAACTATTACCATATAGGGAACTTTTTGCATTTCTTTTTCTCTTATTTTACGCTGCAGAGTTTGATCGCGAAAATCTCCCTGCACGCGATACCCTTGCTCTTCTAACTTTTCTTTTACGTGAAGCGCATAATCTTTTGCGTCTTTAGTAACATTTAGAACGCTTATCTGCACCGGTGCAAGCCACAAAGGAAATTTCCCACCATAATGCTCAATTAAGGTTGCAATAAAACGCTCAAGACTTCCTAAAATAACCCGGTGAATCATAATAACTTTCTCATCTTTGCCGCTTGAATCGCGATAAGTTAAATCAAAACGCTTAGGAATATTATAATCAAGCTGAATCGTCGCACATTGCCATTCTCGCCCGAGAGCATCTTTTAATTTTATATCAATTTTTGGCCCATAAAAGGCACCATCTCCGGCATTTATTCTATAATTAAAATCTTTTCTTTTTAAAACATCTTCCAACGCTTTTTCAGCTGATTCCCAATCCTCAGCCTTTCCGATAAATTTTTCCGGTCTTGTACTGAGCTCTGCTTGGTATTCACTAAAACCAAACGTTTGCATTGTGCATTTAACAAAATCTAAAACACCTTCAATTTCACTAGATAGCTCTTGTGCCCTACAAAAAATATGCGCATCATCCTGAGTAAATCCACGCACACGTAAAAGCCCATGAAGTACGCCACTTTTTTCATATCGATACACCGTTCCCAGTTCGAACATTCTTAAAGGTAAATCGCGCCAGCTTCGCAACTGTGATTTATATATAAGAATGTGCCCAGGGCAATTCATTGGCTTTAAAATAAACTCTTGGTTATCTTTAACGCTTGAATACATAAAATCTTCATAGTATTCGAGATGGCCGCTCTTCTCCCACAATTTTTTATTCATAATATGGGGAGTAGTAACCATTTGATAACCACGCTTAAAGTGTTCTTTTATCTCCCAATCTTCGATCAGTCTACGCAATAAAGCACCGTTGGGTAAATAAAAAACCAGCCCGGCTCCGGCCTGATCGTGATAAATATCAACTAACCCTAATTCTTTCCCTAAAATTCGATGATCACGCTTTTTTGCTTCTTCCAAATTTTTAAGGTGGTCTTCTAAGCCTTGACCGGTCGAAAAAGCTGTGCCGTAAATACGTGTAAGTTGTGGATTTTTTTCGTCGCCGCGCCAATAAGCGCCAGCCAAAGACAAAAGCTTAAAATGCTTTACTTCTTTGGTTGACTCAAGATGCGGCCCCTTACATAAATCGAGAAAGTTATCGTGTCGATAAACAGAAACGGTGTCTGTGTCCAGATCTTTAATCAGCTCGAGCTTATATTTTTCTTCTTCTTTTTTAAAATAATCAAGCGCATCCTGCTTGCTCCACTCTTCTTTAAGAAAAGGCGTATTTTGCGCAATTATTTTGCGCATTCTTTTTTCTATTTTGAGCAAAGCTTCTTCTTTAATGCCGCCGGCGACATCAAAGTCGTAATAAAACCCGCCCTCAATGGCTGGTCCAATTCCAAACTTAACATCAGGATAAAGACTCTTAACCGCGCTAGCCATAATATGTGCGCAGCTATGTCGTAGGGTCGCTGGATTCATATTATTGATAATCTGTTTTGTATTCAACTTTGTTCCCTGGGCCATGCTTAATTTTAAATTGCCCACATGATCGCTCTAGCTCATCGCAAATTCTAGATAACTGATCTAATGTATTTATAAGATGCTGGTTGTTAAAATCATTTTTTCGGATATAAAGCCGCGGCTGTATCCATCCACCGAACAGAACAACTTTTTTGGAAAACCGAGAACCTTCTAAGTCCTTTTTTTCCGGAGAAGGTTCGTGAAGTTTAATCTTCACAAATAAAGCATCTCCTCCGTCTCTTAACTGCTCTACTCCACAAACAATCTGGCGGCCATCATATTCGCCTACAAGATGTATTGAGTTAAATAAAAAGCCTGACTTAAATTCTCCTCCAATTACAGGCTCTATTTTCCTAAGAAGCGTAAAGTACTCACTCACTGTTCTAAAATAAAGAACAGTAAAAAAAAGAATCGCTATAATTATAAGAGTTATTAGGACCATGGCTTAATGGTGGGCGATACAGCCCCGCAAAGACTTACTTTGCGGGATCACCCTGAATAGAAAATTTCGGTTGTTGAGAGTCGCTGCGCACCATCCTTCGTTTTGTTTACCCATCATAAGATAGGTGGTGGGCGATACAGGAGTCGAACCTGTGACTTCCTCCTTGTAAGGGAGGCGCTCTAAACCAGCTGAGCTAATCGCCCAAAAATATTTCTTATCAAATTAAGTTTTTAAAAATACTATTCGCAATCTGATTGACCCATACATTATACTGGAAATATAAGAATTTACCAAAATTTTCGCATTAATCAAGCTTTTTTTCTTAAGCCTTAGGAATGGCCATTAAACAAAACACCATCACTAAAAGTGCTACTGATTCGATTATGCCTAAAATTGCTATATATTTTCCAACACCTTCCCCTGTTTCGGCTAAAGCATCACAGGCTCGTGCCGCCGCTTTACCTTGCATATAGGCGCTAGTCCCCATTGCAATGCCCGCTACAAGGCCCATAAGAGCCAACGCCGAATAGTTACTCCAATCGGAAACAATTGGTGCATTTTTCAAAGCGTTTCGTAAAACCATGCCGTACAGCGTTTGAGAAAGGGGGAACCCGCTAAACAAAATTAACTGAAAAGGCGGGTTTTTCTTCTGTGAAAAGCACTTTTTCATCGCGCCAATTGCCGCCATACCCGCGACTCCCGTACCAAAAGCTGACCCCATTGCTGCAAAAGTTAAAGAAAGATTCATATCACCTAAGCCTTGTATCATTTTGCCTCCTCTTTATTCCTTAAATGGTTTATACGCTATTCCTGTCCACTCCATCCCTAAATGACTAGAAAATTCAAGTAAATTAAGACGTACACCGTGCACTAGAACACCCATCATCGCCAATGCTATATTAATCGCATGCCCAACAAACAAAATTATACTTACCAAAAAACCTTTGAGTATAACATTAGATGCAATCCCTGAAGCTTCTTTCGCCATGCCATTGACGCTTACCGCCATAGCTACAGTAGCAAAACCTACAGCAAAAATTCTCAAATAAGACATAACATCAGAAAATGATGCGATTATGTTTAAGGGTAAATCACTTAGGGTTGCTCCTATTCCCTTTATAAAACCCTTATGAATGCTGCTAAAAAGCAACGCTAGAATAAATCCGCTCATTAACAACATATTAGCTGCCGCAGGCAGCGTCTTATTTAAAACAAACATCTCACAATAGTAGTATAATCCCCAAACAATACACATCCAGCCTATTTGCGCCAAAGCTCTTAAACTGTTTAAGCTTCTGGAAATAACCATTAAATGGGCCACTGTCAAATGCACTGCACCAAGAAGAAAACATAGGTGGACAATGAAGCTCTGGTTATCTCTTGGGCTAAAAGTTGCAATCGCAGGAATTGTTAGTTTAGAAAATAAAGAAAATTGCGCTATTCTTTCAGCACCAAACCAAGTTCCGGTAACTGCTCCCCAAAAAATAGTCGCCCCGCTCAAAAGATAAAATAGATAACACACCTGTCTAGGCAATTTTGGAATTTTCCTATGCATAAAAACCACCGCAAAAAGAAACAAAAAACCGTATCCTGCGTCCCCTATCAACATTGCCACAAATATTGTAAAAAAAAGAAGAAACCAAAAACTTATATCAAACTCCTGGTACCCAGGAATTGTTCCCATTAATCTAAATACTGGATTTATTATTTTTATCCACTTTGGTGTTTTAATCAAAGTAGGTGTTTTTTCATAATCGTCCGGCTCTTGAAAGAGATAGCCCCATCTTTCTTTTTTCGCAACTTCCTTAAGCGCTTCTAAAGAATCCTGTGGGCAATAGCCTCCAACGCAGCAAAATCCTTCTCTACGCTCGGCGCCAAAACGCGCCTGGTAAAATTCCTTTCTTTTAGAAAGCTCCTCTTTTAGTTTTATGAAGGCATTTTTATAAATTAGCAAACTTTTTAACTTATCATTAATTCGGCGCAAATTCGCTTTAGTAGTGATAATTTTACTTTCAACTGAGTGCCGCTTTCGCTGCGGCGCCATAACTTCTTGCAACTCTAAGGCTTCCTCCTGAGATCTAGAAACTAAAACAACGCGCAAAGTTGCTTTGTCCCTACCGATAATATAAATAATCTTGTCTTTTGGCAATTTCTTAAACAAGCTTTTCGGACAATTATAAAGTTTTATAAATACTTCCCCCGCAATAAGTTCTGACAAAGATGTTTTTGACACATTCCCCCAACACTCAAACCAATGCAACTCTTTAACAAGCGCGTTGAGATTTTGTTTATGATCTTGTTGCCTTGCGTGCAGTTCTATTATTTTTTTAGCAGAAGAGAAAAGTTTTTCTTTGTCTAAATTTTTCTGTTTTGGCTGTTTATCACTTTTCGTTGTCGAAAATATGTTTAGTGCTTTTTCGATATGAGCAATTCTGCGTTCAATAGCCGTAATCCCATCAGCTAACGGCTCATGCGTATGCGCTAAATGCACAACGCCCATTTTTTGCAAAAGCTCTAGCGCCCTCACAAAATAATTAGCTGCAACCATAAAGGTTACTTTTTTCATTTTTACAATCATGCTAGATTCTTTCTTTTCTCTATTTTTGCCTTAGCAATTTTTCCTCTAACAACTTCAGCGGTTCGCAAATCTCCTAAATAAATATGAATGGTTCTGATATTCTCTTTTGTTTTTGGGATTTTAACCTTTTCAAAAAGGTTTACTCTTTGAGTCACTACCTGCAGTTCATTACGTAAAGTTTCTAGCTGTCGGTGGCCGATCTCAAGCTCTGCTTTTGAGATTATCATCTCCTTTATCGCCTCGATTCCTTCATCCACCCACAATGGTGTCAAAAAGAGATCATATTTTTTTGGCGCAAAGAGCACTTCTGCAAAAATTGGAATATCAATACCAGCAATATTACCTTCTTCTATTTTTACTTCCCAGGGCCCTATAAGCTCTTCTATTCCTACACTTTCGGCAAAAACATCGACCCAAACCGTGATTTCATTTCTGAGTTTTTCTACCTTACTTCGCAGGTCCTCTATTGCCCGCTGAACCTTACTTATTTCTAACTGCAATTGCTTTTTTTTAAGTTGCAGCATCGGAAGGTAACGTCGAAATCTTTTAAGGGCCTCTTTTTGTTTCTTAGCTTCGCTTTTGGTTAGTTTAATTTTAGGCATGTTTATTTTCTGTTTCGGCAGTTATATCTTTTGGCCAAAACTCTTCAATCAAATCACTTTTAAAACTTGTCTCTTGCGCCTTAAAGCACTGTGCTAAAATTTCCCATCCCTTATCTAAAGCACTCTCTAGGGCAATATTTACCGAGAGATCCATCATTTGCGATTCAAACAACTCTCCATATTTAAGCAATTTTTTATCCCAATTGCTCATGCGAAAACCCATTGCTCTTTTTTCTTCGGTCTCTTTATATTGAGCATAAAGCTGTATCATCCCGTCCATTATTGCCCGATGGTCCTTGCGCGTTTTATCATTAACTTGCTGTTTTAAACGACTCAACGAACCAAACGGCTCAATCCGTCCTCCTTTTAAGTAAAATTGCCCTTCGGTGATATAGCCGGTGTTGTCCGGTACAGGATGAGTTACATCGTCACCAGGCATTGTGGTTACCGCCAATACCGTTATCGACCCCGCGCCTTGGAAATCTACTGCTTTTTCATAACGAGCAGCCAACTGGCTATAAAGATCGCCGGGATAACCACGATTCGAAGGCACCTGCTCCATCGTAATCGCAATCTCTTTCAACGCATCAGAAAAATTTGTCATATCAGTAAGAAGCACTAAAACATCCTTGCCGGAAAGGGCAAACTTTTCAGCAACTGCTAAGCTTAAATCTGGAACCATCAACCCTTCTACAATTGGATCAGCCGCGGTGTGAACAAAAAATATTGACCGCCCTAATGCGCCGCCGGCATCTAGAGTGTCTTTGAAAAACATATATTGATCGTACTTAAGACCGATCCCACCCAAAATAATCATGTCCACTTCGGCCTGCAAAGCAATCCGCGCTAAAAGTTCATTGTAGGGTTCACCGGATACAGAAAAAATTGGCAGCTTTTGCGAAACAACCAAAGAATTAAATACATCAATCATTGGAATGTTGGTTCTGACTATTCGTTGAGGAATAATTCTTTTTGCCGGATTCACCGAGGGACCAGAAATTTCAATAAGATTTTCGGCTAAAGACGGTCCTTTGTCTCGAGGCTGTCCGCTTCCATCAAAAATTCTACCAACCATGTTTGGCGAAAAACTAACCCGCATCGGATGTCCTAAAAATCTTACTTCATCATTAGTTGAAATCCCCCTACTACCCGAAAAAACCTGCAAAGATACAATATCTCCTTCAAGCTTTATAACCTGAGCTAAAGAGACTCCATAAGATGTTTTTACCTGGGCAAGCTCTTCATAAGTTACGCCTTTGGCCCGAACAGTAATAACATTGCCAACAATGCTAAGTATTTTGTTGTGGACTTTTCTCATTTATTTATTAATCCTTTTTTAGAAAAGAATCTATTTTTGCTTCTTGTTTTTTAAAATCCTCTGATTCCCGCTGTTTATAATTAAAATCGATGAGCATTTGCCTTAGCTCATAAAAAGATTGCCGCGCTTGATCTTTCCTTTCAAAAGAAAAATCGATCTCCAAAATCGATACAACCTTGGCAAAAACATATTCTTGCCTTTCTTTGTCGGTTGCTGCATCCACTTTATCAAAAGCATTTTGTTGTAAATAAACACTGTCTAGAAGTTCTTTCTTTAAATAGACCATAAAATCTTCGATAGATGTTCCTTCTTCGCCAACAACTTTCATCATCTGATGCACTTCATTACCTTTAAGTAATATTTTTTTTGCTTTTGCGATCATTTTTTGAGAGATAGCGCTCTTATAGCGCGACCAGCTTTCTAGCGGATCAATAGAAGGAAATCGTCTGGCGTTTGCGCGTTCACGCGAAAGACCATGAAAAGCTCCAACTACTTTTAGCGTTGCCTGGGTTACCGGTTCTTCGAAATTTCCTCCTGCGGGGCTTACTGTTCCTCCAATAGTTAAGCTTCCTTGTTTTTTAAAATTAAGCTCAACCACTCCGGCTCTCTCATAGAACTCAGCAATGCGCGATTCAAGATAAGCAGGGTAGGCTTCTTCACCCGGAATTTCTTCCAGACGTCCTGACACTTCTCGCATTGCCTGCGCCCACCGAGAAGTAGAATCGGCTAAAAGCAAAACATCTAACCCCATCTGTCGATAGTACTCGCCCAACGTTGCTGCGGTATAAACTGAGGCCTCCCTTGCCGCAACTGGCATTGAAGAGGTGTTGCAAATGATTATCGTTCTCTCCATCAGAGACTTGCCAGTTCTAGGATCAATAAGCTTGGGAAATTCTCGTAAGGTTTCGACAACCTCTCCGGCACGTTCGCCACAAGCGGCAACAATAACAATATCCACTTGTGCATAACGACTAATTATTTGCTGCAAAACTGTTTTACCGGCACCGAAAGGGCCAGGAATGCAATAGGTGCCTCCTTTAGCTATCGGAAAAAGCGTATCGATAATTCTAACTTTTGTTATCATTGCCTCTTTAGGCATCATTCTTTGTCGATATGCTTTAATTGGCACTTTTATCGGCCAATCAAAAACCATCGTAAGTTCAATTATTTTGCCATTGGCGTCTTTAATCGCGGCTATTTTATCGGATGCTGCATACTCACCTTTCTCTTTCACCCATTCAACGTGATACTCACCTTCGTAGTTAAATGGAACCATAATCAAATGTTCAAAAAGTGTTTCCCGGACAGAAGCTAAAGGCACCCCTTTGGTAACCTTATCACCAGCTTTTACTTTTGGTGTAAATTTCCACCGCCAATTTAAATCCAAACCGTCAGCGATTATTCCGCGCGGCAAAAAGAAACCGTGTTTCTCGGCCAACAGCGGCAAAGGGTTCTGTAAACCATCATAAACTCTCCCCAGAAGGCCTGGTCCTAATTGGACTGAAAGCATCTGATTAGAAAATTCAACGATATCTCCGACTTTCAGGCCTTTTGTGTTTTCAAAAACCTGCATGCTAGCAATATTGCCCCGTATTCGAATCACCTCCGCCTTAAGGCGTTGCTGGCCAGTTAAGACATAGCCCACTTCGTTTTGGATGATATCGCAATCAAGCTCAACCAGCAAAAGATTGCCATGGATCGCTAAAACTTTTCCTGTTCTTTTACTCATAACTTAATCTCGCACAACGCATCAAAAACCATTAGCCCTTTTTCTTTGTTAAATGTAAATAGTCTTTCTAAAACTTGTATCTTTAAAAAATATGCGATTATGAATTCTGTGTCAAAATTATGCATAGCACTTATATTTTCCAAAAATTGCCAACGCCTTAAAAGCAATTTTTTTTCTGTTTCTAGTGGGTTTTCCTTTGTTGTCTCTTTCTGTTTGCGCAACGAAACTATTTCTTTACGCAAATTATATTCAAACGTTTTATACTCTAACAACACCCCTCTCTCTTGCTCATTTACCACAAAATTGTTAAGAGAAACTCCCGAGAGAATAGCATATTCTTTTTCACTTAACCATTTTTTAGCTTCTTGCAAAAAAAATACGCTAGTTACCCGTGGTTGTTGACCAAAATTAAGCTGAGGCATTTGTGCGATCAGATAATAGTAACTACTCATTAGTGCTTAAAATATCCTGCAAGGCTGGATTCAAAAACTCTTTAAGCGCCTCTAATATGCTTTCATCGCTAAAATCATAAACAACCTCTTCTCCTTCGGTCTTGATTTTGAACCCTTTATCTAAATCAGCGGCCTTTATATCAATTCCGTTTTTGGCTTCTTTCTTTAAAAGCGGGGCGATCATTTCTTTTAGTTTAGCTTTATCTTTTTCGCTTACTAAGATTTGGAGATCTTGCTTCTGATTCTTCGTCCATTTGTCAACCACTCCCTTTATGAGTTCTTTCAAAAATTCCGGAGTTAGCGCTTCTGCTATTTGCTGTTTAAAAATCTTATCTGCTATTCTCGTCAGCTCTTCTTTCACATTTAAAACAGTATCTCGAGCAGCTTGGTTAACGCTGATTTGCGAATTTTTCTGAAATTTATCCGCAGATATCTTTGCGTCATTAATTACTTTTTCTGCATCCTTGTTTGACTTCTCAAGGAGATCTTCGGCTTGCTTTTCTGCCCTTTTTAAAATCTGGTCGGCCTCTTGCTTTGCTCGATCGACTCCCTCTTCTTTGATTTTAGCAATTAAGTCTTCTAATTGTGCGTCCACGCTTTCCTCCCTGCTTATGTTTACTTCATTTTAATCGCCTGGCTTCTTTTGTAAAGAAAATTTAGCTTCAACAAAGCTTTCAGCTTTCTAAAACTATCTGTGCCGCCTTAAGGTAATCATTTTCTAAAACTATCGGCCGGCCGACTACAAAATAATCTGCCTTGTTCTCTAAAGCGCTTTTAACCGTTGCGGCTCTTTTTTGGTCATCGGAAGTTTGTTTGGGCCGTATTCCGGGAGTAATCGTTAGAAGCCCTAAAGCTTCTTTTATTTGCTTTGCTTCCCATACGCTACAAACCACCCCGTCTACATCGCTTTGCTTGCCAATTCTAGCCAACTCCAAAACCTTTTCAATCGATGCGTTAGTTGAAGTAAGCTCGGTTACACCAATAAGCAAAGGTGCTTTTTTGCTTTTCTCTTTTGCATAATCTGAAATTTTTTTCTTTAAAATTTCTAAAGCTTCACGCCCCGACTTCAAGTGCACCGTAAAAGCCCATACGTCTAAATCGACGAAATTTTTTGCGGTTTCGGCCATTGTGTTCGGTATATCATAAAGTTTAAAATCTAAGAAAATTTCTCCGCCTTGCTCTTTAACCCACTTTATTATTTCCGGTCCGAATTTAGTGTAGGCAACCAACCCAATTTTAAATTTTTTTACTTGGGGAGCTAATACCTCAATGACTTTTTTGATTTCGTCTTGCGATTTTAAATCTAGCGCCACAATTAATTTGCCCCATGCAAGATTCATTTAAATTGCTCCTCTTATTGCTTCGATGCCGGTTATCTTTTTTCTTTTCATATAATTTTTTATTCCTTTAAGAACGCTTTGAGCGCTATTAGGATTAACTAAATTTATCGTGCCTAGGCTCACCGCCGTTGCGCCGGCCAAAATAAATTCAATTGCATCAGATGCCGTTTCAATCCCACCACCACCGATAATTGGGATTTTTACATTTTGTGCCACTCTCCACACTCGATATAAACTCATTGGCTTTATCGCTCGGCCAGAGTACCCACCGTATCCATTTCCTAAAAAAGGTTTTTGAGTTTCAATGTTAATCGCCATAGAAAAAAATGTATTAACCATTGCTATCGCATCAGCCCCTGCTTTTTCAACCATTTTGGCAATTTTTACGATATCGGTTACCTCGGGAGTAATTTTTATAATTAACGGTTTTTTGGTAAGCTTGCGCAAGCTTTTTGTTATTTGATAAGTCGCTTTTTCATCTTGAGAAATCAATTTCTTTAATTGCAGATTGGGACAAGAGAGATTTATCTCCAGCGCATGCACATCTTTTTTAGAACCCAGTGCTTTTACAATCGTTTTGTACTCGTTTATAGAAAATCCACCAACGCTTACAATGCATTTTGTTTTTAAGTTTTTGAGTTTTGGTAACTTCTCTTCAATAAACCCTTCCAAGCCGGGATTTTCCAAACCAACCGAATTTAAAACTCCTTCTCCGGATTCATAAATTCGCGGAGGCGGATTTCCTTCGCGAGAGTTTAGGGTTATTGTTTTTGTTGTGATTGCTCCAATTGAAGAAAAATCACAAAGCCCGATTAGCTCTTGGCCAAAACCAACAGTCCCCGAGGCACATACTATTGGGGTTAATAATTTAAATTTTGCTATTTTTGTTTCGATTTTCATTTCCCAAATATCATTTTTATCGATAAAATTAATAAAAGAGCTCCGAATGCCCTTTTTAAAACTATTTCCGGCAACTTATGAGCCAGATGTGCCCCTAAAAATCCTCCGATAAAAACCCCCAAGCACACAAAGACTGCCACCGACAAATTTACATTTCCTTGCTGATAATACTTAAGTGCGGCTAAAAGCCCTATTGGCGGAATCATTATCGCAAGAGTAGTCCCTTGCGCTTGATGTTGGGTTAATCCTAAAATGTACATTAGTGACGGCACTAAAATGGCACCCCCGCCAATACCAAAAAACCCGCTAGCAATCCCCGCTACAAGGCCCAGTATTATCGAAATACCCCACATCCCTTTAAAGATTGAGCCTTCGCTCTTGGGCTACTAACCAATCTTTCGCTTCGTCTAAGGCTTTAAAAACCTTGAAATTTCGCTCGGAAAACTTAGCCACTCCTTCTAGGATAATTTTCTGTATTTCGGTAATTCCCACCAAGGCAGCTGCAGCAACATAATCTTTATTGTCTCTGGTAAAAAGCTGTACCGCGCGAATGGCATCAGGGTCAAGATTAACATTAGTTACGTTTGTTAAAGTAAGGATTGACCCTTTGAGCCGCGCATCAATAAGTGCTCGAGCCTCTTTAATTAAAGAAAGCACTTCTTCGGAATTAGAGTCAGACCAATCAACATACAAAATTTCTTCGCCCTTATGCGTGATAAATCGCACTTCTGCCATATTTTCTCCTTATGTCTATTGTTTACTAAGAAATTGCCCGAAAACGTTCTTATTATTTAGGGTACTATAGATTGCTATCTTTATCAAGATTTTTGTATAAAGCCGCCTCTCGCAAACCACAAATCGAATTAGTAATAAATATTTTATCAGCTTTTTGGAGGTCTTTTTGGTATAGAACCTTTTCTGTTGCTTTACCTTTTGACAAAAGGTATTGACGGAAAACACCGCCGAGTAAACCGCTTTCCACTGGCGGAGTAAAAAGCTTGTTCTTTTTTAATATAAAAATATTGCTAATTGCCCCTTCGGTAACTTGCCCTTGCTGATTAAGAAAAATAACTTCAAAAAATCCATTTTTTGCGGCTTTTTTTCTTTCTTCGTCATAAAGCGATCGATGCGTAGTTTTGTGATACAGGTACGGGTTGCTTTTGTCCATTCGACAATTACTCAAACATATTTTTATCTTTTTAGGGATATTTTTTGACTTTTTTATTTCGATGTTAATTTTTCCTTCTTCGTCCACGGTTAGCCGCACTTTGTGTTTTGTTTTTAGTTTTTTTGCAGCTTGCCTCAAACGCAGTATTATTTTTTTCTTGTCCATATTGATAGAAAAATATTGAGCCGAAAGGATAAGCCTTTTTATGTGAAGATTCAAAAGAAAATATTTTTTATCCCAAAGGATAGTTTCGATCAATTTTATCCGAGGAGTTTTTCTTGTAAGAAAATCCGCCTTTAACAGCGCTTCTTTGTACTCTTCCTCGGTTGACGAATCATAAACAATCCCACCGCCTACGCCAATCTCACCCTTTTTTTTATTTAGACAAATTGTTCTTATCGCAACATTGAAGCAGCTTCTTTGGTGCGGCGAAATATAGCCAATTGCTCCGGTGTAAATCCCCCGCGGTTCTTTTTCCAACTTGCTTATGATTTGCATCGTTTTTACTTTCGGTGCTCCGGTAACTGATCCGCACGGAAACAGCGAGCAGAATAATTCTTTTGTTTTTATTTTTCGCCTCGGCACTGCTTTAATTGTAGATGTCATCTGGTACAAGGTACTATGTTTTTCTACATCAAAAAGCCTTGGTGTCCAAACTTTTTTAGCGATGCGCCCTAAATCGTTTCTTAGAAGATCCACAATCATAATGTTTTCGGCTCTTGTTTTTTGATTGCTTTTAAGCCACTCTCGGTTTGCACTATCTTCATCAAAAGTCAACCCTCGCTTTACCGTTCCCTTCATCGGTCGACTAGTTAAGTGAGTGTTTTTCCTAAAAAATAATTCCGGTGAAAAAGATAAGATTTGGTGCTCACCCGTATTAAGAAACGCCGAATACGCCGTTGGTTGAGTGCGCCGTAGCGCAATATAGAAATCAACAACCGATCCAGAAAAGTCAAACTTTACCTTAAAAGTGTGATTAACCTGATATGTTTGCCCCTCCCGTAGGTAGTGCTTAATTTTATTGATAGCTTTTGCATATTCTTTACCGTTTATGTTTGGTTTTAAATTCCTGATTTGATAATTAAGGTTTCTTGCCTTGTCTTTGCAAGAATGTATCTTCTCGGGAGCTTCGCTCACACCAAGCCACGCTAAAGGAGTTTTATTTTTTTTCCGTAAAGACGCCTGCGCCGAATCAAGAAAATATCCAAACTCATAGGCAAAATATCCGCTTAGCCAATATCCTTTTTTTAAATACTGGTCGCCTTTTTCGAAAAACTCATCGACGTTATCGCCATAGTTAAAAACCAACACGTCAATAAACTCACTAAACAAAAACGAGTCTTTATTTTCTTTATCCAAAGCGGCTGTTTCTAAAAAGACTCCTGGTTTATTTATTATTTTTTTTAAATTTTGCTTTGTTGTTTTCTCAAAAATCATTTTTGACACTTCGGACAGAAACAGGTACCTCTTCCTCCGGAAACTATCCTTTTTATTTGGCTATTACACTTAAAACAAGCTTGTCCGTTTCGTTGATAAACCTTTAAAAAAGATTCATACCTGCCTTTGGTCCCATCAGGACGAAGGTAAACATCAACCGACGACCCCCCTACAGAAATTGCTTTTTTTAAAATAGAAATCAAGCATTGGTAAAGTTTTTCTAGTCTTTGCGGCTCTATCGCGTTAGCACGAGATTCCGGATTGATCCCCGCACAAAAAACTGCTTCCTGCGCGTAAATATTCCCAATTCCGGCTAAAAAATGCTGGTCCATCAAAAGAGGTTTGATCTTTGCTTTTTTGCCCTTAAAAAGTGCAGCAAATTCTTCTTTCTCCATCTCAAGCGGTTCCGGGCCCATCTTCTCAACGATTGGTATTTTTCGCCAATCACTGACTAGTTGCACTTGTGCAAAAACCCTTGAATCGCAAAGGTTTAGGAGCCGATTCTTTCCAAAATCAAAAATTACTCTCGCAAAACGCTCTTCTTTCTCACTTAAAATAAGAATGCCGTTGATCCTTAAATGAATTGCTAAAAAAAGCTTTTCCTCAAGCTTAAAAACAAGAAGTTTCCCCCGGCGAAAAATTTCTTTTACTTGCTTTGATTTTATTGTTTCTTTAAATTCTTCGCTGCTTACCCCTTTAATGGGCCTTTCATCTTTTATTACAACATTTTTGATTTGCTCACCGACAAGCTTCTCGCTAAGGTATTCTTTAATTGTTTGTACTTCCGGCAATTCAGGCATTTGTTTTTAGGTTAAAATAAGCGCAAGAAAAGTAATCAAAACAAGTATTGCCACCCAACTAACCCAGCTTGACTTTTGCTTATAGTCCACCTCTTCTCCGCAAAAATAACACATTGTTGCATCGTGAGCTATTTGTTTTTTGCAATACGGACACTCAATAAGCTTTGCGTAGTTGAGCTTCTCTTCGCTTTCACTAACTTCTTTATAGTCAAAAAAATCTTGATTCATTATTTTAAATCTTTGTAAATTCCGTTATAGCTTTCTGTTTCTTGGGCCGAAAGAAATGCCAGTTGCGCTATTCGCGCGTTTTCTTTTATCTGCACTCCTTTGGGGTTTTCTACAACTAAAACAAACTCGCTTTTGCCTCGGAAGCCCGCATCCCAAACCCCGTGTTGAGTAAAGGCGCCCATCCTTAAAAGCGAGGTGCGTGTAAAAGCGATCGCCACTAAATTGTTTGGCATGTTTACTGTTTCGTTGGTCTTGACCTTATAAATTCCGCGATCAAGCTGCCACCAACCATATTCATCTGTTTCTGTTTTCTTCTTCGGAATAATTTTTTCAGTCTCCGGCAAAACTCGTTCATTATTAGAAAAGTCAACCGCTCCGCTTGAAGTAAACTCAGAAATTTCCCCCGCAGTTAAATCAAACCCGTTAGGTGTAAGCTGTTTGTCTGGGCTTACGTAGCCTGAGATTAGTTCTTTTTCTTCGATAAGTTGTTTTATCTGACTTTTATTAAGCATTGAGCGCCCTCCATATTTTTTTGGAACACTTATGTCCGCCAATAACCGCTATATTCATGAGTTAAAAGGTTTGTTCTGAGCATTAGAACATTTGAACATTAGACCGCATTGGATTTTTTCTAATGCTTTAATGATCCAATGCTCTGCCTTTTCGCTCTCTGAGCGAAAAGACATGTCCCTGGGCAGAATCGAACTGCCAATTTTGGCTCCGGAGGCCAACGCCCTATCCGTTAGGCCACAGGGACAAGTTATGTTTTCGCTTACACAGAGCTCATTGCTCCATTATCTTTGTCGCTACCTATCTCCCGCGAGTACTCGGGACTAATTCGGCTAATCCCGAACTTCGTTCGGGAAAGTCTCATTGAGCGTTAGGCCACAGGGACAAGTTTTCTTTTCGCTTACACCTTGTTCCAAACCCGCATTGGAACAAGGTTTTATTTCTTTCGTGGGTTTTTATAGCGCGCTTCTCTTTTTTCTTGCGCGCAGTCGTGAACGTATTGGATGATTTTCTTTCTCTCTTGCAGGGATATATCTTTAAACGTCAAGCTAGTCGCCCAAAAAGTTTTTTTCTCTTCGTCGGAAATATACCACTCTATTTTAGATTTTAAAACTTCTCCTTTGATCTTTAACGCTCCATCTGGAAATTCTAAAGTAAGATTAGTTTCTCTATTAACAGCAATACGCTCTTTGCTAACCATCTTTACCCCGCCGCCGCTAATATCTAAAACCACGCCCTCGCCTTTTATTTCCTCGCCCGCGCGCAAATAATCATATTCGCATTTTAGGCAAGTATCTAATCTAATAAACTTTCGGTTACGATTCATTTTTACTATTATAAACTATTTTCCCATTATAAATCGTAGTTTCGACCACACCATTTAATTTTGCTCCAAGAAAAGGGGTGTTCTTTGATTTTGAAACTATCTCTTTATGGCGAACTTCCCATTTTTTATCTAAATCAACAATAACTAGATCGGCACAAAACCCTTCTTCAACTTTGCCGCAACCCTTTAACCCTAAAATTTGTGCCGGATTAAAAGAAAGCTTCTTGCTTATATCCTCTATTGAAAGCACCCCCTTAACAACCAGATGTGTATAAATTAACGAGAAGGCAAATTCCAAACCGATGAAGCCAAAAGGAGCATTTTCAAACGGGAGTTCTTTTTCTGCTTTTGAATGAGGGGCATGGTCGGTTGCAATGCAATCAATTGTTCCATCTTTTAAAGCTTTTTTTATTGCTTCTATATCTTTTTCGTCTCCCAAGGGAGGGTTTACCTTAAAGTTGCTATCAAAAGCGTTTTTTTCTACATCATCAGCGCTTAAAATAAAATAGTGTGGGGCTGTTTCGGCGGTAACCTTAACCCCTTGCTTTTTAGCTCTTCTAATTATATCAACACTTTTAGCGGTACTGATATGCGCAAGGTGTATCGGCACCCTTAAAAACTGCGCCAGCTGTATATCGCGACTAACAATGGTGCTCTCGGCAATATCAGGAATTGCTGATATCCCGTATTTGGAAGAGATCGCTCCTTCACGCATTGACCCTTTATTAGAGAGAGAAGTGTCTTCGCAGTGAGAAATTATTAAAGTTTCGCTCATTTTTGAATATTCAAGCGCTCTTCGTAAAAGCAAACTGTCTTTGATGGCTGTTCCGTCGTCACTTAGCGACAGACATCCTGCCCGGCGCAAGGCAACAAACTCTGTTAGTTCTTTCCCGGCTCGCGCTTTGCTTATTGCTCCGATTGGGTATACATCTGTTTTTCCTACTCGCCTGCCTTCTTCGGCTATCCACTTTGCACAGGACTCATTATCAATCGCCGGATTTGTATTAGGCATGCAGAAAATCTTAGTAAAGCCCCCCTTAGCCGCGGCCATCGATCCTGACGAAATATCTTCTTCGTCTTCTCTGCCAGGCGTACGCAAATGAACATGCATATCAATAAAACCAGGGAAAACCGTTTTTCCTTTTGCCTCGATTATTTTATCTGCTTTTTCGTTAATTTTTTTGGCAACTTTTTCTATTTTTCCTTTAACCAAAAGAATATCGGCTTCTTCTTTCTTGTCTGAGTTTATAATAGTAGCATTCTTAATTAATATCCTCACTCTGTGAAACCTCCTCGCACTTTACACATCAACTTATAAATTAGCTAAAAACGAAAACCTAAAAATGTAAAACCATAGCTCAAAATTAAAAACTTGTTCCGGAATTTTCCGGACTTAATACCTGCCTGCGGCAGGCAGGCTTACCACTTACAACTTACGACTAACCATTGTGTCTGGAAAACTTTATAGTGCTCGCTTTCTTGTTCCTACCAAATAAAGAGCGGCCATTCGTATCGCTAACCCATTTTCCGCCTGTTTTAAAATTAACGGGTGCACCTCTTCTTTCAAGGAAGAGCTTATTTCGGCATCCCAATTAATTGGTCCGGGATGCAAAACAATCGCTTCTTTTTTCGCATTCTTAAACCGCTGAGGTGTTAAAGCAAATTTATCAACATACTCTCGAAGGCTGGGAAAAAAAGAAGATTCTTGTCTTTCAGTTTGCACTCGTAACATTATAATAACGTCTGCTTTTTTTATGGCGTCGTCTAAATCATAAGATATCTTCGCTCCTATCTTTTCAAATTCATACGGAACCAATGTTGGCGGCGCACACACTGTTACTTTTGATCCAAATTTGCTAAACCCAAAAATGTTTGATCGAGCTACTCGAGAATGAAAAACATCTCCAACGATTAAAACATTCAGCCCTTCTAGTGTGCCCTTGGCTTCTTTTACTGTGAACATATCCAAAAGAGCCTGGGTAGGGTGTTCATTCTTGCCGTCTCCGGCATTAATGATGCTCGCTTGAGTATATTTAGCAAGCGTCGAAAGAGAAGCGCTTGAGTTTATTCTTACGATCAATATATCAGGATGATATGCTTGCAGCGTTTTTATTGTGTCGATGATTGTTTCCCCTTTTGTTAAGCTGCTGCTTGATGCGGAAAAATTTACTACATCGGCACTTAGCCTTTTGGCTGCCAATTCAAAAGAGGTTCTTGTTCGGGTTGAATTTTCAAAAAATAAATTAAGAATTGTTTTTCCACGCAGTGCGGGAACTTTCTTAACATCACGTTGAGAAATTTCCTTAAAAGATGTTGCCAAGGAAAGCACTGTTTCGATTTCTTCTCGATCAAACTCTTTAATCTCTAAGATGTGTTTTTTATCCCATTTTTCCATTATTCTGCCCTTGCAATTACAGCTTCGTCTTTTGCGTCACTCTCTTGCAGCCTTACCTCTACTGATTCGTTTTCGGCGGTTGGAATATTTTTACCAACGAAGTCCGCTCTAATTGGCAGCTCGCGATGCCCGCGATCAACCAACACTAAAAGCTCAACTCTTTCAGGACGGCCAAAATCCATAATCTCGTCTAACGCCGCGCGAATAGTTCTTCCGGTAAAAAGCACATCATCAATTAACACAACTACTTTGCCGTTTATATCGAAATTGATTTTTGTTTCTTTTACTAAAGGGCTCGGCCCAATCGCGGTAAGGTCATCTCGATAAAGAGTAATGTCTAAAACACCTAGGGGAAGCTGGCTTCCTTCTATTTCTTTGATAATTTTCTGTATTCTGCAGGCAAGGTGCGCCCCTCTTGTTTGAATTCCCAATAAAACAATTTTTTCAAGATTGGGTGTTTTTTCCAAAACCTGGTGAGAAAGGCGGTATAAAATCCTTTTTATATCTTGAGAAGATAATACTATTTTTTCCTCGCTAAAAGTCATTGCTTCTTCTCCAGACATAAAAATAACCCACCAAAATAGTGGGCCTTCTTCTGCTTTGCTTTATTTTATTTATCATGATAATCTCCTTATCGGCCTCACCGGACCGTCTTAAAGGTTTTCTCAATATATCTCAGCTAGTAAAAGATGTCAAGCCAATTCTCTCAAATTATCTTCACCATCGGCGATTACCAAGGGCAACGGCTCTGGCAGCGGAAAATGACGTCTTTGAGGTTTATTTTTCGTTTGTTGAGATTTGCTTTTCACTGAGGAAATCTGCAGCACTGGTTTTTTAGCGCTGAAGACATTGTTGGGGTTTTCGCTGCGTTCAATAAAAACAAGATTGGCCTCAAACCCCGCAACCTGCCCAGCTTCAAGACCAAAATCTTCGGTGGTAAAATCAAAAATACCGCCGCCATCGGTCTGGACAATCTCACCAACGCTAGCATAATCGACTCCGCCTTTTAATTCTGAAGCTACCCTCTGCAGATCATCATCATTAGCGGCATACCAAGCACCGCGGACCAAGCGAACCTCTTCATATCCCAAACCCTTTTTCAACCCTAAGCCATCAATTTTGTTTTCTCTCAACTCTTGCAGCAGTTGTCTGAACTTAAAATGCTTTTCGCTTGCTTCATTGCGCTCTTCTAACCAGTCCACCAACTCAATCGCAAGCGCAATCCGCGGCAGCTCTACTGTGTCTGCCACCGGCTGACCGAATTTAAGTTCATTAATATCGACAGTTGCCAACAAATGTATCGCCTCATTAAGGCGTTCTTGCACCTCCGCGACCTTAGTAAGAGACATCGCCTCATAAGCAGCAATAATTTTTTCCTCAACCTTATTTGGTCCGTTGCCCCAAAGAAACGGATCCTTAAAAGGAGGCCGTCCGTTTCTTTTTCTCTCTTTGGCAAGATGAAAGGCTTTGCTAAGTTGCCACAGCGCCTTATATCTTCTGCTCTCTCGGTAATGGCTGTTTAATACTCGCCTGTAAGCAGCAACATGCTCGTCCTTCGCAAGTAGACTTTTTAAGTCACTTACTAATTCTGGGTCGTTAGAAAAACCATCAACTAAAGCCAGGTATTCTTCCTCGGACCAGTCAGCATTCTTATATCTGACGTCCTCTAATTCCTGCGCGAGCTGACTCCAAAAACCCTTGAAAATCTTACTCCTGTCTGCCTTAGAGTAAGTCATGCGTATCAGGTCACTGTCAGGGAATCTTTCTGCCAAGGCGTTAAGCTCCTGGGCAACATCAGAAAATTGAACAAACAATTTATTTTCCCTCGTTGCTTTTCTGTTTTCGCGCTCATCTATCGGATCACCAGAAAAACCTTGAAGTGCCTCAATTACGTTTGAATTGTCCAGCGGATATATGTCTAGCTCGAGTTCTTCTAAATTATTTAGCGCCCCATTCACGACCACTTTCTCTCTCAACAAGTTAATCGCCGCTTCTTTACACTTCAAAACCGCTTTGCTCCCACTCTCGGGGAAAACAAGCTTATTAGCCAATATCGCCGCCAACAACCCTGCTACCACCTTGGAAGTAACCCCCTGCTCTAAATGACTGGTTACTGTCTTAAATATCTCTAGCCGGCTATTTGGTGCGCTGAAACGCCTCTCCCAAAAACTCTCCCAAAGCCTCTCCCCGTCAACGCTACTGTTTCTATACCGACCCGTTTGCAACAACCCCCACTGCAAAACCTTTAGCACTCTATTATTTTCGGCATACGGCAACAACAATTCAATCACCTCTTCAAGCTCATAATGGCTGAGTTGTTGGTCGTCCGAATTAATTATTCCGGTGGCTCGCCACAATTCTTTTTCAATCACGGCTCCATCTTGTTTCGCTGCCACTTCGAGAATAAACCGAGACACTGTTTTTGATCGAGCCATCGTCAAACGAACAAGAGGGATGTGTCTCTGTGCAGGCTCAAGACTTTTTAATGCCTCCTCAACCTGAGTCAAAAGACCACTTTCAACCAACAACCTAATTAATGCATCTTTCTTTTTGTCTAGATCGATGGCGCGCTTAACCGAGAAATTCAAAACACCATTATGAAGACCATTAACAAAATACATGTCGGCATTGGCTAAGACAGCTGCGGCTAAAATGGCTATTTTTTCGCGTTTTTCCTCGACTATCCTGAGAAGGACTTTGGATTCTTTCTGACGAAAAGATTCCTCTACCAAGATCAAACCATCCAGCGAAGCCTCAACAATGCTGATCGCCTTCTTTGCCATTTTTTTATTGTTCGAACCTACAAGCCGTAACTTCTCGCTTAAAACCTCTAAAACTTCAGTATCATTAATATGTGGGATGAGCTGTTCAATGGCACTGAGGGCATCCTTTGGTTTTTTACTTTTTTTAATAACATCTATTAAAAATCTCTTTTGCTCAGCCGCAATATGCTCATACCCCAAACCCTTCTTCAACCCTAAGCCATCTATTTTGCCTTTTTCCAACGCTTGCAGTAATCGCCTAAACTTAAGGTGCTCGTCGCTTGCTCTGTTGTGCTCCGCTAGCCAATCCACCGCTTCAATCGCAAGCGCAATCCGCGGCAACTCTACCGTATCTGCCACAGGATGGCCGGATTCAAGCTCGTCACTATCAACAGTTGCCAACAGATACATCGCCTGATCAAGATGCTTTTGTGCCTGAGGACCATCGTCATGGACCTTAGCTGTGTTAGCAGCGATAATTGCTTCCTCAACCTTATTTGGTCCGTTGCCATGACCACCGTCGTCAAAAGATCCCAGCAAAGAAGCCGTGCTCTTTATTTTTCCATCGTCGTAATGATAGCCATCTTCATCAATGCGTGGTTCATATCTATATCCCTCCAAAGGGATGCTTTCTTTTCCCCTCTTGGATGAGAGGGCAGCGTTGGCCCCTTCCAATAACATTGACACCTTGGTTAAAAGATACGGGATTTCTTTAAGTGACAGATCACCCTCGCCAGGATAACGAGAACCCCACTTAGTCAATAACTCTGTTGTGCTTTCTTTAACAAAAGTGAAGTTCAAATCAACTTGTAATTCTTTCAACAATCTGAAGGCTCGCTCTTCCTCGCCTTCTCGGGTAAGCATTCTTCTAATCTCCTCTAAGAAAGTGTCGATTGGCGTTCTACCGCTACCAGTAACTACCTCCATTTTATACTGCGCACGAAAAGGATTGGCAGCAGTAACATTGGATCCAGAGCCGTCTTTGATTTCAGTCACTTCTTCTACGTTCGCGCCCACAACTCCCCCGGAATAATAACGGCGATTGATGTGTTTGCGCGATGTGGAGTCGTAATCTTTTTTGATATAATTGTAAACACCTTTTTTGTAAGCTTCGACATACTGATTGTAAATCTTTTCTTTTATTTGGGGATCATTGCCTTCGACGCCTTTGATTTTGTTTTGATCTAGGTAGACAGCGTTGTAGAAGGTTTTTTGTAGTTTTTTCTTAAACCATGTAGCCAGGATTAGGGAGTCATAGATTTGGCGCAGGTGAGCGAATTGAGCGCCATGGTTTATTTCATCTTCGATCATCGGCAAAATGATCTCTTTTGCGATTTGGGAAGAAATTGAATTTTGAATTTTGAATTTTGAATTTTGGATTAGGTCTTTGGTCTCTGGTCTATGGTCTCTGGTCTGACTATGTTGCTGTGCAACATAGTCACTCTCCATCATCACCTTAAGGCTGCGTTCACCGAGGAAGGCACCATCGGCTTCTTCATAGACTACTGCCTTTTGGGGAATGACCCATATCTTATTGTAGGTAGATATTTGTTCTTTTATAGCGGGCGAGGCGTGCCTCGCCCCTACACGATCATATATTCGACGCCAGAATTCCTTACCGATTTGGCTTTCCGGATAGGTTAAAGAAGAAGCAAGTTGCTTTAAGACATAGTCCTCACCGAGCATGTCTCTTCCCATGTCGGTTAGGCCTAATTGCTCGGGAATAACACGGTCTGATTCATGAGGAGAAAGGTTTACCCAGAGGTCCTTGGCGGGAACAGTTAGCGAAGTTAGAAAATATTCGACCAAGCGCTGAGTTTCTTCTTTAAGCTGAGGAATTGTATATTTAGCGTCACCCTGATCAAGAATGAAATCAAATTTAAAAGGGTCTTCTTTGTAGAACTTGATTCCTTTTATCGTTGCCGGTAGGAAGTCGGCACTTGTGCCAATTAGCTTAGTTGGCGGCGGCATATAGGGCAGCGCCGAGGCATAAGCCGGCTGGTTTTTGGTTATATATACGGTAAATGTAGATAGGCCAAAAGCAAAAACAATAAAGATTGCAATGGCTTTCAGGGATATGGTAGCTTTTTTGTTTTGTAGAAATAGGATCATGTTAACTCCTTTAATTAGTCGTAAGTCGTACGTGGTAAGTCATAAGTAATTGCCTAATTCGCTTTAACATCTTCTTGTTAAGCAAAAATACTTACGACGTACGACGTGAAACGTACGACTGCAAACGCAGGTTTTACCTCGCTTTTTTCGAGAACCTCCCCTAATTCTACGTCAGCAAAATC
>JAAEQW010000275.1 GCA_024231025.1 Candidatus Omnitrophota bacterium
GCTTACAATTCTTAAAAATGGATATATCAACGTCAAGTGCATTCCATTTATCTACAATACGCGAACAATAAAAATACTTACGTACATCGAGCCTCGGCCTATCACACGTGATCCGTATTTTATTTCCTCTCAAAGCTATACAAGGAGCATGCAACCTAAACAGTTCTTCGGCACCTTCAGTATAGCCCTTCAAAATACGAAACATCAAAACCAAATCTGTGCAATTTCGCCTATCTTCTAGCGAAGACCATTCCAAAACACGCAACCTAGCCTCGTAACTAGCCAGCTGAATACCACATTTTAAAAACAATTTTTTGGTAAATTTTTGCTGCACTGATTCTACCAGCTGCTTATCCTGCTTAAAGTGTGGTGCCCAAACAGCACAAGCCGATTCCAAGATCGGACGAATATAAATAATAAAAGCATGTGCCAGAAGCTTGAAGTCAACATAATAAAATGACTTCAAAATGGCATTTGCACAATTTGAGGCCTTTTTAACTATACCAGTAATATGTGCATACCAGCTTAAATCTTCCGAAATTGTAACTCCCAGATCTCTAACACTGGAAGCCACTTTTAGCTCCTCCCCAAA
>JAAEQW010000276.1 GCA_024231025.1 Candidatus Omnitrophota bacterium
CTGTTGTTTTTTCTTGTCTTGATAATTATCTTTTTAACGGACAATTATGCTGATAAACAGAAAAGGATGCTGGAAAAGCAGAGAAACTGGATATTGGTGATATCGCCCTCTATAATGGACCCCTAAAATTGGACAACATGCTAAGCTTGTTTTTAGGTCAAATTTTAAGGAGTTTAACGTGAGTAGTAAAAAAGTAAACGAAAAATTTAAAAGTAATGTGTTGTTGATATTGTTGAAAATGTGTACATCCCTATTGGAATGTATAATGCTATTGGAAGAAGATTTTAAATGTCTGAGCTTTGAAAAAGTCTCCATGTCGTGGAGGAAATTCTTGAATGATTTCACGAATTTGTTGAACGAAAAATCGTCAATCTTATCCTTTCGTCCTGATGATTTGGATTTAGATTTAGGAGAAGATTCCGATGGTTAAAGATTCCTCGGTTACGATTTGCGCTAAAACCTTTAATTTAAGGTTAAACGTGGACAGGGCAATAGTTAAGGACAATGGACATCAGGTCCCGTTTGTTTTAAAATTAATGATTGTGATTGAGGAGTAATTGATGAACAAAACGAGACGTAAACACAGTGCAAAGTTCAAGACAAAAGTAGTTCTTGAAATGCTTAAAGAGAGCCAAACCCTTGCAGAACTATCTGGCAAGCATAGTGTACATGCGACCCAACTGACCAAATGGAAACAGGTCTTCCTGGAAAAAGCGAGCGAGATATTTTCCAGTGGTAGTGGTAATAGTAAAAAAAAAGCCAGAGATAAGCTTGAGAATGAGCTTTATAAAAAAATCGGTCAATTGCAAGTTGAGCTTGATTGGTTAAAAAAAAAGTCCGAAACCTGGATGTAACCGTCAGAAGGAGTATGGTAGATATGATTCATAAAGATATATCAATTTCACGTCAATGCGATCTTCTCAGCCTTTGCCGTTCATCATTGTATTATTCGGCCTCGCCCCGTAGCCAGACCGAGAACCGGAATGGTGTGTTTGAATCTGCTCTTAATCTTGAATTAATGAAGTTGATTGACGTAAAGTACCTCAAGTGTCCTTTTTATGGCAGTCGCAAGATGACAGCCTGGCTTAAGGGATCAGGCTATCGTGTGAATCGCAAGCGGATCAATCGTTTGATGAATATAATGGACATCCGTTGCATATACCCCAAAAAAAAACGCAACAGCATTCACATTGACCCTGACCACCGGATTTTCCCCTACCTGCTCAAAGACTTAAGTATCAGTCGGGCCAATCATGTCTGGAGTACTGATATAACTTATATTCCCATGCGAAAAGGCTTCATTTATCTTGTTGCCGTTATGGACTGGTATAGTCGCTACGTGATCTCCTGGGAGGTATCCACGACGTTAGAAAAGGAGTTTTGCATCCGTGCCCTGGAGAGGGCGCTAAGTATATCACAACCCCAAATTTTTAACTCTGACCAGGGATGCCAATTTACCAGTCCATCCTTTTACCAAATCCTTCTGGATAAGCAAATCGCTGTAAGTATGGATGGCCGCGGTAGAGCTTTTGACAACATTTTCATTGAACGGCTATGGCGTAGTGTCAAATACGAAGAAGTATACTTGAGGGGCTACGATGATGTCTCGGAAGCAGTGAGAAAATTAGGTAAATATTTCGATTTTTACAACAATGAGAGGCATCATCAAGCCCTGGGGTATAAGAAACCGGTTGAAATTTATTTTCAAAAGGAGGTATATCAGGAGGTATCAAATTGAATAAAATGAAACAATTGAAGGAAAACTTTTCAACATTTCATCCACAGGTTTTCCACAAGTTTTCCACAGATCAAAAGCCTTTAGAGATGGGTGTTTTGATAGGTTTTCCACACCGTTTGGTTTTCCCATTACTAGTTTTCCACAATATGTGGATATATACAAGCTTAACTTTAATGCTTTGTTGTCTTGACAAAGGGGTCCACTTCAAAGTTCTTTTCTTCCCTCTGCCTCATCGTCCCAAAATAAAATTGTTGATTTTTTATTCAAAAAAGCAGGACTCATTGTAAAACCTCTATTTTTGATTCTTTGCGTTCTGGTAGTGTAATTTCAAAGCGAACCGCTTTTTTATTTTTGACATTTTCCGCATTTATATCACCACTGTGCAACTTTACACATA
>JAAEQW010000277.1 GCA_024231025.1 Candidatus Omnitrophota bacterium
GCACATTCGGTATATTTATCCAGTGTAAAGGTTGTGCATTTGCAGCTAGTGGTTGGCGGCTGGATTTTACTTATTCTAATATACTCGGCAAGTAACCATTTTGTTCAGTAGTGATGCGTGCGTTGGTTTGTAGATAATAGCTACGTATGTGGGAAGAAATAACTAGCATTTGGAAGAGTAGCTTTTCCATTTTTTCATGATAGTCTGATTATATAATAAATCAATTTTAATTGTTTTTCTAGGATGTTGGAAAGAATCGACAATTATTACGAATTTTCAAAAATTAAATGGGAAACGATGCCGACAATGTTTTATATGGATGCCGAATAAAGGGATCGCTTTTAGTGTATAAAAGGGATTGTCGAATCGTTGATTCGTTTTTTTCGAATTTTGGTAAGTTATGGCATGCAGTGCTTGCAGTGTTTTATCTCTCACTATAATGACTAAATTTTGTTCCCTCGTATGATCGTTGGAGAAAATGGTTGCTCGCCGAGTATGTTAGGGTAAGTAAAAAAATCCAGTTGCTAGCTCGCTAGCTGCAAAATGCATATCCTTTACATTGGGTAAATATATCGATTGCGTATCATTAGCTTA
>JAAEQW010000278.1 GCA_024231025.1 Candidatus Omnitrophota bacterium
CGTGGGGGGGGGGGGGGGGGATTGGCTCCGCGGGTGGTGCAGACCCCCCCCCCCCAATTACATGACTGGGGTCATGATAAAATAGGGAATGAAAATCGATCCTAGAATGGCAAAGATATACACAAATCCATACTTAGCGATGATTTAATAACGACAACCATAACCAACTGATACATAGTAAAATCCTCCAATAAAATACACAGATAGTGATGATTTAAATACACATCCATATTTTTAGTGATAATTTTTTCATACACTACTGGGATAGTTCTGTTTGTGGTATTGGGGTATCAGAACTTTGATTTTTGTGGGTTTTTTTAAATTAAAATTATGATCGACCATACCTTAAGGTTTGGCTGTGCCACCGTACACCATACCATATCATACTTTAGGACCTAGGTACTGCCGTATACCAAACCATACACCATACCTTTTAAAATTGAATTAAAATCATCATGTGCATTAAAAATGCCAAAAAAAACACATGTTTATTCAGTTTCTGCAGCTGCACTTGAATAATTTGCAAGTTATTCATCAGAAACAACATTTTCACAGCATTTTCTGGTAACAGCCTACTTCTCCACTCATCGTACAGTCTGCCAGCATTGCTAAACAGGCACTCCGAAGGGGCACTGTTGCTGAGGAGGTTCTCATGTTGCAGGACTTTTGGCGCGAATTTGAACTGAATGATAACATTTACCATCGAAATGCACCAGAAGGCATCACAAATTGGTTTCCTTTTCTGCAAACCTTGACAAGAGACTCAACGTTTTCTTTATTGTCTTTAGTACACTCTATGTGTGCTACCCACTGGAAGAAGAACAATCGCTCTAGCACATCGGAAAATAGGGCGAGCAAAATTCCTGTCAAGGTTCTTCCAGCACATGAGGTCAATCTCTCGATTTTAAACTCTAAGTGCTTCCATCTGAGTGCATGATCATGACACCGTTAGAAAGCCCTCGAAACGCTCTTTCTAATGGTATGCAACACTTCGGGGTAAACTTCCTTTTTAGCGCCATTTTGAAACCACAACAGACAAAAACATGGTTTCTATGTTGTATGCGAACAAAAAAAATAGAAAAAAATAGAAATAGA
>JAAEQW010000279.1 GCA_024231025.1 Candidatus Omnitrophota bacterium
GTCAAAATTAAACTTTAGCAAAATTTTGATGTCATCTTTTAAATCAGGATAAGAAGATAGTCATGTGGAGCTGGATTCATAATTTTTGCACAAATTTTAATTTTCGACCATTTGCACAGCATACCAACAAATAGAAAGTTTGAACTCCCGCCATTTCCCCAATTTAAAAGCTATGTGTCTGCCGTTCGCAAACAGCTCACCTCCTAACATTCTGTTTGATTTGGTCCATAACAAATCAAAATCGGTTGGGTAGTTGTTGTATAGGACGCAATTACTTATGGGAAGGCTACTTTGACATCACCTATTTAGACACAAAAATGTAACAGCATGAATTCGATAGATAACCTCATCCAATATCGATGTGTCATACACCAGAAAATTGCTTTTGACTTCTAGTTTATACCCTTGAAAGGATTTCCCAGAATGTTACTTCTGACAAAAGTTGTTCAAGAAGAACATTGGTCAGTTAGGTACTTATAGATTGGTGTTCACCGAGCTGAATCGATTCGTGTTCATATCTTTGCTCTACTGGTAACCGTTTGGCGGGAAATTCACAAAATCTGTTTTTGAAAAGAGGAGTGCCAGTACATAAGAAATTAATTTTGCAGCTATAGCGACGATTTTGATATCAATCGATTCGCCTTGATGAGCTAAGAAAAAATCGAAAATAAGTTATTCTATATTCCAAGTCTTTTGGTCAAAAATCGAGGAAGAAGCTTCAAATTAAGGCTGAGCAAGGTGGTTTTTGCACTGTAACATTTCTGATAGCGTGTTTGGTATCAATCGATTCGTCTCTGCGAGCTCATTTTGAAACTGAATAAACTCTTGAGATTCTATGACGTTTGGCAGATTTTAACTACGTAGGTAGTA
>JAAEQW010000280.1 GCA_024231025.1 Candidatus Omnitrophota bacterium
CACATATATAAGAAAACGACGCGTTTTTGTCTGGGTTTAAACTCATTGATTGGAAACTTAGCACGTGAGTGGGATGAATAACAAAAAATCGCTGAAGGAAGGGCTTTTTAGGGCATCAGGAACTGCATAGCCTTCATTTTCGGTTTTCGAAGGACGTTTTCGTTTTCATTATTTCATTTCTTTCTTCCCACATATGTACCTACTATGTACAATCCATCACAACGCACGCATCACCGCTGGAAAAAAACAGCCGCTTGCCGAGTATGTTAGGATAAGTAAAAAATCCAGTTGCCACCCTGCTAGTCGCAAAATGTGCAACCTTTACACTGGTTAAATATACTGAATGCACATCGCTCGCCTAGCATCTTACAGCGGGTGGATCTGAGCTAGTAAGCATCATGTCGATCCGCGGACTTCTTCAGACAATTCTCAACAACGTATCCGATCGTCACTCAATGCTTCTTGCAAAGTGAATAATTTTTAAAAAAGAATAATTTCTACATCAAAAGACAAAGACATCTAGATTTCTCACATATATAAGAAAACAATGCTTTTTGTCTGGGTTACATACATACATCACAACGC
>JAAEQW010000281.1 GCA_024231025.1 Candidatus Omnitrophota bacterium
TCGCGGTATTTATGTTCTTTATAAACGAATAGGAAAGGCTAAAGCTCAATCCCATCATTATAATGTTGTATATGTTGGCATGGCCGCAGCAAGTATCAGAGGCAGAGTTAACAGACACATGAAAACTAAAGGGAAACTCTGGTCCCATTTTTCTTTTTTTGAGGTTTGGGACAACATAAGTGACGAAGAAATTGCAGAGTTAGAGGGCTTATTTAGGCATCTATACAAATATGATAGCAAAGCCAATTCATTAAACAAACAAAAGGGCTACAAAAAGCTACGTCAAGTTGTAAAAAGAAGTATTATAAATTGGCTATAAAACCTAACCAACAGCTTCCAGTCCGACTGGCTTATCGCGGGCTTTTTGTTTGGTTCAAGTGGTATTTTAAAAATAGTCACTTTATCCAAATAAATTCGTAGTATTCCGCCAGCGGCTGAAGCTGGATGTTCGCGCCGCTCTGCGGCGCGAATGTCGAGCTAACCCGCCAAGGGTTAGCTCGACATTATACAAAATTAGAGATGAGAAATGAAAAGTGATCGAAACCTTAAACACACTGTATGGGGAGTTTATGACTTATACAGAAACGTAAAGTTCAATTCAGAGTATTATTCGTTAAAGCTACACCGAGTAGAGCTTCTAAACACAATTCTTGAATCTATTATTCTGATCACTGCTCCATCATCTTCTGTAACTGGTTTATGGTTTTGGTCGAATCCAATAGGAAGTGAGATTTGGAAGATTTTGGGTGCTGTTGCAGCATTTTCAATAATTTTCAAACAAGCTTTTCAGTTGAGTAAGAAACTAAAAGAGTACAGTAATATATTAGTACAATACAGAACTTTAGATCAGGATTTGTTTGTTCTATGTGAACTTATCAAATCTAAAGAAAAATATACTACTAAAATGAAAGCAGATTATGAACGTGCACTAAAGAAGAAAGCAGCAATAGAAAGTAACAGTCCCGAAAATAAGCCCAGTAAAAAACTGAAAGTAAAATGCCAAGCAGAAGTAAATAAAAAACTGCCTCCTCAAAGTTTCTGGGTACCGCTAAATGAAGAGAATTAACCATATTTTTGGAGTTAATCTATGTCGAGTAAAGATGAGTTAAATAAAACAATATTAAATACTATCGAATCACTTATAGAAAATGATCTTGAATCAACTAGTTTAGACAAGGAATTAATTATAAGCGAAACATCTAAGGCTGCATATAGAGTTGCTGAACTTTATCAACAAGGACTAATTTATCAAGAAGATTTTAAAAATCTACTTGATACTAATATTAGGATGGCTGTAATAAATGAACTTCAGATCCAAGCACTTTCTAAAACAAAAATTAATATTATAACTAATCATTTAATTCAATCAGTTGAACAAGCATTAAATCAATTAATATCAAATGGTATTGATCCAGACGACCCTTGGCCTAGAAGTTAATTGTATAACAAATCACTTAACCTGAATTTTTTGCTGCCGCAAAAAATCAGGTTAGTTCAGCGTTCGCGCCGCTCTGCGGCGCGAATGTCGAGCTAACCCGCCAAGCCGGGTTGACCGTAAAGGGGGACGTTCGTGCAGAACGTGCTTGACATGCTATCCGGTTTATGGTAAGGGCATGAGTCATGCCTAGGTTAGCGAGATTGGATGCCCCTGGGGTTTTGCACCATGTAATGGGCCGGGGTATTGAGCGGAAAAGGATCTTTTGGAATAACAAAGATCGAGGCGACTTTATTGAGCGTTTAGATGCCTTGGTCGAGAAAGGTGCAATGGACATTTATGGCTGGACGTTGATGCCGAATCATTTTCATATGCTGTGTAAGACCAGGAATTGGCCATTGTCATTGAGTATGCGCAAGCATCTGACGGGCTATGTGGTGAATTTCAA
>JAAEQW010000282.1 GCA_024231025.1 Candidatus Omnitrophota bacterium
ATTAGAGTGCATACTGTACACATATTGTAGCTTACAATGTTAGCTATATGTTAGTGAAAGTTGTATTCAAATCGGTACAGTAGTATTTGTACAGCGTGCATATGAAATTGTACATAGTAAGTGGTGTTGTAAGTTATGTAGATTTATAGTGTGGGAAAACGCACATGCAGATTTATAGGTGTAAGAAGTTTCTCTATTAGAACTGTTGTCTGTGCCAACTATAAATACGGTGATTTCGTACAGTTTCTCGCATCTCCTCTACAGTCCTTGTCGAGCCTCTTCGTTGAAGGGCTCCAGTAAATCGCCTTTTGTCTCCGTTGTTCGCCTACATCGCCACCGCTCTCACTACCTACCAACGCTCTCCTTCAACTCGGCTCCATCCATTCTGAGCCTTTAATCTTCCCAATAACCAATCGACACAGGTACTAACTTTGTAACAGTCAGGAATAAACCCCAAAAAATGGCGATTTTGTCTGCTTTTTTCACACTTTTCAGTTTTCAGCTAAGAAAACTATTTTTTCCGATATTTTTTTGTTATTTAATAAATTTTTGAGCACCTTGCATCATAACTATTTTTCAGTTTTCGCTACATCTCACTTTACTGTCATATTAAAAAAAGGATGGTAGGATACAGGTATCGCAGAAGGCCTTTGCCGTTTTTTGTATATACCTAGCTCACTATTAAACTACTGAGCCGAATTCAATAAATATTGGAAAATTTCTAGCCCCGGGCGAAGCCGACTTTCGTGCAAAATTTCAGTTCGCTGCGTTTCTCTGTTGCTGAGAGACTACACATGAAATTTTCGTAAAGCAGCAAAAATTGGTGAAACAGATCAAAAATTGAACTTTTGCAAATGGTAGTGAAACCAGCTGTACAGGGTTTGTTTTGTGCGCTGATTGCGAAAATGAACTTTAAATTTTTCGCAAAGTGAAAAAGTTGCAAGAACTCCAAATTGTGGCAAAAACTCCGAAATTATGACAAAACAACCTTTTTTTGTGAAAACAATTTCAATTTTCGCATTCAGCGCACAAAACTACCCCTGTACAGTTGGTTTCGTTGCCATTTACAAAAGTTCAATTTTTGACCTGTTTCACTAATTTTTGCTGCTTTACGAAACTTTCATGTGCAGTTTCTCAGCAACAGAGAAACACAGCAAGCTACAAAAATACGGCAAAGACTTTTTGCGGTAACAGTATCTCCCACCATCCATTTTTTAATATGACAGTAAAGTAAGATGTAGCGAGAACTGAAAAATAGCTACGATGCAGGGATTCCAACTTAGTTTATTAAAATATGAAAAAGAATATCGGAAAAAATATTTTTCTTAGCTGAAGACTGGAAAAAGTGTGAAAAAAGCTGAAAAATCGCCATTTTTGGCGGTTTTTTCGTGACTACGCGTGTCAGTGTGGTGGGCCGACGAAACTGATTATAGATTTGGAATGCTGACGCTGATGCGAATCTATGCATATCCAAAAGTCGAAAATCAAAGATGCTGTTTTGGAGATTGATTAGCTCAAAGATTTCGGACAATGTGCTGACTTTAACGGGCTACTGTATTTAATATAATGATTGGAATTCCACCGGACGTAAGTTATTCTAGAGCGGGTTTGCTCTGCTTTCGTTTAAAAAAACCGCAAGTCCCAGGCTTTTGCTTTTGGACAGTTATAATGGAAAGAGTGCGCTGGGTCATTTTCAGAAAATGCGACTTCTGAAAAAGTGCATGTTGGAAAATGGGCCATTTGGCGGAGTTCTTGGGGTCTTGGAGCAACGAGACTAGCAGCAAAGAATTTC
>JAAEQW010000283.1 GCA_024231025.1 Candidatus Omnitrophota bacterium
AAAATATAAAGGGGCTGACTGCTGACTCTGGGAAGTTTAGGATGGAAGCTGTATTCGCACATGGCAATGCGCCAGCTACCTTCAAATTGGAGCAGTTGAGCCAAACGGGTTGCAAATTTTCCTAAATGAAGCAAATTTTATCTGAAAAATTTATAGTTTTAAAGAATAAATAAATAAATAAATAAATAAATAGTGTAAATAAATAAATAAATAAATAAATAAATAAATAAAATAGCGCTGATTATTTAGTTTATTCTTACCACTTTCTGCATCCCAGGAACTCTGACCAGTGTCTAGCATCAAGTAAAATGCCATGATTGAAGCTGCCGGGTAATCTCTCCCGTTTTATGGTAAATTTTGATAATTAATTAATTAAATCTTGAAAACTACAACATGTTCATCTTCCCCGGATGAACTACATAATAAATTCCTAGAAATCTAGTAAAAATTTGTTACTCCCCAGATGTTGAACAATATTCTGCCCATTTATTCAGAAAAAGGATAAACTTCAAAAGGATATTTCCTGACAAAAATCAGTCAAACCATAGAATGCCCTGCACGCGGCTGTGCCCTAGAGGTCTAGCTATCGTCTGTACTAGCCATCGAGTTTGCAACGTGCTCACCCAGCAAACAAGAAAGACTACTAAGAAAAGAAAAACTAAAGGAGTTGGAAAGAAAAAGAGAGGACCTGGACGTCCGAGAAAAACAAATAAATAAATAAATGATGGAACCGCCATTTGAGAAATTTTCAACAACTTGCGGAAACAGCAGTATTGATTTCACTGAGCTACCCCTTGTGGACAAATCATTTACTGCTAATTTCACCGAAGTTGTACCGTGCGGGTTGCAACTTCCTATGGACGTTTCGAATGTCGTGACTATGAAATTTCTGTTAGGAGAATCAAAACTATGGATCGACCCATTACAAACTGCTCTAAAATTAAAATTTCAAGGCCTAAATGAAGATGGCACCGTTCTAATGGAGGACAAGGAAATTGCCATTATCTGCGGTCTTTTGCATATGGCATTTGGAAAAATGCAAATTTGGTCAGCAGGTCGCCTAATTAAAACTTATCATAGTTATGCTTACCTCGCCCATCCCATGATGATGCTGCATTACGACCGAGGTTACACTGATAGTGTTACGGGCTATAGCTTGGCGTTTTCTATCGACACAGACTGGGCAAATGACATCAGTTTTGTACTAAATAGGGGATTGGATGTGAGATGTGGTTTAACGCAGCGATCAAAAATTATTTCGCTGATGGCTCGGCCATTTATTCCACCCTTCGAAACGATGAAGCTAATCCCTTCGGAAGGCCGGTGGGAATTCCATTGCACTATGAACCCAAACGATTTTTGTATGCTCTCCGGAGAAACGGTGCCCATTCCCGGTCCTAAGGGGGAAAAGCCAAAACAAAAATTGGTACCATTCAAGCTTCGTTTGCTCGAAGCCGAAATGCACATCACCCACGTCAAACTGTCCGACGAAGTGAGGGGAAATCTGCAATACATTCTTCGGGCTGCACGCCAGATTACCTACCCAGTCATAGACGATCAGCTGGACAACTTCGCCCTAGTAGAAGGACAAAAAGAACAAGAGATTCCAAACACTCCATTGCCAGT
>JAAEQW010000284.1 GCA_024231025.1 Candidatus Omnitrophota bacterium
AAGGGAAACATAAGGCGATCTTGGTTCGATTTTTCGATTTGGCAGAAAATTATATGCCGTCATCATAGCCGAACCAAAGACAATGTCGCAACGTTATTGATAACTTTCTGTACAAGTGTCAACCCGGATTTGAAGCATGCCTAAAAAAGCATATATTTTTTGTTTAGGCGCGGTGAAATTTTATTGGGGCGCAATGAGAAAACCTAAAAACATAGGAAGTTCCTTTTGTTTTTGGATGGTTACGTGAAAATAAAACTTGTTTTTTTCTGACGCAACTTATATATAACTACTACATTAGTACTGATTAATTTCGGCGTCAGCTAAGTGTATTGTTGTCAACCGCAGGCTGCACTAGGGCTTAGTAACAGGAATCCGTTTTTTTCAAAATGGTTTCGCAAAGAAATCACGTAGCAAGGAGTATCACTATGGCAGAAGGAACAGTAAAATGGTTTAACGATTCCAAGGGATTTGGTTTTATTGAGCAAGATGGTGGATCTGATGTTTTTGTCCATCACTCAGCAATTAGGGCCGATGGGTTCAGAAGTCTGCAGGAAGGTCAGCGCGTAAACTTTGATGTCGTAGACGGTGCCAAAGGGCCTGCCGCAGAAAATGTTACTGCTCAGTAATATGAGGTGTAATTTCTTGTAATGAAAAACGGCTACCAACTTAAGGCGGGACATTCTGCAAAATTAGGCAATTGCGCAAACTGTTCATAGCGGGGCTTTTGCCGAATTCGGAGACTTCAGAACCTGAACTTTTATCCCGGCTTAAGCTGGTAGCCTA
>JAAEQW010000285.1 GCA_024231025.1 Candidatus Omnitrophota bacterium
TAGCTTCTTCCAAACTTGGCAAAAAAATAAAGAAAACAAGTTCAGGGCGCTATTTCTGGATAAGAGAAAGGCATACCGAGGCAACGCTTTGAGGAATGACTGACACAACTGTCCTCTTTAAACTACCCCAAGCCATATGGCCGTGCATCGTTCCTGGTTCCAGCAGTACATTTTTGATTTGGAGATGTGCTAAAGTACTAAAGTCTATCCAAAAATGATGCGACTTGGGGTTTTTTGGCGATAACTTTGCAGCTGCAGTCGGGAACCCAGACAAAGTTATGGCCAATCTGATCCCTGTAAGGAGCCCCATTCTATGGTGCTAACGCATTTTTGTCACTTTTAAATTCGCGCCAAAAAACTGACCAATAGAAAATCGACTTTTTTTCGGGAATATCGTAGAGAAATGTGACTTTGATTGTTGAAATCTACTCATCAAGACGATGTTAATGGTTTATTCACTTTTCATTTTAATCCACAGGAGTATCTTGAAAATTGCAGTTGAAAAGGTGGA
>JAAEQW010000286.1 GCA_024231025.1 Candidatus Omnitrophota bacterium
ATAATTTTTCCCGATCAAATGGAGATGATTTTTGGAATTAGCATTAAAAACTGACCCAAAGCGCCAAGTTTCATTGATTTTTAATTTTTTGACATTTTTGTCCAACGTGGAGTTAGCCTAACATTGTATCTTGCATAGTTCAGCAATTGTTGACTTTAAAGCGACTTTTTATACACCAATCGATTCATTTTGACGAGATCTGTTGAATGGAGGTGGAATCAATGGGATTCGAATAAAGTGCATCATGCTTTGCTCTTAAAAGTGCATATTTATTTCCATTTTCCAAATTTAAAGTACGATATCTCGGTTACCAGATACCGGGCCGCAAAACTGTTCACAGTTTCTGAAAGAGCAATTCATGGGGAGTAGAACGGTGGTAATATCGTGGCATAAAAAGGCTGCTACCGCTACTAACATTTCTTTAAAGTTAACACTGTGGACGAGTTACATTCCATACCACAGCATTGCAGTAAAAAGGAGCTGATAAAAAATACTTGCTGTGTAGCTACCCTGAGGGGTTCCACAGATGTGTGTGAAATTTGGTTAGCGTGGCTAGCTTCCCTCTCATCCGGGATCAATTTTACTAAAGCACCCCATTTTGCAGATTTGAATGTGCGCCAAAACGTTAGAAGCCCATTGCTGGGCCCCAGAGCGGTATTTCAAAAAATCCTTTGGGTGGTTTTCTAATCTCGACAGTATCTACATGCACGCCAATTTTCATCAAAATCCCAGACCTGGCACCATCCCGCCTCAGGTACAAGCTAGGTACGGTCTTAGTGATAATGACTCTTAACTTTAAAATTGTTAAAGTCAAAGTTGGTGAAAATTTAAGTGCCAGAGCTTTCCTAGATTCAGGAGCTCAGGTTAGTTTGGTAACAGAAGAGTATGCCAGCTTGCTAGAAAAGAACGGAACTTTTCAAAGAGTACGCTTTTCAGTTTTCACATATGAATATTATATGCCTCAGATACCTGTGGTTTTCGATAACCATCAAAGGAGAATACCTTGTTTTGAGTAAACTTGCTATGTTTAGTCTTGGATTCAGATTGGTAACAAATATGGGAAGAGATGTGTGGGACCAAGATGGAAACATAAAGCAAGAATTCTTAGAAGAAGAAAGTGAGGATTCACTAGATGA
>JAAEQW010000287.1 GCA_024231025.1 Candidatus Omnitrophota bacterium
ATCATTCAAATTTTACAGCCAGAAACAAAGGCAAGGTATCTACACTTAACCCCGTTAGGGAATATTTTCTGATACATCAATAAAAAAGGTGTTAATTTATCTTTCCATCAAACAATCACCATTTATTCCTTTTCAAGCCAGTGCCACGCTGCCGCGCTGCCGAAGTGGCGAGCGCTGCGCTGCTACGGCCAGTTTTGCAAAGGGTTAAGAACTGAGAAATTCATTTTTAGCAACGTTGGCGATGTTGATAAGAATCGTTTCGCCTTGACTAGGCGAAAAAATTTTTTTTATTAAACCTATTCTCCACCTCCAATGGTTTTAGATGCAATTTTTCAAAATGGTTTGAGTAAAGTATACCGTAAATGACCTAACAGACCGGCTGATTTAAAGCCCCATCGTACACATGCTTCAAAAGCGGCATAGTGTGAACAGGGCTTAATTGACTGGTTGATCCATAGTGGTGCCAATTTATTCGGTCATTTACTGTATCTGTGGTCACTTGACTTTCTGTCCATATGGATGATTTCTCTGCGAAGAAGGCGGCGGACTGAAAGCTCATACCGTATATGAAAGCTTATCGACCTGCAGTAAGAACCTGATTAAGAACCGTGCTTACCCTGCCTACAAAAGCAGATTTCTTGAAAT
>JAAEQW010000288.1 GCA_024231025.1 Candidatus Omnitrophota bacterium
AAGAAAAAGATCGCTGAGAAATTCAACCGAAGGAAGAAAGAATTATTCTTGAGACAATAGGGGGAAAAATGATAAAATTATGGTGTGATGTTTGCAAAAAAAGTTGTGAAGTCGAGATCGAAAAATTGACAATCGACAACAATTTGAACGGGGATATTATTTGTAAGGAATGCCGGTTTGTTTTAACCACTCTATCAGCAGACAAGCCGGGAGAATATCAAATTGAGAGGAAAAAATGTTCCTAATCAAAAAAGACGATTGCTTAAAACCGTGCTATGAAAAAGACCGTGAAAAATTCGACAAATTAACCAATAATAAAATCTATAAATTCGAGCAGAAGAAAGCACGAAACCCATTGCATCATAGAAAATATTGGGGACTTTGTGCGCTGATATACGACAACTCGGAAGAGTTTTCCAGTTCTGAGAATGTAAGTGATTGGCTAAAGTTAAAGTCAGGGCTGATAGACTACATCGAAGTTACACCAGACAGAACAGTAATTAAGCCCAGGTCAATAGCTTTTGAGAACATGGACCAGGACGAATTTAGTAAATTCTGGGACTCGATTATGCCAGCAATTACAGAAAAGCTCGGTTGTAGCGAACAGGATATAAAGGACAATTTAATATTCTGATGAAACGAAAATATAAAAAACGCAAAACAGGATTAAGCACTCCGTATCTTGACAACCTATGGAGCCAGGCAATCAAAAAGATTTGGCATAATCGATGCGCTTTATGTCAAAAGGATTA
>JAAEQW010000289.1 GCA_024231025.1 Candidatus Omnitrophota bacterium
ATAAATCCCCTAGTCTAAAAAATCTTAAATAATTAGTATATGATGGCTTAATCTGACGGAAATAAATGATCAAGTAAAAGCGAATATGCTTAACAATTACTTGAGTATTTATATGCCTTATTAGGCAAAAATCACTTGAATTACTTTTACGTGCTTTTCGACCACCCCACCGCTACCCCAACATCCAATAATTCTTGATTCAAGTACTGCCCTTCTTGCAGAACCTTCTTGGCATCGGATTCACCTACCCCATAAAACACGTCCGCTAGGTATCTTCCGTACATGTCTTGGCCTTGGGTTTTTATGATTATGAAATTTACTTGTTTTAGGATGCGGGTTAGGTAGAGTTTGGCTTTTTCGCCTTCTTCTGTATTTAGCTCGAGGGTGTTTATGCCTCTTAGTCTTAATCGTTGACGTGACCATATGTTAAAACCGCAGTCAATATTTACTAAAAGGGTATCGCCATCTACTACGCGCTCGACAAATGCTTTGAAGGTATAAAGTTGAGATTTTTTTGCAGTACTTGTTTTTAAACTGTACTCGCCCTGGTTTTCGCAAAGTTCTACAATGTCATTGTGACTTCTGCGTGTGGCACCCTTGATTTCCCTTTGGTAAAGGTTGAAACCTAAATCTAAAGACTTTACAGGCGCATTTAAATGAAGGCCTGTCTGCTCTACTATTCTGCGCAACCCTAATTGTCCTCGAGTAAATTTCAATATGATTGATTCTTTAGTTGGGGCTTGGTGTATGCTTGATTTATCTTGACGTAAATCTAACTTTGCCTTTTTTACTCGGTCCAACAAAACCCTCTTGGGCCAGTTCTGCGTAATCGCTTTTTTCTTTAAATCTTTACGGATTTTTTTATCTTTAATCGAAAAAAGAATATTTTGTTTAGTCCATCCCAATTCGCCAACCGGTTGTCGAATTGGATTTTCAGTATAAAACTTACGCATATTGCGTAAATTTGACGATGAAAATCCTCGTCCATATTTCTTGGTAAGATCTTCTGAAAGGTCTTC
>JAAEQW010000290.1 GCA_024231025.1 Candidatus Omnitrophota bacterium
TCAGTTCCACGCCTAATCCAAAGACTCGACTCCTCCTAAGGAGTATACGCCTATGAGGATCACCGATGTCACCAATATATGCCAGTTTTATGCCTTCGTCTGGCCAGGTCATGTTTGCATCTCTCTTAAAATAAAGTATCTCAAATTTGAGGTCAAATTTTTCCTGGGCCGATAGAGAACAGAAAGATTAGGAATAGGATCTTTTGTAACCGAACCAAAATTGCTATAGGAATAGGACTGCATGGAAGGACAGAAGGACTAGGAATAGGATCTGCTTTTAGTATCCGAACCAAATTGTCGAACAACAAGAATAGGATTGTTATTTAAAGTACGGTAACTTGATAATTGTAAGTCCCAGATGAGAATAAAGCAACCAAAAGTGCGCACTATAAAGATAAAAATTGAAAGGAGGAAAAGTTTATTTGTGAATGTTTCAGGCCGAAAAAGATCAATTTAACAGAGTGAGGGTAATATAAGTGGTACAAAAAGATGATCGATATAGTAATAGGGATCGATAGCTAAGAGATTCGATACTGGTTTTT
This sequence comes from Candidatus Omnitrophota bacterium, assembly GCA_024231025.1. Lineage (GTDB taxonomy): Bacteria > Omnitrophota > Gorgyraeia > Duberdicusellales > 4484-171 > JAAEQW01. The sequence continues at coordinate 543 of JAAEQW010000290.1, forward strand.
GATGCTCTCAATGAAATTTTTGAACAGGAACCCAAAAGTTTCTTTGTTAGCTGAACGAAATTGAAAATAACACCGAAATTTAAGAACAACCAAATTACACCTTAGCACTTTGAAAATCACACCACACTGGTCAAAACCAAAGACCGTAAAATTTGTAAAGTTTGAAATGCATTTAAAATGCTTTTAAATTAATTGTGTGTTCAGTTAGGTGAAGTTTTAATGTAATATGTGCTAGAATTGTTCGATTCCATCTGTGTCCATGTCCGTGTTACCGTAGCTGCCCACTCAGCTCTTTTCTTTTCCCCGCCCATAGTGTTTTGCTGCATGCCTCTTATCTTGCCGCCGCTGCATTGCCAGATGCCGCATTTGTTTTGCTTATGCATGAAAAATTCACAACCGCAAAGTTCCTAGCCGCTAATCCTTCTGCATTGCTGAGAAATATCATGCAGCTGAGAAAGACGTTATAAATGCGTCTGCAAGCTCTTTTCCCCGCGTTGCTAGGCCGCCGAAAACGCTTGATAAATGTTTGCAATGTTACAAAATTGAACTCTACTACTTTGGCTATTCGGCCGGAGTAGGTGTCAACCGCTAACAAGTATGGGTGGATTTACACAGCAGCTGACGATTGAGCGTGTAGTGGATTTGAGTAGCACCAGCTCGACTTCGTTTCGTACGTAGCCCGAACGTGTTCTTGGTTTGGAGCAAAGAAGCTTGACTCCTCCTTCAGAGAAAGCCTTTTCCCAAA
>JAAEQW010000291.1 GCA_024231025.1 Candidatus Omnitrophota bacterium
AACTGATGATCACGTGAGCGGAGTTCTGCCCGGTAAAGCTTGTCTGGTTTCAAAAATAGTTTTCTATAAGTATGCCAAATTTGGCCCTCTTTCGCACTGTGGTTGTTTTTTTATTTCTGTTTTGGTGATTCCAGTCAGATATGGAGAAAATGTCGATTTCTCCAACTTCTGGGTCCCATAGCTCCACAACCAGAGGGCCTTGGAAAAAAATATTTCGCACGGTTTAGATTCTCACATATATCAATGCTTTTGGTAGGTTTCAGCCAAATCTAATTTTTGGATAGAGACTCGATTGTCCCAGTCTTACTGGGACAGCCTCTTAAAAATGAGTTGTTAGAAATTTGAAAGGGTAAAAAATATTTTTACTATCCTGAATCAGTGTGAAAATTATTTTTTAGCAAAAAAACAAACGTTTTTGAATTCAGCGTTTTAAAAGTGCCCATATAACATGTTTTATAAATAATATTTCACCGGTTTGAGAGCTACCAAGATGCCACTTGGGAGCAACAAATGGAAACCATCCTTCAAACGTTTCAGACAGTAAACTCTGGTCCGCCCTGATTGATCAATATTGATCAATAAGATTATCGATTTTCTCAGTTTCCATTGGATCCCTTCACTTGTGCAATGCGCACATGTCAATGATGATGGAAGCATGTTTTTAGTCAGACCGCATTAATATGGACACTTTGGGA
>JAAEQW010000292.1 GCA_024231025.1 Candidatus Omnitrophota bacterium
GGACGATGGAATTGCAGGTGATGAACCAAGGCGGAGTACGCACAGAGAAACTTTGGCATAATTTTTCGATTGATAAGGTGCATTGGCCCCGTTTTGCGGGAAAAAACTTTACCGATAGACAGCGTATAAAACGCAAAGCGCAAAATTGGGGAAGAATGTATAAAGAAATGCCCAAGGCAGAGCGTTTATCTGTTTTAGCGGCCATGATGGAAGTAGAATCTCAGGAGGGAGCGTTGACCTCAAATTAAGGTCTACATATTATGCCCACAATAAACAAACAATCTCTACGGGACGAATTCGATTCATTAAAGCTAGAATTCAAAAAGCTGTCCGCAAACGGTAAGATGCCCGTGGAAACACGTTCTTTATTCAAAGCCATGTTGATACTTTTTGAAGTGCTGATGGCAGTATTCATGGAAAAGACCACAAGAAAAAACTCAAAAAATTCTAGCAAACCCTCGTCTCAAACAGGAAAGGATGAAAGCGCAAAAACTCGTGTTGGAGGAAAAAGCAAGGGCTTGAGTCAAAATAACCAACAATCAAATAATACACGTACGAAAGTGACTATCAAAAAAATCAAGGTTGTTGACTGCGAAACTTGCGGAGAGGATCTTAGTAAAACAAAGTGTGACAAACATGAAAGGCGCACCATAATTGATATCATTTTTGAAAAAAAAGTCACCCATTTCGATTCCGAGATAAAGACATGCGTTAATTGCGGGGAACAAACCAAGGGGAGATTCCCTGGAGGGGTCAGTGGTCCCCTTCAATACGGCGCAGGAATCAAAGCCTATATGTTGAATATGTTGATTGCGCACATGATGTCGCTGAACAGAATTCAAAAGTTGGTTAAAACCATTATTAATCAGGTGATTTCTGAAGCGACAATGCTAAAGTATGTTCTACAGCTGCATTTAGCTCTTGAAAATTGGGAAAAAACAGCCATAAACCAACTTTTGAATTCACCGGCCATTCACGTTGATGAAACATCAATGCGGGTTGATAAAAAGAACCACTGGATTCATGTTTACTCATCGGGCAATGTCACGTTAAAATTTTTGCAGCCAGGACGGGGCATAGAGGCGATAGAAAATATAGGTATCATACCTCGTTATAATGGTGTTATCATACACGATTGCCTGGCGGCTTATCTTTCGTATAATCATTGCAAACATGGTCTATGCGGTTCGCACTTGTTGCGGGAATTAACTTTTATTGTGGATTCCAATGGATACAAATGGGCCTCAAATATGAAAAGCCTTCTGAGTGAAACCTGTAAAATAGTATCGAAGAGGGAGGAAAAAATACTTACAGAGAGTGAGTATAAAAATGTTCAAAAACGTTATAGAAACATTTTGACACGAGGAGAAAAAGAATTGCCTCCAATTCCCAAACGGATTAAGGGACAGCGAGGGAGAATAGCAAAAACGGATGCCCAAAATTTGTGGGAGCGCCTTAAAGAACATGAAGAAGCCGTTTTACTTTTTGCTAAAGATCCCGATGTGGCGTTCACAAACAATAGGGCCGAACGTGATTTGAGAATGAGTAAAGTGAAACAAAAAGTATCGGGGTGTTTTCGCTCAGGACAATTTGCAAAAGCTTACTGCAGAATCTCAAGCTATTTGCAGACTATGGCTAATGAAGGATACAACCCGCTCGTAGCTATACAGTTAGCTCTTTCTGGCAAACTTTATGCTAAAATGGGGTGAGCAGTTACAAATCATCTCTAAATAAACAAAAAGAATTAAGAGGATTGGTGAATGCTATTGGTGACGAACTTTTTCCAAACCCTGATGAACGATTAATTTTCACATACAAACATATTAAAGAAAAATTCCATTCTTCTCTGAATGGTGAGAATTTTGAAGATTTACATGGAGGGAAACATGAAGGAACTAATGATATGGTAGGAAAAAGAGCTATGTTTGTTGGATGTTTAAACCGTCCAGATGCATTTACGATTTTATTTGCCCATGAACTTGGAATAGAATATGAATCAATAGAAAAAAAGAAGTTTAAGCAAATAAATTACAAAGGGTTCGGATTTCCCTATTTCACTTTTAAAGACATTAATCTTAGAAACTTTCATTTCTGGTTAACTGAATCATATTTGGTTCAAAGTTCAGAAAGAACAAGACC
>JAAEQW010000293.1 GCA_024231025.1 Candidatus Omnitrophota bacterium
GTTCTAAATATATTTTTCGGCGTTCCGCAACGCAAAACAATTGCTTGGCCTTCTAACGATGAATACATTATGCCATAATTTCAAACGATTACTAGCTAGCTCACTAGGGATCTGATTTGCTACTTTTTTATATTGCACCCGGGAAAAGAAACACCGGTAAAGCAAACGGTCGTTTTCGTTACTGCCGGGCCGGAAGCCGCCGACCCGGCTTTTTCAGGTGTTTTTTGGTAAAGAAACCCGTTAAATAATCAAAGTAACTATTGATCCAAATTTATCGGGATAATTTAACTTATCCCTCTATTATTCATACCAAGATGTATCTTGGTACGGTTTTCAAAAATCCTTAAAAGGTTTAACTTTACTACTTAATGATAAACCTTTAATGGCAGACATCGTAAACTCTAGGCCACCTCGTTGGACAAAAACTGGCGTATTTTAGCGGCTGTAATTGATTTTATATTGTATAAACAGTACGTTTTACTCATGGCACAGTTCTTGATGTTGTCCATTTCTCGTCAAGTCAAAA
>JAAEQW010000294.1 GCA_024231025.1 Candidatus Omnitrophota bacterium
GCAACCTATCGCAGCAAAATCGTATTTTGATTTCTGCGCTACACGTGCACGCGTTTGATAGTGGAACTCGGCCAGTTTAAAATCAACTGCAGCGTATCACATACCGTTCGAAAGCTCTTAAGACACTCTTTCGAATGATATGCAACACTGTTAGGCTAAGAAAAGTTTTGGTGCGAGTTTGAACGATTATTATGCAGAAAGCCTAAATTGTGCCTGAATATTCATATCGTCAGAAGTGAGAAAACGTTGTATTGCTGATTTCCACAATATTTCTAACACTTTTCTATGCTCTCAAGCGAGTTCTCGCAGCTATGACGATTTGGTGCCAATTTAAATGAGGAAAAATGAGAAATTTCGCTTTTTGCTGAATTACAGGCTCTAAAACACCCTCAAAATTAATTTCTATTCGGAAACAAATATCATTTTTGAATTCTACGCTAAAAACTACCATCAGAGAGCCAGTTTCACATTTCTTGAACAGACTTGAATTTTTGACCCCATTTATTGCCACTTTTGTAAGTCAAAA
>JAAEQW010000295.1 GCA_024231025.1 Candidatus Omnitrophota bacterium
AACGCAAGTTTTTGCTAACAAATTATACATATTCATGATCAGTTCGATGGAAGGAATCCAAATCTGTAAAAAAATTTGAATTTTGACAACTTTTGGAATAAATCAAAATTTTCCTGTAATGTAAACAAAGGTTAGAACAGTGCCTGAAAATTATTTTTAACATCTTCAAATGGAGCGCAATAAGAGGAATCAAATGTTATATAAAACGTCACATTTTTCCATTTTCCTCAGGCTTTTTGTGCAAAACCTCGCAAAAATTCGATTTTTAGTTTGACCCCCTGTCTCCACATAGCCAAAGCAGCCAGAGCTCTCAAGACGACTGCTTTGTCTTCCTAAAGAGTCTAGATTATCTGTTCAAAATGGCATGAAAATCGGCTTAGCGATTCTGAGGTTATTCAAAAAACAAAGTGGGTAACTTAAAAAAAACACCCTGTACCTATCTGTGGTGTGGAGAGCTTAGGGGCAGCTATTACTTTACGAATGCGGCCAGCCATCTGTGAGTAGATGCTGTGTCGAACTTCTTCAGGCTTCTTTCCTTTCTGCAGTCCATTTCTCGCCACCTTCTCTTCGTATTCGATAAGTTTGGCAGCCGCTCCCAGAGGTGTGCACGG
>JAAEQW010000296.1 GCA_024231025.1 Candidatus Omnitrophota bacterium
CCAAGCACGATCTCATTCGCCTTGCAAAAAAACTTGAAACCAATAACTGCATGCTAATTATTGACGAATCTTTTTTAGATTTTGCAGAGAATCCTGATCTGATTAGTATGGAACAAGAAATCGAAAAACACCAAAATGTAACAATTTTTAAAAGCATGAGCAAAGCCTACGGTATCTGTGGACTTAGGCTAGGTTATATGCTGACTGCAAATTCACAATTTGCTGAAGCTGTGAGAGATGGTGTGCATATCTGGAATATTAACGGGTTTGCCGAAGAATTTTTACGGCTTTTGCCAAATTACAAACAAGAATTTATTGCAAGCTGTAAACAAGTGCGAACCGACAGAGATAGCCTGTATAAAAAACTTTGCGCCATTGAAGGCATGACTGTTTTTAAACCTGATGCCAACTTTATTTTCTGTCGCCTACCTGATTATGCGCAAAGTGCTCCAGAAATCACGAAAAAATTATTTATTGAACATAATATGTATATAAAGGATTGTGCTGGCA
>JAAEQW010000297.1 GCA_024231025.1 Candidatus Omnitrophota bacterium
ACTACGATATCTGTTGAAGTCCAAGAGTTGGTAAACGCGGGAGTATTGGTTGAGGGAGAAAAGGTTAAGGATAAAAAGACCGGTCGAATCGCTCAAAGCTATCAACTTGATGATGAATTCATTTTCATGTATACCCACGATCTTGAAGGGGGCAGGGAGGCTCTTGAAGATCTGGCATCACTTGATGGAATGAATGCTTACAGAATCCCAGCTGATAAAAAAGAAGGAACTTATCGTGATATTGCTCTTGCGATTTATGGCGAAAGTGACATTATGGGTAACGAAATTGATGTGGATGAGTATGTTGTAGAAGCGTTAGCTCGTTCCGGAGAGTACGGGCAAGCAATTGCCTTGGCTAAAAAAGCAGAAGATAGAGAATACAGAAGTCGCAGGTTAGGCGCTGTTATTGAATCGATGATCGAGAGAAGATTGTATGATCAACTTGATGATTTTGCTCTGACGATTAGAGGCGCTCAAGATCGAGCGGATATTCTCAGAGAAAGCGCTTTAGCCCAAGCGAAAGAGGAATTATATATAGGAGCCAAGGAAACTGTTGCGAAGATGGCAAGAAAGCGTCAGCCTTCAGTTATGGGCGATATTGCAGTTATCCAAGCCGAAGCAGGCGATCTTGTCGCGGCCAGAAAGACATTAAAAGAGGATGTAAAAGGCAAAGCAGCAAAGATAGATCCGGCAGGTGAGCTGATTACTATTCATGCTAGAGCAGGATTATACAAAGAAGCAGATGAGCTGTTAGAGCTAATGGATGGCAAGTATTATCAGACCGGAGTTGCCGCACGAACAATTAGAAATTATCGCCTTGCGCCAAGAAGGCACGATCAATCCGCAACCAATAATCCTTCCGAGGTTACGGTAAGCGTGTCTACGTATAGGCTGGGTAGTGATATAAAAAAGTCTGGTCGCCAGATTACCGATATCGCAAGAGCGATGATCGTTCAGCTTTATCAATCTGGAGAGATTGATATGGCAAGAAGAGTTTTTGCGCTACTTCAGTATAATCACCATAAGCATTGGAAAGATTGGCGTGCGGTTGAAGCGATTAACTATGAAAGCGCCTACGATAATGCTCTTGGTCAGGATTATATGGCTCAAAGCGCTAACATCGAAGAATATGTCGATGATTTAATGGAAGATCACTATGTCATAATACCCGGCGAGATACTCCTTCTTGGAGATAATGGGGATGAGGAAGATCATACAGTGGCTGAATTAGTCAAGATCCTTTTTGATGAGGAGCTTGAAACAATAGCCACTAAGGTTGAGTACGCAGATAGCTCTGGATTAACGGATGCTCGTGTTAACGCTACGGTTGAATATCTAAAAGCCGACGGGAAGCCAAGAAAAGCCAAACAGTTGCAAGATTTTATTGATAATCATTTCGATGTACTGTATGCGGCCCATTTGCATGGTGAGTCATACTTAACTGGTGAACCTGATGAGAGAGGCTTCTATAGTGTTGAACAAAGAAGCAGCTATAATTCAGAGACTAGGGTTGACGAAGCCGCCGATGAGCTGGATGAGAAAGAGGCGATGGTAACCGATTCTAGCCTTGAGTTTCCTCTTAGTTCGAGTTTGGCCAAGCTTTTGATCGCCCGTGGGGTTTTGGGGAATAAAGACGACGACTCTTCAGGTGATGGTTCTGCTACGTCAACTGGTGGTATCGACTGGGCTAGCGTTAGCAAGGCGGTGCAAACCAAAGAGCGTGGAATCTTCAACATGACAATGAAGGATTTATTTTTCGAGGCCGATGAAGTTTTGGGCCTTAAAGCTAACTTAGTGCTGATCGAAAAGATCGAAGACCCAAACAATGTCTTTGATGCAAAAAAGCCGTTTAACCAGGCGGCCTCGGCAAAAACAAAAACTGAAAACCGTCCGCAAAAACGTCATTTTCCGTTACCAGCAGAGCCGCTTGCATTAGCAATAAAGGTAAACAATCAAGTAGTGAGAAAAACATAATTCATTTTAATTAAGTTTTAAGTTCTAAGTTATATGTTATATGTTTTCGGATTTTCCGAACTTAATACCTGCCTGCCGGCAGGCAGGCTTACGACTTACGACTTACGACTTTCCCGCACTTTATTGATATATTTAGCGGGATCCCGCCACGTGGCGGGAACAACTTATAACTGTACAAGGATAAATTACTAAATTGCCTTGCATTTTTGGGTAAAAAATGTTACTTTTTAATGAAAACCGAGGCTTTAAGTGACTTTTTGGGGGCGTAGCAGCGAATTATCCTTCTAAACGGTGAAAACGCCCATTTTTATTGAAAGTAATCCAGGAGTGTGATACTATGAAAATGCAATCGTTTTCACAATTAGTATATATAATAAGGTTTTGGCTTGAAAACAGGCATAAGAAATGTTATATTCTAATGAAGACCTAGAATTATTGCTGGGGAGGCAATAGAGCTAGGTCTTTGCTATTTTTAGAGGGTGGTAATATGATAAAAAAAGTAGTTTTCACAAGTTTGGTGTTGTCGGTGTTGTCTTTTAGTTTTTTTTGTTGGGCCGACTTTGGGCTCTCAGTTACACCTTTAGAGGGAGGCAGTGCGTTACGTTTTGGCAGGGTAGGCGCACCGGATGTTGTTACTAGAGAGGTGAGAGTGCGTATTACTTCAGACTTAACGGATCAATATCGGATTAAGCAACGAGTGCTTGAGCCATTACAAAATGATCGCGGTCAGCAATTAGACGGCGAAGCGGTTAAATTTTATACGCTGCAGGGTTCGAACAGCTCTGGCACTTTGTATCAGGATGTTCCAAGTGAATTAGGCAATTTTGCGCAAAATCTTTACACCTCGACATCTACCGGCAATGCGGATTCTTTTGTTGTTGTTTACAGTGTTAATTCCGCTGATTTGGACTTATCCGGAGATTTTATCGGAAAAATTCTTTACACCTTGATTCCTTTGCAGGGAGGAGGCAGCGAGCAGCAAATTATCTTAAATGTTTATTTAGATAGCGACGGTAAATTCAAGGTTGATGTAACGACTTCTTCGCAGAATTATCGCAATGTCAAGTTGTCGTCAGCTGAGGAAAAGATTGAAGGCTACGTTATCCTTAAAACACAAGGTAGCTTAGGTGATAACTACGACATTCTACAAAGGTTGGATGATCAACTTAAAAATGATAAAGGCGAAATTTTAGATTCAGAATTGATTAATTTTTCTTTGACAAGTAAGCTGGGCCGAGTGAATTACTCTTCTTTAACCCCACTAGAGGCTAAACCAAGAGTTATTTATTCTTCTACTGCCGGCGGTGCGGATGATGAAATTGCAATTAATTTTTCGGTTGATCGCAAAGATTTAGCTGATGTTTCCAGTGGAGTGTTTGATGCGCCATTGACTTATCAAATTAAGTCTAAAGGTGAGTTAATTGAAACTGTTTCTTTGGACCTAATTTTTGATGTGCGACCGGTTTTTGATATTAACATTGGTTCGGATCAGAAACGAGGCATACGTTTTGATGATGTAAAATCCGGTGATGGACCAGTTCAAAAAGAGATGGTTATTCAAGTAGAATCAAATTTAAATAAACCTTACTATGTTGTTCAACATCTCAGTGATTACTTGACGAATGAAACCGGGGATAAAGTAGCAGAAGAAAATTTTACCGTAAAGGGCGAAGTAGCTAAAGACAATTTGGGTGCGACTCTTATTGATAATTTTGCTCCGGTAGAGCCGGGCGATACCAATGTGTTTAGTTCAGATAGTCAGGGAAATGGCAGCAAGTTTACATTGATTTATTCTTTGGATCGTGATCGAGGAGTTAAGGGCGGTAGTTATTCAACCGACATAAGTTACTCCTTGTTGGAGAAATAAAAGGCGGCGATTAGTATGAAAATACGTCGAATTACACTAGCGTTGATATTGGCAATCGGGATTGGAGGATTTTGCTTTGCTGAGGATATCGAGATTCCGGTAACTGCTGAATTTCCCTTCAATGTTGAACTCGACCATTGGGTGCGTTGGGCAGATTCCGGCGATCGCGAAACTCCTGCGGCAACACCTTATGAGGCGGGTCGTTCCGGCGATGTTACAAATGATATACTTAATTTTGGTGAGTTGATATATGATGATGAGTTGGGTATATTTTTGGCTAGAAAGTATTTTACGGTTTTTTTGCTTGCGGATACTTCCGGTTTTCCGTATAAGTTGATTCAGAGTTGTTCGGGTTTTTCTAACACTATTGATCCAAACGAGAACTTGAATGATTCTTTAATTATGACTCCGGATTATAAAGAAGAGGACCTTTGGGATCAAACCAATCCTGACAGTCAACAGGGTGTTCACGGTGATAATGATGGAGTAGCGGATGCAGCGTTGGTCGCTGCAAGCCCGGGGATCGGAAGAGTTGTTTATTCTTCTGAATCTGGTTTTTCGCGCATTGTGCGTTGTTACTATGGCTTAGCAACTGATGATCCCGATGCTGAAATACCTGAACCTGCTGATGCTAAAGTGATTACTGCCGATACGCGTAGTGGCACTTATGAAGGGACAATTACTTTTACGTTGGTCCCTAATTTTTAATGAGACTTGAATTTTCCAAACGAAGTGCGGAAAAATTCTTAGTCGAATTAACCCTGAGCGAGCGAAGTGTTTGGCAGGGCAGGTTACGAAGCGAGTCGAACGGGTTGAGATTTTTGGAGAGCAATATTAATAATGGATATGAAAAAAAATAAGGGGGTGAATATGATGAAGCAACTAATGGTAATTCTAACTTTACTAATGGTTGTTGGTGTGGGTAGCGTTTGTTTAGCTGCGGATAATCCCACTTTTGATTTGCAAGTTCAGGCTGAAGTTCCTGAAGTGCTGAATTTAAGTTATTGGGTGCAGGAGGTTCCCTCTGATGGTGAACCTTACGATCCAGAATCAAGAGAGATGGACGTAGGCGAGGCGCTTAATTTTGGCGAATTACAATGGGATGAAGAAAATGGCATTCTCATGGCGGATAAATACTTTAGCGTGTTTATGGCGGCGACGACATCAGGAAGAGATTATCAAATTACTCAAACTTGTAGCGGTTTTTACCTGAATGGTACCGGGCCGGATAGTTTGAACACATCTCTTTTGTTAAAGCCAGATTATGTGGCCGATGATAAATTTGACGCTGATGAAGACATAATCCAAGGGCCATTGGTTTCCGGTGAAACTATTTATGATACGAAGGTTTTTGCTGCACCGAAGAGTGATTATGAAATTTATCGCTCAACTACCGGACGTTCAAGAATCGTTCGCTGTTATTATGGTTTAGCAACTGGTGATCCTGACGGAGAAGAGCCTGCTGGTACAGATATAATCAGCGCGGATACTCCATCTGGTGACTATACAGGTACGGTAACCTTTACTGTAACTTTAATTTAACGATTATAGTAATCAGAATCGTAAGCTTTATGAGGGGGCTATGTTTGCAATTTTACTTATTGACGGTAAAATACTATGTGGGAGGCTATTAAAATAGTGTAATAAAATGAATAAATTATTTAAAACTAAAATACTTTTGTTTTTCTTTCTATTGTTGCCTGTTTTAACTTTTGCTTTCCGTATTGATACTCCCAAAATCGAAGTTAAATTATCTAGCGGCGATAATCATGCTGGTACGATTATTGTTGAGAACCCGTCTAAAGACGAGCTTTTCTTTAAGGTATATTTAGAGGATTTCGTTTACACTTCGCCGTTTGAGGGTGATAAGCAGTTTTCGCCACCTGGGTCAAATAAATTTTCAATGGTTGATTTTATAAATTTTTCCCCCCGTGAATTTACTTTAGCGCCATATTCTCAGGCGCGAGTTAATTATACAATTAGTGCTGATCGTAGTTTATCTGGTGTGCGTTGTGGAGTTTTATTTTTTGAAACTTCAATCGGTCATGGCCAAGATAAAAGCGGTCGGGGTTTAAATATTTTGGGTCGGATTGGGTCGCTGGTTTTTTTGGAACCGGATAATGTTGTTAAAAAAGCTTCTTTTGCTGACATAAATAGTGTGGGTAGGAGTTTGCAGGGAGCGTTTAGTAATTTGGGTGATAGCTTTCTTCGTGTTAAGGGGTCATTCTATGTGGTTGATCAAGGAGGAATGGTTAAAGACCGAGGAGAGATTAGTGAATTTTATCTTTTACCTGGCGATAGAAAAGATTTACAAATTAGTTTACCAGACAAATTATTAGGCGATACATATAGTTTAATTGCTACTTTTGACATTGAAGATGGCGATGTTCTAGTGAAGGAAGTCGATTTTTCAATTTCTAGCCATGGTACAGTAGCGGTGATAGACACCAGAGATTAATGAAAAATGCATTCCTTACCTTTCTTATACTCTATCTGTTCCTAGCTATAATACCGGGATATTCTCAAAATTTGTCCTATGAATATCTAATGGATATTGCGATGCAGGAATTTGAGGATGTCAATTACGAAGAAGCGCTACGCTATTTTCAAATGGCAGAAAATGCTGATAAAAACGCTCAAGAACCAATCTACTATATCAATTTAATTAAGCGCACGATGGAAGGAATGGTAGTTGGCGACCAGCCTCCGTCAAGTGAAGACTACCTAACTCGTCAATCAATTTATGAATCAAGTTACGGGTATGAATATTTTAAGGCGGATAATAAAGATTATGATTCTGGTACCTCAACGGTAGTTATTCAGGAATCAGAAAACGTCGAACAAAAGAATCGATCAAAACTTATTAATAATACCTTATCTGGTTTCACCAGAGAAAAGGCATTAGAAGAAATCCAAGAAAAGAGAACTCCTTTACAGCTGCCTTTAGCTAAGGAGGAGGAGCCAGTAAAAGAAGCTAAGGCGAAGCCAGTAAAAGAAGCTAAGGCGAAGCCAGCCCTTTTGCCTCCACGTTTGACTGGTGAAAGCAAATCTTTCGATAAGAAGAAGGCTCCCGAGAAGGTTTCACCGGGTAAAGATAAAGTGGTTGCACTTGATGCTGCTAAAAAGGAAGAGTTTCCGTATGCTTTGGAATTACCAATTAAGCACTCATTGAAAATAAATTCAGAAAAGATCAAAAGGTTTTTGGTGGTTTCTCCGGGATTTGTGAGTGTTGAGCGCCTTAGCGGTTCTAGTTTGCGGGTGTTTGCTGATAGTTTGGGAAAAACTTTTCTGCACGTTTGGGATAATAATGGGCGTTGGACCTTTGATTTGAAAATCGTTCCACATAAGCGTCTTGTTAAGATTAAAAGAAATTGGGAGCCGAACGAAGGATTTAAATTTTCTTACACTAATAATTGGCGCAGTTATTATGAAGGTGATAAACTTAGCAATCTTGACCGTCAAACACTTAGTATTGATGGCAGCATGAAGATGGTTGGCCCTACTCCTTATGGAGAGTTTGATTCATCGGTTAATTGGGCAAGACTGAATGATGATAATGAGGTAACCGGTTATAGCGCGGGATTGCGTGATGGTCGATTTCTTGGATTTAAGGATTTCTATATAAGAGGTTTTGACTTTAGTAAATCTTTTTCACCTTTGTCATTTCCGGGTAAAACTCTTCACGGAGTATTTTTTAAATCACCGGCGTTTAATGAAGCGATAGAGTATTCAGTATTCTCCGGTAGAGAAAAACAGGGTTACTACAGTTATCTTTCACCTGGTTTAACCACAAAAAAAGATGCCTACATTGAAGGCGGTCAGTTGAAGTTGTTCCCGCATGGGACGCACCGTTTATTTTTTAATTATGCTCATAGCTACGGTAGCGATCGGCAGGATTACTTAAGAGACAATGTGTTTTCTCTTCAATCTGAGCATCGCCTTGGTAAGGTTTCTTTCTATAGCGAAGTAGCCTCTGACGGTGCCCATATTGCGGCAAATTTTTCTTCGTTTGTTGAATTACCTAAGATGAGCTTGAGGTTTGCTTTTCGTGACATTGAGAAAAAATTTGTAACGATTACTGGTCGGGCCAGTAATACCGGTGAAATTGGTGGTATTTTTGGCGTAAATTGGCGACCGTTAAGTTGGATTTCATTGAATTCTAATTTAGATATTTATCGCGATCGTGATTCGTATAATCCCGGCAATCGACGTGCCCTAAATTATGATTACAGCGGTACCGCAAATATTATTCTTAGTCCACGCGCAAGTTTAACCAATAGTATCTACTATATCAATACTCCGGGGTTGGCTTTTCCGCAGCGCAATTTTACCGGTAACACTATTTACGCTTATACTTTTGATCTTCCGTTTTTTGGAGAACGTTCGTTGGGTACTCATTTTGGTTATACTTATCAGAAAAATATTAATCCGCTTTCTCCGGATTCTGATTATCGTCGTGATTCCTACATTAGCGGAATTAGATTAAAATTGGCACGAGGGCTTTCATATCGTTTAAATTATGCCCGTTCGCACGTTGAAGAGTTAAACAGTAGTCAGAGTTCTGATCCGGAGGTTATCGAGACCGGGTTGGATTTGCATCATCGTCTTAATCCGAAATTGGATTCTACCTGGCGAGTTAGTTATCGCGATGAAAGAAATGCAGGCGGCACCCATTCATTTTTGGCGGGTGAAGATAGTGCACAAGCTGGTGTTAACTTAACTTTCACTCCGCATGAAGATTGGGAGTTGTTTTGTTCCGGTCAGGTTAGAAAAGTTTGGCCGGAGGAATCTTCGCAAAATAAATATGTTGAGGCTGATTTACGATTTGGAGCGCGAATTAGTTGGGAAAGTTTTTTCCGTTGGTCGGCAAGAGCTTGCGTTGAGGGAGTGGTTTTTAAGGATGCCAATGGTAACGCGATTTTTGATATTGGCGAAGATGGCTTAGCGGGGATTAAAGTTGTGGTTGGCCCGAAAGAGGTGATAACCAACGCAAGCGGTAGATATCGGGTTATGTTGCGGGCGAAAAAAGCTCAGGCGATTCTAGATTTAAATACAGTTCCGAAGGGCTATGTTATTACTACACCTAGTTTAGTTGATTTAGACACCGCTTATGGGGGAGTACACAAAGTTGATTTTGGTATTTCTTCTCAAGCGGGGATTTATGGTGTAGTTTTTTATGATGCTGATGGTAACGGTCAATTGGGTAGAAGCGATACGCCAATTCCTTCAGTCAAACTTACCTTAGATAACAAACGCAATAGTTATACCAATCGTGACGGAGCTTACTTTTTTGGTAAACTTCTCGCCGGTGATTATGAGATAAAACTCGATGTTAATTCCATTCCTTTAGAATATCTTCCACAGGTTTCAATAAAGAAAACAGTCACCTTATCTGAAGGCATAACCAATGCCTACCACATCCCGCTAGATAAAAAATAATGGTTTAGACTTAATTGAGATATAAGATGCAAACTCCCGTTGGACGGGATTCCATTAAATAAAGCAATAACCAAGTTACAAGTTACAATGACCAAACAATAACCAATGACCAAATTCAAATAACCAAACGGTTTGATAATTGAATATTGAAATTTGAAATTTGTTTGCTTGCCCGCCGGTAGGCGGGTATCTTGTATCTTGTATCTTGTATCTTGTATCTTATCTTCGGTCTCTGGTCTATAGTCTGACCCAGGACTTATTTAGGATAAGTTGTTTTGACTAATGTTCGGTTTCCTTCTCTGATTTCTTCTTCAACTACCTCAATGTTACTTGTTGTGATTTTGCTGGCAATTTCTGTTACCTCTTCATTAAGAGTGGCGGTTTCTTCTTTTTCGGTGTCACTTCTTAACTCAGAAATATCGGGTACTCTGATGCAAATGGAGAAGCTTGCGGTGTTGCCGCAAAAACCAGAAAGAGGAATGAGGATGACCATTGTTAGAACTAAGATAAATTTAGCCATTTTTCTCTCCTTTTTTTTCCAAATCCTCTATTAATTCTTTCTTAAAACCATGTACATTTTTAGACATATGGATAATTTCTTTAATCATCTCGGTTCGGGGAATCTTTTTTCCGGTAGAGAAGTAAAGATCCTTTATTGTTTTGTCAAGGAAATCGAGTTCGTCTCGATTTATGAATGCAACCACTTTGTAAAGAAATTCATTTTTCTTCATTTTTTTCACCAACCCTACGCGCGCCATTAGCTCGCTTGGGGTTAATTCGACTACAGCCTCAATCCTTTCGGCTAAGTCTCATTAAAAAAAAGCCCTTTAAAGGCTTGGCAAAACCTAAAAAGGGCTAAAATTACGAAAACCCTAAGGCAAATATCTTAGGGTTTCTTCATTTTGGTAACCCCTCTTTCCCGCTTTTGGCGGGACAGGTGGCTTTGCGTCACTCGATTACTCGAGGTTTGCCTTTGTCACGACTGCTTAATTATCATTAGAACCTTCGACCAATTAAGATGTAACATATTTTTGCCAAAAAAACAAGGGGTCAAA
Source organism: Candidatus Omnitrophota bacterium (assembly GCA_024231025.1). Lineage (GTDB taxonomy): Bacteria > Omnitrophota > Gorgyraeia > Duberdicusellales > 4484-171 > JAAEQW01. The sequence continues at coordinate 10,336 of JAAEQW010000297.1, forward strand.
TGAAAAAAGTGCAAAATTGCCAAATTGCCAAAATGTCTTATTGCCTGCATCAAAATTCATTGACTAGCGATGGTTGTTTTGATAATATGTTAAATCTTGGATACGAGAAAAATACTAAAAATCATAAAAAAGGAGCAGCATGATTGAGAGATATACTCCGGACGAAATTGGTAGCATTTGGAGCGATAAAGAGAAATTCCAACGTTTCTTAAAGATCGAAATGTACCTTTGCGAAGGATTAGAAAAGTATAAAAAAATCCCCAAAGGAGTGAGCAAAGCTTTTAAAGGTATAAAAATAGACGTTAATAAAATTAACAAAATAGAGGAAAAAACCCACCATGATATTATTGCTTTTTTAAAGTCGATTTCACCGCAATTAGGTAGTGCCGCACAGTATTTGCACGTTGGTCTTACATCATCAGATCTCCTGGATACTACGCTCGCTTGGCAAATAAAAGATGCCACAGCGATTATACTGAAGGATTTAAGAGGACTAATCAAAGAGGTTGAAAAGAAGGCAACTAAATACAAGGATACGCTTTGTATGGCTCGCACCCATGGCGTACATGCCGAAATGTATAGTTTAGGGTTAAAGTTTCTTTATTTCTATAATGACTTGAAAGAAGAAGAGCGTCTTTTAACTGATAGTGTTGCTTATGTTGCCAGCGGTAAGATCTCAGGTGCGGTTGGAACATTCGCTCATCTTGATCCTAATATTGAAGAATATATTTGCAGAAAAATTGGAATTAATTATATTCCAGTATCTACGCAGATTGTTTCTCGTGAACGTATTGCTTATTACTTGTCGGTTCTTTCTCTGGTTGGGGCAACTATTGAGCGTTTCGCCACTGAAATTAGGCATTTGCATCGTACTGAGGTAGGAGAGCTACAGGAACCTTTTTATAAGGGACAAAAGGGGTCGAGTGCAATGCCACACAAACAGAATCCGATAATTTGTGAAAGAATGTGCGGGCTTTCACGCTTATTGCGCGGAAACATGATTGTTGCTTATGAGAATATTAATCTTTGGCATGAGCGTGACATTTCACATTCTTGTGCCGAGCGGGTTATTTTACCGGATTCAACAATCGCAGTTAGCTATATGCTTAAGAAATTTCGTGAAGTAATAAAGAATGTAAAAGTTAATCATCAGAATATGTTAAAAAATATAGAATTAAGTAGAGGCATTGTTTACTCTCAAAAGATTTTGCTTAAACTAATGGAGAGAGGCCTAGACCGTATTAGAGCTTATGACATGGTTCAGTCGGTGTCGCTAAAGGTTATTAACAATAACTCAACATTTCAAAAGGAAGTCCTTAAAGATGCAAAAATTGGCAAATATTTAAAGAAAAAAGAAATTGAAGAGATTTTTAATCCGTATACTTACCTTAAGAATATAGATAAGATCTATAAGCGATTAAAAATTTCTTAAAGCTCCTATGATTTACCGAATCGATATTCTTCCTAAAACTGAAGTAGCTACTGCCAAAATTTTTTCTCAGGTTAAAGATCTGGGGATTGCGGGGGATGTATTTGTATCCTCAAGAAAAGTCTATCTTATCGAGGCAGATATCCCCGAATCCGATATTAATTTAATTGCCAAGGATCTACTCATTGACCCTGTTGTTGAGAGCTATCAATTAACCAAAGGCATTTTTTCAGAGCCGCCTGATCAAAATCAAATACTTATTACATATAATCCGGGAGTGTGCGACAACATTGCGTTATCTTTGAGCAAAGCGATTAAAGATTTATCTTTAACGGTTAAGGCCGCACGTACTGCGAAGTTTTATCAATTTCAAGGGCTAACCTTGGAAGATATTGATTATGTTGCGCCAAAAACTCTTTTCAATCCTTTAATCGAGCATATTCTTGATTATGAAAAAGTAAAAGATCTTGATACTTTAGATGAGTTTGCCGGCATGGATTACGAGTTTAAATTAATAACCTTGGATATAATTAATGCGCCTGACGATAAATTATTGGAGATTTCTGAAAGTGGCTGCTTATCTTTAAGTCTTGATGAAATGAAAATAATTCAGGACTATTTTAAAAAACTTAATCGTAACCCCACGGATTGCGAATTGGAAACAGTCGCTACGCTTTGGTCGGAACATTGCGCTCATAAAACATTTCGAGGGATCATTAATTATCAGGAAAAGGATTCTTGCGGCAAAATTATAAAAGAAGAGAAAATCGATAATCTCTTAAAAGCAACAATAATGAAGGCAACCAGAGAAATTAACTCAAGCGATTGTGTGTCGGTTTTTGACGATAATTCAGGAGTAGTGAAGTTTGATGATAAAAATAATATATGCTTTAAGGTTGAAACGCACAACCATCCATCGAGTCTTGAGCCTTACGGTGGTGCGTCAACTGGTATCGGTGGAGTTATTCGTGATATTTTAGGCACAGGGTGCGCGGCCAGGCCGTTTGCGTCAATTGATGTATTTTGCTTTTCTCCATGGGATATTCCCTATCATGATCTTCCCCATGGGCTCTTGCATCCGAAGCGTGTGATTGATGGGGTTGTCAGGGGAGTGCGCGATTACGGAAACCGTATGGGGATCCCTACTGTTGCGGGATCGGTTCTTTTTGATGAACGGTTTTTAGGTAATCCGCTTGTTTATTGCGGAACTCTAGGAATTTTGCCTAAAGAGAAGTCATTTAAAAAAGTAGAATCGGGCGATCTCGTTATTTTATGTGGTGCGAAAACGGGGCGTGATGGGGTCCACGGTGCGACCTTTTCGTCAAAAGAGTTAGATGAACAAACAGTTGCCTTAACAAGTGCCGTGCAAATCGGTAATGCGATTGAAGAGAAAAAAGTTACTGAAGCAATCTTGCGCGCTCGTGATAAAAATTTATTCGATGCAATAACTGATTGCGGAGCCGGAGGCATATCTTCAGCAATAACAGAATTAGGAGGCGAACACGGAGTAAAAGTTGATTTAGATAAAGTTCCTCTAAAGTATCGAGGCCTTACTTACACCGAAATCTGGATTTCTGAGTCTCAAGAGCGAATGGTATTTTTTGCTAAGGAAAAAGATATGGCAGAACTTGAGGCAATTTTTAAAGAAGAAGATGTTGAGCTTACCGTTGTGGGTGAGGTTACTGGTGATCATAAGCTTACCCTTCTTTATAATGAAAATAAGGTTTGCGAATTAGATATGGATTTTATTTTTATCTTGCCTAAACTTGCTAAAGATGCAGTTTGGGTTAAGCAAGAGGAGAGCCTACCCGAACCCGAAGAAAGAGGTGATTGTAATCAGGATTTAAAAGACTTGCTTAAGTCACCGAATATTGCTTGTAAAGATTGGATTTTACGTCAATACGATCATGAAGTGGGGGGAGGTTCGGTTACTAAATCCATCTATGGAGTAGAGAGTTTATCGGTTGCTAATGCTGCGGTGGTGCGTCCCGATTTAAATAGTGAGAAATGCGTTACAATTGGGTTGGGAATAAATCCTTTCTATTCTGATATTGACCCTTATTGGATGGCCGCGTTAGCGATTGATGAGGCAATGCGCAATGTTGTTAGTAGCGGCGGAAAATTAAATAAAACGTACATTCTTGATAATTTCAGTTGGGGTTCACCTTTAGACCAAAAGATTCTGGGTGGACTGGTAAGGGCATCATATGCTTGCTATGATTTTTCAACATATCTTAAGGTGCCTTTTATATCCGGCAAGGATAGTCTTTATAATGAATATACAGTTAAAGATAAACGCATTTCCATCCCGGGCACTCTTTTGATTTCTGCTGTATCAATTATGGAAAGTTGGCGCAAAACAATAACTCCGGCATTTAAAAAAGAAGGTTCTTTGTTGTATTTGATTGGAGTTACTAAGAATGAATTGGGAGCGTCAGAATATTTTAGAGGAAAAAACATTACTACCGGGAATGTACCTAAAATTGAAAAAGATAGCGCGTTAACCATTTTTAATAATTTAAGCCAAGCTATCGAAAAAGGGCTTGTTTTGGCGTGTCATGATTTGTCTGAAGGCGGATTAGCAGTCACAGCAAGTGAGATGGCGATGTCTTCAGGGTTAGGGGCAACAATATTTTTATCAGAAGTTCCCGTAAAAGGAGCCGTTGGTGTTGTTGAGCGGCTATTTTCTGAATCACCAACTCGGTTTTTAGTTGAGGTTGACCAAAGTAAAAAGAATGATTTTCAAAGGGCATTAGGGGATATTCCGTTTGGTTTAGTTGGCTGTGTATCTTCTGTTGAGCAACTTATTATTTTAGACGGGGAAGAGAAAGTAATTGATACTAGTATTAATTCTTTGCGTGATGCATGGACCGCAAGGTTTAAAAAATTTAGGTTTGATCAATGAAACCAAGAGCTTTAATTTTTAGAACAGCTGGAATAAATTGCGATAAGGAGTCGGTGCATGCTTTTGAGATGGCTGGTGCGGATGTTGATTTGTTTCATATTAATTATTTAAAAGAAAAAGAAATTATTTCTAATTATCAAATTTTGTGTATTCCGGGTGGTTTTAGCTACGGCGATGATTTGGGTGCGGGAAAAATCTTATCGTTAGAATTTTCTTTATGGTTTAAGGATCAGTTACATAAATTTATTGATAAAGGCGGTCTGGTAATCGGTATTTGTAATGGATTCCAGGTAATGGTTAAAATGGGCATATTGCCTGATGTTGATTTTTCTCAAAAAGTAACATTAACCGAGAATGATTCCGCGCGTTTTGAAACACGTTGGGTGTATTTGAAAGTTGAAAATACCAGTAGCGCATGGTTAAAGGGGTTGGCAAACATAATAGCCTTACCGATTGCTCATGGTGAGGGAAAATTCTATACAGATAAGGAAAATTTAGTTAGAATAGAATCTAACAACAGAGTGGCTTTTCGTTATGTTGATCGGTGTGGTTCGCCGGTAGGATATCCGCTGAATCCCAACGGGTCCTTAGGCGGTATTGCCGGTATTACCGATGCTAGTGGGCGAATTTTAGGGCTTATGCCGCATCCTGAACGGTTTGTTTTTAAGCATCAACATCCTTTCTGGATGAGTGAAGATCATGTGCCTTTTGGATTGCAGATGTTTAAGAACGCAGTAAAATATTTTGAATGAATATGAAACTTAACTACAAAAAATCCGGAGTAAACATAAAAGCTGCGGATCAATTTGTTAAAAGCATAAAAGGTGCTATTGCAACTAGTGCGATTAGCAAAATTTCTGCTTTTGGTTCTTTGTTTGATCTTAATTCGGTACTTAAAAAATATAAAAATCCAATTTTGGTTTCTTCAACTGATGGCGTAGGAACAAAACTAAAAATCGCACAATCATTAGATATTCACAATACTATCGGTATTGATTTAGTCGCAATGAACGTTAATGATATTATCTGCCTTGGGGCGAAACCGTTATTCTTTCTGGATTACATTGCCTGTGGTAAAGCTAAGCCTAAAGTGCTGAAAAGCATTGTTTCCGGTATCACTAAAGGTTTAAAAGAGTCTGACTGTGTGCTTTTGGGTGGTGAAACCGCTGAGATGCCGGGGATGTATAGTGCTGGCGAGTATGATTTGGCTGGTTTTTGTGTAGGGATCGCTGATCGATCTAAGTTGATAAATGGACAAAAAATAAAACAAGGAGATTGCGTAATTGGTTTGTCGTCGAGTGGCTTTCACTCTAACGGATATTCTTTGGTTCGAAAAGCTTTAGGTTCAAAAGGCATTAAAAAGCACGCAAAAGCTTTAATTGTGCCGACTAAGATTTATGTAAAAGGAATACTTGCTCTACTAGATAAAGTGAATGTCAAGGGCATTGCTCACATAACTGGTGGTGCTTTTTATAATAAAGCTACAAAAATTTTGCCTAATGGATTAGGTATGGTTATTAATAAAAAAACCTTCAATGTTCCAGAAATATTTAAAGTGGTGGCGGCATCTGCTAAGGTAAGCGAGCGAGAAATGTATACAGTTTTTAACATGGGTATCGGAATGGTTGTCGTTGTTAATGTAAAACAAGCTGAGACTGCGCTTGGAATTCTAAATAAATACTACAAGGCGCAGGTCATTGGTGCGATTGATAAGAGTAAAAAAAGGATGGTCTTATATTAATCTTTTTAAATAATTGTGAATTGCGAATTATGGATTTTGAATTTTCTTTTTTTGGAAAAAGCGTATTTTTCGGATTCAATTTGAAATTCAACATTCGTAATTCAAAATTGAGTTAAGGAGGATTTCACGGGATGAAAGTCTTAGTCATAGGTTCAGGAGGCAGAGAGCATTGCTTGGTTTGGAAATTGGCGCAATCGGCGTCGGTTGACAAAATATACTGCGCGCCAGGTAACGGCGGCACCGATTTGATCGCTGAAAATGTGGATATCTCTGTGATGGCCATTGATAAACTATTGGAATTTGCTCTGGAGAATAAAATAGATTTAACAGTGGTCGGGCCGGAGCTTCCATTAGTTAATGGTATTGTTGATCGTTTTCAGGAAAAAGGGCTAAAAGTATTTGGTCCTACTAAAGACCTTGCCCTTTTAGAAGGGAGTAAGGTTTTTGCTAAAGAGGCGATGCAAAGATTTAAAATTCCTACTGCGGATTTTGCAGTTTTTGATGATTCCGTAAAAGCTAAAGAATATATTGCCCAAAAGGGTATTCCAATTGTGATCAAGGCCGATGGTTTAGCTGCCGGTAAAGGAGTTATCGTTTGTAACACCGTTAACGAAGCTTTAGGCGCAGTTGATCTAATAATGGAGGAGAAAATATTCGGCCGAGCCGGCAATAAAATTGTTGTTGAAGAATGCTTAGAAGGTGAAGAAGTGTCGCTACTGTTGTTTACTGATGGAGAGTCAATTGTTCCGCTGGTCTCCTCGCAAGACCATAAGCGCGCTCTAGATGGCGATCAAGGTCCGAATACCGGAGGAATGGGGGCTTATGCACCGGCTCCAATGCTTAATGATGGATTTCTAAAAAGAATTAACGATCAGGTATGCCGTCCGCTTGTTGACGGATTAAATAAAGAAGGTACCCCTTATAAAGGTTTACTTTATGTGGGGCTAATGATGCAAGATGGTCAGCCAAAGGTTTTGGAATTTAATGTTCGTTTTGGTGATCCTGAAACCCAGGCGATTTTGCCTAAATTAAAAAGTGATTTAGCTGATTTAATGCTTAAGACGATTGATGGAAAACTCACTAATGTTCATCTGGAGTGGGATGATCGCTACTGTGTTTGCGTGGTATTGGCTTGTGCTGGATATCCAGGAAATTCACAGAAGGGTGGGGTGATTGAAGGATTAGATGAATTCAAAGATTTAGAAGATGTATATCTTTTTCATGCGGCAACAAAGAAGCAAATCGAAGATGGCACCGAAAGTATAGTTAGCAATGGTGGGCGAGTGCTAAATCTTGTTGGCTTAGGGCAAACGGTGCATGGTGCTCAGAATAAAGTGTATTCTGCAGTTAAGAATGTAAAATTTGAAGGCATGCAATACCGTCATGATATTGGTAATAAGGCATTGCAATTGCCAAAATAAATATTACCGAAAAACTTAGAGCGCAAAGCGTAAAACCATAGCGAAAAATTAAAAATTGTTCGGAAAAGTTTTAAGTTTTAAATTATGGTTCCCCGTATTGGCGGGGTCCCGCAAACAAAATATATTAGGGTGCGGGATTTCGCTTTTAGTTTTTAATTTGTAGTTAATAAGGAGGAATGACATGGCAAAAAAGATTCACGTAATACTAGGAAGTAAAAGCGATAAAACAGCAATTCAACAGGGTATTGACCTTATGGATAAGTTTGGGGTTGAATATAAGCTTGACATTCTTTCTGCTCATCGTAATGCAGAAAAGCTACGAGAGGTTTGTCAGGCAATGGAAAAAGATGGGATAGAGGTGGTTATTGCCTGTGCGGGAATGGCGGCAGCCCTACCGGGGTTTATTGCTGCTTTTGTTGATATTCCGGTACTAGGCGTTGCTATGAAAGGCGGCATGATGGATGGATTAGATGCGCTTTTTTCTATGACAAGTATTCCTCGTGGCATAGGACTTGCTTCTACCGGAGTAGGCAAAAGTGCGTTTGTGAACGCGGTTATTTTTGCCTTATCAATACTTTCCTTAAAAGATAAAGAAAGTCGCACTCAGCTAAAAAGCATTAAGAAAGAGTTTGAATAATGAAAAAGATTTCTTTGGATCCAAAAAATATTGATCATTCTTTAATTAAGGAAGCAGCTAAAGTTTTGACTTCCGGTGGAGTTGTTGCTTTGCCAACCGAAACCGTTTATGGTTTAGCTGGGCGTCCTGATAAACAGGCAACAGTAGATAAGCTTTATTCAATAAAAAAAAGGCCGAAAGACAAGCCATTCAGTATTGCCGTAGATGATCCTGAGAAAGCAATTAGATTTTATTTAGCTACCTTGCCACCGTTTGGATACAGATTGTTAGAAGAATTTTGGCCGGGGCCGCTTACGGTAGTTTTCTATGACCGCAATGATAAAGCAATAGGCGTGCGTGTGCCTGATAGCCCGATAATTAGAGAAGTTCTGAAAGAAGCAAATACACCGGTTTGTCTTCCTTCAGCAAATGTTAGCGGGGAAGGCGAAATTTTATCGGCTGATGGAGTTGAAGAAACTTTTGGTAATGAAGTTGATTTAATAGTTGATGGTGGGCCCTGCGAACATGGCCGTGCATCAACTGTGTTAGATTTAACTTTTTACCCATTTAAAATATTAAGGCATGGGGTTGCCTCAGAGAAAAGAATAATCGAGGTTTTTACCCGAAAAAGAATACTTTTTGTTTGCACTGGGAATACTTGCCGTTCACCGATGGCTCAATTTCTTATGCAGATTTACCTAGCCCAAATGAGCCCATATGCACAGAGCAGATACGAGGTTATTTCGCGGGGGATATCTGCATTTGGCGGATTAATGGCGGCATCCAACGTGATTGAAGTTATTAAAGAAAAAGAAAAAGTGGATGTTTTAAATTTTGTTTCTCAGAAATTAGACAGATACACTCTTTTATCTTCGGATCTTATTTTTACCATGGAAGACGATCAACTTAATTACGTTTTAAAATTTGAGCCAACCGTTGAGGGAAGGATTTTTAATTTGAAAAAGTTTTTGCCTGCTGAATTTGAAAATGATATTTCTGATCCCGTAGGCAAGGGTAAAGAGGTTTATGAGCAACTTTATGAAACTTTGAGTCAGGCGATTAAAGAGCTTATGAATTGGCTGTAATAAGTTATAAGTTGTAAGTTGTAAGGATTAAGAAGTTAGCTAAAAACGAAAAACTAAAAGCGAAAAGCCATAATTTAAAACTTAAAATTTATTTCCGGAATAAATAATTATTTTACTTTTAAATTTTACGCTATGGTTTTACACTTTACGTTCTCAGTTTTTCGTTATGTTGTAATTTATGACTAAAAAATGGAGTTGATTAATGAAAATTTCAATTGCAAGTGATCATCGCGGGTTTAAATTAAAAGCTGTACTAACCGCTTTTTTAGAGTCTAAGGGTCATGTTGTTGTTGATTTTGGAACCCATAGCCCTGATGCTTGTGATTACCCTGATTATGTATATCCAGCTTGCTTGGCTGTGAAAAATAAAAAAGTAGAACGATCGATAATAATTTGTTATACCGGCATTGGTAGTTGCATTGCGGCTAATAAAGTGAAAGGGGTGCGCGCGGCATTAGCTTATAGTCAGAAAAGTGCCACTCTTTCAAGACAGCATAACAATAGTAACGTTTTAGTTTTACCATCAAATTTATTAAAAAATGACTTAATAAAAAAGCTGATACTAACTTGGTTGAAAGCTGAATTCCAAGGCGGACGACACCATCAAAGAGTAAAAAAAATCAAAAAAATTGAGGAGAAAGAAAATGCTCAAAGACCTAAAGAAAATTGATCGTCAGATTTATAATAGCGTGCTTCGTGAGTTTGAGCGTCAACGTCAACATATTGAATTAATCGCTAGTGAAAATTTTGCACCTTTAGCAGTTATGCAAGCCCAAGGAAGCGTGTTAACCAATAAATATGCCGAAGGGTATCCTGGTGCGCGTTGGTATGGTGGGTGTGAGTTTGTTGATCAAACTGAAGAGCTAGCAAGAGAAAGAGTAAAGGAGCTTTTTTCTGCTGAATATGCGAATGTTCAGCCTCATTCAGGTAGTCAGGCTAATATGGCGGTTATGATGGCAGTATTGAAGGCAGGGGATAGCATTTTAGCTATGGACTTGGCTTGCGGCGGTCATCTTTCTCATGGGCATCCACTAAATTTCAGCGGCAAATTTTATAATATTATTCCTTACGGAGTAGATAAAAACACTGAGTGTATTGATTATAATGAAATCGAAGCAAAAGCTTTAGAGTGCAAACCGCAAATGATAATTGCCGGTGGCAGTGCTTATCCGCGCATTATTGATTTTGAGAAATTCCGTCAAATAGCTGACAAAGTGGGTGCTTATCTTTTGGTTGATATGGCTCATTTTGCCGGTTTGGTTGCAGCTAAGATTTATCCTAACCCTTGCCAGTACGCAGAGTTTGTTACTTCAACTACACATAAAACTTTACGTGGTCCTCGAGGTGGTTTTATTCTAGCCAGAGAAGAATTTGCAAAAAAACTTAATACTGCAGTTTTTCCGGGTGTTCAGGGCGGTCCGCTAATGCATGTTATTGCCGCAAAGGCTGTTGCTTTTGGTCTTGCTTTAGGAGACGATTTCATAGAGTATCAAAAACAAGTTGTTAAAAATGCCGATCACTTTGCTAAAGTTATGGAAAAGAAGGGGTATCGAATAGTCAGTGGTGGCACTGATAGCCATCTTTTTCTTCTAGATTTAAGTTCAAAAGACATAAGCGGTAAAGAAGCTTCTTTAGTTTTAGAAAATACTAATATTACTGTAAATAAAAATCTGATTCCTTTTGATCCTAAGCCACCAGCTGTGGCCAGCGGAATTAGAATCGGCACTCCTGCAGTAACCACTCGTGCAATGAGAGAGCGGCAAATGGAAGAAATAGCCGATTTGATAGACCGTGTTCTGATTAACAGAAACGATCAGCAAGAATTAGAAAAAATTAAAAAAGAGGTAGTTGCTTTGACTGATCAGTTCCCTCTATACCCAGAATTAGATTAACATGACAAAAAAAATTAAACGCCCTAATTGGAACCAATACTTTATGAAAATGGCACACTTGGCAAGTGAGCGTTCAACTTGTTTGCGCCGAGCGGTTGGGGCGGTTTTAGTTAAGAATAAACAAATTCTTGCCACCGGCTATAATGGAGCGCCTACGAATATTTCCCATTGCGAAGATGTTGGATGTCTGCGCCAAAAATTAAAAATTCCCTCTGGACAGCGCCATGAGATTTGCCGAGGGCTGCACGCTGAGCAAAATGTAATTCTGCAAGCTGCGCGCCACGGAGTATCTTTATGTGATAGCGTCCTTTACATAACACATACTCCTTGCAGTATCTGCGCTAAAATGATTATCAATGCCGGAATCAAAGAAATTATCTGTGCCGGTACTTATCCCGATGAAAATGCCCAAACCTTCCTAAAAGAAGCCAAAATAAAACTAACCAGAATCAAATAATAAATCGAAAGATTTAATTCTATTGAAATCTTCACGTTAGGTGTGAAAAATACTATTGACCGTGAATCGTTTAGGCTTTAAACTGTAAGTAAGATGAAGTGTCCGTTTTGTAACCATAATGAAGACAAGGTAGTTGATTCTCGTGAAACTTCTGAAGGCTTGGCCATAAGAAGAAGAAGAGAGTGCATTAATTGCGGTAAGCGTTTTACTACCTATGAATATGTTGAAAAAACACCATTAATGGTTGTTAAAAAGGATGGTCGACGTGAGCCTTTTAATCGCCAAAAAGTTCTTACCGGCCTGCTAAGTGCCTGTGAAAAACGGCCGATTAGCATGGAGCGTCTCGAGCGCCTTGTTACTGATGTTGAAGCTGATTTGCAGAAAAAATTTGACCAAGAAGTTGAATCTCGTTTTGTCGGTGAGGCGGTAGTTGAGAGGCTGGCTGAATTAGATGATGTTGCTTATGTTCGTTTTGCTTCTGTTTATCGCCAATTTAAAGATATCAATCAGTTTATGCGTGAGTTGCGTGAAATTTTGAGTAAACGAATCAAGTAGTCTCATAAACCGAAATACTTGTCTATTTTCGGCGAAGTTTAATAACACAGATTAATATAAAATCTGTGTATTTTTTTATACTTCGGCGATACTTAGTGTTTGTTTTATTAAAACTCTGCCTTCTAAGATGAGAAGGCGATGGAAGGTTTTATTCAATGGTAAAATTAGAAATTTCTCAGATTATTATTGACGAAGGTAAAAGTGAACAAGTTATTGTGCTTAATGAGTGCGATGGCCCTCGACGTTTACCGATTGTTCTAGGAAGCGCTGAAGCTTATGCGATTAGAGCTCATTTAAGCGGAGTAATTACACGACGGCCGCTTACGCATGATCTAATGTATTCTTTTTTGAACACTATGGAAATTGAGTTAGAAAAAGTGATTATTGATAAATTAGTTGATAACACTTTTCATGCAAAGATCTATTTAATAACAAAAGATGATACCCTTAAAGTGGTGGACGCTAGGCCTTCTGATGGCATTGCTTTAGCGGTAAGAACCTCTTCGCCGATTTTTGCCGAGGAAAGCATTTTTGATCAATTGTCGAAAAAAGCGCAATGAACCTATCTACTAATCTCAAAAAAATTCCTTATCTTGAGCAGGTGTCTCTAATTGCTTCGCGTAGAAAAACTACCGTTTGGCTTGTCGGTGGTTTTTTAAGGGATATTTACCTAAAGAAAAAGAAGGATTATATTGATTTTGATTTTTGTGTGGAAAATAAAACCCGTAGCTTAGCTTGTGATTTTGCCAAAAAAATAGAGGCAAAATTTATTGTATTAGACAAACAGCAGCAAAGTTATCGTGTAGTGAAAAAATTGGCTAATAAAATCTACACTTACGATTTTACTGCCCTTAGGGGGGTGGATTTTAAAGATGACCTTTCATTGCGTGATTTTTCAATTAACACACTGGCAATTGATCTAACCTCTAAAAACAAAAGAATAATTGATTACTATGGCGGGCGCAATGATCTTAAAAGTGGTATTATTCGTATTGTTCAAAAAAGAGTTCTCCTAGATGACCCATTAAGGATACTGAGAGGATTTTCTTTTATGGCTAATTACCGATTCAGAATTGAAGCAAAAACCATTAAAGAGATCACCCGTTGTAAGAAACATCTTAGTAAAATTTCCGGTGAAAGAGTAGGGTGCGAACTGATGAAAATTTTTGCTGCGGACAATTGTTTTGCGGCAATTAAAAAGGCTGATGCTCTTGGGGTGCTTGATGCACTTATTCCGGATATCAGTAAGTGCAGGGGGGTTATACAAGGGGGGTATCACCACTTGGATGTTTGGAAGCATTCCCTTGAAACTCTTCGTCAGTTTGAAATTTTGCAGCATAAAATTTTTAATGACCACAAAGATGTTGCCAAATACATCAGTGAGGATTTAGCTCAAGGCAGAAAAAGAAGCCAGATTATAAAATTGGCATGTCTTTTGCATGATATTGGTAAGCCAGTAGCAAAAAAAAAGAAAGACAAAAAAACTATTTTCCACAAACATGAAAAAATTGGCCGTGATCTGATTACCAAGATAGCATATAATTTACGCCTCTCTTCTAAAGAAACAGAAACTTTAAAACGATTAATATTTTGGCACCTTCGCCCCGGGTATTTAGCTGATCAAATTACACCGTCAAAGAGGGCGGTGTATCGTTTTTTTCGTGATACAGACATTGACGGTGCAGCGGTAATTTTATTATCTCTGGCAGATTGGCGAGCAACGCGTGGACCATTGACTGATTACGCAAAAAGGCGCCGGCATGAAAAAATTATGATTGGATTAGTTGACTGGTATTTCGCTGATAAAAAGAAAAAGCCATTAGTTAGGATTATCGATGGTTATGGCTTAATGAAGAAATTCAATCTTTTACCCTCGCCGTTAATTGGTAAAATCCTAAAAAAAGTTGATGAAGAATACGCTTTAGGTCATATTTCTTCAAAAACACAAGCCTACGCTATTGCTAGAAAACTCATTGGAAAACAGTAGCAAGGGGGGGGCAATGCATGTTATTTTATACCTTTTAGGGTATAAAGTATGGTGTTTTATACCTTTTAAGGTATAATTTTTTCAAAAAAGATTGAAATTATACCCTATATGTGATATATTTGTGTTGTTATGAAGTCAATTAGCTTAAATTCACATGCATTAAATATTTCTTCTCAAATAAAAAAGTTGAGAAAAAGTAATAAGTTGACTCAAATTGAATTTGCTAAACGCGCTGGAGTTGGTTTACGTTTCTTAAGAGAGCTCGAAAATGGTAAAATAACAGTTAGGATGGATAAACTTATGCAAGTCTTGGATTTTTTGGGATATCATTTAGAATTAAAGAAGAACGAATACTGATACATTATGGATGCATTAAGAAAAGCTCGGGTATTTTATAGAAATGAATTGGCGGGCTATATTTCAGAAATACAGAGTGGCTATGTTTTTCAATATGATTATGAATTTTTGAAAAAAAACATTTCAATTTCAGCATCTTTACCTTACAGAGAAGAGCCTTATCATTCAAAAGAATTATTTCCTTTTTTTAAAGGACTTCTTCCAGAAGGATGGTATTTAAGTATTGTAAGCGCTACGCAAAAGGTTGATAGCAAAGATTCCTTTGGTTTATTATTGGCGAGTGCCAATAGTGATACGATCGGTGCAGTTACCGTGACAAAGGTGGAAGAATAAAATGAACAAAAAGCTATTTAGAGAAATGTTTAATTCCTCTAAGTGCCCAATCATAAATTTTAGTTTGAGGGATATGTCGCAAAAGGCGCAAGAATTGGCAGGTAAGCTTTCTATTTCTGGTGTTCAACCTAAGTTATCGGTCAAGTTGGATAAGAAAAGTAATGAATTAATCCCTGTGGCCCAAGGCGGAGAATATATTTTGAAACCACAAACCTTTACTTTTTTAAATATCCCAGAAAATGAACAATGCTGCATGGATATTGCCGAGAGTTTGGGTGTATCTATTCCGCTTCATTGCTTGATTCCCTTAAAGGATGATAGTCTTGCTTATGTGGTCAAGAGATTTGATAGGGAAAAAAGCATAAAAATCCATCAGGAAGACTTTACGCAAATTCTCGAAGAAACAGATAAGTATAGAGGGTCGGTAGAACAAATAGGTCGAAAAATAAAAGAAAAATCATCCGCACCAGGTTATGATGCGCAATTATTTTTTGAAATGGTTGTTCTTAATTTTATTCTTGGTAATGGTGATGCTCACTTAAAAAATTATTCGCTTTTATATAGAGATAAAGATAATGTTCGCCTAACACCCGCTTATGATATTGTATGCTCAAAACTGGTTCTTCCCAATGAGGAAGATTCGGCTATCGCCATTAATGGCAAAAAAAATAGATTAAAGATAGAGGATTTTAATGAGTTGGCTGAATATTTAAGTGTTCCTTTAAAAGTTCGGTACGAAAAGTTTGAAAATAAATTTACTGCTATGAGAGAAATTATAAATTGTTCTAGTATTGCAAAGGAAAAACAGCAGCAATTTCTTGAAATAATAAGCGAAAGATTATCCCGTTTAGGGTTATCAAATGATAACTAGGAGTAATCCTGTTATTTGTTGTCAATAACCTCATTTGTTATATAATGAGGGGTAAAAAATCGGAGTAAAATGTTTAATTTTGGTAAATCGAAGGAAAAATTTTTTTCACCAATAAGACAGGCAAGTGTTGTAGTTAATGGTATTGAAGTCTCTGTTGTTCAGGGGGACATTACTGAAATTGATACCCAAGTGATAGTTAATGAGGCAAATAATCGTCTTTACATGGAGGATGGTCTTGCTGCGATAATTAAAAATAAAGGCGGCGCAATAATTGAAGAATCAGCCAAAAAACAAGCCCCGATTAAAGTTGGAGATGTTATTCTAACTACTGCCGGAGCGTTAAAGGCCGACTATATTATTCATGCTGCAACGACTGGCCTCAGTGCGAAAATTACTGATTCGATTATCCGAAATGCGACTTATCGTTCGTTACTTGCTGCTCACAAAGAAAAGATTGAATCTATCGCATTTCCGGTTTTAGGGCGTGAGTCAGGTGACCTTTCTTATGAGGTGGTATCAAAGTTGATGGCCCAGGAGGCTTTTCGTTATATTAAGGCAGTGGCATCACCCACCATAACAAAAATAGTGTTTGTCTCATATTCAGAAGATGTTTTTGATGTTTTTAAGCAGAATATATGTGATTATCTTGAACATTTAACTCATCCCGGGCCTTTTGTTGTTGTTGATGGGATAGTTGAATATCAAGGTGGGATAGTAATGATTAAGCGTAGCAATCCTCCGTTTGGCTATGCGCTTCCTGGCGGATTTGTAGAGTACGGTGAAAGTGTTGAAAAAAGTGTTGCGCGGGAAGTAAAAGAGGAAACAAGTCTTAATTTTACGGATATTAAGCAATTCAAGGTTTACTCAGATAGCGAGCGCGATCCGCGCTTTCATACGGTATCGATTGTTTTTGTTGGTAAGGGTCAAGGCACCTTAAAGGCTGCTTCTGATGCTAAAGATGCTTTTGTGGTTAAACTAGATTCCTTTCCTGAGGGTATTGTTTTTGATCATACAAAGATAATTGAAGATTACCTTGCTTCTAAGAAAACTTGAATAAAAGCCAATAACCAAGATGCAATAACCAAATAATAATCAATTACCAAATTTCAATAACCAAGTGGTTTGATTATTGTATCTTGATCATTGGGATTTGTTTGCCTGCCCGCCGGCAGGCGGGTGTCTTGTTTCTTGGAAATTGGTTATTGTAAACTGTTTAACGAGGAGATATAAATGGGCGACAATATAGTATATAAAATTCTTCGCAAGCATCTTGTTTCGGGAGATTTAGTACCCGGTCAGGAAGTTGGGATAAAGATCGATCAGACATTAACTCAAGATGCTACAGGCACGATGGCTTATTTGCAGTTTGAAGCAATGGGCATTGATCGCGTGAAAACTGAACTCTCCGTAAGCTATGTTGATCATAATACTATTGGGCAGGGGTTTGAAAACGCCGACGATCATAAATATTTGCAAAGTGTAGCTGCAAAATACGGTGTTTATTTTTCTCGAGCGGGCAATGGTATATGCCATCAGGTTCATCTGGAAAGATTTGCTAAGCCGGGGAAAACCTTACTCGGTAGTGATAGCCATACTCCTACTGGTGGAGGTATTGGAGCGATTGCTATTGGGGCAGGTGGTCTTGATGTTGCGTGCGCAATGGGAGGGGGTGCATTTTATCTGGTAGCACCTGAAGTAATTAAGGTCGAGTTAACTGGAAAGCTTCGTGATTGGGTATCGGCTAAAGATGTTATTCTGCATTTATTAGGTATTCTTTCTACAAAGGGTAACGTTAATAAAGTAATTGAATATAGCGGAGAAGGCCTAAAAACACTTTCTGTGCCTGGGCGGGCAACGATTACCAATATGGGTGCTGAAACAGGCGCTACTACAAGTATTTTTCCTTCTGATGAAGTAACTAAACAATTTTTGACTGCGCAAAATAGAGCGGATGATTTTTGTCCACTTGTGGCTGATGAAGGTGCTAAGTATTGCAAGGTAATAAAGATTAATTTGTCAGAAGTTGTTGCGATGGCTGCTTTGCCTCATTCACCTGGCAATGTTGTTACGGTAAAAGAAATTGCCGGTAAAAAAGTAGATCAAGTTGCAATTGGAAGTTGTACCAACGGATCATTAAAAGATCTTACAATCGTTGGTGAAATATTGGCCGGTAAAACAATACATCAAGGGCTTTCAGTTATTGTTTCTCCTGGTTCGCGGCAGGTTTTTTCTATGATATCGGCCGATGATACTTTAAATAATATAATTAATTCCGGTGCTAGGATAATGGAGCCGACTTGTGGATTTTGTATCGGTAGTGGGCAGTCACCATGCACTGATGGAATATCAGTGCGAACAAACAATCGCAATTTTTGTGGTCGTAGCGGTACTGAGTCAGGACAAATATATCTGGTATCTCCTCAAATTGCAGCATTAGCTGCGATTAACGGTGAATTTGTTGATCCATTTTCTGCCCAAGAAAATTATCCTCAGGTTAGCAATGCTGAGCATTTTTACGTTGATGATCGCATGATTATTCCTCCTCCCAATGATCCTTGTGGTGTTGAGATTTTTCGCGGTCCAAATATCGGTCAGCCACCAACAAATATTGCCCTTGTCGATAGTTTATCTGGAGAAATCCTTGTAAAAGTTGGTGACAAGATTACAACCGACCATATCATGCCTGCCGGGCCAAGATTAAAGTATCGCTCTAATATTGATAAGTATTCAGAGTTTGTGTTTGAGGGGGTTGATTCGCAATTTGCGGTTAATGCAAAAAAATTACGCGATCAAAAAAAATCTGTATTTATCTTAGCCGGGGAAAGTTATGGTCAAGGTTCAAGTAGGGAGCATGCGGCAATGTGCCCGATGTATTTGGGGGTAAGGGCCGTGATGGCAAAGTCATTTGAAAGAATCCATATAACCAATCTAATTAATTTCGGTATTTTACCGCTAACCTTTATTAATGCCGGCGATTATGAATTGCTGCAAAAAGGATTACTTATTCAAATAAATAATATCATTGAATGTTTAAATAACAATAACAGCATTACTGTTTTAAGTGGCGACATTAAGATAGAAATGAATTGTACACTTTCCTTACGGCAAAGACAAATCGTCCAAGCCGGTGGGCTATTAAATTATACTCGACAGTGATTACTACTCAGCAGAATCCAGCACAAATGCCGCTTCGTTTTCTTAAGGGGGTTGGGCCGAGACGTGAAGCTATCTTTAATCAGTTGGGTATTTATACTGTTTCAGACCTCCTAAGCTACTACCCTTTTCGTTATGAGGATCGGCGTAATTTCAAAAAAATTTCCGAGATAAAAAGTGACGAACACGTTTTGATAAAAGCAGTCATTAAGGCTAGGAATCTTAAAAATACACCATATTTTCGACGGCGGGTGAAAAGCATTTTTGAGATAGCGTTAGATGATGGCACGGGATTAGCTGATTGCGTGTGGTTTAATCAACATTATTTAGCTGATTCCATGAAAATTGGCGACACTATTATTATTTATGGTAAACCAATTCTTGGTGGTAGACGTGTGAAGTTTAACTCACCAGAACGTGAAATATCTTCTCAGCAGGATTCGTTAAACATTGGTAGGGTTGTTGGTGTATACAGATTACCAGCTGCCTTTAACCAAAGGTTTATAAGAAAAATAATTCATGAATGTCTTGAAATCGTAGGGGGTAAACTTTCCGATTCTTTGCCATTTCATATTCGCAAGAAGCAGTGTTTTGAGAATGTTATCAAAAGCGTATGGGGAATTCATTTTCCGATTGATCTCGAGGATGCCAAGCGCGCCAGAGAAAGGTTTATTTTTGAAGAATTGTTTTTTTCTCAAATTTTGGTTTATTTGCGTAAAGCGAAACATCGTCAACAAGAGAGCGTGAGCCTTCTAGCCAACGATAAGGTGATAGAAAAAATAAAAAGTAATCTCAATTTTACCCTTACAGACTCGCAACTTTTAGCGGTTGATACCATTAGCAAAGATCTATCTAAAAGCTATCCGATGCACCGGTTGCTCCAGGGGGATGTTGGCTGTGGCAAAACGGTTGTTGCTGCTTTTGCAATTGCATTAGCTGCTGATTGTGGCCATCAGGCTGCTTTTATGGTTCCGACTGAAGTTTTGACGTATCAGCATAAAGAAAGCCTCGAGAAGATATTTTCAGGTTTAAATTTTAGGATAGAGATTCTTACCTCGTCCTTATCGGCTCAGAAATCTAAAAAAATATATGAAGATCTAGAAGGTGGAAAAATCGATATTATAATCGGAACGCATGCCCTTATCCAAGAGGAAGTAAAGTTTAAAAGTTTGGCGGTAGCAGTGATCGATGAACAGCATAAATTTGGCGTTAGTCAACGGGCGCTTCTTCCTAAAAAAGGGATACCTAGCCCACATTGCTTGGTTATGAGCGCAACGCCTATTCCGCGAAGTTTGGCGCTTTCGTTGTACGGCGATCTTGATTTATCAATTATACCTGAGTTGCCGAAAGTAAGGATACCAGCAGAAACTCTATGGGTTAAGGAAGATAAGCGTGAATTGATGTACGATCTTATAAAAAAGAAATTAAAAGAAGGGCGTCAGGCATATATTGTTTATCCGGTGATCGAAGAGGGTAGCAGTCAGGATTTATTAGCTCTTGAAAAGATGCATGAAAATATTCAGAAAAAATTTATCGGTTTTAATGTGGGAACATTCCATGGTCGAATGAAGAATGATCAAAAAATAAAAGTTGTTCAGGATTTCAAGAGTGGAAAAACAAATATTTTGCTTGCGACAACAGTTATTGAGGTGGGTGTAAGCATTGATAATGCAGCGGTGATGGTAGTTGAAAATCCCGAACGTTTTGGTCTTGCTCAACTTCATCAGTTACGCGGCAGAATACGGCGCGCAACACATAAGCCTCATTTCATCTTAATAAGCAAAAAAGAGTTAACGGAAATTGCTGCCAAAAGGTTGAAGATTATTTCCTCTACTGATGATGGTTTTAAAATAGCCGAAGAAGATTTAAAGTTACGAGGTCCCGGCGATTTTTTTGGTCATTTGCAGCACGGTTTGCCTTTGTTGAAGATCGCCAATCCCTTGCGGGATTTAGAAATTTTAGGAGAGGCTCGTTTGTGCGCTCATCATGTGGTTGAGAGTGATCCAGCGCTAAACTCATCTGTTCATCGTTCGATAAGAGAACATTTGGATTTTTGGTTTAAACAATGAGAGTTATAAAAGGAATACATAAGGGAAGAGTTATTTATTGTGCGGATTCAGTGCGTCCGGTTTCTTCGCGAGTGCGTGAATCATGCTTTGATATATTAGCGTATAGCCTAAAAGGGGCGAATGTATTAGATCTTTTTGCCGGAAGTGGAGCCTTGGGGATTGAGGCTCTTTCATCGGGGGCCAATAAGTGTATTTTCATTGATAGTAATCGAAAATCTATTAAAATTATAGAAAAGAATCTTGAAATTCTTGGCCTCTCTACAAACAGTGTATACCTAAAGGATTCCTTTGCTAGCATTGAGTTTTTGAGTAAAAGGCGTGACAAATTTGACCTTATTTTTTTAGATCCGCCATATCATGAAGGCAGCCTTAAGAAAGTCTTGCAAATGCTATCTGAATATGATATATTGAGCCCCTTCGGTTTATTAGTGGGGTTTTGTTTCGAAAAAGATGATTATTTGAAAAATAGTGAAAAGTTTGCTTTGATCCAAAAGAAAAAATACGGTCAAACCCTTCTTTTAATCTATAAAAAACAATGAAAAAAGCTATTTGTCCGGGTACATTTGATCCCATAACTAATGGGCACATCGATATAATAGAGCGTGCGGCTTCTATTTTTGATAGTGTGATTGTTGCAGTAGTTAAAAACTCTTCCAAGAACACATTTTTCCCGTATTCTCAGCGCTTAAAGCTAGTTAAAGAGGCAACAAAAAACATTAAGGGGGTTAGCGTTGAGGGGTTTGACGGCTTGGTCGTTGATTTTGCCTTTAAAAAGAATGTAAAGATTATCGTTAGGGGTTTGCGAATGATATCTGATTTCGAATATGAGTTTCAAATGGCTTTAACCAATCGTAATCTGACTAAAACCGTTGAAACAATTTTTTTAATGCCTCATCCCCAATATTCATACATTTCATCGCGGTTGATCAAAGAGGCAGCTTTTTTAGGTGCGGATTTAAAGAATTTTTTACCAAAAGTAGTAACAAAAGCCCTCAAGAGTAAGTTTAATGCAGATAGAGATAGAAAAAATAAGAGATGAGCCAATAGCCATAGAGGGGGAGATATCGGCCTCTGAATTGGATATCGACACAAGCGATGCTAAACTTATTGGTAATCTTAAGGTGAATTGCTCTTTGCAGCGAATAATAAGAGAGATACTTGCTGATTTTGAAATTAGTTTTAGCAGAGAAATTATGTGTTCGCGTTGTCTTAATAAATATATTGAAAATTCACAGGATAAATTTAGAATGGCGTACAATACAGCCGATTTTGCTGATTCTTTGAATGTTAACGATGATATAAGAGAAAGAATTTTACTTAACTTTCCAATGAAGCTTTTGTGCAAAACGGATTGTAAAGGGATTTGCCCTAATTGCGGGGTCGATCTTAATAGTGAACAATGTCAATGCAAATGAGTTATAAGTCGTAAAACTTACGACTTAAAACTTAAAACTTACAACTTACGACTATAAAAGGAGGATACTATGGCACATCCAAAAAGAAGACAATCTAGCTCAAGGTCGGCAAAGAGACGAACCCATCAGAAACTAGCCGCCCCCGCTCTATCAAAATGCAGCCAATGCGCGCGTCTTAAGCCGGGGCACATGGTTTGTCCGTTTTGTGGATACTATGATGGTCGAGAAATAATTAAAATAAAGATGAAAGAAAAAAAACCTAAAAAATAATGGCGTATAGAATCGGGTTAGATATATCGGGTGGCGATCGCGCACCTGACGAAATTATTAAAGGTGCAATTCTTGCCAGGAAAGAATTAGGCTACGATGTTGTTCTGGTTGGAGTAAAGCAAGAGATACAAGACGCACTCACAAAACAGGGGGCAGCTTTATCAAATTTTGAAATTGTTCATGCTCCAGAGAAAATAGAGATGGCAGAATCACCTGCTGCGTCATGCCGCAAAAAAAAGAATTCCTCAATTGTTATCGGAGCAAAACTTCTTAAAGAGAAAAAGATTGACGCTTTTGTTTCATGCGGCAATACCGGAGCGGTTGTCTGTGCGTCAACGCTGGCTCTTCGTTTAATTGAAGGGGTAGAGCGGCCGGGGATTGGGTTGATGATGCCTAATCCTAGTGGAATATCTTTAGTGGTTGATGTTGGAGCCAATATCGATCCTAAACCAATTCATCTTTTCCAATATGGCATAATGGCCTCAGTTTATTATAATTTAGTTTTAGACAAAGAAAATCCTACAGTAGGACTTCTTAATATTGGAGAGGAAGCATCAAAAGGGAATGATTTTACAAAATCAGTGCACAAATCATTTACGGCATCAAGCCTGAACTTTACCGGTAATTTAGAAGCTAAAGATTTGTTTTCCGGTAAATGTGATTGCGTTGTTTGCGATGGTTTTGCGGGTAATATTGCACTTAAAGTTTCGGAGAGCTGTGCAACATTTGTTGCTAAATTTTTGCTTGAAACCATGAAAAGTGATTTTTTTGGAATAATCGGCCTTCTTTTAGCAAAACGTAGTTTAAAGAAATTTAAGAAGATGATCGACTATGCCGAATACGGAGGGGCACCGCTTTTGGGCGTTGATGGAGTAGTTATTATTGGTCATGGTCGTTCCAATGCGCGGGCAGTAAAGAACGCGATTAAAGTGGCCGGTGAAGAATTAAAAAGAGATCTGATTGCAAAAATCAAAGTAAAGGTAAATGAAGTTTGCCAAAATCAAGATATTAAGCAAATATTAAACGTATGAATGCGATAATTTTTCCAGGACAGGGCGCTCAGTATGTAGGTATGGGCAAGAGTCTGTATGATAATTTCAGCTCTGCACGCAGCATTTTTGATCGCGCTGATGAAGTTGCTGGTTTTGAGCTGTCTAAGAAGTGCTTTCAGGGCCCCGAAGAAGATTTAAAAGACACGTCTGTTCAGCAATTAGCAATCCTTGTGGTAAGTTTGGCTGCGTATGAGGTGTTCAAAGATAAAGGCAATGATGTTGGTTATTTGTCGGGATTAAGTTTAGGCGAGTATAGTTGTCTTTATGCTGCAGGAGTCTTGGGCGTTGATGATGTTGTTGCTTTAGTCAGAGAAAGGGCAAAGGCAATGGCTTATGCTGCCAGTATTAATCCGGCGACAATGTTTGCAGTGATGGGTATTGATCGGGCTCTTCTTAAGAAGAAGGCGAATGAGCTAAGTTTTTATATTGCAAATATCAATTCTCCTACTCAGACTGTTATCTCATTGAAGAAGGAAAGTAGTAGTCAAATTAAAGAGGCGTTAGAATCGGCTGGAGCAAGAGTTATCGAGCTATCAGTAAGCGGAGGGTTTCATTCGCCGTTTATGCAGCCGGCCAAGGATCGCTTGGAAAAGGTTTTAGCGGGTCTAAATTTTAAGGATGCTTCGATTCCAATCGTTAGTAATGTAACGGCTTCTTCGCATACCAACAAAGACGAAATTAAAGCTAATTTAGCCGAGCAACTGGTGTCATCGGTGCTTTGGTGTGATTGTGCTAATTTTATAAGAGATAAGGGAGCAGAAAACTTCTTTGAAGTAGGTCCCTCAAAGGTTTTAAAAGGATTGATGCGGAAAATAGACTCTAAAGTTAAAGTTGTTAATGTTGAGAAAAAAGAAGATTTTGAACAATTATGAATTAGGAATTATAAATTTTGAATTGATTTGATGTGTCACAAAATTACAATTTCCTGTATCCTATTTAATTTAATAACAAAGCAATAAAGATCGGAGGATAAATGCGTTTTCAAGATAAAGTAGTTTTAGTAACCGGTGGTGCCCAAGGAATTGGAAAGGAGATCGCGCTTGATTTTGCCAGAGGAGGAGCGAAATTAGTTCTTTTCGATGTTAATGAACAAGCCTTGAGCGACACTGCAAAAGAAATTGGTGACTCCTTAAGAGTAATGAATTTAAAGGTTGATGTCACTAATCTCTCCGATGTAGAGAAAAACGTTAATAAAGTTATTGACAATTGGGGAAGAGTTGATATATTAATTAACAATGCGGGGATCACCCGGGACAATTTGATTTTGCGGCTCTCTGAGAATGACTGGGATTCAGTGTTAAATGTAAACTTGAAAGGCTCCTTTAATTGCGCCAAAACCCTTGCCAGGGTCATGGTTAAGCAACGTGCTGGTAAGATTGTCAATATTTCCTCGGTAATTGGGATTATGGGTAATCCTGGCCAGGTGAATTATGGGGCATCAAAGGCTGGTCTTATTGGGATTACGAAATCGCTGGCTCGTGAGTTAGGTGGGCGCAATATTACAGTTAATGCGGTTGCTCCTGGTTATATTAGAACTGCAATGACTGATAAGATAAGCGATAAAGTTAAAGAAGAAATGTTTAAGAGGATTCCTCTTAGCAGGTTTGGTGAGCCGCTTGATGTAGCTAAAGCGGTTACTTTTTTGGCATCGGAAGACGCCGATTACATTACAGGCCAAGTGTTGGTTGTGGATGGCGGTTTAGTTTAGCTGACCTTATATAAGGAGGTAAAAATGAGCGTTGAAGAGAAAGTAAAGGATATTATTGCAGAGCAGTTAGGTGTAAAAAAAGAAGAAATTAAATTGGATAGCTCTTTCACGGATGATTTAGGTGCGGATTCTCTAGACACAGTGGAAGTAGTTATGGCTTTAGAAGAGGAATTTAGTATTGAAATTCCTGATGAAGATGCAGAAAAAATTGCAACAGTGGGGCAGGCAGTTAAATATATAGACGACAAGCGCAGCGCGTAAAGGAAAGTTTTCTTAGATGAAGCGTGTAGTTGTAACTGGATGTGGGGTGGTATCCCCAGTCGGTATAGGAAAAACTTCCTTTTGGGATTCTTTGGTTTGTGGCAAGAGCGGTGTTGGTCCACTTACTGCTTTTGACGTTTCTGCTTTCGATTCTCAAATTGCCGGAGAAGTTTTAGATTTTATTCCTCCATCTTTTCTTTCCTCAAAAGATCTTAGAAGGGCTCCTCGTTTTGTCCAGCTCGTTTTAAAAGCGGCTGAAGAGGCACTAGAGGACAGTGGTATAAAAGATCACTTGGATGATCCCTATCGAATTGGTACGATTATTGGTTCCGGCATTGGAAGCTTAGGAACAGTAGAAGAGGAACATCTTGTTTTTTTAAATAAAGGACCCAAAAGGATTTCTCCTTTTCTTATTCCGATGCTTATTACTAATGAAGCTGCCGGATGGGTTGCAATTCGCTTCGGCCTAAAAGGGATTAATTTTTGTCCGGTTACAGCGTGTGCCAGTGGTGCTCACGCTATTGGAGAAGCTTTTGAGGCGATAAAGCTAGGTAAAGCTGATGCGATTGTTTGTGGAGGATCGGAATCAAGCCTTACTCCTTTGGGAGTTGGAGGCTTTTGCGCTCTTAAGGCTCTTTGCAAAAGGAATGATGAACCGACTCGTGCCAGTCGTCCATTTGATAAGGAGCGTTCAGGCTTTGTTATGGCAGAAGGTGCGGGGGTTGTTGTATTGGAGGAATACGAACATGCTAAAGCGCGCGGTGCCCATATTTATGTCGAGATGGGTGGGTATGGTGCAACTTGTGATGCCTATCACATTACGGCTCCTGATCCGGAGGGTCAAGCTGCAAGCCGAGCTATACAATTTGCCATGGAAGATGCCGGCGTTGAACCGCAAGCCGGAGTATATGTTAATGCGCATGGAACAAGTACTTTTCTTAATGATAAAATGGAGACCAACGCAATCAAGAATGCTTTCGGTAAGTATGCTTATGACATAAATGTCAGTTCCACAAAGTCAATGACCGGTCATACTTTAGGTGCAGCAGGTGCAATAGAATATATTGTTTGCTGTCTTGCAGTGAAGAATAAGATTATCCCGCCTACAATTAATTATGAGAACCCTGATCCCGAATGTGATTTAAACTATACTCCTAATAAAGCGATAGAAGCAGATTTAAAGATTGCTCTTTCCAATTCTTTAGGGTTCGGCGGGCATAATGCCACACTTTTGATTAAAGAATTCAAATAAGTTCTAAGTTTTAAGTAGTAAGTCATAAGTCCGAATACTAAAGAGGATAGAAATCTGACTTAAAACTAACAACTTAGAACTTAAAACTATAAAAAAAATGGGTTTTACATTAGCTGAAAAAATTTTAATTAATCATACTTCTTCTAAAAAATTAGAAGATTTTATTTATCCTAAGGTTGATTTCTGTTTTGGTAATGATATTACTGCCCCTTTGGCGATTAAGGAATTTATCAAAGCAGGTTTTAAATCTGTAGCTTATCCTGATAGAGTTGGTTTTATTTGCGATCATTTTACTCCAGCAAGGGATGCAACCGCAGCTAATAATGTTGTGATGCTGCGCGAATTTGCCAAACGTTTTAAAATTAAGAACTTTTACGACATTCAGCATTGTGGTATTGAGCATGCGTTTACTATTGAACAAGGATTGATTCGTCCCGGACATATTGTTATTGGAGCGGACTCTCATACCTGTACCGGTGGTGCGGTTGGTGCTTTTGCCACTGGTGTTGGTTCAACTGATTTAGCTGCTGCAATTAAAAATGGTCATTGTTGGTTTAAGGTTCCACCGACGATTAAATTTGTTTATAAGGGCAAAAAAAATAAGTGGATATCCGGCAAAGACTTAATTCTTCATACAATTGGAAAGATTGGTGTTGATGGTGCGCTTTATAAGGTTATGGAATTTTCCGGTCCAGTTATACGAAAAATAAGCATGGATGATCGTCTCGCGATGAGTAACATGGCGATTGAAGCGGGGGGTAAGGCTGGGTTAATTGAACCCGATGAAACAACTTTTGCTTATTTAAAACAAATTCAAGGTAAAAACTTTAAATTTAATAAATCAATGCTTAAGTTAAAAGGTGATAAAGACGCAAAATATGATGATGTAATTGAAATTGATGTAGCGAAGATTGAGCCCACGGTATCTTGTCCGCATTTGCCAAGTAACGCTAAAGCGGTTAGTTCGCTTAGAAAAGTAAAATTGGATCAGGTTGTAATTGGATCTTGCACAAATGGACGTATAACAGATCTAAGGATTGCTGCTAAGATTCTAAAAAAGAGAAAAGTAAAGGATGGCACGCGGACAATTATTTTTCCCGCAACGCCCACCGTCTATCTTCAGGCTGAAAAGGAAGGATTACTTAAAATTTTTGTTCAATCAGGGTGTGTTGTTTCACCACCAACTTGTGGGCCGTGTTTGGGCGGCCATTCTGGAATTCTTGGTAAGGGTGAAGTTGCTTTGGCGACTACAAATAGAAATTTTGTTGGACGTATGGGTAGTCCGGATAGTTTTGTTTATTTGAGTTCTCCGGCGGTTGCTGCGGCAAGTGCGTTAAAGGGGAGGATTACTCATCCTGAGGAAGTAGCATGAAAATTAACGGAAAAGCGCATAAATTTGGCAACCACATCAATACTGATGATATAATTGCCGCGAAATATCTTGATTCTCAAGACGATAGTTTTTTGGGGTCAAAATGCATGGAAAATATTGATGCTGGTTTTATTGGACGAGTAAGAAGCGGTGATA
Source organism: Candidatus Omnitrophota bacterium (assembly GCA_024231025.1). Classification (GTDB taxonomy): domain Bacteria; phylum Omnitrophota; class Gorgyraeia; order Duberdicusellales; family 4484-171; genus JAAEQW01. Next base: position 38,693 of record JAAEQW010000297.1, read on the forward strand.
TAATGATTGCCGGTGACAACTTTGGTTGTGGTTCGAGCAGGGAGCATGCACCGGTAAGTATTATGGGTTGTGGGATAGCTTTAGTTATTGCAAAGAGTTTTGCCCGTATTTTTTACAGAAATAGTATTAATCGTGGACTACCGATTTTAGTTTGCGCTAAGGTTGATCAAATTAAAAATGGGGATTCTTTAGATATTGATTTAGAAGAAGGCACAATAAAAAATTTAACTACAGGTAAAATTTTTAAGTCGGAAAAATTTCCCGAATTTATGCAGGAAATAATCGAGGCAAAGGGGTTAATTAGTTGGATTAAAAAAAAGAGCAGGAGAAAAAGATGAATACTTATAAAATCGCAGTAATTGGTGGAGACGGAACCGGTCCTGAAGTGGCAGCTGAGGGTATAAAAGTCTTAAAGGCGGCAGAAAGCAAGTTTGGTTTTAAATGTGAGCTTGTTGATTACGATATCGGTGGAGACCGTTATCTAAAAACTGGTGAGATCTTGCCTGATTCAATTGTCGAGGAGCTAAAAACTTTTGATTCAATCTATCTTGGCGCGATTGGGCATCCTGATGTTAAGCCTGGTGTTCTAGAAAAGGGAATACTGTTGCGTCTTCGTTTTGAGCTTGATCAGTATGTTAACCTTCGTCCGGTAATTTTATTTGATAAGAGGTTTTGTCCGCTTAAAGATAAAACCGAAAAAGATATTGATTATGTTGTTGTTCGTGAAAATACAGAAGGGCTTTATTGCGGAGCAGGAGGATTTACTAAAAAGGACACCGAAAATGAGGTTGCTATACAAGAGAGCATAAATACTTATAAAGGTGTCCAGCGGTGTGTTCATTTTGCTTTTCAACAAGCAAGAAAAAGAAACAAGCAAAAAACAGTCACTCTTTGCGGAAAAACGAATGTTTTAACTTTTGCTTTTGATCTTTGGGAGAGAACTTTCCACAAAGTTGCTAAAAATTATCCGGATATAAAAACGGATTATGCTCATGTTGATGCAACTTGCATGTGGATGGTGAAAAATCCCGAGTGGTTTGATGTGATTGTTACCGATAATATGTTTGGCGATATTATTACTGATTTAGGTGCGATTACTCAAGGTGGTATGGGGATTGCAGCCGGAGGAAACATTAATCCTGATGGCGTATCGATGTTTGAGCCGATTGGAGGTAGTGCGCCTAAGTATACCGGTAAAAATGTTATTAATCCAATGGCAGCGATTTGTGCATTGTCAATGATGGTTGATATCCTTGGCGAGGAAAAAGCTGCCAAGGCAATTGAGGCGTCAGTTAGAAAAGTTGTTGGGGAAAAACTGGATACTCTTTCTGCGGGTAAGATGGGGTATTCTACTACCCAAGTTGGTGATCTGGTTGTAGAGAATCTTTAATGAAAAAGAGTCCACTGTTCGTTAAAAGCTTTGTAGAATCTTTCAAGCAGGCAAATCTTCATGCCAAAGCTTTTTTTTCGATGGGTTTTATCTTCTTAATTATGATATTGATAAGAGGGTATAACATTCAGCGCATTGGCACTGCAAGTTGGTATGGCGGGGGAGAAAAATTAAACAAACATACTGCATCCGGAGAGGTGTTTGATCCGGGCCTACTTACTTGCGCAAGTTGGGATTATCCGTTTGGGACTTTTCTTAAAGTAACGAATTTATATAACAACAAAGAAGTTATCGTAAGAGTTAACGATCGAGGACCAGCTAAGTATTTGCATCGGTTAGTTGATCTTAGTAGGCGATCTTTTAGTGTGATCGCTCCATTGCGAAAAGGACTTATAAAAGTAAAAATAGACGTTTATAACAAAGAGGAAGGTAAGGATGAAAAAAGTTAATTTAGCAGTTGTTGGAGTTGGTGCGGTAGGCGTTGAAATAATGCGAATATTAAAGCAAAGAGATTTTCCAATCAATAGTCTAAAAGTTTTTGCCAGAAGCGCGCGTCAAATAGACATTGATGGTAACAAATACAATGTTGAAGCTATCGCTGATGAAAATTTTTCTAATGTAGACATTGCTCTTTTTGCCGGAACTGAAGGAGAAAAGGGGGCAGCAACTCTGTATGCTGATAAATTTGTTAAAAAAGGTGCGGTTGTTGTTGATAACGGTGCTGATTTCCGCATGAAAGATGATGTGCCTTTAGTTGTACCTGAAGTTAACTGTGATGCTATTGCATCAAATAAGGGAATAATTGCCAATCCTAATTGCACAACGATTCAGGCGCTAGTTGCTTTAGGCGGAATATATAAAAAGTTTGGAATGGAGAAAATCGTACTCACCAGTTTTCAGGCTACTTCTGGTGCTGGTAAAAGCGCGACTGTCGGCCTTTGGGAAGAGACAAAAGAACTAATAGCGAAAAATGATAATGTTTCTTTCGACAATATCAGCAAAAAGGTTAATAAACCAATAGGGTTTGAGTCTCAGATTGCGTTTAATGCGATTCCTAAAATTGGTGGTTATGGTGATGATAATTACACCAGTGAAGAGTGGAAAGTCGTTAATGAAACTCATAAAATTTTTGCTGATAATAAAATAAAGATCACTGCTACTTGCGTGAGGATCCCGGTGTTTACGTCACATTCAGAGGCAATCTACTTTAGGACTAAAGAAGACACCGGTCTTAGCGGAATCGAAGAAGCCCTAAAGGGCTCTAAAGGAGTTGTTTACACACCGGATAGTTTCGCATTACCGCTTGATGTTGAGGGCAAAGACGATGTTTACGTCAGTAGGGTGCGTCGTGATCGGTATGAAAAAAATTCTTTTTGGCTGTGGTGCGTTGCTGATAATCTAAGAAAAGGTGCCGCCTTAAACGCAATTCAAATCGCTGAAAACCTGCTTTAATGAAGAAAAATATTTTCTTGGAAGTAGAATATTTGGGTACTAATTATTTTGGTTTTCAAGTTCAAAATAAACTATCCAAAGAGATTACCATTCAGGAAGTATTGGAGCGTGCCCTAAAAAAACTTTTCAAAGAAGAAATCAGAATAATATATACCTCACGTACCGATCGGGGTGTGCACGCTAAATGTCAGGGTGTTAATTTTACTACACATGCACATATTCCTATAGCAAATATTAAAAAAGCGCTAAATTCTCTTTTACCGGTTGATATTCGAGTAAAGAAAATTAAAGATAAGCCTTATGATTTTCACTCACGATTTTGCGTGATATCTAAGGTTTATCGCTATTGCATTCTTAATAAAAAAGAAGAGTCAGTGTTTTCTGCTCCATTTTCCTGGAATGTTAAAGAACGTTTAGCTGTTGATCTCATGAAGGAAGCAGCTAAAAAAATAGTTGGTAAGAGAGATTTTTCCGTATTTGCTAAAGAAGCCAAGTCATATAAAGATTGTACAAGAACCATAAAAAGCATTAACATAAAAAAACGAGGTAGCGTTATCACGATAGATATTGAAGCCGACGGATTCTTGAGGAATATGGCTCGCAATGTGGTTTCTTTTTTGGTAGAAGTCACTCTTAATCGTGTAAAAATATCTGACATTTCTGCGATCATTAGCGGAAAAAAGAAATACTCCAATAAACCTGCTCCGGCGCAAGGGCTTTGTTTGGTTAAAGTTAATTATCGGTAGTGGGTATTAGATTTTTCCGATAAGCTATGATATAATAAAAGTCATGAAAAAGTTATTGATTTTATTGTCGATTTGTATTGTTTTTGCTTGTGTAGGGTGCCATAGCGTGCGTCAGAAATTTGTTCGAAAAAGCAAATACAAAAAAGAAATTCCGGTTTATGTGGATTTCAAGGAATACCCTAAGGCGCCTCCTAGAGCGGTTTATAATGACTATTGCTTATTTGTTAGAGGTTGGTTGCAGGATTTATCAAGAGCTCTCGGGGACGGCAAAAGCCGTAAGCGCCAGCGTAGGGCAGTCAATGAAGTAATTATGAATTTAGAGCAGATTATTGAATTTTATAATGATGAAGGCAAGGCAAAGATCAGCCCTCTTCGCGAGGAATTATTGGTAATTCGTGATGACATAGAAAAATACCCAATTTTAAACGACCTAAAGCGCAATTTCCTCATTACTAAGGTCGAGCGTATTCGCCATAAATTTGAAACTCGTTTCAAATATAGTGATGCCAAAGAGTGGCTAAAATAAATAAACTAAAGAATTTTGTGGATAATTTAGAATTAAAAATATTTACAGTAGGTGATCTGTTTACTAATTGTTATCTTGTTTTTGACCGTCAAACCAAGAAAGCATTTATAATTGATGCACCCCAGCCTATAGCTTCCGTAAAGGAATTTATAAAGAATCAAAACTTAGAAGTTGATTTTATTATTTTGACTCATGGTCATTTTGATCACATTTTAGGTCTTGATTGCCTTGATGAACCATTCTACATTCATGACCAGGATAAAAAATTTCTTACTGATCCCGGCTTGAACGCTTCGAGATTTTGCATCAAAGACAGCACGATTGATAAGGAGCCTTTACTTTTGAAAGAAGGCGATTGTGTGGCTTTTGGCCAGCATCAAATTAAGGTGATACATACCCCCGGGCATACTCCGGGATCGGTGTCTTTTAAGCTGGGGAAGTGGCTATTTAGCGGAGACACATTATTTCGAGAATCAATTGGTCGCACTGATATACCGCTGGCTTGCGGTAAACAGATATTAAAATCAATCAAAGAGAAATTGTTGACCCTAGATGATGAATTGATCGTCTACCCAGGGCATGGTTCTTCAACGGTATTAGGAGAAGAGAGGCGGACCAATCCCTTTTTGGTATAGCCTATAAGACTTATTAATATTGAGCGAAAAGCTGAGAGCGAAAAATGAAAAACCAAAACGTAAAATTAAAAAGTAAAAGAATTATTTATTCTGGAAATAAATTTTAAGTTTTAAATTATGGTTTTTCGCTTTTAGTTTTTCGTTTTTAGCTGATTTAATTATGGAAGCTTATCTCGAAGCATTTATTGATTATTTAAAGGTAGAAAAAGGGTTGTCTAAAAATTCAATTCTTGCTTACAATCAAGATTTGAAAAAATATGCTGATCATCTAAACGATAAAAATATAGTTAAGCCTGCTAAAATAGTACAAAAAGATGTAACTGATTTTTTATTTCTTCTTAGAAAGAATATTTCTCCAACCAGTATATCGCGAATATTATCAACAATTAAAAGTTTTCATAAATTCTTATTACGCGAAAAAATAACAAATTCTGATCCAACGAATCTTATCCAGGCACCAAAGGTAGAAAAAAAGATACCATCTTTTTTGACTTTTAACGAGGTGAGCAAAACACTTAAGGCTTTAAATCTAAAAAATCTACGTGGATTACGTGATCGGGCAATTTTAGAGCTTATGTATGCAGCAGGGTTAAGGGTATCAGAGGCGTCGTCGCTTAGGATTTCTGATTTAAACTTTGAAGTAGGCTTTATTAAGTGTCGAGGAAAGGGGTCAAAGGAGAGGATTGTTCCCTTAGGCGGTGTGGCATCGCATTTTTTACAGCGATACATTAATGAAGCGCGTCCTAAATTATTAAAACAGAAGGCTTCGATTTATTTATTTTTAGCACAGGGCGGTCGGCGGCTGGGCAGGCAAAGCATTTGGAAGATGATCAAGAAGGTTGTTAAAAAGTGTGGTATTCGTAAAAAGGTTAGCCCACATACCTTGAGGCATTCTTTTGCTACGCACCTTTTAGAAAGAGGAGCCGATCTGCGCAGCGTTCAGGAGATGCTGGGGCATTCTAGTATAACTACTACTCAGATTTACACCCACATTAATCAAACAAGGCTGAAAGAGATACATATGAAATTTCATCCTCGAGCAAAATAAAATTATGGAAAAAAGAATCAAAAAACTTTCTTTGAATTTTAGAAAACTTTTAAAAGAGGCTTCTGCTCAGTCTGCATCATTGGGCTATGAGCTTTATTTAGTGGGGGGTGTGGTTCGTGATCTTTTACTAAAAAAATCTGTTTTTGATTTGGATCTTGTTGTCGAAGGCGATGCTATAGAGTTAGTTCGTCATTTAAAGCGTGATTATAATAAGCATCATACTTTTGGTACAGCGACTGTTTATTTTGATGAACATAAAATTGATTTTGCAACTGCCCGACTTGAAAGTTACTCTCATCCGGGAGCTTTGCCGAGAGTGAAACCGGCGCCCTTAGCGGATGATCTTAAGCGCCGTGACTTTACAATAAATGCTATGGCAATTAGCCTTAATAAGGGCAGTTACGGCCAGCTAATCGATCTCTATAGTGGGTTATCTGATTTGAAGAAGGGGGTAGTTAGATTCTTGCATAACAATAGCTTTACAGATGATCCAACTAGAATATTGCGAGCAATAAGATTTGAACAACGTTTTAAATTTAGAATAGAAAAGAATACTTTAAATCACATGGAAGCAGCGATATCAAATGGTGCGATACTTTCTGTTAATCCGCATCGCTTGCGTGATGAGTTAATTCTTCTTTTGAAAGAGCCCAAGCCATATCGTTACATAAAACGAGTTAATAAGCTAGTTGGGTTTTCATTCTTGTCGCCTAAGAGTAGAAAAGCGTTAATTGTCGATTATGAACTGATTAGGCGTGTTCAAACAGCGCTATCTTTTTATAAAAAGAAATTCAGAAAGCATAGGAAAATAGATGATTGGGTGGTCTATCTAGCTGCGATTATTCTGTCAAAATCGGCTGGTAAAATAGAAGAGTTTATTCATTGTTTTGGTTTAAGAAAAAGTGAGAGATTGAGAATTCTTTCGATAAAGAAAAATATCTCTAAAATAAAACTACTCAACAGGCAACTTAAACCGGCAAGTTTATATCGGATAATGGAGCCGTTAAGCTTTGAGAGTTTGATATTTTTTTACGCGTATTATCCCCAAAAAATGATACGAAAGAACATCATCTATTTTATGGATAAGCTTGCGACTGTGACACTGAAGATTAGAGGTAAGGACCTAATAAAGCTCGGTATCGCACCGTCGCGCCTATACAGTGAGGTCATGGGTAAAACTTTAAATGCTAAAATAGATAAATCGCTTAAGAGCAAGCGTGATGAGATCAGCGAAGCGCGTAAGATAATCCGTAGGTTAAAAACTAAATAAGAGTTGAAAAGTAAAGGCTAATGAGTTATAATCTCACTTCTAAAAGCTAAAAGAGGAGTCCTATGTCATTGCGAATGGAAAAAGTTAATAAAGAGATTGGTCGCAAAGTGATGGAGATCATCCAGGCTGAAGTGGATGACCCGGCCATTGGTTTTTTATCGATTACAAAAGTAAATACTAGCAAGGATTTGCGGGAAAGTAAGGTATATTTCAGTATTTTAGACGAAAACCAGGTTGAACACGCCCAAGAAGTTTTAAACAAGATGAGCAAGTTTATTCGTGGGAATCTTGGCAAAAAAATGAGATTAAAGATTCTTCCTAGTTTAACATTTATACCAGATGATTCTATACGGTATAGTGTTCATATTTACGAAAAAATAGAAGAAGCCAAAGAAAGTGAAGGAGGCGATACCAATGTTTAAGAAAATAATTGAACGCATCTCTGAGAGTAAAAGTTTTATTATTACCGCGCATATGAACTTAGAAGGTGATGCGCTGGGTTCAGAGCTGGCGATGTATGCTATTCTAAGAAAAATGGGTAAAAAGGTAGTTGTGTTTAACAATGATCCCACGCCACATATTTATAGTTTTCTTCCAAATGTAAAGGTTATTAAAAATGATATCGGCAATCAAAGTTTTGATACAGCCATTGTTCTAGATTGCTCTGATCCCTATCGCACAGGCAAGGTGAAGGATTATTTAGGAAGAGCAAAGCACATTATTAATATTGACCATCATATTAGTAATACCCAGTTTGGTGATTTAAACTGGGTTGAGCCAACGCAAAGCTCTACTTGTCAGATGCTTTATAAATTTTGCGAGAAGTTAAAAATTATGGATAAAAAGATTGCGCTTTGTCTTTATACTGGAATTTTTACCGATACCGGTAAATTCACTTACAGTAATACCAATAAAGACACTCATCGGATTGTTTCTAATCTAATGAAATTTAATATTAGTCCGAACACTGTTTTTGAAAAGATTAATAGCCTATGCATGCCGCATGACTTAGAGTTTATTGGTAAACTCATCGCGTCTTTAAAATTTGATCAAAACAGAAAAATTTGCTGGATATCAATTGAAAAATGGATAGAAAGTGAATATGACCTTACTGAAGTGGTTTTTTCCATAATGCGCTTGCTTAAAGATGTTGAGGTGCTTCTTTTATTTAAGCGATTAGACGGTAACAAAGTCAGAATTAATTTTCGCTCACGTTCGTTTGTCGATGTAAATAGAGTTGCTAAATTTTTTGGTGGTGGTGGCCATAAACGAGCAAGTGGAACTACCGTGAATGGCAGTTTGGAAAATGTTGAAAAAAAAGTTGTTTCTTTCATAAAAAAATACACAAATGGTTCAAAAAAGAAACGATAAAGAAGGCATATTGCTAGTTGATAAACCAAGCGGGATGACGTCGCATGATGTTGTGGATGTTGTGCGCCGACGTCTTGATATGCAAAAGGTTGGTCATGCTGGCACTCTTGATCCTTTAGCCGAAGGGCTTTTGGTTATGTTGGTTGGTAAGGCCACAAAGCTGTTTTCGAAGTTTGTGAATTTTGATAAAGAGTATATCGGCGTATTAAAGCTAGGTGAGGTAACGTCTACCGGGGATTCTCAAGGAGAAGTTCTCACGTGCGCTGACTATAGCGATATCGATATGGAAAAATTAAAAAAAGCGTTCTTGCAATTTGAAGGTGAGACTGATCAGATTCCGCCAATGGTGAGTGCCTTGCGAATTAAAGGCAAGCGCTTATACAGTTTAGCTAGAAAAGGCATAACTGTTGAGCGCAAGCCACGAAGGATTAAGATATCACCGTTAGAAATACAGGAAGTTAATTTTCCGTTTGTTCAATTTTATGCTCATTGTTCAAAAGGAACTTACATAAGAAAGCTTGCTGAAGATATTGGAGAAGTTTTAGGCTGTGGTGCGCATATTGTAAAAATAATGCGTTTGAGTATCGGCCCATTTAAGTTAGAAGATGCAATCAAGATGGACAATATAAGCGAGGCATCTTTGCGGCCTTATTGCCTTTAAGTTGCCATGAGAGTTTTCTACGGCAAATTTCCATCTAAGCGAATAGAATGCGTTGCAACAATTGGTGTTTTTGACGGACTTCACTTAGGGCATCGCTACATTATCGATAAAGTTAAAGACTATGCGAAGAAAGAAAAAATTCCCTCACTGGTTATCACTTTTGACGTCCCTCCGCGTTTAATTTTAAACAAACAGTTTTCCGGATGCATAAGTACACTAGAAGACAAAATAGAAACATTTAGGTCATTAGGTGTGAGCTATCTCTGGGTTTTAAAAACTCGCAACTCTCTATTGAGATTGTCTGGAGAAGATTTTTTGAATTTTGTTTTTAGGCATCTTGCGGTTAAAAAAATAATTGTTGGTAGTGATTTTCGTTTTGGTCGGCGAGGGCGCTATAATGCAGAAACGCTAAATAAATTTGGGAAAAAGTTTGGTTTTAAAGTTTCGTCGATTAAAAAAAGAAAATTGGATAAAGAGATCATAAGTAGTTCTTTGTTGCGGGAGCTGATAAAAAAAGGAAATATAAAAGATACCAATAAATTTCTGGGAAGAAATTATTCGTTCAAGGGCGAAGTTATTAAAGGTGTTGGAAAGGGCAAAAAGCTCGGATTTCCTACCGCAAACATCTCAACGATTAACCGTGCTGTTGTGCCGAAGGGGGTGTATGCCGCTTCGGTTAAAGTGGGGACGAAAACTTATTTAGCTGCAGTTAATATCGGAACCAAACCAACAATTACTCGTTCAAAAAAAGTTATTATCGAAACTCACATAATAAATTTCTCAAAGGACATTATTGGTAAAGAAATTGAGATCAGTCTTTTGAAGAGAATAAGAGACGAAAAAAAATTTTCCTCCTTGGAAAAATTAAAGCAAGCCATTGCTGCCGATGTTAGTCATGTCATAGACCAAAGACAATAGACCATAGACAATAGACCGTTGGTCTAGTTATAAGTTGTAAGTATTAAGTATTAAGTCCGGAAATCCGGAAAAAAACTTCTCCGCACCGAATTATTTTATTTAACGGAGTCCCGTAAAACGGAAAATCCTTAATTCTTACGTGGTTTTAAATTCTACGTTATGGTTTTGCGTTTTGCGCTTTTAGTTTTGCGCTACAGAGTCGACCATAGACCATTCATAATTCTTAATTCCTTTTAACTATATTTAGTATTTTTTTTATTTTGCATCCGCAATTTGTTGTGTTTATCTTTCTAATTTGTGAAACACTCTTGACAAAAGATATGCATAGAGTTATATTTGTACTGTGGAGTAAAAGGGAGTAAAGTGGAATGTGGTATGGAGAGTACAATCACACGCTAGATGAGAAGGATAGATTTATCCTTCCGGCGAAGTTTCGTGAAAAGATAAAATCTTTTAAAAGGAAGAAGTTTTATGTTACTCGCGGTCTGGAAGGTTGTCTTTTTATGTTTCATCAGGATGTTTGGCGCACGTTAGAAGAAAAATTAAAAACACTATCTTTTACAAAGCAACAATCGCGTTCATTTAATCGATTGTATTTTAGTGGTGCATGTGAAATTACCGTTGACTCTCAAGGGCGAGTAGCAATTCCAGAGTATTTAAAAACATATGCCGATATGTATCGCGATGTCGTTATTATCGGTGTGGCTGATAGAATCGAAGTCTGGAGCAAAAAACGCTGGAGTACATTTTTTACTGAAAATTCCAAAAAATTTGAAGATGTAGCTGAAGATCTTTTTTAATTGTTAATAAGACATTTTGCTGGGGGGGCGGTGTCACGCTATAAAAACAAGGAGGTGTTATGAACAGTGTTCTTAGGATTAAAAATTACAAAAAAATAAAAGCTAAGAAAGACAAAAAGCAACTCATTGGTTCTTCATTTGCTTCATTGTCTGGTTTTCGTATTTGCAGTATTTATGGTAGGAAATCAACTTCTGTTTTGGCAAAAGCAGCAAGATAAATGCTTTAGCGAAATATGGAGGAGGTAAAGCACTATCCGGTTATGTACAGAGAAGTTCTGGACTTATTAGAAATAAAGAACAAAAAGCTAGTTGTTGACTGCACAGTTGGGACAGGCGCTCATGCTTACAAGATGCTGGAGGTAATGGATAAAGATGGTGCACTTATCGGCATCGATAAGGATGAAGAGTCTTTAGCAGTCGCTAAACAGCGGCTAATTCCTTTTGAAGGTAGATTTACTCTTATAAAAAGTGATTTTTTTGATTTAGATACGGCGTTGGAGAACCTAAACGTTACCGAAGTGGATGCATTTTTGTTTGATTTAGGGATATCGACGTACCAACTAAGCAATCCTGAGCGTGGTTTTAGTTTTTTAAAGGACGGCCCATTAGATATGCGGATGAATCGTGATACTTTTATGTCAGCTCAGGATTTGGTAACTAATCTAAGTGAATTCGAGTTAAGTAGTATATTCAAGAAGTTTGGTGAAGAACGTTACTCAAAACGGTTGGCGCGCTCAATTATTACAGCTAGAGGCAAAGGCCCGATCTCAACAACTGCTCAGCTATCTGAGATAATTTTTAACGCGGTCCCTTATAAGGCCAGGCATCAACGCATTCACCCAGCAACAAGAGCGTTTCAGGCGTTACGCATTGCGGTCAATAAAGAGTTAGATGTATTGGAGTCGGCGATACGAAAGGCCGCCTCATTCCTTAAGCAGGACGGAAGGATCGGTGTTATTTCCTTCCATTCATTAGAAGATCGTATCGCAAAGCATACGATTAGGAGCCTTTATTCTGATGGGGTTTTAAAGATAATTACAAAAAAGCCATTATTGCCAAGCGATGAAGAGATTTCCAAAAACAAAGCTTCACGTTCGGCAAAAATGCGAGTAGCGGTAAAAGTTGCTTAGAATGAAAGAAACTATACTTAATTTTTATGACAAATTTCTTGATCTCAAGGGAAGTATTCTCGGAGGTCTGTTGCCTCTGAGTTTTACTAAAACTTTGATTTTAGTAGGTGTTGTTTTTATATCTACTTTCGCGTATCTTCATCAGAAAGTGACAGTTTTTGTTGAGGCATATCAGCTAACCAAAAATTACCACACTTATAACGATTTAGTTGATGAGCGAGACTATCTTCTGTATAATGTTTCCAAAGAGGTTTCTTTGCCCAAAATTAATCAATGGGCAAAGAGCAATGACTTTTTTTTCGTGGGAGAAGAAAAGGTATTAGCGATGGATTTGAGAGAGCAAAGAATACCCACGCTTGGCAGCAAGCTAGCCTCGGTTTTTAGTGGTTTCATGAAGCTTCCAACAGGGGGAGCGACTGTTTTAGCGAGCGACGAGCAGTAAATTGTTAAACTCTTTCCTAATTGTCTGAAATAAAATGAGTTACTTAGTATTGTGAAGAAAGAAGATAAAGCAAGATTACGTTATGTCCATGTTATTTTTTTGTTTTTCTTTTTTGCTTTGTTTCTGCGAATAGTTTACTTGCAGGTTTTTCGAAAAGATTTCTTACGCAACTTATCAGAAAATCAATATTATCGGCTTATTCCTCTTGAGGGAAAACGGGGTAAAATTTTAGACCGCAGAGGAAGAACTCTGGCAACTAGCCTTAATTGTTATTCTATTTTTGCTGATCCGCATCTGCTTAAGTCATCAAGTGAAACCGCCCGATTGTTATCTGCTGAATTGGGGATTGATACCGACGTTCTTGTTAAAAAGTTTGCCAAAAAGGGACGGTTTGTTTGGCTTAAACGCAAGGTTGACCTCAAGGTGAAAAATCGAGTAAAAGCGTTAAATCTAAGGGGCATAGGGTTCTTAAAAGAGAAAAAAAGATTTTATCCGCAGGAGGAACTTGCTGCGGCAGTTCTTGGAATAGTTGATACCGACAATAATGGATTAGAAGGGTTAGAGCTGCAGTATAACACGTATCTTCGCGGTAAAGAAGGTTGGGCTAGGTTGCTACACGATTCTGCATCAAGAGAAGTTATATTGAGTCCGCATATAATAAGTCCTCAAAGCGGAGGAGATTTGGCATTAACGATCGATGCTCAAATACAGTATTGGTGTGAAACGTACCTTAAAGAAACAATTATTGATTTCAGAGCTGAGGCTGGCAGCGTAATCGTTGTCGATGCATCTAATGGTGATGTTCTTGCTCTTTCAAATTATCCGACTTTTAACCCTAACCAGCGCGAAACTATTACTAAAGATAATTTACGCAATCGAGCAGTTTCTGATGTTTTTGAGCCTGGTTCGGTGTTTAAGATAGTTACGCTATTGGCAGCTATCGATAGAGAATCTTTTAAGGATGATGATGTTATATTTTGTGAAAATGGAGAAATGAAGATTCCGGGATCTACGCTGCACGATTGGAAACCGTATGGTGATCTTACGTTTAGAGAGGTTTTCAAAAAATCGAGCAATATTGGTATTGGTAAAATTGCCAATAGAGTCGGTATGGATGACTTGTATGATTACATTGAGAAGCTTGGTTTTGGGAAAAAAACCGGCATTGATTTTCCTGGTGAGGTTAAGGGGTTGCTAAAACCTCTTAGTAGGTGGTCTAAAACGTCGGCTTATATTATCCCGATCGGTCAGGAAATAGGTACTAATCTAGTTCAACTGTCTAGAGCTTTTGCGGTAATTGCTAATGGAGGATACCTTATCCGACCGCGCATAACACAAAACATAAGTTTTTTGGCTTCAAACAAGAAAATTTTGATAGATCGCATTAGAGTAGTGCCGGCTTCAGTAGCAGAACATGCTAGAAGTGTTTTAATTGAGGTTGTAGAAGATGGCACTGGTAAGCGTGCGAAAATAAACAATGTTACCATTGGAGGCAAGACCGGTACCGCTCAGAAATATGATCCCGAAATAGGCAGATATTCACATAACAAGTATCGGGCATCATTCGTGGGATTTATAATGCTAGACTCACCGCTGGTCATGGCGGTTACTATCGATGAGCCAAAGAAGCATCATTTTGGAGGGGTTATTGCTGCGCCTCTTTTTCGTAAAATAGCTGAGAAGACCGTTAAGTATCTGTCAGGAGAAAAAACTTTAATTTATGAAGATCAACTCTAAAATATTAAAAGAACTAAAGAAGCGAAAAATAACAGCAATAGCTCATGATTCGCGTAGCGTAGAGTCCGGCAGCGTGTTTTTTGTTTTGGAGGGTAAAAATTTCGATATTTTCTCTTGCTTACCTTCAATAGAGAAAAAAGTTGCACTTTTCATAGTCCAGAAAAAAAATAAAACAAAATTCAATAGTTTAATAAGAAAAAAACCGGTTATTTTTGTTAATGATATTGAAAAAATTTATCGTCAATCAGTAGACTGGTTTTATAACTTTAAATCGTCTGATTTTAAGTTTGTTGGTGTTACTGGCACAAACGGAAAAACCACAATTACTACGTTAGTCTATTATTTTTTAAAGTCGATAAAAATTAGATCTTCACTTATTGGCACTGTGAATTATTTGATTGGAAGTAAGAAGGTAAAAGCAGAGCACACAACTCCTGATTATCTAGCTTTACGTAAACTTTTTAAAATTGCCAATAGTGAAAAGGTGAAATTTATAATCATGGAGGTTTCTTCGCATGCGATTGATCAAAACCGTGTTGCGGGCATTGATTTTTCTGTTTGCGCCTTTACGAATTTAACGAGAGACCATCTTGATTATCACAAAACAATGAAGAGTTATTTTTTTGCTAAGAAAAAATTATTTTTTTCAAATAAAAAAGCTAAAGCCATCATTAATAATGATGATTCCTATGGGCGAGTGCTGCTTTCGCAATTAAATGAGCCAATATCCTATGGCTTAAAAAGTGGAGTTGATTTTAAAGCTGAAAATATTTCTTTATCCAAAGAGAATAGTCAATTTGACTTGGTGTGCAAAAGCGGTCGGATCTCGGTTTTAACGTCACTGTTGGGCAGGCATAATATTTGCAATATTCTTGCTGCTGGTGCAATAGTGTCTTCGCTTGGTTTTTCTTTGAAGAGTTTCGTTAGATTTATTCATTCTTTTCGCTTGGTAAATGGACGAATGGAGGCCGTCGCGGCGGATATTTTTCTAGATTATGCCCATACTCCCGACGCTTTAAAGCGAGTCTTACTTTCTTTAAGAGAGATTGGCTATAAAAAAATAATCTGTTGTTTCGGTTGTGGCGGTAATCGCGATAAGGGAAAACGTGCGAGAATGGGGAAAATCGCAGATAAGTATGCTGATTTTACGATAATTACGTCTGATAACCCTCGCAATGAAAATTCATTAAAAATCATTTCGGATATTGAGCGGGGATTTACCGGAAAGAATTATATGATCGTTAGTGATCGAAAAGCTGCTATTGCAAAGGCGATAAAGGTAAAAGCAAGATATAGTCAGGCTTGTCTTCTTGTCGCTGGGAAAGGGCATGAAAAGTATCAAATAATTGGAGAAAAGAAAATATTGTTTAGTGATAAAAAAGTTATAAAAAAATATGGTAATTAATAATCTAAAGGCGATCAAGAATGCGGTTAGTCCAACGCATGTGTCGAATGCTGAGCTTTTTGAGGCGGTGAAGGGGTTTTCTATTGATTCACGTTCTATTCGTAAGGGAGAGGCATTTATTGCCGTTTGCGGTGTTCATTGCGATGGTCATAAGTACATAAAACAGGCGATTGATAAAGGTGCTTCTTTAATTATCGGTCAAGAGCACCTTAAGCTATCTAAAGTGCCGTATTTAAAGGTTAACGATAGCTACCAAGCGCTTTCTAGTATTGTTCGTTTTATTAGAAATAAGGCAAAACCTTATGTTTTTGCAATTACGGGGTCTGTTGGTAAAACAACAACTAAGGAGATGCTTGCATTTTTACTGGAAGATAAATACAAAGTTTTGAAAAATTACCAAACTGAAAATAATATTTTGGGCGTAGCTAAAACTATGTTTTCTCTTGGCGATCATGAAATAATTGCTTTGGAGCTTGGGACTAATTCTCCTGGTGAAATAGAGGATTTAACATCTGCGATTTGTCCTGATGTGGGAATTATTACTTTTATTAAGCCGGTTCATTTAGAAAAACTACGCACCCTCAAAGGCGTTTTTAATGAAAAAATATCACTTTTTTCTTCTAATCCTCGAATGAAAGCAGTGTTAAATTACGATGACATTTATTTACGCAAAGCAAACATCAAGAGACAAGTTTATTATTTTGGCAAAAATAAAAAAAGTGATACTTACGCGCGATTAAAATCTAGCAATTATCAATCGTCAACTTTTATTGTGCAGGATAAATTTAGATTAATTTTAAAAACGCCATTTTCTAGTTTCATCTATAATGCGTTAGCGGCAATTCAAGCTGCGCGAATTCTAAAGCTGCCTTTAAAGGGACTCATAGAAAAACTCAATAACTTTAATGCTTTTGGTGATTTAAGAATGCGCATTAAGGAAATGCCTAAGTATATTCTATTAAACGATACGTATAATGCGAATCCTTATTCTCTTGGAGAAGCTTTTAAGATGGTTAAAAAATTACCTGGGCAAAAAATTGCTGTGCTTGGTGACATGTTTGAGTTAGGAGAAAAGGCTTGTTTCTATCATAAAAGTCTTGCTAAAGGGGTTATTAAAGCAGGTTTCGATTATTGTTTGCTTATGGGTGAACTAACTTTGCATTTAAAAAGAGAGCTTAAAAGTTTGGGCTATCGAAGTGTTTACCATTTTTCTTCCCATAAGGATGTGGTTAATTTTATAAAGTCAAAAAGTAAAAAAACAAAATATACAGTTTTCCTAAAAGGCTCACGCTTAATGAAGCTTGAGAAAGTATTTAATTTATTGAGTAAAACGTAGAAGTGGGGCTTGTATTTGTTCGCTATAGTAATGGCAATTATTGTAGTTTGATATATAATATAGGTAATATTATTTGCGACGGAAATGAATTTTGAGTTTTACGCTATAGCTTTACGTTTTTCGTTTTACATTTTTAGTTAATTTAAAACCTATTTAAATTATGGTTTATCATTTTTTATACCCATTAGCGAAATATTTTTTTCCATTTAATCTAGCCAGATATATTATTTTTAGAGGTGGCTGTGCGTTTATAACTTCTTTTTTGGTTGTTATGGTAATGTGGAAATTTACCCTAAGGCGACTGAAACGATTGAAGATTGTTGAGAAAATTGATATGTATGGAAATGTACACTTGGAATCTCTTCACCAGAACAAAAGAGGTACTCCAACCATGGGCGGCGTATTAATTATTTTTTCTGTGGTTTTTTCGGCACTGATCTGGTCAAGGCTTGATAATGGGTTTGTTTGGCTTAGCGTAATGGTGATGACTGCTTTAGGCGCTTTGGGGTTGGTTGATGATCTTCTAAAAGTTAAAAAAGGTAAAGGACTTTCTCGAAAGCAGAAATTATTTTTTCAAATTTTGATTGGTGCAGTGCTCGGTGCTCTGATAGTAGCAAGTAAGAATTTATCGACAACATGGGATTTTCCTTTTTTCAAGAAAGTAATTATAGATTTAGGGATTTTTTATATTTTTTGGGCAGTACTTATTATTGTTGCAACTTCTAATGCCGTGAATTTCACCGATGGCCTAGATGGCTTGGCGATAGGAACCCTAATTATTAATTTCTTGATTTTTGCCGTATTGAGTTATATAACCGGGCATTTAAAATTTTCGTCGTACCTCTTTATTCCCTATATTCCTGGAGCAGGTGAATTAAGCGTATTATGCCTTGCTTTAGTTGGTGCAGGATTAGGCTTTCTTTGGTTTAATGCTTATCCGGCTGAAGTATTTATGGGTGACGTGGGCGCACTTTCATTAGGTGGTGTGGTTGGGGCACTTGCCTTGTTTACAAAAAAAGAATTTCTTCTTTTAGTTTGTGGCGGGTTATTTGTGATAGAGGCGATGAGTGTTATTTTGCAGATACTATCAGTAAAATTAAGAGGAAAGAAATTGTTTAGGGCAGCACCGTTGCATCATCATTTTCAGCTATTGGGGTGGAAAGAGCCAAAAATTATAGTTCGTTTCTGGATAGTTGCCTTTCTTTGCGCGGTTGTTTCATTCCTTACGCTCAAGCTAAGATAGGAAAAATAATGAACATCGATGGCGTAAATACTGTTTGTGTGGTGGGATGGGCAAAAAGCGGAATTGCTTTATGCGACCTGCTTCTCTCTTTAAAAAAAAAGATTAAAGTCACTGATTCTCGAGTGCGTTCTTCATTCGACACTAAACTGATAAATGCATATATTAATAAGGGTGTTGAGTTTGAGTTTGGTGCGCACAGCGAAAAATTTATAAAAGATAGTCAATTAGGAATATTGAGCCCCGGAGTTGACGTTAAAACGTCAGAGGCGGCAAAGTGTTTTTGCAATTTAGGTACACCTTTTGTTGGCGAAATAGAATTTGCTTCTTGGCTGACGAGGGCGAAGTTTATTGCTATAACTGGTACTAACGGCAAAACTACCACTTCTTTTCTTACCCACAAAGTGCTTAAAACAAAAAGAAAAAGAGTTTTTCTTGGCGGTAATATTGGTGTTGCCCTCTCTTCTTTTGTTATGGATACAAAAAAAGGTGACTTAATTGTGCTGGAGATAAGCTCATTTCAACTCGAAACAATAATTGAATTTAAGCCTTTTGTTGCAGTTTTTCTTAATATTGAGCCGGATCATTTGGACCGTTACTGTGGTTTTGAAGATTATTTTAAAGCCAAAATGAATATTTTCAAAAATCAGGGGAAAGAGGATTGGGCAGTGCTAAACAAAAAATCTGACCTAAAAGGAATAGTCGAAAAGTGCACGTCTTCGAAGATTCTTACTTTTAGCGATGAATTTGAAAATGAGAATTTTTCTTGTGTTTATCGTATTGCTAGTATTTTTGGATTGAGCAAAACTGATTGCGTAAAAGTTTTTTCAGATTTTGCTGGTTTACCCCATCGTTTGCAAACCGTTGGTAAGTTAGCCGGAGTTACATTTATTAACGATTCAAAGGCTACGAATCCGTCTTCGACTGCTTGGGCGTTAAAAAATACTAAGGGAAAGGTTATTCTTATTTCCGGAGGTAAGGATAAGGGTGTTGACTATAAAGAAATTTTACCATTCGCAAAAAAGATTAAAAAAGTTAATCTTTTTGGTGAAGCAGCGAATAAAATTAAAGAAGCTCTCAAAGCAGAATTAGAAATTGGGCAATTCCCTTCGCTTAAAAGTGTTATTGAGGCGTCTTTTAAAGAGGCAAAAAAAGGGGATACGGTTCTTTTCTCGCCGATGTGCTCTAGTTTTGATATGTTTTCAAGTTATATTGAGCGGGGCGAGAAGTTTAGTGAATTAGTTAAGGAATTAAAATAATGGAAATAAACGCAGCTAAAGAGCGTCGTTTTATCTTTTTTGCTATCCTTTCATTAACCCTTTTTGGGTTACTTATGGTGTATGAATCATCTAGCATTTATGCCTTTAAAACAACTGGTGATTCTTTGTATTTTTTAAAGCGGCAGTTTGTTTTTTTTCTTATGGCTTTGGTCTCTTTTTTCTTAACTCTTTTCGCGGATTTAGAATTTTTGCGCAAACATAATAAAGAGTTATTGATTTTTACTTTTTTGTTGCTGATTGCTGTTTTGATTGTTGGACGCAAAACAGGAGGGGCGCGGCGTTGGTTTAATTTATTTTATTTTAATTTTCAGCCTTCGGAAATGTTAAAAATAAGCTTTCTTCTGTATTGTGCCGATTATTTTAGACGTAAGGGAAGTTTTATTAAGAATTTTTTCGGTGGGGTTCTTCCTTTAGGGGTTATCTTGGGGTCGATGTGTTTTTTGCTTGTTCTACAGCCAGATTTGGGGTCGGCAGTTTTTTGGATGATTTGGACTCTTTTTTTCCTTTTTCTCTGCAGGGCAAAACAAAAACATATCATATGGATAGTTATTGTTGGACTCATTTTGATCTTTTTTCTAGTTAAGTTTTATCCGTATCGTTTTCGACGCATTACTGCGTATCTAAATCCTTTTGCTGACCCAAAAGGTGCGGGGTTTCAGCTGATTCAGTCTCAAATTGCTTATGGCGAGGGTGGGCTTTTTGGTGTAGGTTTAGGCGAGGGGCGACAGAAATTATTCTTTCTTCCAGCAGCACATACTGACTTTATATTTTCAATTATTGCTGAGGAATTTGGATTATTTACAATAACATTAATTTTTTGTTTTTTATTTACTATTTTTCATAGAATGCTCAATGTTGTTAAAATAACTGCGAATATGTTTAAAAAAAATATTTTATTAGGTATTGTTTTAATATTTTTTCTTGAAATTGTAATCAATATTGGTGTTAGTTGCGGGCTATTGCCAACTAAGGGGCTGTCTTTTCCATTTGTCAGCTATGGCGGAAGTAATATGATCGCACACTACATACTTTTAGGATTATTTTTCAATGCTTCTCGCCAAAGACAGGAAAAAATTTCATGAAGGTGTTATTAGCTTGCGAAAGAAGTGGTGGGCATGTATTTCCGGCGCTTGGTCTTGCCGATAAAATCAAAGAAAGCTCCCCCAAAGATCAAATCTATTTTTTTATTACCTCAAAATCTCTTCAAAAATACGTACGAGATGATAAATATCTTGTCTTTGGTAGATGTTTCAATAAAAGAAGAGTTATTATTGAGGGTTTTTGGCGTTTTTTTGAAAGCATTTACCTTCTTATTAAAATTAACCCCGATAAGGTTGTTGGATTCGGTGGCAGAGACAGTTTTTTTCTGTTATTTTTTGCGGCACTAACGCGAAAGAATACAGCGATTTATGAGCTTAACAGTAGTTTTGGCAGGGCCAATAAGGTACTTTCTTTGTTTGTTGGTAAGGTTTTTTCTGCTTTTGATTCACTTAGAGCCAGGAATGTGGAAGTGGTTGGTTTGGTGCTTAGAAAAAATTTAATCAAAATTGATCGCAAGACCGCCCTTGGAGACCTTAACTTAAAAGATAAGCCTATAATTTTGTGTTTCGGTGGTAGTCAGGGGGCAGGTTTCATAAATAGAATTTTCATGAAATTAGTAAAAGAGATCAGTCTTGATTGTCAGATTATTCATTTAACTGGCAAAAGAGATTACTTGGAAATAAAAGAGTTTTATAATACAATAAAAAACAGCAGTGTTGTGATGGATTTTTGTCCTACCATGGAAAGGCTTTATAGCGTCGCAGATATAGTTATTTCGCGTGCGGGGGCATCAACCCTAGCGGAAATAGCGCATTATGCTATCGCGCCAATTTTAATTGGACATCCTACCGGTAGCGGGCATCAGGATCAAAATGCCCTTTATTTCAAAGAAAAGAATGCTGCTTTTGTTTTTAAAGAAAAGGATTTTTTATTTAGTAATTTTAAGGCGGCGGTAGAGAGGCTTCTTAACGATGAAGCTTTAC
Source organism: Candidatus Omnitrophota bacterium (assembly GCA_024231025.1). Lineage (GTDB taxonomy): Bacteria > Omnitrophota > Gorgyraeia > Duberdicusellales > 4484-171 > JAAEQW01. Next base: position 60,104 of record JAAEQW010000297.1, read on the forward strand.
GGAAAAGAATGAGCGACAATTTGAAAAGTGTATCTTTAGGGGTTAGTTTTGAGCAGTTTTGTAAAAATAGTAATTTTTAGCATACTTCTGTTTCCTAATTTAGCTTTTGGTAATGAGAGTGACTTTCGCAAGTCGCGTTGCGAACATTTTATTATTCAGTACCATAAGGATGTAGATGCAAGCTATGTGCGCAAGGTTAGAGACAAAAGTGAGAGATTGTATCGTAATATAACCCAAGAGTTTAATTTAATACGTGATAAACTTTGGACTTGGGATAACCGAGCAAAAATTTTTGTAGCTAAGGATAAAGACGATTATATTAGCGACTACAGTTGCCCTGCCTGGTCGGGCGCGTGCGTGGATTATGTAAATAAAATAATTTATACCTATCCTGATCAGAAGAGGTTTGATTCAATTTTGGCGCATGAGCTGACGCATATAATTTTTCGCGAATATGTGGGTAATGCGCAATTAGAACTTTGGCTTGATGAGGCTATTGCGGTTTACGTTGAGAACAAGTACGGCCAAGATGTGAATTCTTATCTTTTGTCGCATGTGAAAAAGGCTCTTATTAGGGATCAGCACATAAAATTTAATGATTTAAGAAAAATAACCGCTCTCACGCTTGATACGAGTTCCCAAGATCGAGTCAGTTTATTTTATGCTCAGTCATTTTCAGTAGTTCATTTTTTAATAAAACGATATGGGCGAGATCGCTTTGCGTATTTTTTATTTTTTTTAAAGAATGGCAAAAACTTTGAATCTGCGCTTTCTCGCGGGTTTGCTTCGCTTTCTAGCGCAGATGATTTAGAAAAGAAGTGGAAAAAATTTTATTTAGAGTAATTTTATATGAATTTTGAGGGTGAAAATATTCTTTGTGGTAAAGTGAAAAATATACACTTCGTTGGTATTGGCGGAATCGGTATGAGTGGGTTGGCGTTTTTGTTAAAGGATCAAGGGGTTAAAGTCCGTGGTTCAGATTCAAAAAGTGGCTGCAACGTTGATAATCTTAGGGCCGAGGGCGTTGAGGTTATTATTGGTCACAAAGCGAGTAATATCGATACTGATACAGATTTGGTTGCTTATTCTTCGGCGATTAGAATGGATAATCCAGAGATAGTAGAGGCGAAGAAGCAAGGAATTAAAATTATTAAAAGGGGTACTCTTTTGGGGTGTATTTGTCAAGATAAGAAGACCATTGCTGTATCTGGCAGCCATGGAAAGACAACCACCACGTCTTTTCTCGCCTATCTTTTGACTGCATTAGGTTATGACCCAGCTTTGTTTATTGGGGGATTACCCTTAAACCATTCACGTAATGCGCGTTGGGGAAAGGATTATTTTGTTATTGAGACTGACGAAAGTGACGGTAGTTTTTTAAATCACCATCCTTGGGTATCGATAATTACAAATGTTGACAATGAGCACATAGAGCACTATAAGAGCTGGGATAATTTAAAGCAAAGTTTTTTGAAATTTGCCCGTCAGACCACGGGTAAGGTTTTTGGGTGCGGCGACGATCAGACTGTCCGTGAGATTTTGGACCAAGTAGAAGGTATTAAATATGGTTTTGGTCCGGATAATGACATTAGATGTGAAAACGTTAGTTTTGATGGAACAGGAAGTAGTTTTGATCTTTTAGTCGGTAATAAGCGGATACCGTCGATAAAAACTCCACTTTTTGGTGAGCACAACGTTCTAAATACTTTAGCGGTTTTAGCGGTATCCTCTTATTTGGGAGATGATCTAGAGAGCATCGCAAAAGTTATGAAAGATTTTAAAGGAACTAAAAGACGTTTTCAAGTTCAGCAAACTTTAGGTGGTATAACCTTTGTTGATGATTACGCTCATCATCCAACAGAGATAAAAGCGGTACTTAAGGCCAGCTGCAAGCTTAAGCCAGAGCGCATGATTGTTGTTTTTCAACCGCATCGTTTCTCTCGAGTAAAAGCTCTTTATGATGAATTTTGTCACTGTTTTTGTAAAGTTGATCGGCTTATTGTGACTGACATCTATGGAGCCAGTGAAGATAGTAATCGAGGGGTTGAAGTTAAAGAGTTCTGCTCTGATATCGCCAAGAATACCTGTGCAGATGTTCAATATATTCCTAAAGAATTTTTAGCAAAAGAAGTTCCTTTGCTTTTAAAGAGTGGCGATTTATGCTTATCTTTGGGGGCTGGGGACATTAATTCACTCATTGCCGAAGTGGCCAGAGAAGTCAAAGAAAAAATTTATGGTTCTAAGTAATTATACGACAATTAAAATTGGCGGTAAGGTTGATAGATTTTTTTTGGTTGATTCCCAAAAAGCCTTAGATAATGCTTTAGATAAGTGTTGTGGTGATTTTTATCTCTTAGGTGGTGGATCAAATATTTTAGCCGTTGATTCATCGATCAGCAAAGCGGTGATTAAGTTAACAGGGGAATTTGATTATATAAAAATTGATGGAAATACTATTGAAGTTGGGGCGGGATCAATGCTGTCGGCGGTGCTTAATAGTTGTATTCGCGGTAATTTATCCGGTTTAGAGAATTTATCAGGTATCCCGGCAACAATTGGTGGACTTATTGCTACTAACGCATCTGCTTTTGGTAAAGACATATCCGTTCACTTGAAAGAGGTTGAATTGATTGATACTGATGGCAAAAAATGTCGGATCGGTAAAGATGGGTTAAGCTTTAGTTATCGCCAATCTTCTTTGCAAGGAAGTATTATCTTGCGCGCTTGGTTTGTTTTGTCTTTTGAGAATGGAATAGGAAAAAGAGTAGAAGATTTTTTAAAAAAACGTTATCAAAAACAGGATTTTAATTCACCTAGCTGTGGATGCATTTTTAAGAATCCTGATGATAGGTGTGCCGGCGAACTTATTGATTCCTGTTCATTAAAAGGGTTCTCTGAAAATGATGCGCAAGTGTCATTTAGGCACGCTAATTTTATTATTAATTTAGGCCACGCTACCTATAATGATGTAGATCGCTTAATCTGTGAGATTAAAAATATTATTAAAGAAAAGTGCGGTGTCGTATTGCAGGAAGAAATAGAAAGATGGATCTAACTAAAATTAAAGTCGGTGTTTTAGGTGGGGGTATTTCTAAGGAACGAGAAATCTCTCTTGATTCAGCTAACCAGGCAATGTTATCACTAAAAAGAAGCAACATTGATGCGGTTTTAATTGATATTAAAAGTTGCGATGAAAGGGGAGTCCGTGCTTTGTTAAAAGAATCCGAAATAGATTTGGCGTTTATTGCATTGCATGGTGAATTTGGTGAGGATGGTGGAGTGCAGATTATTTTGGAGCAGATGAATATTGCCTATACTGGTTCGCCACCAGCAGCTAGCAGGTTGGCGATGGATAAGGTTGCTGCCAAAAATATTTTTTTAAAAAACAAAATACCGACGCCGTTGTTTACGGTGCACACTAACTGTCAAGGCTATTTAAATGATGTGGAATTTCCAGTTGTAGTAAAGCCATGCTCTTTGGGGTCAAGCTTAGGGATTTCAATCGCAAACGATGCAGATTCCTTGAAATGCGGTCTAATAGAGGCTTTAAAGATGCAAAATAAGGTAATAGTTGAATCGTATATACAAGGTAGAGAGTTAACTGTGGGGATTTTAGAAGATTCGCCGTTAGGTGTAGTTGAAATTATACCTAAGGGTGGTTTTTATGATTTTACTAATAAATACATTGATGAAAAAACTGAATTTATTGCTCCGGCGAAATTAGACGAAGAGACGAAACAAAAAATAAAAAGCATAGCTTTAAATGCACATGTAGCTTTAGGGTGTGGAAATTTTTCTCGTGTGGATATTCGCCTGAGTCATGATAAAATACCATATGTGTTAGAGGTTAATTCGATTCCAGGTTTAACAGCGCACAGTTTATTGCCGCTTTCTGCAAAATGCTGCAATATTGACTTTGATCAGCTAATTATTAAAATGACACAGATATAAAAATAACGAGATGGTATGAAAAGTAATCAAACGTTATGAGTAATTATTGTCTATTTAACTTAATACTTTCCCGCACTTTATTGATATATTTGGCGGGATCCCGTCACATGACGGGAACGACGTATGACTTACGACTGAATAAAGGAGGTTTAAGCCGTGGTTAGAAAAAAAAATAAGAAGAAAAAAAATACGCGTAATAAAAAATCCAAAATTGACTTTAATCCCAAAATCTTTATTGCTATTTTTTTAATATTTTTAGGAATAGGCGCTACTTTTTATTTGGGAAAAATCATTTATGAATCGAAAGTTTTTACGGTTAAGAAAATTGACTCAAACGTAAAACTCGATGATGACTTGATTGCTTCAGTTAAGGGGCGTTCGCTGTTTACCGTCAACACGAGCTATCTTTATAAGCGCATTTCTAGTAATAATGTTGAATATAAGGACGTTTCTATTGTGAAAAAATTTCCAGATACATTACGAATCGAAATTGTTAAACGAGTTCCATTCGCGCAGATAAAGGCTGAGAAGTTTTTTTTGATTGATCGTGATGGTGTTATTCTTAATAGCGGTCAACGCACTGCTTTCGATAGCCTAATAGCGATAGAGCTAGCTGCTCGGTCTAATCCATTGCATCGCGGTGCTCACATCAAAGAGAAACAATTAGATATTGCCTTTGTTTTAATGGATGAATTAGTTAAAAATAGATTTTTTAAAAAAAATCCAGTTACACTAATAAATATAACATCTAAACAGGCATTGTACTTTAACGTTGAAGCATTAGCTTCTAACAGTCAAGAAGAGGAATTTAGCGTAAAAGTGAAAGTGATAGTAGGCGAAGATGATTTTGCGCATAAATTGCATGTTTTTGAAAGTTTAATAAATAATAAGATAAAAGCCGATCTTCATTTAGTTAAATATATTGATTTAAGATACAAAAAGGCTTATATCGGATACAAAAGGTAGTTAATTTTGTGGTGACCAAGCAAAAGAGTGTAAGGGGGTCTAATAGAGTGAAGGGGATTTGTGGTATAGATATTAATACTGATCGAATTTTTATATCTTTTGCTGCTGAGAAAAAATCTTCTCCTGTTTTTCGAGGAGAGATCGAAGTCGCAATACCGTTGAAAGAGCCAAATATTTTAGAATTTTTGAAAGAGCATGTCCAGGAGATCGTGCAACAAATAAGAGATAACGAGAAAACTTACGGACTCAAAGTTGAAAAAGTATATCTTAAACTGCCATGGGGCATGGAAACTGTTAAAACTTATGAGGAAACAATTTCCCTGAAGGCGCGAAAAAAAATTGCCCCTAAAGACATATCTTTTGCTAAAAAAGCTTTAGAGACTGCAGCGTTAGATTGGGATGATTTTTGTGTGCATCATTTTCCGGTAACTTATGGCATTGAAGGCAAAGTAGTAAACCATTTGCCGATAGGGTTGTGGACAAGGAAGATAAGGCTGAAATCTAATTTAGTTGTTATCAAGGACAAATTACGTCGGGAAACTAAAGATATGTTTGATAATTTAGAAATGGGTTTTGAAGGTTTTGTGGCACCAGCAGTGAGTGCTTTTTCGGGATCGTTTATTGATATCGACAACAGTGGCAAGCAGGCTGTGGTATCAGTAGGGTATGATCAATCGCACTTGGTTATTGTAACCGAGGGGGTAATTACGATAGTTAAAAGTTTTGATTTTGGTTTAAAGGGAGCCATTTCGATTTTGGCAGATAAATTTTCTTTACCATTTTCTTTGGCTCAGAAAATATTTGATCGATATGTATTTTTGCAAGAGCGGCCCATCGCAGCTGCAGAATCGTTTAATAAGGAAGTGAGCGTTAAAAGTGGTGATTCATATATTAATTTAAGTATAAATAGTTTAAATACGACACTAATCCAATATATCGAAAATAACCTACAAAGCATTTTAGGGTGCTTAGATTCATCGGGTGTCACGGTATCCTTTTTAGGGCGTTTAAACGCGAAAGAAGGATTTCGAAATATTCTTGAAAAGTTTGTTTCTTTTAATATTGCACCTTTACCTTATGCAGTTAATCTTTCTTCTTCTTTTGGATGTCTTCGTTATGGGGCGTTATCTTTTCTTGAAAAGGATCGTCGACGAAAAAGAACACTAATGGAGCGTTTAATGAAGGTGTATAAGGAATATTTTTAAATAGTGAGGATTAGATCCTAAGGTAAGTTTAGAAATATGGAAAAAGACCAAATCTTAGAAGATCTTTTTAAAAGTTTTAGGGTTGCGATTAACAATGCGACCCTTTATTTTGATCAACACCCAATTTTTTTGCATGCAGTGTGCGATCTTAAAGAAAAGATTGATAAGATTTTTTTAATCTTTGATCCACTGGTTATTGGCATTACGCCTAAATCGTTGCTGGTCAACGACACAGTTTTAGAGAATAGCAAGGTTTACCATGAGCTTGCCGGCACACTCCATCGACGTAAAATCAAACGCATAACAATTGAGAAAGATGTATCTGTCCACGAAATTGCATTGCTTCTTTCAAAGCTTGGCTTATCTGCAAAAGACGCAATTAAAAGTGGTGGATTTAATGCAATCGAAATTCCTCATATTATCGTTGAGAACTTGGATTACATGCAATTTTTAAAAGAAGGCGGTAAACAGCAAAAAGATATATGGTCGGTTTTGCTTGCAAAGGCAGTAAAGGATAATAATAAAAGTGAAATTAGCGAGTTTGTTGATAATTTTGATGTTATTGCTAATAAGTTTCAAGCTGTAGATTTTATTGAAAATGATGAAATAAGAAGCAATTTGCATACCTTTTTAGAGCATTTACATACTAATGATCATGATCAATTCAAAAAGTGCACAAAAGAGGTGATAAAGCTTATTTTAAGTGACAAAAATATTCCGAAAGATATAAATTTAGATAATATAAAAAGTTTTTTTGATAAGTTTGAAACAGGTGAGCTGTCGAATACTTTGTGGGAGCAAGTAGTTACAGATGAGAAATTTGATTTCTTAACTTTTAATTTATTTTCTCAGCTTGTTAATCAAGAAAAGCATAATGAAATTGCTCTTTCTTTGGCCAGTAAGATTACAAAGGGTGATCTTTTGAAAAACAATCCGCAAGCAGTTTCGCGTATACGGAAATTGTTCTCTTCTGACATCGATTCTGATGTGTCAAAAGTTTACAGGAAAACATTATCATCTATTTTGCAAGACACTCTTATCGAAGGAGAGCGCTCTATCGATCGCAAGCAAGTTAATTGCAATTATCGATATATTTTGCTTAATTTGTTTATTTTGGAGAGGAGGCTGACCTGGTTGAAGTTGATATCAGAAAGAATTCTAAGTGAATGGAATAGGGCAATGGAAGAAAATGATGCAGAGTACTTGCAACTTTTTATAGAGGCATTAGACAAAAAGAAACGTCTTGATCCGAGTCTTGAGTCAGCGTTCGTTGATACTGAACGAGAAATATTTGGATTAGTCGAAGAAAAAGTTCTAAAGGGTGAAGTAACCAGTTGTTTTGAAGTTTTTTATAATACATCATCCAAAAGTTTTATTGGAATAACGCCTTATACCGCAGCGATTTTTAAAGACAGAAAGATTAATCGCTCGATAATGCAGCTATACTTCAAATTTTTTGGATATCAAGTTGATCATTTTAAGAGAGAGATGAACCGCAATCGGCATGATTTAGAGTTTATCCGAGAAATTATTGATAGCGTCAAAACTATTGATTCTCCTTTTAGCCTTGAAGTACTGAAGTTTATTTTTAATTTTTCTAATATTCTTTTGAAAGTTGATGCAATCAAAGCAATGCGAGAGCTAGCAGCTTACTCATTGTATGATGGAGATTTACTACTTTCTTTAATTAAAAAAAGGAACATTTTCTTGAAAAGGGAAGCACTGGCTGTTATTGCTACGGATGAGGCGTTAACTTCTCAGGCGGTGAAAGAGCTTTTTAATCAATCTAATTTTTTTGGATTTCGTAATAATATATTTTTGGAAAACATAAGAATGGCTGAGGATGTTAAATTTTTTGGTGCAAGAGAATGTTTAATTTCCTTAAGCAGAGATAAGTCATTTTGGCGCAAAGAGGTTGCCAAGGGGGCAAAACAACTTTTAGAAGATTGGGATAGAGGCAAAAAAAATGAGCGTAACTGATAAAATCAAAGTTTTTTTTAGAGATCTGATGTCGTCGTTGCAAAGCGCTCAAATTTATACTACTTGTCACCCAAAATTCAATGAGTCGTTAGATAAAACGTATAGCCAGCTTAAAGACATCCTTAGTTCTAGAGAGCACTTTACTATTGGTATTGTTGGAGATGAGATTGCTTTCGAGTCGGAAATATTTTTTGATTTAAGCAATAATATGAGACAAGTTGTTAGTTATTTAAAAGAAAAAGGTGTTGAAAAACTGTCGTTTTGTCGTGGAGTTAAAAGGGACGAGTTAATCAAATTTCTAGAATTTTTAATGATATCGAAGGGAGATTTTAATACAGAAACAGAAGAGTATTTTTTAACTATGGGAATTCGTAATATTTCTGCAGGTAAGCTTAGCGCCGAGGCAGGTGAACCGATCAGTAGCGTAAAAAGTGCGATAAACTATCTTAAACGTTACGAAGGATCGATGGACAAAATTGCTGACTCGTTAACGAAAATGCTTGATAGTGGCACAATTGATTCCTTAGAATTGGGCTTTACTGTCACCAATGTGATGGAAAATTTAATTGGTAGATATCATGAATTTTTTAAACTAACTACAGTTAAGCAATATGATTTAGGAACATTTCGACATATTCTGAATGTTTCTGTTTTGTCGATGCATTTTGCCGTTAAATTGGGATTTGTTCATAAGGACTGTCTTGATATAGGGATTGCGGCCCTCTTTCATGATATCGGCAAGCTTTATGTGTCGCGCAAGATAATACAAAAATCGGATAAATTGGCTGAAGAAGAGTTTGATAAGATGCGTAGCCACACTCTTTTGGGGGCTGAGATTCTTTTGAAGAATGTGGATAGTTTGGGAACGTTACCGGTAATCGTTGCCTTTGAACACCATTTGCGATATAACTTAAAGGGCTATCCGAAAGTACCTTTCGCTAAAGCGCCGCACGTAGCTTCGTTGCTTATTTCTGTGTGTGATGTGTATGATGCGCTTATACAAAGAAGAAGCTATAAAAGAAGTTATCCGCCAGAAATGATCTATAACCTTATGATGCGGGAAAGAGGAAATCTCTTTGATCCAAAGTTATTGGATATGTTTTTTAACATAATGGGAGTTTGGCCAATCGGAACAATCGTTGAGCTAAGTGATGCAACAGTTGCCATTGTTCGGGAAATTAACGAATCAGATAAGTTTTCTCCCAAGGTGGAAGTCGTTCATCCTTCGAAATCTGGAATTATGGACCTAGGGAAGATGAAAAATATTAACATCGAAAAATCGCTGAATCCCTTTGCGGAAGGTAAGCAATTTGTTGACTTAGTTTAGGATATACGGATAAAATATATTTACCCTAGCGAATAATTGAGATATAATAAGTATTGTTAATCGCCGGTAGGATTTTGTTCATTAATCATTAAACGATGGAAGGTTATGAAGAAAAAAGTTCTTGTAGTTGATGATGAAAAAGAGATTGTTGATTTTCTTGAAAAATTTCTAAGAAGGTTAGATATAACTGTAATGAAGGCAGTCAGCGGAGGAGAAGCTGTAGAGCTTTGCAAAAAAGATTCGCCTGATTGTGTTTTTCTGGATATTCAAATGCCGGATAAGGATGGATTAACCGTTCTTCAGGAGATAATTGATTTAAATGCGGCCCTAAAGGTAATTATGATTACGGGCAAGGAAAAGCTAGAATTTCAAGAAAAAGCAAAAAAGATCGGGGCAATAGACTACATAACAAAACCTTTGGATTTGAGTGACCTTAACGAAAAAGTTAAAGCGTATCTTTCTTGATGTATGAAAAATTATAAAGAACGTCGGGGAAGTTCATGGGAAGGATCTTGATGGTTGCTAAATGCGACTAGATTTTCTTAAGCGTTATGAGAGCTAATCACAGAAAAGACTTAGAAAATATTGCTCGGCAAATGATCCTTGTTCATAATGCTGATGCGCTTATTGAGTTGGTTCTGCGTACAATTGTTAGTAATTTAAGAGTTACACATGCTGGAATTCTTATTTACGACAAAACCAGAGAAGAATATGTTGTAAAAATCTCCAAAGGACGTCATGGTTTTAAAATTCCTTCCGGTTTCGTTAAAGTTACTAAAAAAAATCCGCTGATAGAATACTTCACTAATAAAAAGAGAAATTTTCCTAAAGATTTTATTCTTTTCACTAAGATTGACGAATATATTCGTAATTCAAAAAAAAGCCGGGCAACAAGAGCTTTTCTTCAAGATTTGAAGGTTAATTTAAGTTTTCATCAAGCGCGAGTTTGCGTGCCTGGGTTTTTTGGTAAAGACTTAATTGGGATTCTCTTTCTTGGGGATAAAGTCAGCAAAAAGAGGTTTTCAGAAGGGGAGCTGGGGTTTTTGTCAGTTCTTGCCTCGGATGTTGTTATGGCCTTAAAAAATGCTTGGCTGGTTGAAGATATAAGCACTCAGCTAGCGAATAATAAGCGTTTATTCTTGCAAATGGTAGCAACTTTAGCGTCTAGCATTGAAGCTAAGGATAAATATACGATGGGCCATACTGAACGGGTTATGGAATATTCTCTCGATATTGCTAATAAGATGAAGAATGAGAAAAATATTGTTGACTGGGGTAAATTTTTGGAAAATTTAAAGATATCAGCGCTCTTACATGACATTGGTAAGATTGGGATACCAGAGAGCATTTTAAATAAACCCGATTCCTTAACCGACGAAGAACGAAAAGTTATTCGCCAACACCCTTTAATCGGGGTTAATATTTTAAAAAATGTTGATGAACTTGACGAAGCCCTTTTAGGAGTAAAATTCCATCATGAACGATACGATGGCAAGGGATATCCTTCCGGGTTGAGTGGTGAGGACATCCCTTTTATCGCTTCTGTGATCTCTCTTGCTGATGCTTTTGATGCGATGACTACCGATAGGCCGTATCGTAAGGCATTGTCATTAAGGGAGGCAGTTGCTGAAATTAAACGCAATAAGGGGAAGCAATTTGCCCCTGACGTCGTAGATGCTTTTTTAAAAGCTTATATTTCCAGAGATATCGAAAAATGAAAAAAGTAAATATTTTTTATATTTCAGACTTTGGCGGCCATAGTATAGCTGCAAAAAACTTGAAAGAAGCTTTTTATCATCGAGATTCGCAGGTGCGGGTTTTGAGCCTTAATGGTTTTGGCCATTTTTATCCTCGCAGCGAAAAAGTGGTAGATTTTATATATACGATTATAATCAAACACTTTCCTTTTATTTGGGGTACTACTTATGATCGCAAGGGAGTGATAAAGCATTTAACACCTATTCAGCGTTGGATAAATAAATTATCTTTTCGTAAGCTATCACGTCTTGTAAGGGACTTTAATCCAGATTGTCTTGTAGCGACTCAGGCTTTTCCATGCGGTATGCTGGCCGATTTTAAAAAGAAGCTAGGGCTTAAAACACCACTGGTGGCAGTAGTTACTGATTATCACCCTCATCGTTTTTGGATTCATCCTTTTGTTGATAAATATGTTGTGGCATGCTCTCAAGCCAAAGAGGCGTTAATCCAGGAAGGTGTAGACGCAGATAAAGTAAAAATTCTGGGTATTCCTATTTCGGTTAGGTTTTTAACGTCATTCCCTAAAGATGAAGTAGCTAGAGAGATTGGCTTTCGTAATGATTTGCCATCAGTATTGCTTATGGGTGGTGCCTTAGGTATGGGTGCGATTAAGGAAGTCGCTCAACAGCTGGATGAATTAAATTTGGACTTTCAGATGATTGTGGTTTGTGGGCGCAACGAAAGATTGCACGATTGGTTTGATGAAAATATAGATAAATTCAAAAAACCTATACATTATTTCGGTTATATTGATTTTGTAAATAAAATTATGGATTTTTCCGACATAATTGTTACTAAAGGTGGAGGAATAACAATATCGGAGGCTTTAGCCAAAGGTATGGCAATAATTATTGATAATCCAATTCCCGGGCAAGAAGAGCGCAACGTTAACTATCTATTTAAAAAGAATGCCATCATCGAAGCTGATAATTCGAAAGGGGTAGTTGGTGCAGTAGAGGCTCTCTTGCAGGATAAGAAAAAAATATATGCACTTAAAGAAAAAGCTAAAGAGAATTCTATGATTGATTCGTCTTTGCGAATAGTCGATTTAATACTTGGGGAGATTGGTTAGTTTTAAATTTTGAGTTTGTATTTTATGTATTATATTTTTCTTGTTGTAAAAGTCTTAGCCCTTCTTCTTCCACGCAGTATAGGATACTTCATAGCAAAGAATCTTGCACTACTCCAATACTATTTATGCAAAAATGATAGAGAGAATGTTTTGTATAATCTTGAACCGATTATCGAAGATAAAACAAAAATTAAAAAAGTTGCGAAAAAAGTTTTTATAAATTTTGCATACTATCTTGTTGATTTTTTTAGGTGTTCTAAGTTTAATAGTGATTTTATAAAAAAATATGTAAAAGTTAGTGGTTTAGAAAATGTGGATCAATCTTTAAGAAGTGATGACGGAGTAGTTCTTTTAACGGCGCATCTTGGTAATTATGAGCTTGCAGGGACGATAACTTCTCTTCTGGGGTATAATTTTAGCGCTGTTGCCCTGCCGCATAAAGATAAGCGAACAAATAATCTTTTTAACCACCAGCGTCAGGTAGCTGGAATAAAAGTTATTCCTACTGGAGCTGGGGTAAAGAAGTGCTTTTCAGCTCTTAAGGGTAATGGTGTATTGGGCCTTTTAGGAGATCGTGATTTTTCCGGTAAAGGGTTAAAGACAAAGATGTTTTCTCGATATGCGTATTTGCCTAGAGGGTTTGCTTTTTTTGCTTTGAAAGTTGGTGTTAATGTGGTGCCGTGTTTTATGATTCGAAAACGTAAATACCATTATCATTTTTATTTTGAGAAGCCAATTATCGCTCAACGTAGCGGAGCGATGAGCCAGGAAACTATTGTTGAAGATTACACCAAAGTCTTAGAGCGATATATACAGAAATATCCGGATCAGTGGTATCTGTTTATCAAGTATTGGATAGAAAATGATAAGTCGTAAAGTATATTTTTTAGAGACAAGAGACTTCAGGCAATCGATCAAGATTTTTATTAAAAATCTTGAAAAAGTCTATGGTCTATGGTCTATAGTCTGTAGTCTGTTATGAAAGTTTGGATTATAATTCCTGCCTACAATGAAGCTGATTCTCTAGGTGTATTACTTAATAGTTTAAATAAAAAAGGTTTTAGCGTCTTAGTTGTTGATGATGGGTCATTCGATAAGACTTATCAAACTGCAAAAAAATATGCAACGGTTGTGCTTCGTAATAAAAGAAATTTTGGAAAAGGATTGTCAATAAAAACTGCAGTAGAATATCTTTTAAAAAATGAAAAATTTGATTATATAATTACCATGGATGCTGATGGCCAGCATTCACCGGATGATGTTGATAATTTTATTGCTCAGGCATCTAAAGGAGAGGCGTGCGTTGTTGGCAACCGTATGGATAATCCGATTGGTATGCCTGGCTTAAGAATTACTACCAACAAGGTGATGTCAAAAATTGTTTCTAGGATTGCTCGTCAAAGTATTCCTGATACCCAGTGTGGGTTTCGTCTTATTAAAAGAGAAATTTTAGAAGCTATAAAACTTCGAACGCGTAAGTTTGAGATAGAATCAGAAATTTTAATCAAGGCATCTCGTGCGGGTTACCCAATTAAGAGCATTCCAATTAAGAGTATATATTTTAAAAATCAACATAGTAAAATTAATCCATTCACCGATACAATTAGGTTTTTTGGATTTATATCTCGCTTAAAAAAATAAAAGGTATTTATGGATTTGGACAAGATGAAAAACAACATGGTTTATAAGCAGATTTTTAAGCGAGGAATTGATGATCAAAGAATATTAGATGCCTTTACAGACGTTAATCGACACTTGTTTGTGCCAAAGGGTGATTGGGAGGTTGCTTATGAGGATTATCCAATTACAATTGGCGATGGTCAGACCATTTCTCAGCCATTTATGGTGGCGTTTATGATAAAGACATTAGAAGTTGAGCCAGGTATGAAAATTCTTGAAATCGGAACTGGAAGCGGGTATCAATCTGCGATTCTTGCAACTCTCGGTGCGGATGTTTATACGGTTGAAATTGTTCATTCTTTGGCGAAGAAAGCTCTGGAGACATTAAATTCTTTAGGTTATAGAGTACACAGCAAGGTTGGAGATGGTGGTTTAGGTTGGCTTCAGCATGCCCCATTTGACAGAATAATTGTTTCGGCTGGTACTCCTCAGATAACGGATTATTGGAAACAGCAACTTAAAGTTGGCGGGATGATGGTGGTTCCTGTTGGTGGATTTTTGCATCAATATTTAGTTGTTTTATCGAAGGAGTCAGAATACGATTTTAAAGAAAAAGAACTTTGCCAATGCGTATTTGTACCACTAAGAGGAGAGCATGGACATCAGGAGTAAATGGTTAATTCTTTTGATTGCTGCCTCACCATTGGTGGAGTTGCGTGGTGCTATTCCTATCGGAATTGCTAAAGGTTTTAATGTTTGGCAGGTGTTTGGCTTGGCTTTGCTTGGCAATACACTACCAATATTACCATTATTGTTTTTTTTGAAATGGGCCCAAAAGAAGCTTGAAGCCGTAAAAGGTATTGGAAAAATATTACGTTGGTGGTTTGATCGAGTAGAGCGTAAGTCAAAAGTTGTTGAAAAATATGGGTTTTGGGGGCTTGTGCTGTTTGTTTCAATACCATTGCCGGGTACGGGGGTGTGGTCGGGAAGTGTGGCGGCAACTTTACTTGAATTTAAAACCGCCAAAGCATTTTTTGCGATATTTATTGGAATGGCTATTGCCGCTTGCTTGGTTACTCTTGCAAGTTTAGGAGTGTTTTCTTTTATTGTATAATAACCAATAACCAAGAAACAAGATGCAAATAATGACCAATAATCAATATTCAATAATTAAACAATTTGTTGATTGGAATTTGGTGATTGGTTATTTTTTGGTTATTGTAACTTGTATCTTGATTATTTTTGGAAGGATAAATTAAGCATGGTTCACTTTTACATAGGCGATGGTAAGGGCAAAACTACTGCTAGTTTGGGGCTTGCCATTAGGGCGCATGGATGTGGCAAAAGGGTATATGTGGCCCAATTTCTAAAAGATAGTAGTTTTGTTTGCGGTGAAGCTAACGCCTTGAAAAGTTTGGGGGTTAAAATCGATCGGTTTGATGGGCAAAAGCACCCAATGTTTAGCAAGAATATCAAAGAAGATCACGAAAAAACCGAGCGCTCAATCGATGAAAGCTTAGATAAAATAGATAAAATTATTGCCGGCGGTGATTTTGATCTTATAATTCTTGATGAAATTCTAAATGCTTTAGCCGTAGGATTTATTAGTGTTAAAAGATTGGGAAGTTTTATCGACAATTCAAATGGTATAGAATTAATTTTTACCGGATGCGATGCTCCCGCGGAATTAATAAAAAAAGCTGATTATGTTTCTTTCGTAACAAAAATAAAACACCCTTTCGATTTAAATGTTGCTGCCAGAAAAGGTGTGGAATTCTGATCGCGATGACAACGAAAATAATTTGACAATGCAGAGCCGTAGATCTACAATAAATCAGTTCTTTAAATATTAAATATTTTTTCGATGCTACAGTAGCTTAATAGGGAATCCTGTGATCCGCCTTTGGTGGAAAGTCAGGAGCTCTCCCGGAGCTGTAACCTTTTTCTGCAATGCAGAAAACCTTTGGTAATTTCGTGCCACTGTCTTATTGAGATGGGAAGGCGATCAAGGGGATAAAGGAAGCCAGAATACCTGTCGAAAAATTGGTTTCTGCGCCAATAATAGTTTATTGATGCAGTCCCGTTCTAGCGGGAAGACTATCGAGGAATGAAGTCTAAACTTTTGTGGGACCAAGTAAGTAAGGGTGCATCCCGCGTTGAGTGAAAGCTCGACGCGGGATTTTTTAATGAGACTTTCCCGAACGAAGTTCGGGACTAGTCGAATGAATCCTGAGCGAGCGAAAGCGCAGCGTAGGGTTTTTTGTTATCACTTATGTTTATTCCTCCATAAGAATAACAGCAAGAATAGGAGGTTTGATATGTTACGAAAAGTTTTCGGAATCTGTTTTTGGTTTGTAGTTTTGGGTCTGCTTGCCCTGAGCGGAGTCGAAGGGTTGTCTGCTGAGGCTTTCGCTGCAGATGGGGTAAGTCTAGGTGAAATAGTGGTTACTCCATTAAGAAGTGAGAGTTCAATTGGAAAAACCGCCGCTTCTATAGAAATTATAGATCGACAAGCAATCGAAGAGTCACAGGAAAGTACAATTGCCGGATTGTTGCGCAACAGCGCAGGTGTGGTTGTTCGTGACTATTATGGTACTGGCACAAGAGTTGCAGTAGATTTGCGAGGTTTTGGTGAGTTTGCCTCTCAAAATACATTAGTTTTAATTGATGGACGCAGGATTAATGAGATTGACCTAACGGGTGTTGATTGGGCTCAGATTCCTCTTGAAAGGGTTCAGCGGATTGAGGTTTTGCGTGGATCAGGTAGTGTTGCCTATGGTGATAATGCCACAGGGGGTGTTGTTAATATTATCACAAAAAAAGGTAAGCAAAATTTATCAGGTAAAATTGCTGTATCCGGAGGATCCTGCAATATGCATAAAACAAATATTTCTGTTTCGATGATGGAGAGTAATTTAGGGTACAGTTTAGACTCAGCATATGTTACTACTGATGGTTATCGTGATAATAGTGATTATCGGGCTTTTGATTTTGGCGGTGATGTTAATTACAATTTAGCTGATACAACAAAAATAGATTTATCAATGCATTACCATGAGGCAGATCTGGGTCTTAGTGGAGCAATAAGGGAAAGCCAGTTTGCTGCTAATACAAGACGGGATAGCCTGTTTAATGATGATAAGATTGGTGAGAAAAACTGGTATGCTAATCTTGACCTTTCTAATGATTTCGATGGTGCAGGCGTATTGCACTTGAGTGCATCGTTTCGCAGGCGCAGAGTAACTAATAATTTGTTAAGTAGTCTTACTTACGATGGCAGAAGAATTGACACTTTAAGTATGCGACCTAAGTACACTTTGGATAGTGAATTTTTCGGAAAAAACAACAGCATCGTTGTTGGTGCAGATTACTATAAATCAGATACGATAATTGATGCTTATTCTCATGCAGGGTGGCCAACTTTTTATTCGGGTGCAAAGACCAGAGAAACTGATATTGACAAGGAGTCTGTAGGTTATTACGTTATTGACAAAATTGATCTTTTTGAAGATCTATTAGTTACTGTGGGTTATCGTTGGGAAAAAGCAAAGTATGAGTTTGATTCTGCTCCAAAAACGGGTATTTGGACAGCCGACCCCTTTTTTAATGCAACTGTAGTTAATCAGGATGCTGCAACGCTTAATCGAGCTGTGAATGCGGGGATAGTTTATAATGTTGGCGATATCTGTCGGCTATCGTTTAATTATGAAAAGGGTTTTAGGACTCCAGCTACCGATGAGTATTATAGTGTTTGGTCGACACCGCCAGTTAATATAAGTCTTAAGACACAGAAAAATTATACTTATCAGTTAGGGGTAAACTTTAATTCTTGGGAAAGTGCGTCAGTGTCTTTTAGCTGGTTCTTTATGAACTTAAAGAACGAACTCTACTACAATCCGGCCACCTTTTCTAATGAGAACTACTCAAAAACCAGAAGGACCGCAGCGGAGCTTTCTCTTTTGTGGGATCTTAATGATAGGCTATCTACCAATTTTAGTTATACGCACACACAGGCACGCTTTAAAGATGGTACCTACAATGGCAATCAAGTACCTTTAGTACCAACGCATAAGATATCTCTTGGAATTAATTCTGACATTACTGATCAAATTATGCTATCGGCTACAACTAACTTTGTTGGAGAAAGGTATTTTATTAATGATCAGGCGCATAGTTATCCCCGGCTTGACAGTTACGTTACTGTTGATGCAAAGCTTTCCTATCAATTAGATAAGATGAATATCTTTTTTGGAGCAAATAATCTGTTTAATGAGCAATATTGTGAGTATGGAGCGATTTCTACTGTTTATGGTGAGCGAGGATATTACCCTAGTCCCGAACGTAATTTTAACGCCGGGATAAGTTTGGAGTTTTAAGTTTGATGAAAAAAATACTATTATTTTTAATTGCGTTGGGTCTTGCAATGGGAGTTTCAGCCAAGAAAATTGTATCGCTCGGTCCGTTCATCACTGAAAGTATTTATGATTTAGGCGCAGAGGAGCAGCTGATTGCCAATACCATCTATTGCAATCGCCCAGATCAAGCCAAGGATAAAGATAAAATAGGAACAATGCTTGCGATCAATATTGAAAAAATTGTCTCACTTTCCCCAAGTGTTATTATTGCAACTTCTCTAACTCCAAATACTACAATTACCAGATTAAAAAACCTTGGTTTTTCAGTTGTGCAGCTTCCCGAGGCAAAAAGTTTTAACGAATTATGTCAGCAATTCATTCAAGTTGGTGGAATTGTCGGTAAAAAGAGAGAAGCTGTAAGGATCATTGAAAAAGTGCAAAAACAAGTTGGTCAATTAAAAAAACAAATAACAAATAAGAGTCCTTTGGTTTTCGTTCAAATTGGCATTCGGCCGCTTTTTACCGTTAACCAGGATTCGTTTATCAATGATTTAGTGGAATTTGCCGGAGGAAAAAATATTGCAAAGCACTCAGGATCAGGTATATACTCCAAAGAGGAGGTCATACGATGTAACCCGAATATTGTTATTGCTGCAATTATGGGATTTAGCGCCGATGATATATCTCAATATTGGCAGAGGTGTTCAATAGACGCAGTAGAAAAGAAGCAGATTTATATCTTAGATTCTGATTTGATTTGCAGTCCGAGTCCGATAACTTTTGTAACTGCCTTAGAGAAATTGATAGGAATTTTAAAAAATGGACAATAAAAAAATAATTAAGTGGTTGCTTTGGGTTATTTTTTTGGTTCTTGCCCTCGGTATGATATCGGTTGTCGCTTTTTGTACGGGTGCAGTAAAAATTAGTATCGAGACGATTATTTCTTCAATTTTCAAAGACGGTAGCCCTACTTCTAGTACCATTCTTTTAAGTATCCGATTACCAAGAATTATTTTGGCGATTGCGGTTGGTGGCGGCCTCGCTTTAGTCGGGGTGTTGTTGCAAGGGGTGTTTCGTAATCCATTGGTTGAGCCATACACCCTCGGTATTTCCGGCGGTGGATGCCTTGGAGTTTGTTTGGGTATAGTTACTAGCCTTGGCGGTAAATTTGGTATTTTTTCGCTACCTTTATTGGGGTTTTTCGGAAGCATGGCGGTTGTTTGGGTTTTATATGTGCTTAGCATGCGAAAAAATGTTTTAAGAATGAAAGGGGTTTTACTTTCAGGGGTAATGATTAGCTATATAACATCTTCGTTAATTATGTTGATTATGGCAATGGCTCGGGTGACGGATTTGCATGGTATTGTTTTTTGGACGATGGGATCATTGGAAGAATCAAACCCATTGCTAATGAAATTAGTAATGCTTATATCACTGGCAGGTTTGATCATCTCATATTTTCTCGCCTTAGATTTAAATGGTATGTCTTTGGGCGAGGAGGCAGCAATGCATTTGGGTATTAATGTCAAACGCTCTAAGGGGATTATCTTTTTTCTTGCTTCATTCTTAACAGGTTCATTCGTTGCCGTTAGCGGGATAATTGGTTTTGTTGGGTTGGTTGTGCCTCATTTTATGAGGATTGTAGTGGGTAGGGACCATCGAATTCTTCTTATATCATCTTATTTGGGTGGAGCGGTCTTCTTGGTATTTTGCGATACTTTAGCAAGGGTTGTTATCTCTCCATTGGAGCTTCCGGTAGGGGTAATTACTGGTCTTATCGGGGGAGTGCTTTTTATTTATGTTTTATCTAAAAACTACAAAACACTATGAGTGCGATTTCAATAAAAGATCTTTATTGCGGATATGATACTTTCTTACTTAGCGATATTAATCTTGAAGTAGAGTCGGGTCAGATTCTAGGAATAATCGGCCCTAACGGGTCAGGCAAAACTACCTTGCTTAAGGCAATAACGGGTTTGCTTAAACCACGGCGTGGGGAAATTTTACTTGATGACAATAATTTATTTTCATTGAGCCGTCGGGAATTAGCTCGCAAGATTGCTGTTGTTGCTGCTAATTCCGATGAACTTTCACTTTCAGTAGAGGAGTACGTCTTATTGGGAAGAATACCCCACTATGGTGCTTTTCAGTTTCTAGAAAGCGATAAAGATTTTGCTATTGCCCGTCAAGCAATGGAGCAAACCAAAGTTTCTGCGCTCAAAAACCATTCAATTCTTAAGATAAGTGCGGGTGAGCGCCAACTAACTTCGTTAGCTCGTGCTATTTGTCAGGATCCGAGCCTTTTTCTTTTGGATGAGCCAACTAGTCATCTTGATATTGCTCATCAGATTGGCACTTTGAATTTGATAGGTGACCTTCATCAGCAAAAGAAATTTACAGTTATTATGGTCTTGCATGATCTTAATCTTGCGGCCCAGTATTGTCAGCGATTGGTTCTCCTAAACCAAGGAAAAATTGTCAAAATTGGCACCCCTTCCCAAGTGCTAACTAGCGATTTAATCGAAAAAGTATATAAAACCCCAGTAATTGTTAAAAAAGATCCCACATCCCAAATTCCTTACATGTTCTTGCAGGGTAAGCGCTTTCAAAAACCCCGCATTTCGTAAGTATTTTTCATAGCATTCCCTCATATAATATGTTATATATTAATGGTGTGCTAATATGAAAAAAAATATTATATTTTTAACAATCGTTATATTTGCGGTAACTGCCTTATTGGGGGTATTGCGTGAGGGCAGTCCCCAGGCGGCGGTTTATGATCTGCCGTTACCAGATCAATTACTCTCTTTATCAGAAGATTACTCTCCTCCAGTATTGAAAGGCTTGCGTTTTCACCCCCAAGATCCGCTGAATATTGAATTTATTGTTGATAGCGGAAGCAAAGAAAAAATTGGTAAAAAAGAAGCATCTCGGCTTATTAGGTATTTCTTAGCGGGATTAACTCTTTCTCAAGAGGAGCTATGGGTTAATTTATCGCCATATGAAGGGGATCGAATCGCTACTAATGATTTAAGCGTAACTGATTTAGGTAAAGATTTGCTAGGCCAGGATTACATCCTAAAACAACTCGCATCATCTCTAACCTATCCGGAAAGTGAAACCGGCAAAGAATATTGGCGTCAAATATATGATCGTGTAGGGGCGATTCACGAATCGCCCGCTATAGCTACCCACAACAAAGTCTGGATCATGCCAGATAAAAGCGTAGTCTACGAAAACGAAGACGTCGTCTACATTACTGAATCAACGATGAAGATAATGCTCGAGAGCGACTATGTTGCCCTTCGGGCAACAGACCATAGACCAAAGACCATAGACCAATTTGACCGAACGGGGACATGTACCGGAAGCCCCGACGTAGTCGGGGATCGGTACGTGTCCCCGGAAGCAAAACAAATCAACCAAACAACATCCCGCCTAATGCGGGAAATAATCTTACCTAAAATATCTCACGACGTAAATTACGGGAAGAATTTCACAACTCTTCGGCAAATCTATCACTCACTTATTCTCGCAGTTTGGTTCAAAGATAAATTTCAGGATACCTTTTATCAACACTACATCGATCACGGTAAAATTACGGGGATCGACTTAGAAGATAAAGGCGCCAAAGATAAAATTTATGACCTTTACGTTGAGGCATACAAAAGGGGTGTTTATGATTATCTTAAAAAAGAATATGATCCTGCGCTTCGCAAAAAAATAAATCGTCGGTATTTTTCCGGCGGGGTTGTGGCTCCTAGTGCTGATAGTTTGGACCGTAGCGGTCAATTACCTGAAAACCCTAAGGCGACAGGGGTAATTAGAGGTGGGGTAAGGTCAGTTAAAGACGGCGGTGACCTTGGTGCTCAATTCGGGGGCGATTTAAAATTTATGGCAAAGTTTCTTGCGCAGACTGAGATTTTCTACAAGGCTACTCATCGTAAACGCGCTAAATACAGGGAAAAATCTTCTAAGGATATGACTCCTCGTGACTTAGTTGAGTATTTTTTAGAATATATTGATTTGCCTCTTTCTGGAGGGGAGTCAGACCAATTAGCTAAAAAACGGGTTTTAGCTGGTGAGAATTTAGCGATGGCTTTAGATGAGGCTTTGCGACGGCTTTCAAATCATATTACTCGAAAGCAAGCCAGAAAAGCAAGGGCAATTGAGGTTCTACTTATTGATTTACCACAAGATAAATACGGCAAAAAATTCAAAGAGGAGGTTATTGATCCTGATGGCGGAATAGGGGGCATAAATTATCAAGGTCTTGATGAGGTGTGGCGGGTAATAATGTTAGAGCGGGATTTAAAAAGATATAGAGGAAGGTATCCGTCAACTTTAATTCATGAACTTATGGAGCTTGTTCTTCGTCAAGAAAATCCTAGTTGGCATTGGATTAAGGCGCATAATGTAGTATGTAACATTGAGTGGGAGCGAGCTGGTAAACCAGAAGGCGGTCCACAAGGGTTAATAAAAGAAGACGGGATAGAAAAAGAACAGAATGAGATTGGCGCCGGCGGTGAGAATTCTTTAGACGTAAGGAAGCGCCTCATTGAAGCTTTACGCTTAGGCAATAGCGAGCTGGATCTAGGTAGTTTTGGAGCTGATGAAACAGAAGCATGGGCCTTGTATGGCAAAGCGTACACTGCTTTTTTAAGTTACACAGAAGGTCGTAATTTTGATATAGAAATAATGTTTGAAATGATCGCGATATGTCTTGAGAGCGGAAGAACGACCATGAATGAAGCGATCGATCGTATGGCAGAAGAGCTACCACCATTACAAAAAGATTGGGTGCTTGAAGTAATACGTTCAGAAAAAACAGATGAATTTAATCCCTACGTTATACTAGAGGTGAACCAAGATGCTTTCTATGATGAAATAAATAGTAAGTATCGTGAATTGGCAATGAAATGCCATCCTGATCAAAATCCCGACGATGATGCAGCTACGGAGAAGTTTAAGGATCTAGGAAAAGCGTTTGCTATTTTAAGCAACTCTCAATATAGAGCAGTATACGATAAAAATGGATTCGGTGCGGTTCAGGCAAGAATGAGCGAAGATTTAAAGAGAAAAAGTGACGCCAATCTTCGAAAATTCCATGCTGAGAGTGTTGGTGGAATTGATGTAACTGGCGGTAGTTTTAATCTCAAGCGTCAAGGTCAAGGC
Source organism: Candidatus Omnitrophota bacterium (assembly GCA_024231025.1). GTDB lineage: Bacteria > Omnitrophota > Gorgyraeia > Duberdicusellales > 4484-171 > JAAEQW01. The sequence goes on from JAAEQW010000297.1 coordinate 83,513, forward strand.
ATGGACATATCTTCATTCAATCCTCTAGGTACAGATTACGATGGTTTAGTTTTTATGATTAGTTCCATCGAAGATGCCTCTTCACTCAAGCTCACCCAAATACTTAATCAGAAATAGCCATTTGATTAATTAAAAACGCAAAATTCAAACCTATAAGAAGTAAAAACAGTTTTCCAGGCAGGCCCTGAGGCCTTAAAAGCATGGTATCCTGAGCGAAGTGAAGGATTTTTAAGGTCGAAGCGCCAAAGAAAATCATCGCTGGATGATTTGAATGGTGCCAGGGAAATTGGTTTTTGCTTCTTGTCACTACGAATCTCTCTAGGGTTAAGTGGTAAGGATTAAGTTTTAAGTTTTTCGCTGGTTATTGTCAACATTTCCTTCCGTTAGATTTTTTTGTGTGATATAATGCAAAAGATGGATTGTGAATTGATAAAACAAATATTACCGGCCTATGTAAAGCATAGTGCTTCTGAGGAATCAGCAAAAGAGGTGGAAAGCCATCTTTGTGTTTGTCACCAGTGTCGGGATTACTTGAGTAAAATTATCGATAAGCCATTTACCCCACCCAAAGAAAATAAAGAACCCGTTACTGCAGATAGAGGATTAACTTTCTGGGAGTATGCGGTATTGGCAACAGCGATTTTTATTTTGTGTTTTTTCATTTTTTTATTTATAAAAGGGTGATTCTGTGGAGTCTTTATTATTCGGAGCGGTTCAAGGAATTAGTGAATTTTTACCGATTAGTAGTTCGGGCCATCTCTATGTGCTAAAGCGGATTATTGGGTTAAGGGCAAATCTTCTTCCTTTTTTCGTGTTTTTGCACTTAGCAACACTTATTGCGATTGGCATATTTTTTGCCGGAAAAATCAAACGCGTCTTTTCAAACGATCAACTCAGACTTAAGATACTTATAATTACCTTAATTACGGGCTTTGGTGCTTTAATAATAAAAATATTTTTGGGCAGTTTTTTTGATCTAAAATATCTTGTGTCTTTTTGCTTTCTTGCAAATAGCTTTATACTTCTTAGTAAAAATAAAAATATTGAATTTCGTGAAATTAATGAAGTAACGCTGAAGGACTCATTAGTCTTAGGACTATTTCAGGCTATCGCGGTTTTTCCTGGTATTTCACGTTCAGGGATTACGATTAGCATTTTGTTAAAAAGAGGGTTCAGGCCTCAGGCTGCTTTTGATTTGTCGTTTATAATGGCGATTCCAATTATAATAATTGCTTTTTTGGTTGAATCTAAAGAACTCTTTACAATGGCGATTGATCCGTTATACCTTGCGAGTGGGTTTATTTGTGCGTTTATTTTTGGTTTAGTAGCGTTAAAAGTGTTAGAAAGGGTTGTGCTGGCAAAAAAACTTAAACATTTTGGTTACTATTGTTTGCTTGCTTTTGTTGTTAGTTTGATTGTATAATACATATATGAAGATTAATTTTAGAGATAAACCAGATGCGATCATAATTGATCTTGAGGGCAACATAAATGTTGATTCTTCAGATTTCGTAGAAGCTATCGGTTGGGTTCTTGCTAAAAAGTCAAAAAATATTGTTTGTAATTTTAAAAACGTAAATTTGGTTGATTACGTAGGGATTTCATTGATTGCTGTGGCCTATAAGAACGTGATGAACCATAAAGGGCAGATGAAAATATTTAATTTGCCTCATCATGTAGTTAAGCTATTTTCAGTTGTTGGTCTAGATCGAGTATTCGATTATTATACAACTGAAGAGGGTGCCCTAAAGAGTTTTACCAATGATAAAAGGATTTCGCGTATTTTAAAGCGCAAATTTCGAAGACGTTTCAAAAGAATATCTTTTCCCGGTAATATTACTTTCAAAGACAAAAATTCTTCTAAAATTTATAAGGGTAAAATTATCAATTTGAGCGCATTGGGCATTTTTGTTTTGGTTAATAAATTGTTTCCGGTTGGTGAGATACTTACTATAAATTTAAATATTCCAGGGGTGCCTCTATTGGGGGTGGACACCAAGGTAGTCTGGATTGCCGATAAAGACATTCAGCGTGCTGAGCGCAATTGCTTGGGGCTTGAATTCCATAACATTGACAGTCAAACCCAAGAAAAAATCATAAATTTCGTCGAAAAACACCTAAAAGTATAAGGTTAGGCGCAGAGGCCTGGCCTTACATATTTCGTAATCTTGACATTTCTGTCAAAATAGTATATATTTTAGTTGGTTAATGGTTAATGATGCTAACTATTTAGGAGGTTAATTATGAAGAATAATGAACTATCAGTATTTGCTCAAGAAATCATGCATCTTTTGCCTGCTTTGCATAAAGGATTGTTCAAGGGGCATAAGAGTGTTCTTGAAAAAGGAACTATAAGTATTCCACAATTTTTACTTCTTGATTTAATCGATAAGTGCGGTGCTTTGAGAATGAATAAGATTGCTAAAGAATTAAATGTTAGTCTACCGGCGGCAACTGGTCTTATTGATCGACTTGTTGCGATGGCGATGGTTGAAAGAACGTCGGATGCAAGGGATAGACGAGTTGTTTCTGTTTTTTTAACCAAAAAAGGAAAGAAAACAATCGAACAAATTCGCACTAAACGTCGCCAAGCTATAGGGGACATATTTAGTAAGTTAACGGCAGGTGAACGCAAAGATTATTTATTTATAATGCGTAAAGTGGTTCGAATAATGAACCGTCCAAAAAAATGAAAAGCATTTTTTTTATAATTAGTTTGTGTATTATTTGTTTTTGTTTCACTTCTTTTGCCCAAGAAAGCGCAGTTGAAGTTTCCCTAGATACGGTAATGCATCTTGCGCTCACTAACTCTTTAGATATTCAGATTGCAAAGTATGATACGTATATAAAACGAGTTGATTTAAGCGCGGCTGAGTCAATCTTTGATACGTTGCTAAACCTTGAGGCTAGCTATTTGAAGGATAAGGCTCCACCTTCATCGACGGTATCGTCTACAAAAAAAATAGAAAAGACATATTTAGCCTCTCTAACAAAAAAAATGCCAACAGGTACGACATTAACTCTTAGCGGAGGTGATTTTAGAAGTGATTCCGATTCGGGAGCTTCTTTGATGAATCCTTACCATAAGTCGTTTGCTGGAATTTCATTGGGGCAATCTTTAGGCAAGAATTTTTTTGGTTTGGCTGATCGTGCGCTTATTAAAATCACAAAAATCGACATAGAAAATGCTGTGTATAGTTCGCTAGATGATATTGAATATATTCTCTATCAGGTTCAGGTTGCTTATTGGAATCTTGCCCTAAAGCAAGAGGAGTTGAAGGTAAAGCGCAGCATGTTGGGGGAAGCTCGTCGTTTGCATCGTATTTATAAAGATAAATATCAAATCGGAACGGCTGAAAGCACAGCGCTTTTTGCGATGGCTGCTAATGAAAAAATAAGAGAAGCAGAAGTGCTAACAGCCCGGCTAGAAGAGGAGAAGGCCAAAAATGATTTATTGTGTCTTCTTAACGAAGGGAACATGTCAATAAAGCTTAAAACTGCGGATCCTTTGGCTATGGAACCCCAAAACTATGATTTCTACGAATCACTTAAAGTGGCAATTGCCTCAAGAAGAGATTATCGAAGAGTTAGCAATGCGCTTAGAGCCAATGGTGTTGATTTGAAAGTAAAGCGCAATGCGCTTTGGCCTGAAATTGATCTTGAGGCATCTTTCACAAAAAATGGTTTAAGTCGTAAGTTTAGCGATGCGATCAGCCAGGTGCCAAATCAGGATAATCCTCAAATTTATTTTGGAATAAAACTGCAAATCCCGTTGGAAAATAATTTAGCGAAATCTGACCTGAGAAAGACACAATTGCAGAATGAACAATTACTTTTGTCTTTGAAACAAACCGAAAGACTCATACTAAAAGGCATTGCTAATGAGGTCAAAGAGGTTAATACTGCCAGCAGTCAGTTAGAGCTTGCTGAAGCGGTTGTTCAATTGCAGCAAAGTAAATTAGATATGGAATTGAAATCATTAGGTTATGGACGATCCAGTTCTGATCTTATCATTCGTTATCAAGATGACCTTTTATTGGCAAAACTTTCGCATGCGTATGCATTTTTTCAATACAGAATTGCACAGATTAATCTTCAACTAGCGAAAAACACATTGCTTAAACAATATTGGTCAGAGGATCAATTATGAAATTTAGTGAATTTTCTGTAAAAAACTCCTTATTCGTTAACTTATTATCAGCGTTGGTTATTGTTGTTGGTCTGTTTTCAATGCTGGGGTTAAATAAAGAAGCTTTTCCTCCTGTGTCTTTTGATGTTGTTATGATAACGACTTCTTTTCGTGGTGCTTCGGCCCAGAAAGTAGAGCGACTCGTTACGATCCCAATTGAACGTGAAGTAAAAGAAGTTGATAATATTAACGAGATTATATCTTCTTCTTATGATGGATTATCATTTATAACGCTTCGCATAAACAGCGATGTAAAAAATATGCAAAAAGTAGTTAATAATGTGCAAAAGGCAGTTGATCGGGTTAGCGGTCTTCCCGATGATGTTAGTGAAAAACCAATTGTTACTGAGATAACCAGCGGTCAGATTCCGGTGATAAAGATTTCATTGAGTGGTCAGATGACTGAGTTTGCACTGCGCCAAGAAGTTGATCAGTTGCGTGATAAACTTGAAGAAATAGAAGGTGTATCTTCTGTAGAAAGAGAAGGCTGGCGTGATGAGCAATTTGTTGTTGAGCCGGATCTTAAGAAAATGACAGATTATCATGTATCTTTTCGTCAGCTAGTGCAAGTTTTAGGCTATCAAAATGTTGATATCCCTGGAGGAAAACTGGAGATGGCAGGCAAAGAGGCAATTGTTAAGGTTAGAAGTGAAATTAAAGCCAAAGAAGACATTGAGGATACAGTTGTTCGAGCTAATGATTTGGGAAATATGCTAAAAGTCGGCGACATGGCAGAAGTTAAGCATGCCTTTGCTGATGAAGTGCTTGTCAATCGCGCATATGGTTTTCGGGCGATTACCCTTACAGTTATTAAGCGTAAAAGCGGCGATATCCTGGACATAGTTGACCAAGTAAATAGCATTATCAATGATTTTAGAGCTACAGGGCACCCAGAGCTAAAGATTGCCACTTTTTATGATATATCCTACTATGTAAAGAGGCGGCTAAAAGTTTTAACTTCTAACGGTGCCATTGGGTTTGTATTCGTAGTTGTTGTTTTATTTACTTTTTTACCTCCGGTATGTGCTCTTCTTACTGCTTTGGGGATACCAATCGCAATGTTTACGACTTTTTGGGTTATGTCGATATGGGGAATAACAATAAATTTGATTACAATGTTTGGCCTTATAACCGTTTTAGGGATGGTTGTTGATGACGGTATTATAATTTCAGAAAATGTTTATCGTTATATCGAAAAAGGTTATAGTCCTGCTGAGGCGGCAGTGCGTGGAACTGATGAGGTAATGCGTCCGGTTTTGGCTACAGTTCTTACTACCATTGTTGCATTTTCGCCGCTAATGATGATGAGCGGATTGCTTGGTAAATTTGTTAGGTATATACCGATTATGGTTATTATCGCTTTAGCTGCGTCGTTGGTTGAGGCGTTTATTATTCTTCCTTCTCATTTAGCAGATTTTGCCAAGCCTTTTAAAAAAGATAAGGCTAAGCGCAAGCAAGCTTCTTGGCTCTTGAGTCTGCTTGGGAAATATAAAGCCCTATTAATTAAGGCATTGAATAATCGGTATAAAGTTGTTTCTGGGGTAAGCGCTCTCTTAGTTGCTTCAATTATTATTGCAAAGTTTTTCTTACCGTTTCAATTATTTTCATCAAAGGGGGTTGAGCAGTTTTCGATTCGTCTTGAAGCAGTTGCTGATAGCACTTTAAAAAAGACAACCGAATTAGTTAGGCCGGTCGAAAAGATGGTCGAGGGTATATCGCCAAAATATTTAGACACTTACGAAACAGTAATTGGTGATTTTTCCGAAGATAGAGGTTATGATCCAAATGCTAAAAGGGGCAGTAACTTAGCTCAAGTAAATGTCTACCTTACTCCTTCTGGCAAAAGGGATAAAACGGCTCACCAGATTATGGAAGATTACCGTTCTTATCTTGATAAGCTTACTAAGGAGCTTATGCCAAAAGGGGTTAAGAAGATATATATGAGCGAATTTAAAGACGGTCCCCCGGTTGGTAAGGCAATCGATGTTCGAATTAAAGGGGATAATTATGAAGTTATACGTGAAATTATTAACGAAGTAAAAGGGTATGTGTCAGGTATTGATGGTGTTGTTGATGTAGTTGATAGCAATGACCTGGGTGCAAAAGAGGTAAATATTATTGTTGATGAAGAAAGTGCGCAGAAGGCATTCTTAACTAATTCTGATATTGCTTTCGCAGTGAGGGCTGCATTTTCTGGAGTTGTTGCCACAACTATTAAACAAGATAAAGCAGAGAAGGAAATACAAGTGTTGGTCAGATTGGCCCAAGCTGACCGCAACAATGAAGAAATCTTTAGCAAAATAAAAGCATCAAATAGGTTCGATAATCTTATTCCTTTAGAAAAAGTAGCAAAAATATCATATTCTCGCGGTATGCGCACAATTAAACACGTTGATGGTAAGCGTTTCCTTGCGCTTACGGCTGATGTTGATAATAAAAAAATGACTTCGGTAAAGGCAAATGGATTAATCAAAAAGAGATTTAAAGATATATCGACTCGATATCCCGGATATGCTATTAAATTTAGCGGCGAAAACGAGGAGACCCAAGAGTCAATGTCAAGTTTACTAAAAGCATTTTTAATTGCCGCAGGTCTTATATTCTTGATTCTTGCGACCCAGTTTCATTCGTTAAGTCAGCCGTTTGTGGTTATGCTTACTATTCCATTTGGGTTAATTGGCTTTATCGTAGCGTTTATCTTACACGCTGAACCACTAAGTTTTTTAGGAATGATGGGATTTGTGGGGTTAACCGGAGTTGTCGTGAATGACTCTATTGTTCTGGTTGATTTTATAAATAAGAAACGAAGTGAGTTGCCAATAAAGGAAGCAGTTATCGAGGCTGGAATATTACGTCTTCGTCCGGTAATGCTTACTACAATTACAACAGTTTGTGGTCTTTCAACGGTTGTTTATGGTATCGGTGGATTTGATCCATTTTTACGACCGATGGCATTGGCGATTAGCTGGGGGTTGATGTTTGCGACAGGGCTTACCCTTGTGGTTATTCCTTGTGTTTATGTTATTTTAGATGATCTAAAAGCAAAAATTGGCTGGAAGAGTTCTTTTTCAAGAGCATATAGAGAGTAGGGCTGTTATTTTATAATTTTTTGATATAATAAAGATTAGGGGGCTAATGTGAATAATAAAGAAAATCCTTCTCATGACTTGGTAATCAATGTTTATCATTTCACTTTTGCTGATGGTAGCGAAAAGAGATTTAGCGTTGTTCTTAATGCCCATTCTTTAGACATTGTTAGAAAAGGAAAACATATTTTTCCGAAATGGGCAAAACTTGATAACGATAAATGTTCAATCTGCCCATTAGATTCAGCAACAAATGATTACTGCCCATTAGCGGTTAATATGGCAGAACTGATAGATTTTTTTAAAGTTTTTACCTCTTGTGAGGAGGTTACGGTAACGGTTGAGTCTCAGGCTCGCGATTACACAAAAAAAGTTGCTCTTCAAGGCGGAGTTAGTCCGCTTATTGGTATATACATGGTTTCGGGCGGGTGCCCGATTTTTGCAAAATTAAAACCAATGGTGCGTTTTCACCTTCCGTTTGCGACAATAAAAGAAACGACTTATCGTGTTATGTCGAGCTATTTACTTGCGCAGTTTTTTTTGGCAAAGCATGGTAAAAAGCCTGATTGGAAGATGAAGAATCTTTCGCGGATATATGATGATATTGGAAAAGTTAATTCTAGTTTTTGCAAGAGACTCCGTTCTGCTACCATTGATGATGCAAGCCTAAATGCGGTGGTTATTCTTGATGTGTTTGCTAATTATGTAAAATTTTCAATTGATAACGATCAAACAGACTCAATCGAAACCTTTTTTAAGGCGTACCTGGAGTGAATATGAGCAAAAAATCGCTATTGCTATGGATTGCTTGCGGTGTTCTTGGTGCGGTAATTTTTATTATTTTCTATAACTCTGTTTTTCCGGTTGCTTCTGTTAATATGCGCCTAAGTAGAGATGATGCTCGCCAGCATGCCTTTGAATTTCTTTCCAAGAAAAACTTTAAATTGGAAAATTTTGATGTTTCAATTATGTTTACTTCTGATTCTGTGGCGTCAGTATACTTACAAAAAACTCAAGGAATAAAGAAAGCAAATCAATACAGCGAGAGTCTTCCCATATGGTTTTGGAAAGTGCGACTATACAAAGAGCTGGAGAAAGAAGGTTTTGTTGTTTGTATCGATCCAGAAACCGGAAAAGTGATCGCGTGTAGCCATTTTTTGTTGGATGATGCTAAAGGTGCTAATTTATCACGAGAGGAAGCGTTAGCGTTTGCCCAGAGCGAATTAGTTGCGAATGGAATTAGTTTAAACGATTATGAGTTAAAAGAAGATATAACAGAAAAGCAAAAATACAGAACTGATTATTATTTCTCATGGGAGAGGAAAGGGTTTAAAATCGCTGATGCAACCTATAGGGTAACAGTGGCTGTTTACGGTGATACCTTGGGAAGTTATGATGAGCGCTTAAAAATACCAGAAGAATTTTTAAGAGAGTTGCAGAAAGAAACATCGCTTGGGGATGTGATTAGCATGTTGACGGGGATTGTTACGTTTTTATTAACCATGTTCGCTGTTGTAACGTTAATATTAAACGGGCGTAAGCATATAGATATCGCCTGGAAAGTGATGGTTGCTTTTGGATGTATTATTTTCGCTGTGCGAATACTTAGTTTCTTTAATGAACTTCCGTTTAGATGGAATTTTTATCCCAACACGTTGAGTAAGGCGGTTTTTGTTGTTGGTGCTTTTAGCCAATCACTAAAAAGTGCAGTTGTGTACGCAGTAACAATTATTTGTTACGGCATGTTAGGTTTGATAATGGCTCAGTTGGCCGGTTTTAAAAGTATGCCTTTGTTGGATGATATACGTAAACGAAATATTTCCGTACGCAAGGGTGTCTCAATCTGTGTTGTTGCTTATTCATTGGCTTTTATATTTTTGGGCTATATTACGATATTTTATATGATCGGCGGAAGATTTTTTAATATCTGGATCTCACCTAATTCGCAGTATTCAAATATATTAAGCACGGCAATGCCATTTCTTTTTCCTTTGACGCTGGCTTTGACAGCAGCAGTTAGTGAAGAATTGATATTTAGACTTTTTATGATTTCTTTTTTTAGAAAATGGTTTAAATTTGGCTGGCTTGTTCTATTGTTGCCAGCTTTAATATGGGCTTTTGGGCATTCGACGTATGCTATTTACCCTGTTTATGCTAGAGGAATCGAGTTAACATTTTTTGCGATTCTCTTGGGTGTTGTATTTTTAAAATACGGCCTTGAAACAGTTATTTTAACCCATTTTTTGATGAATGCGTTATTGGGAGCTTTGCCACTTCTACATTCACACAATCCATATTTTTTTATATCAGGATTGGTTGTAATTGGATTAGGTTTCTCACCAATTTTACTCTTAATCATTCTAGGAAAAACGTTGAAACCTGCTAAGGGCTAGTGTTTTTTACTTCAATCATAGCGGTGGGTAACTCTCTTATCACATCTGCTTTAAGTTGCAAGTCTATGCTTTGGGTTCGGGCGTAGGTAGTCTCGTTGCAATACTTATCAGCAATACGATTAAAAATGCAATCTACTAAAGCCGATTCAAATTTACTATCGCAAGAGGTATTGTTTTTGCTTAAAGCGTGTCCGATGGCTTCGGTGATAATGTTTTTTATGTGGTTGTGTTCGGGCATTGTTTTACTATACACTTAGAGCGTGAGCGGGTCAACAAAAAAGTATAGTTTTAGATAGTTTTCTGCTATAATGGCGCTGGTGGCAA
>JAAEQW010000298.1 GCA_024231025.1 Candidatus Omnitrophota bacterium
CTTGCCATAGGTCATCGATTTAACTATTTGAAAATACGATACAATACCAATTGAATGCTTTAATGTCCAGAATTTTTGGGATACCTCAACAATCCTTTCGTTTTCAAGCGTCCTCCATTTTCATGTATCCTTGGCATAAGGTTAAATGTAACTTCTCAAAAAGTCCGGGGTAATGGAAAAAAATGTCGGGACAAAATCGATGCTTTGTGTTATGAAAACAATGCATGAAACCAATAACACGAATCCCCAATATTCCTGAAGATCAAATTACTCCTCTCGTTGCCGAATTGCTTGGAACTATTCAACTGCAAATGGAGGAGATTCAGCTTTTAAAAGATGAAATAGCCAGGCTAAAAGGCCAAAAACCCAAGCCTGATATCAAACCTTCCAACCTTGAGAAGAAGACAAAGAAAAAGAAGTCATCGAATAAAAAGCCAAGGTCTCGTAAAAAAGCCAAAACTAAAAAACTCGAAATTAACGAAGATATTCCTCTTAAACCTGAAAATTTGCCTCCAGGCAGCAGATTAAAAGATTATCAAGACTATGTCGTTCAAGACATTATACTTGCGAACTGGAACATCCGATACCGAAGGCAGAGATGGGAAACTCCATCTGGAGATTTTGTCATCGCCGAGTTGCCTGAAGATGTCAATGGACACTTTGGTTCCACCTTGGTTTCATTTATTTTATATCAACATTACGGTTGTTGTGTAACTCAACCATTGATCCTTGAACAATTACGTGAATTAGGAGTGGATATCTCATCCGGTCAAGTGAGCAACATCATAATCAAGAATAAAGAGCGATTTCACAGTGAAAAGGATCTAATTTTATCAACTGGGCTCCAAATATCAAAATATATCAATGTCGATGATACCGGTGCCAGACATAAGGGTCAAAATGGCTACTGTACTCATATCGGCAATGAATATTTTGCATGGTTCGAAAGTACGCCAAAGAAAAATCGC
>JAAEQW010000299.1 GCA_024231025.1 Candidatus Omnitrophota bacterium
CGATGGTGAGGATCATGAATTTGACATCCATTTCACTCTACGGTTATGGTAATCCCTTTTTCGTCGCTTTAGCGTTTTTTACTATCCAAAGCAATAGTGTGGCGGAAAAATAAGGGGACCAGATTGAAAAATGCCCTTCGGGCAAAAAAAACTAATATGTTTCTCCCCCCATTTAGTAGAAGATGGAAAAGAAGGGTACTAGATTCTGCAAAAAGTAAAAGATGGAAAAGAAGGGTACCAGACTATGCAAAAAGTAAAAGATGGAAAAGAAGGGTACAAGATTGTACCTGTGAATTGAAATATTAGTGTCAACTTTACAGCTATATGGACAAATTATACACCAATCGATTCGTCTCTGCATGCTGAATCGATTGCTTTTTTTAGTTTTGCTCTACGCTTGAGCATTTGGCGGGAAATTCAAAAAACACGGTTTTCCGAAGAGGAGTGTCCATACATAAGAAATTCAATTTGGAGCTAAAGTGACGAGTTTGATATCAATCGATTCGTCTTCACGAGCTCAGCAAAAGTGCTCAATAAACGTACCCTCCATTTTTATCAGTTTAGTCAGAAATCGAAGGAAAGGTTCCAAATTAAGGCCCACTAAGGCATTTTTCCAATGTGACGTTTACTGCAGTGTGTTTGTTATCAATCGAATGGTCCGATTGTGCTGATTTCAAAACTGTAACAAACACAATACATGCACCATCTCTTGTCGTTGGTTACAAAATTGAAATTTCCCATTTTAGAACTTAGGGTGGTTCTATCTTTGATAAGTAAGTGAGGAAAGTAAAATATCAAATGACTGTTCATGTCGTTCGTTAGCAGGGGGTCCCTAAGTGGCCGGAGGTACAAAACAAAATTCCAA
>JAAEQW010000300.1 GCA_024231025.1 Candidatus Omnitrophota bacterium
CGCGCTTTGTTCTTGATTGCCTGTAACGTTTTATCACGTAACAAATAAAACGTAACAAATATAACGTTTTATGGATCAATCGACAACTACTTTCCAAATTAGGCAAAGTGACACTTAAAAAGTACTGAATATACAAATTTCACGCTAGATATTTTGAGGCATAAAATGGCTGACCCCATCGGCGACTCATGTACATATGAATAGGAATAGGAAAACGCGTTCACTATGCACATTTATGTGATGACAATTCGTGATCATTCAACAGTTTGCTTAAGAAATTATGGTCTCAAATTGATTTTTCATAAAAATGGATGACATTTTGGAAATCAGCACCAAAAATTAGGCTTGTATGGTAGCTTTGATCAATTTTTAAATTTTCAAATTTTTTGAATGTATTTTCGTACAGAAAACCACGAGTTTGTCCTAAAAATTGAAGTTGGCGCCAAAACGTAATTTAATCGCTAAATGCTATACACCATTTTAAAGATCATTCAAAATGTTATCGAATGGCGTAAGTTTCATCGAAATTGGTGGCACTGAAAGGCTTCTGCAGGAGGCAAAGTGCATCTTGGCTCGGGTAAGCGATCAGATTTCAGTGAGCTGGAAATCACCCGGCGTCAGCATGGATTTTAATGATTTTTGGCATGGTTCTTGGGGACATACTGGGCTAATAAGAACTGCAACAAACTCGTGCAGTACTTTTCCTACAGTCATCTTCTATAGGACGGAATGCAAAATTTCTGTCAGTTCTGCAGAGAGAAAAATCCAGTTCAGCTGAACACTGTATGGCTCATCAGGCAGCACTGAGCTTAGCACTCAAATTTAGAGAGAGAAAATATTGGTAAAGTGCCGAACTTTGATCACCACTTTCATTTGATTGCA
>JAAEQW010000301.1 GCA_024231025.1 Candidatus Omnitrophota bacterium
AACTTTTCATCAAATTTGGGGTAGCATACTGTATAGTTAAAAAATGTATGGATATTTAAGTTTCCAATGGCTATGATAGCGCGTGGCTAAGGGCGGTTAGGTAAGAGAGAGCAGTTTTCGGACGGACAACGTTGCGGGAGAGAAATGGTTTGGCCGACCTATTTCAGATTTAATGCCTGGTGCGAGATGAGGTTAACATTAAAAAGATGGATACGCGGTCGCAACAGGACAAAGGTGACGTCTAAACCCATGGAGTTACAGTATCAGCACCCTTTGCCGTATCTGCCAAAAGATTGGATGCTGCTTCTGAGTCCCCATTGATCATTACTCCTAACCATTATTCTAATTTATAACTTTTTACAAAAAAATCTGGCTTTACGAAAAACCATATTTGGTAATTTGTTACCCCCCTGTATCTTCTGCCGATTATCCTAAATTTATCTTCGAGTTTATATGTATGTTAATCATAAAGTGGTTAATGGCTGGACCGGGCATATCTTTCTGAAAAAAATCGACATTGTTTATATCCTGT
>JAAEQW010000302.1 GCA_024231025.1 Candidatus Omnitrophota bacterium
ATTGTGAAGGGCGAAGTATGAAAAATCTTGCTAATGCATAGTGATAGGGTATTTTGAAAAAAATTGATCATGGTTTGATGTAAACAGCCTAAAACTACAATGATATACTTTGGAGCCAGTTTCTTTTCTATGGTTAGTAATATAGTCCTTTGTGAGACCGTTGTGTATCCCAAATTGCAAAGGAGCACGAGTCGATTATTTTTTCGGGCTTCATAAATGAAAGCCCTGGGCTAAAAAAATAAGGCTTTTAGCCCGGGGCTTTCACTTATGAAGCCCAGTAATCGTCGTCAAAGAAGTTCTTTGGCGACGCTTACGCAATTGTTGTTGATGCATAGTTTATAGGCAAAGAACCGAAATGCATCAACTTTACGGGTTAGGATAATTCCTGTATTATTACTAAGTCTAATACGAAAATAATGATTTCGTTCAATACGTTGGCTGACATCTAGCGGTAGGGCTATCGACTGCTCTTTTCGCTAAATGATTAATTTTACTTATGCAAATTTCATTGGTTTACTAACCGCGTGGTAGGTATTTTGATGCTACGAAAAATTGAGTGGGTAAAAAGAGTCGATTAGCGAAGAAGCTGTTCACAGCATTTGCCGTTATATGTGAGTCTGGTTTTAGAATGAAATCAATAGTTTTTTATTTTTGCTTGCTAATGATTAAGGAATTACTGAATTGATAGTATGTTAGGGTAAGTAAAAATTAGTTGCTAGCTC
>JAAEQW010000303.1 GCA_024231025.1 Candidatus Omnitrophota bacterium
AAATTATCGGTTTTGTTATTTTTTGTGATTGCTGCGAAGTTAGCATATGGGATTTTTCAATGAAACTGATATGTTAGAGGTTTATCAAATTTATCGATTGAGTGATGATTAGAAACTGAATAAAAAATCAGTTGCCAGCTTGCTAGTAGCAAAACGCATGTCCTTTACACTAGGTATGTATACCTAACCCATATTGTTAGCTTAGCAACCTATAGAGTGCAGTCCTAATTTACTAACCATTATGCTAATTCATGGATTTTTCAGCTAAATTCCAATAACGTATTCGATGTTGACCTATATGGAAGAAATAACTGGTGTTCGGAAGAGTAGTTCTAGCTAGATTTCTCACATACATAAAAACGGCGCGTTTTGTTTGGGGTAATTCTAGGGCTTGTGTTAAAATGTAGAAGCTCGCGCAATTTTATGGTAGGATTTTGTGGGGACATTTTGTGGTTGAACATTATCATAAATGTTTGAATAAACAAGCTTCTCCATTTAGTTATACATTTATGGTTGTGTTCTAACCATTTTAATGGTGATAGGGAGCAACCGATCGACTTATTTTTGTTAGTACTGAAAACTGTTTGAATACAGACAAGATCCTATTTAAACTCATGGAGTTATTGTATCAACGCCCTTTGTCATATATGCCAAAAGACTGGATGTTGTTTGTCGGTTCACTACCACCATGATCCCAATTACTAATCTAATCCATAATTTTACCAAAAATTTGGCGCTAGCATATTGTATAGTTAAAAAATGTATGGACATTTAAGTTTCCAATGGCTATGATAGCGCGTTGGTAAGGGCGGTTAGGCAAGAGAGAGTGGTTTTTGGACGGATGGTGTTGCGGGAGAGAAAACGGGTTCAGCCGATTTATTTTAGATTTCACGCGAGATGAGAGGTTAACGTTAAAAACACG
>JAAEQW010000304.1 GCA_024231025.1 Candidatus Omnitrophota bacterium
AAAGCACCGGGTATCATCTGTGGTCGGATATCTGAAAGGGAAGAGCGCAATCAGGAAAAAGAGGACGAACGGGTAACGCAGTTAACTTTGTTTTCAAAACCGAAGCGGAGATAATGCTTCTCCCCCTTTAGGGGGATAGTTAAAGTCCCCTTTGAGGGGCTAACAGAATTAAGCCCCCGGCTTTGCCGGGGGTCATTTAACTTTTCGATACCAGATGTTAAAATTAGGCATCACCCTGCTTTGAAAGAAAAAGTATTTGCTACGCATGTCCAATGTGAAGAGGCTTACAAAATTGATGATATTCGAAAAACTTGCCAAAAAAACTATGCTTTTTCCGACGAGAACCTTTACTATAAAGAAAGCAGGGTGGGATTGCATGAGGCACTACGAGATTGCTGCAAATCACACTGTGCCATGTTTCTATAAACTGAGTGAAAAGCCAAAGAATTGCGCACCACATGGCTTAGTAGATATGGAAAATGTTGTAGCATTTGACTCTGCTGACAAGCTGAAAGAAAAAATAAATCATATTAAAAAAAATAGATTATATTATAAACTCAGACATAGCAAATAAACCATAGCGTAACGAATAATTCATTACACGGTGTTAATGCTTAAAATAACAACTAAAAAA
>JAAEQW010000305.1 GCA_024231025.1 Candidatus Omnitrophota bacterium
CTTACGGCTAAGCCCTACGTGAAGCAGTTTGGCCGCAAATTCAAGAAACGTGTTATTTGGGAGAGGAGTGTCTGTAGATAAAAAAATTCAAATTGGGACTATAGTGATGATATTGACACCGATCGATTCCGCTTGACGAGATAAGAAAAATGGTATATAAACCTATGATCTATTCCTGCTGGTTTGGTCAGAAATCGAAGAAAATGTTTCAAATTAGGGCTCAAAGAGGCGTATGAGGTGTATGACTATTTGCTGCAGCGTACTGTAGACTGTGATTGTCTCGTGTGATTTTTTCCAGCTCCTTTTGTATTTTGTATTTTATTCTGCCCCTTTTCCTCTATGTATCATTTTGATACTGTTTTGGTTTTGCGAGTTCTGATTGGTGTCTGACGTTTTAGGGTACCGACCTGAAGAAGTGATCGCTAGGATCACGAAACGTTGTCGCAATAAAGATCAACATTTTATTGGGTCTATAATTAAAATCTTCCGTTGTCAAACAACTTTTATTCTGAACGAGGGATTTTGTTTGCTGCATAAGCTGTTC
>JAAEQW010000306.1 GCA_024231025.1 Candidatus Omnitrophota bacterium
CCCTTGCGAGACCATTGTCTATCCCAAATTGCAAAGGAGTGCGAGTCAATTATTTTTTTCAGGCTTTATAAATGAAAGCCCCGGGCTAAAAAATAGGGCTTTAGCCCGGGGCTTTCACTTATGAAGCCCAGTAATCGTCATCAAAGAAGTTTTTCGGCGACGGTTACGCAGTTGTTGTTGATGTGCAGCTTATAGGAAAAAAACCGAAATGCATCAACTTTACGGGTTAGGATAATTCCTTTATCAATACCAAGCCTAATATGAAAATAATGATTTCGTTCAATATGTTGGCTGACATTTAGCGGTAGGTTATCGATTGCTCTTTTCGCTAAATGATTAATTTACTTATGCAAATTTTGATGGTCTACTAACCGCGTGGTAGGTATTTTGATGCTACGAAAATTGAGTGGGTAAAAGAGTCGATTAGTGAAGAAGCTGTTGACAGCATTTGCCGTTATATGTGAGTTTGGTTTTAGAATGAAATCAATAGTTTTTTATTTTTGCTTGCTAATGATTAAGGAATTACTGAATTGATAGTATGTTAG
>JAAEQW010000307.1 GCA_024231025.1 Candidatus Omnitrophota bacterium
AAATGAGCAAAAATCACTTAGTTATGGTCAAAATCTTCAACGCCCGCGCTCACCATAGCTGGAGACATTTAAGTTACCCTGCAGTATGGGTTTTCTTCATAGGCAGCGTAGAAAAAAAGAAGAAGAGAGAACGACTCATATAGTTTTCAAAGTCGATAATTTTCACTTATGAACGAAACAAAAAAATTAACAAAATCGATTCAATGGTTAGTCAGCATGAGCAAAAATAATAAATGCTACTGAATTGGCACATAGGTCCTGATAAATACAAGCGCATCAACAATTATGGCCCCAAATTTCTCGAGTAGGACATATAAATTAGAGTAAAATTGGCAATAATAACTGACCGGTAGGTCAAGGTGGATGATTCGGTCCTCTTCTCCTCGATTCGGTGCTCCTTGAAGTCTGAAAATCAATTTTTCATCAATTCACTAGAAAAAGTTTCAATTGTGAAACATAACAAGAAAGAACAAAATTAGTCAACTAATTACTTTATAAACTAGCTACAAAGTTAGCTGGCGGCTAGTTGCACATTTCAGTAAACAATGAGCGAGATAATTAATAAAATTTCTAGCCATACTTTTAGGCAAACTGCCCATTATTAATTGATTTTTTTCGCTTTGCCAATTACTACTTGACCAGCCACGTCTCCACGCACCCGGCAATTGATTCAAATCCATGCCCATTGTTAAACCATTCCCATGCTGCACCAGGCGGCGTGGGGAGTATGCCCCTCAGGACGGCAAATTCAAAATTTATCACACAGGGATGAAGGAAAAATAGAAATGGAGCAACCAAAATGAAGCTAAACCAATTTTTTACAAGTTTATTAGAGGAAATCTGGCCTAATTGCATATAACTAATTCTAGACTGCAAAAGAAAAAGCTAGGCCTACATAAATGCCTTCACTAAAAACGGCCGATTTCCCCTCAAAATGGCATAAAAACAGAAATCCTCTAACAAAAATGTTTGCCGCAAAGTTCTCCACCTGTTGAACAAAATCTTGTGTCATAAGAATGCTTGACTGAAGCATAATTAGCTCCTTTTCCAAGTTAGCAACGCGCATAACAACAGGGCAGATCGATCATGCCATTGCTTTGAGGGGCGTGGAGCAGCCAATCAGCGCGCGCCAAGGGATTGCCTAGGGAAAGCATGCAGGCGCGGAGACATGAAGCACACGAAAACTTTTCCGAAAAGATCAGAATGATCCATTCCTGCCTATACACCAGACAGATTCTTACCATAGCAGGCAGGGCTGAAGGACCTTGAAGATCTTCGGATCATCCCCGGCTCATCTTCGGATCATCCTGCGACCAGACCACGTTGCGACACGGCATCCGGGACCTAAATAAAGGCATAGGACTACATCGGAATTCTGCACCTACAACCAAGTTTACGCTAATTAACTATAGTAACTAGACCATAGTGCATATTCAGTAGAATAGATAGAGATACATCACAACTACCCTAGGTACCTAATTTTACCTTATTTCCGGTCTTTTTTGGCAGCTTCATCTTGACCAAAAAATCGTTTTTCTTGAAGACCTCACGGTTACTGCTGTCATGGAGATGCTCTTTAATTAGACCTGGAGGTAATACTAGGTAAAGCACAATGATAATTCCGGCTTGTGGTGTTGTTTTATTCAGGCGGCAACAAAATTCAGGCAGCAAAATGGAATAGAAAAACCATGGCTGATAACACACGGTTCAGAAAATTCGCAAGTTCGAATTCTTGCAGATTTAAGACTCAGTAGCAACTCCTGTTAGCCCGATGATGTCAAATAAATGACTCGCTCAGCAGCGGAAAATATGTGAAGGCATTTGCTAATTTGCTATACAACTTGCCAATTTAAAAGCTGTACTACCCCTGAAAAAAAAACGAAGCACAATATTCTATTTTCCGCCGTCAATTATATACAGCAATTACAACAAGAAAACATCACCACCAGCGCCAGAATATTTAATTGTGGCTTCCATTTAAGGATTCACTGAGCAATCAATCAAGTTTGAAAGGATGAGACGGTGGATCCTGAATAACTCGGCTCTCTAAATAGCTTAGCTTTCTCCCAAAAAAGGGCACCACTTGAGTGCAGTGCAAATTAAAAATCATATTAATTTCCATCCACTTTCTTGGCCAACACACTATGAAACTAAGAGCGGCCATTGAACAAAATGGAGAAATTAATCCACAAAAACACTGCATTATATGAAACGAATATGCCAAATTCCCATGGGAAATAAAAAGCACAATGCACAACAACAATAGAGTCAAGAAGCATAGAAAACATTGGAGGTACTAACAAACCCAATGCACTAACAAACATATGCAATATACAATGCTAACAAAGGAACTGAAAACTAAGAAGGAAACTCTGCATTCCAATACAAACCTTGCTACACTACTCCTTTTAGTCGGTTGATTGGAAATATGGCAACAACATCACAAAAAACTTTCCTCTCGGAACACGATGCCCAGACTAGCTCCCTGAATGAACGTACTGACTCAAACATGGATCAGAGTCCCTATCTCCCTGTTATTTTACTAAGAAGTCGAAGCCCATTATTGGATTTGTTATTAGGAAAAGATGAATCAACGAATAACAGAGAAGAAACTTCAAGTTTTAGACTGCCTATTTCTAGTCAGGGTGTAGACCCCCTTTTCCCCATAGCAAACAGAAATTGACAACACACATTTTCTTCTAGCTCCATTGCTAGACAGTTTTTCCAAAACCTGCCAGACCGTGAGACCAGGCCATGATTATTCTAAAATTTTGAAACTGAGGCTTCATTTTGCTCTGAAGAGAAATTTGGTCCAGATCAATTTTTCGACGGAATCCCATTAGATCTAAATTGGTTGCAAACGGCTACCAATCCTAAACCCCAAATTCAAATACAAGCGATTGACACCAACAAAAATAGAACAAAATTTGCCTTATGCTGACAATCTTTGTTCTACATAGACTGAACAGAAAGAACCTATAAAGGAAACTTCTAAAGCTACAAAATATTTGTTCATAGCAGCCAAAAATAAAAATCGAAAACGGCTACACTCTATAGTGTCTTTCCAGCAAGCTTTGGCAGCACATAAAAAAAATCCAAATTCAATTTCCAAACCAGTCGACACCATTTTACACTCAAACTGAGTTTGTTTATTTATAAGAACACCCAAATCCAAGGCCGACTATTTCCAAAACAAGTACTAAATTCAAACTGAAAATGTGGCATAATTTTAGGAGTCAACTCCAATTAACTTAAGATAATAGCACAAAGAAATATGAATATCTGCCTAGCTATTCGAGAAGCATTCGCGGCGTGCCATGCACGTTGTTATGCACTGCGCTCTTTGACTATTCATTAGCCATTCGGCCTGATTTGTCCACACAGCTTGTCTCTTTTATTCGTATAGTCCTCCTTTTCTTGGCCTTGAGTGATTTGAAACAGTCAGCGTGACCTGCTGCCCAAGCCCTAATTGACAGATACCAGGAAGATATATTGACATATCACTGGATAGCAAACATTTGTCTGAGTCGCCCCTGCCAACATCCATTGACTAACAAAATGAAAAAAAAAAATTGGCCTTAGCACCTGACAAATTAGGAAGTTTATTAATGCTTTTTGCACGAATTTGGCACCAAAATATCCTACCAAGAAATTGTATACCATATAAATGCTGGTATTCCAACTGGGCAGTCCTTATCAATGTAAATGTGCAGCATATGAAAAAGAACAGAATATTATTTCTGACGAAATATTTGTCACGATTGTCCTAAAATGCTTCCAAGATAGCCCATTAGTTTTGCATTGCTACTGTTCCTCGAGATGCCTGAGAGAACATTGGACTGAGCACCGGACAATAGACCTGGATTTTTAATAAAAATTTGGCGACTACACCCTGTGGCTACCTTAAGAAAAAATAAGAAAGAAATTAGAAAAATCGATAATTTGACACCCATTAGATCAAATTTGATTTCAACAGACAGAAAGAGGACCACATAACTTGACAAAACATTTCCACATACAGCCCTTTATCAATTAGCTCTAACCATTAGACAACATACAGTATAGTGCGCATTACTGATCACCAATTACTGATTACTAAATAGTACAGACTGGTCATCAATTAATAATCAACTAACCTAACAAATCAATAATTATACCAGTGATCATTGCGACGCAATGGGAACTTCAAAGCTGAAACAGATGACGACTGCACGCCACTCACTACAAACAAGCACTGCAAACAAGTAATGAGATTTTCGAGCCCCTACTAGCATGTACTATGGTGCGACATAAAATCCAA
The DNA here is from genome assembly GCA_024231025.1 of Candidatus Omnitrophota bacterium. Lineage (GTDB taxonomy): Bacteria > Omnitrophota > Gorgyraeia > Duberdicusellales > 4484-171 > JAAEQW01. The sequence continues at coordinate 4,301 of JAAEQW010000307.1, forward strand.
AGATCAATTTAGTTCAATCCAATCAATCAGCCCTGACACAAAATCGATAATCGATATTGATCAAATTATTGATACCTGTCACAATTTCACCATATTCGTAATCAGTACCTCGAACAATCCCTGACTAACAATTTGTAACCCTATCAAATGCAATGAAAAATCAATAATCGATCAATGATCTACCAGTATTGAAATCTGGTGAACTATAGACTGATTTGTTGGATATCAAGTCCAAACACTGTAAGAATTATA
>JAAEQW010000308.1 GCA_024231025.1 Candidatus Omnitrophota bacterium
ATCGTACAAATAAAAGATGCTGCTCAATAGAAAAATAATCGGCTCTCAAAAAATCATGATATTTAGTTGAAATAGCTTTAGGAATTTGGCACACTAACGAACCCATCAACGTTTCATGGTCACAAAACTCAAATTTAGGACCAAGTTCCAAGCATTGCACTAGGTTCGGTTCAGTCACAAAAACCAAATCTAAAATTTTATCATTACGTGTAGGAAAACGAATTAGTTGGTCCAATCCAGCAGTAATAGTAAAATGAAAGAAAAGTCTCTGACCGTTACTCGCAGACGCCTTACCTGAAATCCAGTCGATATCTGGGTAGTTGAAATCTCCCACTAAAATTGTGGGAATCGACAGGTCCAAAACAGAAGTCAGATAATCAATTAAACAGGCTGGCATCAGTTCACTGTGTACAGGTGGACGATAGACCACGCCGAAACGAACCCAACTTCTAAACAACAGAACTTGAGCCCAGACTACTTCAAATTCAGGTAAAGAAACCGGGTTCAAAGGGGCAAAAACTGGATAAACAGTCGGAATTAAAATAGCGA
>JAAEQW010000309.1 GCA_024231025.1 Candidatus Omnitrophota bacterium
ATTCCGCCAACCGCCTATGCTCATTTGACAAAGGCTAATATTGACGACTGCGTTGAGTTGATCACATACCACTACTTAAGTCTCGATAAGAGCCGTGCAATACCGGTGATGATTGGTTTTTGTGACGAACTTGAACGTGATTTTTTTGAAAAATTTATTAGTGTTTCCGGAATTGGTCCGAAAGCTGCATTGCGTGCTTTTGATAAGCCGATTCCCTTAATCGCGAAAGCGATCGAGAGCGGAGATTTAACTTTTTTGAAAACGTTGGCGGGGATTGGCGCTCAGAAAGCAAAACAGATTGTGGCCCACTTACAAGGAAAAGTCGGTCGATTTGCTTTAATTAAAGATGAGCCGGCCATTACGCCGCAAAGAAATGAAATCGTAGAAGAGGCAAAGCAGGTTTTAAAACGCTTGCAATACAATCCTAAAGAAGCAGAAGACATGGTTAAGCGCGCGTATGAGGCAAAACCAGATATTGATAATATTAGCGACTTTTTAAATGAAATATATCGTCAACGTAAAGTAATATGAGCGAAGAATTAAACGACATTCAACTTAAAACGATACTTGAGTCAATTCTCTTTGTTAATGAGAATCCGGTTGAGACTTCAGAGTTTGTTCAGGTTTTGAGTGTTGATAAAAAGAAAATCGAAAAATTATTAATCGAACTTGGCCAAGATTATAAGAGCCGCGCTTCTGGAATTTGCGTGGTCAAAGTAGCTGGGGGATATCAAATGTGCTCATCCCCTGATAATGCTGCTTGGGTCAAAAAGATGTTTCGCGAGCGCACAAAACAAAAAATGTCGGTTGCCGGCCTTGAAACGTTGGCAATCATTGCCTATAAGCAACCAATAACCAGAATGGAGATTGAGGCAATTCGCGGTGTCAACGCCGATGGCGTTACAAGAAATCTTCTCAGTCTTGGTTTAATAAAGACTGCCGGTCGAAAAGAAGTTCCGGGTAGACCATTTTTACACATAACAACACGTAAATTTTTGGAGTATTTTGGTCTTAACAGTGTAAAAGATTTACCAAAATTAGAGGAGTTCGCGGCTTTAGCCGAAAAAGACAGCATTGTTGATGAAATAATTCACGCCGATGAAGCAGGCGAAGGAAATACTAGTGAACAAAATGAAAGCGTAGTTTGTCAGGAAACTAACAATCAAGGGGAGGCTGAAAAATGAAATGTTATTTTACATCTGAATCTGTAGGGCATGGACATCCGGATAAAGTGTCAGACGCGATTTCCGATGCGGTATTGGATAAAATGCTAGAACAGGATCCAAAATCACGTGTTGCATGTGAAACAATGTGCGCAAAAGGAACAATTGTTGTTTCCGGTGAGGTTACAACTCAAGCATATGTGGATGTCCAACGTGTGGTTGCTGATACTTTAACGCGTATTGGCTACAATGCGGATAATTTCGGTGTCCTAACTTCAATTCATACTCAATCACCGGATATCGCTCAGGGTGTTGACACCGGTGGAGCAGGTGATCAGGGCTTAATGTTTGGATATGCCTGTAAGCAAACCGAAGAATTGATGCCGTTGCCGATTAGTTTGGCTCATAAACTGGTTAAAACCCTTGACGAATACGGACGTGGTACCGAATATTTACGACCGGATACAAAATCTCAGGTAACTATTGAGTATGAAGGTAAAGAACCGAAAAGAATTGAGGCGGTTGTTGTTGCGGCGTCGCATGATTCAACAGTTACTATGGATCAACTGCGTAAGGATATTCGTAAAAATGTAATTGATAAAGTTATCCCAGAAAAAATGATCGATAGCGATACCAAATTCCATATTAACGCAACTGGTCGCTTTGAAGAACACGGTCCGGCGGCTGATGTTGGTTTAACTGGTCGCAAAATCATTGTTGATACTTATGGTGGGTGGTCACGTCACGGTGGAGGAGCGTTTTCCGGAAAAGATTCCACAAAAGTTGACCGTTCTGCCGCTTATATGGCGCGCTATATTGCAAAAAACATTGTTGCTGCTGATCTAGCTGATGAAGTAGAAATACAACTTGCTTATTGCATTGGTGTTGCTGAACCGGTTTCGGTTATGGTTGATAGCTTTGGAACCGGAAAAATCGACGACAAAAAGCTTTCAGAAGCGGTAAGAGAGGTTTTTCCGCTATGCCCGCAGAAAATTATTGAACATTTAGAGCTTCGTAAGCCAGTTTTTGCTAAAACATCGGCTTATGGACATTTTGGCAATCCTAACTTTCGTTGGGAAAAAGTTGATAAGGTTGAAGAACTTAAAAAAGCTGTTAAATAAACCCCGGAGGAGTAATGCAGGATTATAAAGTTGCGGATATTAATTTAGCTGATTTTGGCCGTCGAGAAATTGAGATTGCCGAGTTGGAAATGCCGGGTCTTATGGCGATTCGCCAAAAATACGGAAAAGAAAAACCGTTAAAAGATTTGCGAATTATGGGGTCGTTGCATATGACGGTTCAGACCGCTGTTTTAATTGAAACGCTAGTTGCTCTTGGCGCTGATGTGCGCTGGGCATCTTGTAATATTTTTTCAACTCAAGATCATGCTGCTGCGGCTATTGCTAAAACCGGCGTGCCTGTTTTTGCATGGAAGGGGGAAACCTTAGAAGAATATTGGCAATGTGCGCTCGCGGCTCTTTCTTTTTCGGGCGGTAAAGGACCGGAGCTTATTGTGGACGATGGCGGTGATGCAACTTTGCTTATTCATCTTGGCTACAAAGGTGAGAATGATGCATCTGTCTTAGACAAAAAACCTTCAAGTACCGAAGAGGGTGTAATTCTTCAGCTATTAAAGCAGGAATTAAAAAATGATCCTGATAAATGGCATCGTTTTGTTAAAGAGTGGAAAGGTGTTTCCGAAGAAACAACAACCGGTGTTCATCGTCTTTACCAAATGCTTGAGAACAAAGAACTTCTTGTTCCGGCAATTAATGTGAATGATTCTGTAACAAAATCAAAGTTTGATAATCTATATGGTTGTCGTGAATCATTGGCCGACGGTATTAAGCGTGCTACTGATGTTATGGTAGCCGGAAAGGTGGTTTGTGTTGTTGGCTATGGTGACGTTGGAAAAGGGTGCGCTCAGTCGATGAAGGGTTTTGGTGCACGAGTGCTAATTACTGAAATTGATCCCATTTGCGCGCTTCAAGCGGCTTTAGAGGGGTTTGAAGTTACAACAGTAGAGGACGCGCTAGCGCAAGCTAATATTTTTGTGACCGCAACGGGTAATGAATCGGTTATTACAATTGAACATATGCGAAACATGAAGGATCAAGCTATTCTTTGTAATATTGGTCATTTTGATTCAGAAATCGAGGTCGACAAGTTATTCAGTGAAAAAGATATTAAGCGAGTTGAAATCAAACCCCAAGTTGATAAATTTACCTTTCCCGATAACCATTCAATTTATTTATTAGCTGAGGGCAGACTTGTAAACCTTGGTTGTGCCACGGGGCATCCATCATTTGTTATGTCGAACTCATTCACTAATCAAGTGCTTGCACAAATAGATTTGGTAAAAAATAATTATGAGATTGGTGTATATCGATTATCAAAAAAACTTGATGAAGAAGTTGCTAGGCTTCACTTGGATAAATTGGGAGTTAAACTAACGCAACTTACTTTGCGTCAAGCAGAATACATCGGAGTTAAAATCGATGGACCATATAAACCGGAGCACTATCGATACTAAAAAGTAAATTATGAAAAAAATAGGAATTTTAACAAGAGATTGCGCGGGTGTTAATGCCTGCATTCGTTCGGTGGTTCGGGTTGCAGTTCATCAAGGTGTTGAAGTCCTGGGTGTTATGCGTGGATACGAAGGGTTAATCGACGGTGACTTTAAACAGCTTAATCGTCGTTCGGTTTCAGGGGTTATCGGTCTTGGCGGGACTATTTTAAAGACAGCTCGTGCGAGTAGATTTCGAACTGAAAAATGGCAGATTGAGGCGGTTAAGAATATCAAAGATAATAATCTCGACGGTTTGATTGTTGTCGGAGGAAATGGTTCTTTGACTGCTGCACATATTTTAGCAAGCAAGTATGGCGTTCCATTGATTGGGATACCAGCAACAATTGATAATGATGTTAATGGTGTAAATGATACAATCGGAGCAGATACGGCAATTAACGTTGCGCTAGATGCACTAGATAAGATTCGCGACACTGCAACTTCTCTTGAGCGAATATTCGTTGTGGAGGTTATGGGGCGCGATTGCGGATATATTGCCTTGCAGGTTGCTTTAGCCGGAGGGTGTGAAGAGGTAATTTTGCCTGAGCGTGACTTTGATATTGATGCAATGTGTGACGAGATCACCGCGGGAAACACGCGTGGTAAAGTGAGTTGGATAATTGCCGTGGCCGAGGGGAAAGCTAAAGCTTACGACATTGCCAATAAAATTAATGAAAAAACTGGCCTTGAAACCAGAGAGGTGGTTTTAGGTCATGTTCAACGAGGCGGAGCGCCTACTGCAAAAGATAGAATTTTAGCTGCTCGCTTAGGGCAGGCGGCGGTCAATAAATTGTTAAGTGGAGAAACCGACAAGTGCGTAACAATGTGTTGCGGCGAAACGAAAACGGTTTCGTTAGAAGAAGCAGTAAAGCCAAAAGCATTTAAGGTGGATTGCTGCTATCAACTAATAAAAATTCTTACATAATATGGTAATTTACAAAAAAGTTGCTGACATATTTAACTCTGGCATTATTGCCCAAGAAAATGGCCAAATTGTAATTCAGGATCAGAGTCAGTTTAATGACATCATGATCGACGATTTAGCAACTACGATTGCTAAGAGTGATGATCCAAACATGAAAAAAATCTGCTATTGGATTGCTCACCAGGCGGCAATAAGCAGAGGTGTGGTTTCCTCATCAATTCAAGGGCTTTACAGCGCGATGGGGCAAAAAAAGATAGGCGGCTTTACAGTTCCAGCGATTAACATTAGAACTTTAACCTACGATGTTGCGCGAGCGGTATTTCGGTGCGTGAAAAAAATCAATGCCGGAGCTTTCATCTTTGAAATCGCAACAAGTGAAATTGCCTATACTCAACAATGTCCGATGGAATATACTTCTGCGATTCTTCTTGCTGCATTAAAGGAGAATTATCGTGGACCAATTTTTATTCTTGGTGATCATTTTCAGGTGAAAGTAAACAAATATTTAAAAAACAGCGAAACAGAAATCAAGTTGCTGCGAACTTTGATTGATGATGCTATTGACGCGGGATTTTACAATATTGATATTGATGCTTCAACTTTGGTTGATTTGTCTGAAGAAAATGTTGATATTCAGCAAGAATTAAATTGTGAAGTGTCGGCATTGTTTACTAAGCATATTCGATCAGTTCAGCCTGAAGGTATTGAAATTTCAATTGGTGCTGAAATTGGCGAAGTTGGTGAGAGAAATTCAACTTCAAGTGATCTTAAAGCATTTATGGAGCGCTATATGGTGTCGACAAGCAGCCTTAAAGGCTTGTCGAAAATGAGTATACAAACGGGAACCAGTCACGGAGGTGTTGTGCTGCCGGATGGTTCAATCGCAAAAGTTAAAATTGATTTCGATACCTTAAGAAGGTTGTCTGAAATTTGTCGTTCTAATTATGCGTTGGCGGGTTGCGTTCAACATGGTGCGTCAACACTTCCTAATGAGGCATTTCATACTTTTCCGCAGGTTGGTTGTGCTGAAATTCACTTGGCAACACAGTTTCAAAATATCATATATGAGCATATGCCGATTTCGTTAAAGGGTAGGATTTATGATTGGCTGAAGGAGAATTGCGCTAACGAAAGAAAGCCTGGCCAAACGGATGATCAGTTTATATATAAAACCAGAAAAAAAGCTCTTGGGCCGTTTAAGAAAGAAATTTTTTCTCTTCCACAAGATTTAAAGGATAAGATATCTACCGTGCTGGAAGGTGAATTTGATTTTATGTTTAGTCAGTTACAAATTAGTGACACAAGGGAAATTGTTGATAAATATACCGATGTTGTTGCCGTTAAACACAATAAAGAACATTTTTTAAAAGATAAAGAATGAAATTCCAAATCACAAGCCACAAATTACGAATCACAAATGATACTCAGTTCCGAATTACCAAATAATTAAAACTGTTTGGGAAATTGGATTTATTGGTTATTGTGATTTGCTTGTAACTTGTGTATTGTATATTGTAATTTTTGACAGAATGCTTTTAAGTAAGGGGGAACATGAAACCAGCAAAAAAAATCACAACAGCGTCATCAAAAATGAAAAAGGGTCTTGAACGGATGCCTAATCGTGCGCTGCTTTATGGGACGGGGCTTCATTCTTCGCATATGAAGCGGCCGTTTATTGGTATTGCTTCTTCTTTTACCGATATTATTCCTGGACACACAAATATGCGCACTCTTGAACGGTATATTGAACGAGGCATCGAGAATAAAAATGGAACACCTTTTATTTTTGGTGTACCTGGCATTTGTGACGGTATTGCGATGGGTCATGCCGGAATGAAGCAGTCGCTTCCTTCGCGGGAATTAATTGCCGATATCATTGAAAGCATTACTTCTGCGCATGCGCTTGACGGTTTAGTGCTGCTTACCAATTGTGATAAAATTACTCCCGGAATGGTTATGGGTGCTTTGCGCCTTAATATTCCGACTATTGTTGTGACTGCTGGTCCAATGCTTGGTGGGCACCACGGCAGAAAGAGGCTTTCGTTGGTTCGTGATACATTTGAAGCTGTCGGGCGGTTTAAATCTGGTGAAATGGATGAATCTGAGAGAAAAGCATTAGAGACCGAAGCTTGCCCGTCTTGTGGGTCATGTCAGGGGATGTATACCGCAAACACGATGGCGTGTTTAGTTGAGGCAATGGGCATGTCACTGCCGCATTGTGCGGCTACTCCTGCTGTATTTAACCGAAAGACACGCATTGCCTATGAAAGTGGGCAAAAAATAGTTAATTTGGTTGAAAAGGATGTTAAATCTCGCAACATCGTGAATAAAAAATCATTAGAGAACGCAATTATGGCTGACATGGCGTTGGGTGGATCTACCAATTCGGTATTACACCTAATGGCAATTGCTCATGAAGCGAAAGTGAAGCTTGATTTAAGTGATTTTCACCGCATAAGTGAACAAACTTTTCACCTTGCCAACTTGCGTCCGGGTGGCGAACACTTTATGGAAGATCTCAACAACGCTGGTGGTATTCCTGCAATATTGCAGCGCTTATTTGAGAAATTGCAAGACAACCCAACCGTTTCTGGTAAAAAAATTAAACAAATTGCTCAAGAAGCAATTATATATGATAATGATGTTATTCGTTCGATGCATAATCCATATCATAAAAAAGGTGGAATTGCTATTTTATATGGTAATTTAGCCGAAGATGGCTGCGTTATTAAGCAGTCGGCGGTTGAACCTGATACAATGAAGTTTACAGGCTTTGCTCATGTATTTAATTCAGAAGAAGAAGCAATGCACGCGATTTTAGGAAAAAAAATAAAAAAAGGCGAGGTTGTGGTTATACGCTATGAGGGTCCTTCAGGGGGGCCGGGCATGAGGGAGATGCTTTCTCCAACATCAGCAATTGTTGGTATGGGGTTGCATAAGTCAGTTGCTTTAATCACCGATGGTCGGTTTTCCGGTGGAACACGCGGTCCATGCGTTGGGCATATTTCACCTGAAGCAGCTGCCGGGGGGCTTTTAGCTTACTTAAAAAATGGTGACGTAATTACAATTGATATAAAAAAACAAAGAATTGCCGTGAAACTAAGCGATAAAGAGATAGAGCAGCGCAAAAAGAAAATAAAAGTTTTGCCACCCAAAGCTAAAACCGGATATTTGTCTCGCTACTCTAAGATGGTAACGTCTGCATCAACCGGAGCAGTATTTAAAGATTAGTTATAACTACAATTAAAAACTAAAAGCATAAAACGTAAAGCCATAATTCAAAGCTTAAAACTGTATTCGGAAAGTAAGCTATACGTGTGAAATGTGTTATAATTCAAAAATCAGTTGAAAATATTGAGGTTTTAAGCGTTTTTAATTTCGAGCTATAGTTTTTCGCTTTTCGCTTTCAATTTTTAGTTTTCTGGAGTTGACCAGTAAAAATTTTTTGGGAAAACTCCATTTATAATTACTATTGACATTGTACTGGTGCTTTGATAACCTATTTTTAGGATGAAAACACGCAATATTATTATTAGAACAATAAACGAACTGTTGGGAACATTCTCAAACGATGTCGGTATCGATTTGGGTACTGCAACTACTCTTGTTTATCTGCGAGGCGAAGGTATTGTTTTGTGTGAACCTTCAGTAGTTGCAATTTATAAAAATGCTGGAAATATCTTAGCGGTTGGTGAAGAAGCTAAAAGAATGCTTGGTAAAACACCTGGCAGTATTGTGGCCATTCGCCCGATGAAGGATGGTGTTATTGCTGACTTTGATATAACCGAAGAAATGCTGCGATACTTTATTCGAAAAGTGCACCCGCCACGTGTTTTTATTCGTCCAAGAATTGTTATTGCGGTTCCGTCAGGTATCACTGAGGTTGAAAAGCGAGCAGTTAAAGATTCAGCACTACGCGCTGGAGCAAGGGAAGTGATTCCACTGGAAGAGCCAATTGCTGCGGCGATCGGTGTAGGTTTGCCAATTGCTGAGCCACAGGGCAATATGATTATTGATATTGGCGGTGGAACAACTGAGATTGCTGTAATTTCCTTAGGTGGTATAGTTTATGCTCGATCAATAAGAGTTGGTGGTGACGAAATGGATGAAGCGATTATCGAGCATATGAAAAAAACTTACAATCTCATGATTGGCGTTAGAACTGCTGAAGAGATAAAGATTAAAGTTGGCTCGGCATGGCCCTTAGAAGAAGAGCTGACTATTGAAGTTAGGGGCCGAGATTTGATTACCGGTTTACCTAAATTTATCAGAGCAAGCTCTGAAGAAATAAGAGAAGCCTTGCAGATCCCTCTAAAGGAGATTCTTGAGGCTACCAAAGTCACTCTAGAACGAACCCCTCCTGAATTAGCGGCTGATTTAATTGAGCGAGGAATTGTTTTATGCGGTGGGGGTTCATTGTTGCGTGGTTTAGATAAGTTAATTTCAGAGGAGACAGGGTTGGCATCTTTTGTCGCCGATGATCCGCTAACTGCTGTAGCCCTGGGAACTGGAAAGATCCTCGAGGACCCAAAAATCCTAAAGAAGATTACCCTTGTATCTACCTTCTAAAATACGATCCAAATATGTAGCGGTCGCTGCCCTTTTCGCTCTTCTTCTGCTTGTGCCTTTTAAAAATACAGTTCAGAATTTGTTTATATTTTTCTCTCAAAAATTTACAGTTAGCTCCAACAAAATCGATGCAAAGCTTACCGAATTAAAGAAACAAAACCTAAAGCTATCCTTAAAGCTCAGTGAATATCAGGATTTGGCCCAAGAGAATCAAAAGTTAAAAAAAGCATTAAATTTTAAAACCGACAAAGCATTAGAGTTAATCGGAGGTGAGATCATTTCATTTGATCCTTCCAGCTGGCGAAGGGTAGTTGCGATTAATATCGGAGAAAAAAACGGATTAAGCGAAGGTCTGTATGCGGTAGATGAAGGAGGTTGGCTGGTAGGTAAAATAACTTTGGTTAAGAAAAATTACTCAAGGCTAGTGTTCATTACTGATCCAGATTTTCGAATGCCTGTTTTTGTGGGCGATAGTTCGTTTGGGTTTTTGCAAGGCGGCTTAGGGCAGATAAAGGTTCTTTATATTGAGAGCAATGACTCTGTTAAAAAAGGCGATAAGGTATGGTTTAGAACACCTGTTTCTGCAATGCCGATATACATTGGTGAGATCCGAAATGTTAAAAAAACTTCAGATAGTCTTTTTCAGGATATCGACGTTAAGCTTTATTCTGAGGATACAGTATTTAGAAAAATATTCGTTATTAAATAATGCCATATAATAATATTTTCTCTAGCGCAGAAAAAGTTTTTAATATGAAGGAAAGGTATATAAGAATTATTCTTATATATTTTATTCTTTTATTAGTTGATTTAGTAAAACCTTTTGGTTATTCGTTGAATGTAGAATTTCTTTTTCTTGGTATTGTTTCGGTGTTTTTAATTTATCCATATTTTCCGGCGTTGGCCTGGGGTGGCATTTTCGGGTATTTTAAAGATGCGGTTTCCGGTGGTGGTGTACCACTTAATTTGATCGAGTTTTTTTGCCTTTTTATGGTGATTCGTTTTGCTCTGCATAAGTTAAACAGAAAATTTGCTAAAGTGTTATTGATTTCTGTGATTCTTATAGTGCATATTATAATGCATAGTTTATATGTTGATATGTTCTCATTTGGTGGGGCGTTGATTTTCTTTATACAGTCAATTGTAATCTTCTTTCCTTTAAACTACTTATTACGAAAATGGATGAAAATTTCACCCGTAGGGTATATTTAGGCGGTTTCTTAATTCTTGTTTTCTCTCTTTTTTACTATCAAGTTATTAAAGGAGATTACTATTTAAGCCGAGCAAAAAATAATTATGTACGTGCCATTCCTATACGCTCTATTCGTGGGCAGATTCTTGATCGCAATGCAGTAGCATTAGCTCGTGATCGAGCAGCTTACAATATTGCTGTTATTCCTTATCAAATCATTAAAAACAAAGATGCTGCGTTTGGAAAGATAGCTGATTTTTTAGGAGTTGATTTAAAAAGCATTAAACGTAATTATAAGCGTGGCGTAACAGGAATGTTTAGCCCGGTTGATGTGGTTACCGACGTAGATAAAAAAGAAGCTCTCACGCTTAAGGAAAAATATCCTACCGATATAACCATTAACTCTCAACCACAGCGTTATTATCCGTATAGCTATGAGTGCTCACATATTCTAGGATACGTTAAAAGTGCAAGTGCCTTTTACGATGACTTAAAAAAGTACGGTTATACCCCCCTTGAACGAGCAGGATTTTCCGGTTTGGAACAATATTACGATGTTTACCTAAAAGGTGAAGATGGTGGTGATCTAATCGAAGTTGATTCGGTTGGCAGAACGGTTGGTTTTTTGGGTAAACGAAAGCCCACCAAAGGCAAGGATATCTATATAACGATTGATTCACGAATTCAGAATATTATTCATCGACACATAAAGAACCGGCGAGGAACTGTGATAGTTATGAATTCAGATACCGGTGAAATAATAAGTCTTGTGTCGTCGCCGTCCTATGACGCAAATCAATTTATTGTCGGACGTGGTGTAGGTAAATTTTTTACCGACAGCAATAAACCACTACTTAACCGTGCTATACAGGCAACGTATCCGCTGGGATCAACATTTAAACCAATTATGGCCACTGCTGGTTTGGAAGAAATGAAAATTACACCGTTTACGCCTTTTATGTGTAACGGATCACTAAAATTGGGTCGCGCGCGTTTTCGTTGTTGGAGCACTCACGGAAAACAAGATTTGTATCGTGCTCTTGCGCATTCGTGCAATGTGTATTTCTATAATCTAGGTTTAATTTTAGAGGCCGATGCTATTTCTCTTTGGGCTAAAAGGTTTCACCTTGATGCACTAACTGAAATCGATTTACCTTACGAGAAAAAAGGTTTTGTTCCTAGCGAAGGGTGGAAGCGAAGCGAAATGAATACTGCTTGGTACGGAGGAGACACGGTAAATTTTTCGATTGGTCAGGGGTTTATGGAAGGCTCACCGATTGCGTTGCTCGTTGCGATTAATGCATTTGCGGTAAATGGTTATATTGTAAAGCCGTATTTATTAAAATCGGTTGGTGGGATTGAGTCTCGCTTAGTTGAGCGAGTTAATATTGGCATACCAAGAAAAACACTTGATGTAGTGCGAAAAGGTATTAAGATGGTTGTCCACTCGCCAAGTGGTACTGCTCGCAAGCTTAAGGGGCTTGGGCTTGGCATTTCCGGTAAAACTGGAACCGCGCAAACAAATGGCAAATCACATGGTTGGTTTGCTGGGTTTTTCGAATACAATAAAACTAAATATAGTTTTTGTGTGTTTTTGGAAAATTCCGGATCAAGCCATTTTGCGGTAGACTTAAGTTATGATTTTTTAAAAGAATTAAAAGAAAAGAAACTCCTTTAAAATTATGTATTATTAATTATGGTGTGAAATTAAGTTTTTTTGTATTTTCCGAACTTAAAACTTACAACTTATAACTTAAAACTAATTTATGATAGTCAAATCAATTAACGCACGCTCAACGCTAACAACCACTAAAATGCTTGCCGGTTGTTTATTGGTTTTAAACTTATTAAGTTTGTTGTCATTATATAGCAGTCTTCATTTAGCCGGAGAGTTTAAAAGCGGGGCAATTCTTTATCGCCAAATTGTTTGGGTTGTTGCTTCGTGGATATTCTTAATTATTTTTGCAATAATTAATTACCGTCTTTATTACGATTTCGGTTATATTTTTTATGGATTTAATATCCTGCTTTTAATTGCCGTTTTTGCATTTGGCAGCAAGGCAATGGGTGCTCAGCGATGGATTAATTTTATTGGATTTAAGTTTCAACCGTCTGAGCTTTGTAAGATTGCGGCAATTTTTGTTTTTGCGCGTTTATTTTCCGGCGATCGAAGGGGTCCTTTGTTGCAATTTCTTTTGCCGCTTGGGTTAGCATCGCTAATGGCTCTGCTAATATTTAAACAACCGGATTTAGGAACATCGTTGATTATTGTGTTTCTTTTCTTTGCGATTGGCATTTCAAGCAAGGTTTCAAAGCGTTATTTTATTGCCTTAATATTGGCAGGGTTGATTGCTGCCCCGTTTGCCTGGGGTATGCTGAAAAATTATCAAAGAAAACGCCTTGTTGTGTTTGTAAATCCTGATGTTGACCCTCTTGGTGCCGGATATACCATTATTCAATCGAAAATCGCGATTGGTTCCGGCAGAATTTTCGGTAAAGGTTTTTTATCCGGAACACAAAACCAATTCAACTTTCTTCCTGAGCGTCACACAGATTTTATATTTACGGTTGTGGCTGAAGAGTGGGGTTTTGTGGGGGGGCTGTTTCTTTTGATAGTTTACTGGCTAATACTATATAATATTTTAAATATTGCAAGATCCGCTAAAGACGACTTTGCCCGTTTATTAGCATTGGGGATTGGATCGTTGTTTTTCTTACATATTTTCATTAATATTGGGATGACTCTTGGTATCTTACCGGTGGTAGGGTTGCCTTTAATTTTTATGAGCTACGGAGGAAGTAATCTGCTTATTAACTTTGTTCTAATGGGAATACTTATCAATATTTCCCGCCAAGCGTAATCATTTGAAATGATCAACTTCCTAGATTTTAGAAAACCACAACGTTACATTGGCAATGAGTACAATGTTATTAAAAAAACCCACAAGAATCGAATAAAGGTTTGCATTTCTTATCCGGATCTCTATGAAATTGGAATGAGCAATCTTGGATTGCGCATAATTTATGGATTATTGAATGAGTACGACGATGTTGTTTGTGAGCGAGTGTTTATGCCGGATAAAGATTTGCTCAGCTATCTTAAAGAATCAAAAATAAAACTACCTTCCCTTGAAACTAAAACTAAACTTTGTGATTTTGATGTTATAGGTTTTAATTTTAATTATGAACTTAATTTTACTAACTTTTTACATATTCTTGCCCTTGGCGGTGTAGCTTTAAAGGCAAACGAGCGAAAAGACATAATCGTCTTAGGTGGAGGAGGCGCTAATCCTGAGCCAATTGCAGAATTCGTAGATGTTTTTTGCCTAGGTGAATTTGAAGCAGTAGCAGCGAGTTTTATTGATGTTTTACGCAAGTACAATGGCAAAGAAGAGCGCCTCAAGGCTTTATCTGAAATTGACGGATTCTATGTGCCAAGTCTTTATGAGGTAAGTTTTAGCGGCGATCAATACATCATTAAGAAGAAGTACGAGAAAGCAAAGCTTCCAATTAAAAAAGTACACGTAAAGGATTTGGATAACTCATATTATCCGCTAAAGTGGCTCACTCCACACACTCAAATCATACATGACCGCGTTCCGATTGAAATTGCTAGGGGGTGTCCAAATAGTTGCACATTTTGCCAGGCACGCGCGCTGTTTTATCCGTATCGTGAAAGAAAAATTGAAACCATAAAGCGCATGGTTGAGTTGATCTATAAAAACTCCGGTTATGAAAATTTTTCATTTTTATCATTTTCGGCGTCGAATTATTCAAAAATCGAGCAGTTAATTGATGAGACTTTTGATTATTTTAAAGAGCGCCGAATCGGAATTTCATTTCCATCATTGAGAGTTGATGATATTGCCGGTCGGCTTTATCAGCGAATATCACAATTGAAAAAAGCTAACATTACATTGGCGGTGGAGGCGGCGGGAGCGGATTTACGTCGTAACATCAAGAAGAATATCGATATTAGCAGAGTATTTGAAGCGGCAGAGATCGTCAGTTCTTTAAACGCAAGGCATATGAAGCTTTACTTTATGTATGGCTTCCCTCAAGAAACAAATGATGATTTGTGTGCAATCGGTGATTTTTTAACGGCACTTCAAAAAAGGAGTCGTTTAAATCTTAATGTAAGCATAAATGTTTTTATTCCTAAACCTTTTTCATCATGGGAAAAATATCCGATGGATACCGAAGCGCTTATTGCCCAGAAAAAAATGACCATCTTAACAAATATGCCTCGGCGAAAGTCAATTAAATTGTCGTTTTCAGATCCAAAGAAAAGCATTTTAGAGGGTATTATGTCTCGCGCTGATCGAGATTTCTCTAAAGTTATTCATTCTGTTTTTTTAAGTGGTGGGTGTTTTGATGGTTATAACGAAAATTTTTCTTGGGACGTTTGGGAGCGCGCAATGAAAGAAGCAGACATTGATTACTCACGCTATATAAATAAAGAGCTTAAGAGTTATCCGTGGTCACACATTGTATGTGGAATGATCAAACATCAAGATACAATAACCAAATAATAACCAAACACCAAGAACCAATCGGTTTGGTCTTTGAATATTGATTATTGGTAATTGTTTGCCTGCCCGCCGGTAGGCGGGTATCTTGTAACTTGGTCATTGGTTATTCTAATAGTAAATATGGAAATAATAAAGTATCCATTAAAGGTGAGATATTGTAAAAGTGGAGAAATGGTCTATTTTTCTCAACTCGATATTATGCACATATTTGATCGAGCGTTACGCCGTACAGAACTGCCGCTATACTTTACTCAAGGATTCACCCCTCGCCTTAAAATGAGTTTCGGCAATGCCTTAAAGCTTGGGGTAGCGGGAGAAAGCGAGGTAACTTTTTACTTTCTGCAGGAAGTTAGCTATGATCAATTATGTCAATTATTATCTAATCAGCTCCCAGAAGGCCTCCATTTAAAGGGAGCAGACTGAGCTACCCCGTTACCTTTGGGGCTTTGGTAACGTGGTGGAGAAAATATATTTGGTGAATATAAAAATATAAATGTCGTAGGGGCCGCCCTTGTGTCGGCCCGTAATAATATAAAATTATCGAAAATGGTCAAATAATTGATAATCAATGGTGATGCCTAATCATATTCATTGCATCATAATCATAAATGATCGGGCGCAGACAAGCAGCGCCCCTACGATTTTTAAAATTACACCTCTTTACCAAACCCCCCAAAGGTAGCGTGGTGACAATTTGATATTGAAAATCCGGGCAGAATTGGTAACATGTAAGTAAGTATTTATTTAATCGGGGAAATAATTTTTTAAATTCATGAATTCATTTGCTATCTCCTCTATTTTGGTGATTATAACCAGCTCTGTTATTGCTATTAGCCTTCTTGTAAAAAATCGGTCGTTAAAGGCTAGTAACCTCTGGGTATGCATTTCTATCTGTATAACTATCTGGGGAATAGGTGGTTATAAGGTCGCAACGACTACCAACAAGGTTGAGGCTCTTTTTTGGTGGCAATTTTCATATATGTGCGTAATATCAGCGTGTATATTTTTCACCCATTTTATTATGGAGTTTTGCCATGTAAAGAAAAAATATTTTTTGCAGCTTATCTACCTGATGGGCTCTATTTTTATTTTTTTTACCTGGTACGATAATTCAAGCTTATTTTTAAAAGACCTGCGCTTAACGTCCGAACAATTTTACTGGACCGATTGGCTTACCAGTAAAAGCATTATATGGATAATTTTCTATATCGGGTTCTACTGGATGCTATTAGTCTACGCCTTTATTGTATTACTAAAAGAATTTACTATTTCGACCGGTAAGCGCCGCAATCAAATAAAATATTTTATTTTAGCAACTACTATAGGGTGGTTAGGAGCGCATGGTGATCTTTTAAGCAATTTTCATCTTGATGTTTATCAATATGCCAATTACTGCATTGCGCTACACACTTTCATATTTGCTTACGCAATTATTAAGTATCAACTACTTGACATCCGAGTTGCAATTACTCGGATTGGATTATTCTTTTTTATCTATTCGATAATTCTTGGTATTCCTTTATGGATAGGGTATCACTATCAATTATGGATTCACGCCTTTTTGCTTCTTTTCGTATTTGCTACCATTGGACCATACGTATTTAACTATCTCAGAAAAAAAACCGAACAACTGCTTGTTGAGCAACATCAGGTAAAATTACAAAACCTGGCTCAAGAGGAACAAATCCGTCGTCACCGCGCAATGGATCATTTCTCAAGCTCTCTTGCTCATGAAATAGATAATCCAATGCATTCGGTTAGTGGGTTAGCTGAAGTAATCAGATTAAAGGTAACTGAAGATCTAAAAGGGCAGATATCTGAGCAGGACCAAAACTACCTACGCAGTAGATTAGGTCAATTAATAAAGGATAGTGGCAGAGTATCCAAGATGGTCAAAGCAATCAGGGAGTTTTCATCTAAAACCAGTGGTGAGCTCACTACAGTCAAAATAGATGAAGTAATCGATGCCTTCATGAGCATTGTAGGCCCTCAATTCAAAGAAGACAACATAACCTTTGAAAAGAAAATAGAAGAAAACATCCAACTAAAAGGAAATAAAATCCACCTTGAAGAAGTGCTCATGAACCTAAGCATCAACGCAATCCATGCGGTAAATAATAACAACTTAAACGAAAAGATCATTCACCTTAGAATATACCGTAACAGCCCGAAAACCTTTATGATTGAATTAGAAGACAACGGCTATGGCATAAAGCAAGATATGTTAGACGATATATTCTTAGACTTTGTAACTACTAAAGCTTCAACCGTTGGCATTGGCATGGGTCTTGCCCGAGTCAGAAAGATTGTTCAAAATCACAAAGGTAAAGTCTGGGCGCAATCTGATGGAGCAGGCAAAGGTGGCAGTTTTTTTGTTGAGTTAGTTGGTGGGTAGGTGAAACACCAGCTTTCAATCTTGAAAAATAAGTAGGGCTGTGATAAAATACAGTTGTACTTAATTTTTTAAGTTCCTTTTGCTAGTTTAGCTATGGCGCATGAGTTAAGTTAAGCTGTCTGGATTATTTTTAGCTACGGAAAAATTGACGATAACTACAGCCACGGGTGGGTCTTCGTTTTATTTTTGGTAAGTTTAATTTAGGGATGTAAATTAAATGCCAGATAAGGAAGCTGTTATAAGTGGAGTAGGTGTTGTTGTTCCGGGAGCGCTTGGCAAAGATGCGTTTTGGGCATTACAAGCAGAAGGTAAAGACTGCGCCTCTTTAATCGATTCATTTCCTACCGATGATTTCGCGGTAAAAGTTGCTTGCGAAATTAAAAATTTCAATCCAAAAGATATTCTTGGTTTTAAAGGTTTACGCAATCTTGACCGGACAACTCTTCTTTTGTTGGCTAGTTCCAAATACGCGATCAACGATGCTAATTTAGGGATTACCGATAATAATACCGACGATATTGGCGTATGCACCGGTACAACCTTTTCGCACCTTTGGTCAATTTTAGAATTTGATAAAGAAGTGTTTACCGATGGCATAGGTTTTTCGAATCCGGCTTTATTTCCATCGAATGTGATGAATGCGGCATCCTCACACGTTTCAATTCGTTTTAATATTCAAGGTTTTAATGCAACGATTAGTACTGGGTATACTTCAGGCATTGAGGCATTAAAATATTCCACGAATGCCTTAAAAACAGGTGCGGCAAACACAGTTTTAGTTAATGGAGTCGATTCGCTAACTTATCCGGTATTCTTTGGTTTTGACCGTTTGGGTTATATGGCTGGACTGAAAGGAATTCCTTTGAGTTGTCCTTTTGATAAACGAAGAAATGGTCCAATTTTAGGCGAAGGGTCAGTTAGTCTTTGTGTGGAAAGTGAAGAAACCGCCAAAAAACGTAATGCGTCTGTTTTGGCTAGGATAAAGGGAGTAAGTACATATTTTGATAGCTCAAAAAATAGTAACGGTCTTAAAATTGCCATAGAAAGGCTTTTCGATAAAACAGGGATGGGACCTAACGATATTGATTATATATCAAGTTCGGCAAATTCATCATATATTGACAAAAAAGAGGTGAGCGCCCTCAGTAATGTTTTTGGTAAAAGGCTAAAAAATGTACCCCTGAGTTCTATAAAATCCATGTTCGGGGAAACAGTTTCCGCGTCTTCATCATTGCAAATTGCTTCGTGCTTGGGTTGCATGCAAACGGAGATGATTCCTCCGACAATTAATTATCGTGATTTTGATTTAGATTGCGATATTGATTGCGTTGCGAATAAAGCACAGAAAAAAGATGTAAAAACCGCTTTAGTCACTTCTCTAGGGTTGGGAGGTTATAGCGCGGCGTGTATTTTGGAGAAATACCAAAATTAGTTATGAGTAACTTTCAAGATAAAACAGTAATTATAACCGGCGGTTCACGTGGAATCGGCAAGGCCTGTTGCTTGGCTTTTGCAAGGGCAGGTGCGAACATAGCGTTTACTTACAACAATAGCGCTAACGATGCAAGCCTTCTTGGTGACGAAATCAAAAAACTTGGCGTAGGTTGCATACCTTTTAAAGCTAACGTACGAGATTACAATCGATGCCGCGATGTGGTGCGAGAAACGGTTGATAATTTTGGAAAACTCGATATTTTAATCAACAATGCTGGAATAACTAAAGATAAAGCCTTAGTTATGATGCCAATTGCCGACTGGACCGATGTTGTCGATACAAATCTGGGCGGAATTTTTAACATGACAAGAGCGGCGATCACCACGTTTTTAAAGCAAAAAGAGGGGTGCATCATTAATATGAGCTCGATAAGTGGTATTTCAGGGTTGCCGCGCCAAACTAATTATAGCGCTTCAAAAGCGGGGATTATTGGTTTCTCTAAATCATTAGCTAAAGAGGTAGCTGCCTATAATGTGCGAGTTAATGTTGTGTGTCCCGGTTACATTAATACCGACATGGTAAATGCGTTACAAGAAAACATGCGTAATGAAATTTTAAAAAATATTCCACTGAAGCGAATGGGTGCTTCAAGTGAAGTAGCCGATCTTTGCCTTTTTCTTGCTTCTAATAAAGCATCATATATAACCGGCGAGGTTATAAAAATAGATGGGGGCTTAGCAGTATAAATAAAAATTGGCATAGCGAGAGGAGGTTTTATGGGGAATAGCAATTTTGACACACTACAAAAGGAAATCAAGGAGCTCGTTGCTGAAATCGGTGAAATACCGGAAGAGGAAATAAAGGATGACTCACGTCTTGTTGAAGATTTAGGCATTGACAGCATGATGGCGCTTGAAATTGTTGCAAAATTAGAGAAAAAGTATAAGGTTTCCATTCCCGAAGAAAAAATACCGACAATTACGTCGTTAACAAATATCTATGAGCTTTTTAAGTAGTGCTGAAATTAATAATTTATTGCCGCAAAAATACCCATTTGTGTTTGTCGATCAAGTTATCGATATCGACAAAGAAAATGGAGAGATAACTTGTTTAAAAAATTTTTCAATTAATGATTACTTTTTTACTGGTCATTTTCCCGGAAAACCGATTGTGCCGGGGGTAATAATCGTTGAGGCTTTAGCCCAGGCAGCGATTATTCTTTATGCGGTGCTGAAACCTGATATTGCCAAAAAGAAACCGGATTATTTTTTGGGCAAGGTGGAGGCTAAATTTGTTGGATCGGTTTTACCAGGGGATCAATTGAATTTAATGGTAAAAAAAGAAAAATTAACCAATACTGCCGGTATTGTTGAATGTGTCGCTAAAGTTAAAGATAGAACCGTTGTGAAGGGAAGAATCTTTTTAGGAGTTAAGGTAAAATAGTGAAAAGCATTAAAGTTGCTGTAACAGGTTTGGGGGTAGTTTCACCAATCGGTATTGGTAAGGATGTTTTTTGGAATAATTTAATTGCGGCTAAATCAGGAATAAGTGAGATTACG
This sequence comes from Candidatus Omnitrophota bacterium, assembly GCA_024231025.1. Taxonomy (GTDB): domain Bacteria; phylum Omnitrophota; class Gorgyraeia; order Duberdicusellales; family 4484-171; genus JAAEQW01. The sequence goes on from JAAEQW010000309.1 coordinate 20,343, forward strand.
GCTTTTGATACGTCTAATTATAACCGTCACTTTGGCGGTCAAGTGCATGATTTTACCACGTCGCAATTTATACCTGGGAAAGTGGCAAAGCTCATAGGGAGGGCGTCACAATTTGCTTTAGTTGCCACGCAATTGGCCCTAGCGGATGCTGCAGTAGCTATAGATTCACTTTGTGACAGAAGAGTCGCTGTTATTATTGGAGCTACAATCCCTGAGGGAAATGTAGTTGATCAAACAACGTTAGCGATGTTTCGTAAGGAGGACGAAAGGTTTTCTGATCGAATAATATCAAGTGTCTTTGCGCCGTCAATCGCTCGTAATATAGGTAGTGTCTTGAAAATAAACGGAGCAAATATGCTAACTCCTTGCGCTTGTGCGGCAGGTAATTATGCAATTGGTTATGGGTATGATCTTATAAAAAACGGAGAAGTTGACTTGGCAATTGTTGGAGGAACGGAAGCTTTCTCGAGGATAGCATTCCAGGGTTTTCAACGATTACACGCTATGGCTGAGAACAAGGTAATGCCTTTCGACCAAAACCGTAAAGGCATGCTTTTAGGGGAAGGCGCAGGCATTTTAATTTTAGAGCCTTTTAATGAAGCAGCCAAAAGAAAAGCCAATATATACTCTGAAATACTGGGTTATGGCTTATCGTGCGATGCCAGTCACATCACTATTCCCAAAAAAGACGGAATAAAAAAAGCCATGGCAAAAGCCCTGCGTAATTCAAATGTCAGTTCGGATAAAATTGATTACATTTGTGCCCATGGAACTGGCACCCCGGCCAACGATAAAGCAGAATCTATCGCAATAAATGAGGTGTTCTCTTCTCGACGAGTACCGGTTAGTTCAATTAAATCAATGATTGGCCATTGCATGGGGGCGGCATCAAGCATTGAGGCAATAACTTGCTGTTTAGCGTTGCAGAATGGAGTTGTGCCGCCAACAATTAACTTTAACACGTCTGATCCAGAGTGCGATATAGATTGTGTGCCAAATGAGGCACGAAAACAAAATATAAAAATTGCTTTAAATAATGGGTTTGCTTTTGGTGGTAATAATTGTTGTGTCAGCTTTAAGAGAAATAATTAAAGAATGAAAACAAAAATAAAACGATGCAAGCGTTGTGGCCTTGTGGAAACTTTTCCTGGAGTCGATTTCAATAACGACCAGATCTGTAATTATTGTGCGTATTACGATTTGTATAAGGAACGTCATAATCTTATCAAAGCAGAGTTAAAAAATAAGTTCTCTAAAATTATTCACAAGACAAAACAAAATAAAAATAAATACGACTGTATTGTTGCTTATAGCGGAGGTAAAGACAGTACTTTTCTTCTTAATTTTCTTAAGACAGAGTTTAAATTAAATATTTTGGCTCATGTTTTAGATAATAATTTTATCTCTCCATCTGCATTTAAAAATATTGATAAAGTAACGAAGGCTTTAGGTGTTGATTGCGTAACAACAAAGCTGGACAAACAATTGTCATACGATGCTTTTACCTATGCTCTAAAAGGAAAAATCCCTTACCCTAAAGAAATCCTAGCTTTAACTAGCCCGGTTTGTGGCGTATGTATTGGTATGGTTTTAGGAAGCACCTTCAATTTAGCCATAAAACACAAGATACCAATTATGTTTATTGGCTTTACTCCGGGGCAATACCCGGCAATAAGTTTGGAAAACTTTCTTAAAGTTGAGTCGTGCATATTTACTTCGGATAAGGTGCATCGCGATGACCCGCTCGATGTACTTAAAATATTGGCTGATCCAATTTGTGAAAAATTTGGCGATAAAGCGAGTAAATACTACTTTCGAAGTCAATATCACCATAAGGGGCTAAAAGTTCCCAGAGTGCTCTTTCCATTTCATGCATTTCTTGATTATGACGAAAAAGAAATTATTGCTGAAATTTCCAAGCTTGGTTGGGAAAGACCAAAAGATACCGACCCATGTTCTACCAACTGTTTGCTAAATGCTGTGGGAAATTACGCCTCAATGAAGCAACTTAATTATCATCCTTATATTGGCGAATTAGCTCATTTAGTTAGAGAGGGCAAAATAACGAAAGCAGAGGCATTATTAAGTGAAAAGATTGACGAAAATTCACACCCTTTGGAATACTCTTTAAAACGCTTGAAGTTAACAAAAGAGATGATTGGTGGATCGTTATGAGGAATAAAGCTAATTTTCCTTGGTCTGACGTGAAAAATTTTCAAAAAGTACTAGCGGTTACTGGTCAGATTTTGGAAAATATTGACCCCGAATACTTTATTTCACCATATTCTGTAATACCTGTTATTTCGCAAATATTAGGGCTAAATACTCCGGATATGGGTGGTGGTAAATCAATCTACTCGATAACCTCAATTGTGTTTGAGCTGACAAATAAAAAAGAGCTTTTTGTCGAGCTTTTTGAAATTTCTCTGGATGAAAAACGAAAAATAATTGATGAAATGTATGAAATGATTGCGCCAATCTTGTTGTCGGAGGAGGCTGAGTACATAGATTTATTAATAAAGGCCCGATATAAAAATGACTTGAATGATAATGCGGTATTGATTAATGTTTTTCAAGAAGATACTAATAAAAAATTGCATATATTTGAAAAATTTGTTAAACGATTTAACACTAAAAAAGGAGATTTCGGTTATATTGTTCATTATGGTTCTTCCGGTGATTTGTATAGAGAATATCCTTTTTTAGAGAAAGTACCAGGATCTGTAGCTACAGAATGGAGAGAAAGCTCTTTTCCTGTTGTTAATGAAGTTGTTTTTGCTAATTTTCCTTCAAGTGATTTACAAACGAAAAAAACGATACGCGGTTGGGTTATTTTTATAACTAATGACACTAAAGAACTTTTAGGAAGCTATAAACTGCGAAAAAATAAAATTATAAAAGCTGCAAAACTAGCAAAAATACTTGGGAGTAAAATAATTGGTATGGGGGGGCTGATTGCTTCTTTTGCCCAAGGAGGGCATTTTCTATCTAAAAAAATTCCCGATGTCGGCTTTACAACCGGTCACGCCTACACTATCGGTAATATTATTGAAATGATGATAAATTGCGCAAAGAAAGTGGAATTAAGCATCGAAAATGCAACGGTTGCGGTGGTTGGAGCTGCTGGTTCTATTGGTTCAGGGTGTGCATCTCTATTAGTTTACGAAGACCCAAAAAAAATTATATTGATTGATCGAAACTCTTTTGGTGGGCGTAATAAGTTAGTTGATTTGAGCAAAATTATGAAGAACAAAAATTCCAAAATTGATATCATGGTATCTGATTCTTTAGCAGCACTAAATCAAGCTGATATTGTAATTGTTGCAACCAATTCACCCACAGCAATTATATCGTCAAAACATTTAAAACCCGGTGCAATTGTGATCGATGACTCGTTTCCTAAAAATGTTCCCAAATCAATCATAAAAGAACGTAAAGATATAATTTTATTAGAGGGGGGAATCATGCAGTTACCCTTTTCTTTAGATATGTTTTTTGCAAGGAATATGCCAGATTTGATGGATGCCCCCTTAATTAGGATCATTAGTTGCAAGGAAACCTACGGATGCTTTGCGGAAATTCTAGTTTTAGCATTGTCAGGGCACAAAACTAATTACGGATTAGGGCAATCGTCTCCATTTCTGGCAAAGAGAATTTTGAAAATAGCTAAAAAATTAGGGTTTATGAATGCGCCATTGCAATGCTTTAATAAGGCGACAGAAAAAGAGAGAATGTTTATAGTGAAGGAGGCAATAAAAGAAGATGGATATGCTAAAACGTATAAGGGAACGCACAGCCATACGTAAGTATTGCGACAAAATGGTCCCCAAGGAAATCATCGACCAAATTATACAGGCTGGAATTTGGGGTCCATCATTGATGGGTCCTGGTTTTCAACCATGGAAAATTGTTGTTGTTAAGGGTAAAGGTAATATAGAAAAAATTAACAAAATAATTACAGAGGAATTGTGTATGCCTGGAGTTGGCAAAAATTTAATCCTCCGTACTACAATAGGTGTAATTTCAAGCGCACCGGTTGTATTTTTTGTTTATAGCGATTCAGCCGTAATTAATTTTGTGAAAAGGCTGGATGATGGATATGAGAGTTTTGCTGATATGGCGGAAGTGTCTGCTATTTCAGCTGCAATTCAAAATATGATACTCGTTGCAGACAGTTTAGGAGTAGGTTCATGTTGGTTAGATGCTCCTTTATTCTGTCAAAAAGAAATTAATAATTTTTTTAATACAAACCAGAAATTAATTGCTGTTCTAACTCTAGGCTATTCTGTTAAAAAAAGTAGTCGTTCACCGCGAAAACCAATAGGCGAATCTGTGGTGTACTTTGATTGATATGGATAATAAATGTGACGTTGTTGTGATTGGTGCTGGAATTGGTGGGTTAACCGCTGGTTGTTATATGGCAAAATATGGTTTAAGGGTAAGTGTAATTGAACAGCATGACAAACCGGGTGGATATTGCTCATCTTTCAGTAAAAATGGTTATCATTTTGATGCTGGAGCGCATTCGCTTGGATCTATGCGTAATGAAGGAGTAATATCAAATGTATTGAATGATTTAGGAGTTTTAAAAAAATTTAAATACATAACTAGCGATATAACCGATAGGGTCATAATGCCAGATGAAACTGTATATGTATACAGAGATTCGGCAAGAACCATAAATGAGCTCAAATCATTTTTTCCAAAAGAAAGTAAGAATATTGATAACTTTTTTAAGTTTGTCCTAGAAAGCAAGTTGTTAACGCTAGTTTCAAAAACGAAATCATTAACATTTGGTGAGCTATTAAATGATTTTTTTACGGAAAAAAAACTGAAGTCAATATTGTCTGTTTTTATGGGTAATTTAGGCCTACCTCCTTCCAGAGCGTCAGCATTGGCTAGTGTAACATTATTTAAAGAGTTTGTTTTTGATGGCGGATATTACCCTAAAGGGGGTATGCAGGAATTTGCTAACTTATTGACAAAAACTTTTGTTGATTATGGTGGAAAAATAACGCTATCCACTAAGGTTGTGGAAATTATGACTGAGAGGAATAGAGCTGTCGGGGTACGGACTAATCATAATGATCATATTAAATCTAAAGTTGTTTTGTCTAATGCCGATGCGACGACTACTCTCAATAAGATGGTAAAAAATACATCTTCAAAATTAACGTTTCGGAGATTACAGCCATCGATTTCAGCATTTGCGGTTTATTTAGGTATCAACGATCGATTAAAAGACGTCCCAAGGCACTTAACAACATGGTTTTTTTCGACATATGATATAGACAAATGCTATAGTCCGCAACCACACATCGCTGACATTGATTACTTAATTTGCAGTCTTCCATCGTTGGTCGATGACTCTATCGCTCCGAAAGAAAAAAATGCAATACGAATAATGATTGCTGCTAATTATGAAACGACTGATACATGGAATGCTAGAAAAGACTTTGTATCGTCAAAGCTATTAAAAAAATTAAACAATCTAATTCCGAATGTGATAAACTGTATAGAAGTAAAGGAAATCGCTACCCCTTGTGCATTTGCCAAGATTACATCAAATAGGTCTGGAGCACTTTTTGGGTGGGCTGCAACTAAAGATCAGATTGATATGTGTCACTGTCCATCTGATACTCGATTTAAAAATTTATACCTAACGGGTCACTGGGTTACCAAGGGTGTTGGGCAGTCAAGCATTCCTCTTGTTATTCTTTGTGGGAAAAATGCCGCTAAAAAAATTATAAGAAATATAAAGTCATGAATATACTCAGTATTTTAGGCACAGTAACTGCAATAACGAATTTTGGTATATCTATTTTTGTACTTTTCCGTTTAAAAAATAGTACTCATGTGCGTGTATTTGCGGCTATTGCGCTGGCAAGTGGTGTATGGGGATTAGCCGGTGCAGTTTTCTCGACTATACCAAAGGAATCACATGATTTGGCTATGTTTTGGTGGCAAGTTGGGTACACTGGAGCGATACTTACAGTTCCGTTTTTTTTACATTTTATTGCTTCTTATTTGAAATTGGACAACCAAAAAAATGTCATAAGAATAGTTTATTTTTTATCTTTTCTCTTTTTATTTTTTAATTGGTTTGATAGGTCGAGTTTGTTTATTGGTGATTTACAATTTGTATTCGGTAAATTTTATTGGGGGGATTGGTTTAAGCGCAGAGGCGTAATTTGGTTGATTTTTTACATAGGTTTTTATTGGATAATATTGGGTTATTCTTTTATTTTGCTGGTTAGGGGGTATTTGAAGTCGACAGGAATGTTGAGAAATCAGCTTAAATATTTCATGCTCGGGTCAATTATAGGATGGTTAGGGGCAGAATTTCAATATTTACCAACATTACGAATTTACATTTTTCCTTACTCTATGCTTCTTATAGGTGTATATCCAGCCATATGGGCTTATGCAATCATAAAGTATCACCTTATGGACATCCGAGTTGCAATTACTCGTGCCGGAATATTTTTAACTATTTACACAATTGTTATTGGCCTGCCTCTGTGGTTTACATATCAATTCGGAGGGCATTTTTGGGCGGTATTGTCGATGGCGATATTAGCATTGGCGGGACCATTTATTTACGATCATCTTCGTCAACGAGTTGAACGAATTCTTTTGCGCAGGCAAATGGAACACCAGCTCGCCATTCGTGAGTTTGCCGAAGCATTAACAAAGATAAAACAGCTAAATATGATTTTCAGTAAAATTAAATTAAAAATGGAGGAGATTGTAGGACCTGAATTTATTGGAATATACACATTTTCTAGAACAACCAATGCCTACACATTAAAAGAAGAGCATTCAACGGCGGATTACAAACTTAATCGCGTAATTAAAAAAGATTCATCACTAGCGCGAGTTTTTAACGAACTTCGCCAACCAATATTTTCTGAACTTTGTGATGATAAGTGCCTTGGTGATGCCGCTCACGAAACAATGATTATCCCGTTTTATGCCGAAGGTAGCTTGTTTGGATTCATTGTCCTTGGTCCGAAAATGGAAAATAATCCCTATACGCTAGATATATATGTTCAACAAGACGTTGGTATTTTTGAAATACTTTCCAGTCAGATATCACTAGCAGTGGAGAACTGTCTTTTCTGGAGAAGTGAAAAAATTCGTGCCATGAAGGAGGAGCAAATCCGTCGTCAAAAAGCAATGGATCACTTTTCTGCATCACTGGCCCATGAGGTTGATAATCCAATCTTTACCGTACAATGCACTGCTGAGCTTCTAAAGGAAACTTTGGTGGAAGAGTGTTCCCAGCACCTCCAACAAGAAAAACTAACGCCACTAACCGGTGAATTAGATAACATTATAACGAGTATTAAGCGTATTTCGCGCATTGTGAAATCAGTGCGGGAATTTTCGGCCCAGACTGATGGTGAGTTTACAGAAATATCGATGAATGATGTGGCTTATAGCTTTACAAGCATCTTAGGGCCGCAAGCTAAGTATGACGGTATAATATTTGAAAAGCATATTGAAAGCGATATATTTGTGAATGGGAATAAAATCCATTTGGTTGAAATTTTTATGAATTTGGCAGTAAACGCGTTGCATGCGGTAAAGAATCATACTGGTAATGATAAAAAAATTATCTTCTCTATCGCTAAAACAGATAAAGACAAATGCTTAATAAGTCTTGCCGATGATGGCTACGGCATTGACGAAGATTTAGCCGGCGATATATTTTTAGATTTTGTAACAACAAAACCGCCTACTGAAGGAAGTGGAATGGGTCTGCCGCGAGTAAAAAATATGGTTGAAAAGCATGGTGGTAAAATTTGGTTTGAGTCAAAAGGAAAAGGAAAGGGTACTACCTTTTTTATTGAACTACCACTATTAAATTAAATAAAATTAACGGGTTAAGAAACGAGATTTGACTTTTCCTGCCTTAAAAAAAGTTTTCGTAAACTCTTCGGCTTTTTTCTCGTCATATGGCTTACAAGAAAAAATATTAATGTAGGCGGTTTTCCAATGGTCAGAAAAGTGACCGGTAATTGAGCTGGTTTCAATTAACTGCACAAGCGAATAACCTTTAGTAAATTCTTCTTTTTCGCCAAAGTAGGGAATAAGCGTTTCACCGAATTTAACCATTTCAATCAAATCACAGAGTTCGTCAACATATTGCTGTAGGCTTTCTTTTGAAGAAATCACACTCAGGTCGCAATCAGAGAGATCCATAATTAACTCATAGCCATAATCTTGTGCGCTCATCTTAATTCTTCTCCTATATAATTTGGTAATTTAGTGCAGGCAAAATGAATATCGGGATTATAGTATTTTGTTTTCAATTTTAGCTTTGCGTAACGTTGATTGATTGCTTTTTGGGTAACTTTTGCGGTATCAATTGTTTTTGAACCAATCGTAAGGCTAAAGAATCCACCAATATACGTTGGAACGGCTATAATTTGCGTTCTAACGATAGGGAAGACCTTTTTTAAGGTTTTGGTGCTGTTTTTTAATGTTGTAAGCTGTAAGGTGGCAGAGCCAGTTTGTCTAATCATTAATCCGTTTTTCGTAAGGATGCGATAAATATCTAGATAAAAATTCTCTGAAAACAACACTTTAGCTGGTCCAATCGGATCAGTAGAATCAACAACAATTACATCAAATTTTTCTTTTGTGTTTTTAACAAATTTTGCTCCATCACCGACAACTATTTTTGCTCTTTTGTCGTTAAAGGAGCCCTTGTTAATAGTAGCAAGGTGTTTTTTAGACACCTCAATTACTGCTTGATCGATCTCAACTAAAGTAACTTTTTTTACCTTATGTTTTAAAACTTCCCTAAGTATTCCGCCGTCGCCAGCACCAATAATTAATACGTTTTGGGGTTTCGGATGAGATAGTAGTAAAGGGTGAGTTAGCATCTCGTGATATATAAACTCATCTTTTTGAGTCGTTTGAATTACACCGTCTAAGGTTAATACCTTGCCGTAACGGGAGGTGTGGTAAATTTTCATATCCTGAAAAGGAGTTTTTTCCTCGTGGATAATGTCTCCTTTAACCCCGATTTTTAAATCTGGATAAAGCGTTTCAAAAAACCACATTAAAAAATGCCTCGCTTATGTTCTACAATTTGAATTTTTTCTGGTTTAAAATCGCGTTTAAGGATGGGGATCGCGTTGTATGGGTCGACGTTTCCACACACAAATATATCAAAAGCGGCATATTTGTATTCTGGCCAGGTGTGAATGCTTAAGTGTGATTCTTGAATTATGCCAACACCGGAAATTCCACCTGATGGTGAAAATTTATGCAGATCAACTTTCAGTAGTGTTGCACCTACTGCGTCTACAGCGTCTCTAAAAGTTTGTTCTATTTTTTCAAGGGAAGTGAGGTTAATAGCCCCCCAGAGCTCAACTACGAGGTGAACCCCCGCATACTTGATATGACCGTTAGTGGAACAATAGTCTTTTTTCATCCCCCAGTTTTATATGTCCTTCTTCTACTTGCATAAAATGCTCTTATAGTTTGATATTAAAACAGATTTTCACTGATTTTGCAAGTATTTTTTTTATTTTTTTATACGTTACTTTTTGAAAAAAGTTACACAACTTACTGAATTTATTAATTTTATCTTAAAAATTCTCATTTATTGACTTCAAAATCCTTTCCAGATTAGTTTGACTTTTATATCCTAGAATGTATAATTGGCTATAAGTTACACCACTTTAATGAACATGGTAGCATAATATGAAGAATATAGGGCAAAAAATTCGTCTTCTGAGGCAGAAAAAAAATCTGGCATTAAAGGATTTAGCTGAAAAAACTGGTCTTTCTTCGAGCTTTTTATCGCAATTGGAGAAAGGATTAACCCTTCCCTCGGTTGACTCATTAAGAAAAATCGCACATGCGTTATGTACAACTGTAGGGAATTTCTTTGATGAGACTGAATCTAAAGAGTTTGTTTTTATAAAACATCAGCAAAAAAATCCTCCCGATCCAATATCTAATTATGAGATACTGGCTTCAAGCGTTTTGGACATAGGTATGTTGCCGATGATGCTTAGGCTCAAGCCAAAAGAAGTTTTAACCGCTGATAAATGTCCTCAAGGTGAAGAAATGTTGGCAGTAATAGTGAAAGGCGAAATAGTAGTAAGAGTTAACGAAAAAGAATTTAAACAGACTGCCGGTGATAGTCTTTATCTTGTGCGACCCCGTTTTCAAAGCATTGAAAACGGCGGTCAAAAGGATGCCGCGGTGCTATGGACTATTTTAAGACAAAACGGATAAATCATGCCTGCAAAAAAAAATTACAGCAATAAATCAAAATCTGCATCATTCGATAATGACTGGGGCAAAAAGGAACATTCATCAGACACCGAACGAAGGTTGCACCCACGAATAAAAGACAGAATTTTTGTTTTCGGTTGGACCGCAAACGAACCGATAACTTTAGTGGAGGGTATAACAAATAACTTATCTGTTGGGGGAGTATCATTCGATACCAATGTCGAAATTAAAAAAAATAATGTGTTGTGGCTTGAGATATATTTGCCTAGCGACTACCGAAAGCAGATTCTAGAATCGCTTTACCTAAAAGCTCGTGTGATATGGAGAAAAGCTCTAAAAAACGAAAAAGGGTCAAATAAATATCGCATTGGTTTACGATTTGAAAATGTTGCCAAAAAAGAACTCAAGATGCTTACGCGTTATGTTGAGGACGGGTTTACCAGCCGAAAATAATTGTTTAATGGAAGACCTTAAAAAATTTGAAATCTTAATTGTTGAAGACGAAAAGGAGCTTTGTGCCGCGTTAAAGCAAGTTCTTTCAAAAAATCATCGTTGCTGTGTTGATACAGCCTTCTCGGTAGATCAGGCATTTGCCGCTATCGATCAAAAGGAATATGCCTTAATATTATGCGACTACAAGCTTGGTGAAGAACGAGACGGACTGGATATATTGTTTCATGCTAAAGCAAAAAACCCTCATATCATCACCATCCTAATGACTGGCTATGGAACCGCGACTTTAGCAACAAGAGCGGTTGCTGAAGGCGTTTACGACTATATAACCAAACCATTTAAAAGCATTATGGATGTTCGAAATGTTGTAGATAGGGGATTGAACTACTACTCCCTTTTAATTCGTTACAATAAAAAAGTTAAAGATGCCACTATTCAAAAAGAACTGCTGAAAGAAACTCTACTAAAAGTGAAACGAACCGAAGAAATCCTAGATAGTCTTACTGAATAAGGGGTAGCCATTTTAATTACACTAAAATCGACAACGAACCTATTTATTCTTGCGGTGATAAGGAATTAAGGTATAATAATTGAATTGTTAAATCTACCGGCGTAATTTTGCCGGCGTAGCTCAGTTGGCAGAGCAGGTCATTCGTAATGATCAGGTCGAAGGTTCGACTCCTTTCGCCGGCTTTAAAAAATATATCTATGTTAGTTGCCTACTTTAAAATTTTACGAAAAAGAAATTTCTTTTGCCTTTGGTTCGGGCAGATAGTATCGCAATTTGGCGATCGCCTTACCCAAATGGCGCTAATCGGTCTTGTTTACAAACTCCAACATGGTGTTTCTCCGCTAGGGCTATTTAAAATGATGAGTTTAGCTATAATTCCGGTTTTTTTATTCTCTCCTGTAGCCGGAGTGTATATCGACCGTTGGGACAAGCGACGCACGATGTACGTAAGCGATCTCATTAGGGCCCTGTTTATCTTTCTAATCCCTTTACTCTGTTTTCGTTTTAAATCTTTAGGTCTAGCGTATGTTTTCATTTTTCTGTCGTTCTCAATGGGCAGATTCTTTATACCAGCTAAAATGGCAATGATCCCATCAATTGTGCCGAAAAAAGATCTCTTAGCGGCAAATTCTCTAGTATCCGTTACCGCCATGATTGCCGCTGTGCTTGGTTTGGGTTTTGGTGGTATGATAGTCGAAAAATGGGGAGTTAAAACAACTTTTTACCTGGATTCTTTAACTTTTATTGTTTCGGGAGTGTTTATTTACCTGATATCGATGAAGGAAAATACCCATTTTCACGCTAAAGATCTATTGGATATGAGTAAAGACGCCTTGGAAACAGTTAAAAATTCAGTTATATTTGAGCTAAAAGAAGGCATTCAGTATATTGCTAAGTCTCCGGAAACGAAATATGCCATAAAGGTAAAAATCACACTGTTCGCGATTATTGGAGCACTATATACAGTTTTTATTGCTTTTATACAGGAAGCTCTATCCACAATTACTCTAGAACTGGGCTGGCTTGCGGTAGGTGCTGGTGGAGGGCTTTTTGTTGGAACAATACTCTATGGCCGGTTCGGTAAGAAATTATCGGTAAACAAAACAATAAGCCTTTCGCTATTGCTAAGCAGTGCCCACTTGATCTTTTTTACCTCAGTATTGCGTTGGCATCCTTGGAAAATGTTTGCTTTTATATCTTGTGTAATTTTAGGTATTCTTTGTTCTCCAATTGAAATTGCAATAACCACTTTTATCCATAAAAAAACTAAGAATGAATTTTTAGGACGCATATTCAGTTCAATAGAGGTAGTACTTCATTTAACACTTCTTATATCAATGGGAATTTCATCTTTGCTGGCAGAACTAATGACACCCTTTACAATTATCTTAACTGTGGGCATAGTAATGTTTCTTTTTTCGCTAAAAAATTTATTAACCGATAACGGAAATTTACATGATACACGTAGAAGAACATAAAGATCCACAGCAGAATCTAAAGAGCGAATCGTTTTTATTGCCAAAAAAATTATATTTGCCAATATCACAACATGTTGGCGCTCCATCTAAACTGTTAGTAAAGAAGGGCGACGAAGTTAATGAAGGCGATATGATTGCCGATGTAAATGGCTTTGTTTCGGCTGCTTTGCATGCACCTGCCAGTGGAAAAATCACAGAAATTAAAACCATATCTCACCCCAGTCTGAAACAATCTCAAGGAATAGTACTCAACTGTCAGCATCAGCAAAAGCAAGATTCACCAAGAAAAAATATTGAAGAGCTGACCTCTGAGCAATTGATAGAAATAGTTAAAAATAGCGGTATTGTTGGCATGGGAGGGGCAGCTTTTCCAACTCATGTTAAACTAAAACCACCAAAAGAGATTAGTACACTAATTATAAATGGTTGTGAATGTGAGCCGTATCTTGCCTGTGATTGTCGTTTAATGATTGAAAAAATAAAAGAAATCTTCGCTGGAATTGACATTATCCGTAAGCTCATAAATCCAAAAGAAATAATTTTTGCGGTTGAAAACAACAAACCCGAAGCAATCAAAAAAATCAATCTCGCAATCAGCACAAAAAAAATTGGGTTGTCCAATGTTCGTCTGGCAATCGTAGAAAGTGCTTACCCACAAGGGGGAGAAAAGCAATTGATTAAAGCCGTAACCGCCAAGGAGGTTCCTCCAGCAGGACTGCCCTTTGATGTTGGATGTCTTGTTTTTAATGTTGCGACTTGTTTTGCGATATATGAAGCAGTTCATTTTAGCAAACCACTTATTGAACGTTTGGTTAGCTTTGCTGGTGATGCATTGGTCAAACCAAAAAACGTATGGATAAAAATCGGCACAACTCTAAAAGAACTATTCGACAGCAAAGTACTTGAATTTAAGGTTTCGCCAAAAGTAATTGTATCCGGTGGGCCGATGATGGGTGTTGCTTTAACTGGTTTAAATTTTCCTATATTGAAGGGGACTGGAGGCTTTTTATTTTTGGCTAATACTTCAAAAGTTGACGAATCCGTTTGCTTAAAATGTGCTCGTTGCGTTGATGTCTGCTCAATGAATTTACTCCCATTAGAATATTCCAAGCTAGTTAAAAATAATGAGTTTGATAGTTTAGATGATTTCAATATTAATGACTGCATTGAATGTGGCTGTTGCGCGTATAGTTGCCCAGCCAAAATACCGATTGTTCACTATATAAAGGTAGGTAAAGCTTGCAAACCGAAAAAATAACACTAAACGTAAGTGCATCTCCGCATTTGGAATCAGCGGCAACTACACCGTTTATAATGCGCCAAGTTATTATTGCTTTAATTCCGGCAACTATTGCTGGGTTGATATTGTTTAGAATTCGCGCTGCATTACTTATTGTAATTTGCGTTTTTGTTTCGATCGCAACTGAAGAAGTTATATCTAGAATACGGAAAAAACCGTCAACGATAACTGATTATAGCGCCGCGCTTACGGGTTTATTGCTGGCTTTAATATTGCCCCCGACTACAAGTTGGTATGGTGCGATTCTTGGTTCGATATTTGCTATTTTAGTCGGAAAGCATTTATTTGGCGGTCTTGGAATGAACATATTTAATCCAGCATTAATTGGGCGAGCTTTTTTAATGGCATCTTACCCTAAGATGCTAACAACTTATATAAAGCCATTTGCGGCTGATTCAATAAGCTGTGCTACTCCGTTAGCGCTTAATAAGTTTAGTCAAATTGGAACTCCGCTTACTGATCTGTTTTTCGGTGGAGTTAGCGGTTCAATCGGAGAAACTTCAGCGATTTGTTTGATTGTTGGAGGAATCTATATATTAATTCGTAAGATTGCCGATTGGCGCATTCCAGTAAGCATGCTTGTGACAACAATTGTTTTTTCCACCATCTTATATTTAACAAACAATGCCTATGGTTCGCCGTTGTTTCATATTTTAAGCGGAGGACTTTTGCTTGGTGTTTTTTTTATGGCAACCGATCCGGTTACAACTCCGGTAACTAAAAAAGGACGCTATGTTTTTGGAATTACGGCAGCAATAATGATTATGGTGATTCGTGTTTTTGGTGGTCTTTCTGAGGGGGTTATGTACTCAATTCTTTTTATGAACGCACTAACACCATTAATTAATCGCTACACAAAACCAAAAAGGTTTGGAGCATAATTTTGGAGGCTTAACGAAGTGAAAGAAGTTATAAAAATTATCAGTGTATTAACTATTGTGTGTCTTGTGTGCGGATTTCTGCTGTCTTTTGTTTACAGCGGAGCGAGTGAAAAAATTGAGTCAAACACAAAGAAAGCAATAAGCGATGCGATTGCTAATTTAGCTCCTTTTGCAGAAAATATCGAGGAAATTAAATTAGGTGAAAAAATCGCATATAAGCTTTTCGATAAAACGGGTAATCTTACTGGATATGCTTTCATTGCTGAAGGGCAAGGGTATCAAGGCAAAATTAAAATGCTTGCAGTGATTGACATTAATTTGGAGATTTTAGAAGGAATTGAAATTATTGAATCAATTGAAACACCTGGCCTGGGAGCAAGAATTCAAGAGGAATTTTTTCGCAAACAATTTCAAAGTTTATCGGTGTTACCACAAATAACATACACAAAGGATATACCAGAAAACAGCAATCAAATAAAAGCAATAACCGGAGCTACAGTTTCGTCAAAGGCGGTAGTTAATATTTTAAACAAGAGAATTAAAGAACTGAGTACGCACTTTTGAAACTAACGATCGGACACAGAAGGTTGAAATGAAAGATTTTTTAAAAGGACTATGGGGGCAGCATCCAGTATTTCGCCAATTGCTTGGCATGTGTCCAACTTTGGCAGTTACTACGTCGGCGCTTAACGGAATATCGATGGGGCTGGCAGTAATTTTTGTTTTGTTCTTTTCAAGTCTGGTTGTGTCACTAATCAAAAAAATAGTACCAAACCAAGTTCGCATTGCTGTTTATACGGTAATCATAGCAACTTTTGTAACGATTGTTGATATTTTCTTTAAGGCGAACTTTCCTCAAATAAGCCGCGCTTTGGGGCCATATATACCACTAATTGTTGTAAATTGTATTATTCTTGGCCGATGTGAAGCTTTTGCTTCTCGCTGTAGCGTTGCTAAGTCGCTTCTCGATGCTCTTGGTATGGGGCTTGGCTTTACTTGGGGGGTATTTTTACTTGGTTCTATAAGGGAAGTTTTAGGGATGGGCACTATTTTAGGTTTTCAAATTATGCCGCAAGGCTATAATCATCTGATTATTATGATCCTGCCGGCAGGAGCCTTTATTGTTTTAGGGCTTTTAATAGCACTAATGAATAGAATCGAGGAGAGATGAAAGATTTAATATTAATTTTTGTATCAACTGTTTTAATTAACAATTTGGTTCTTTCTTATTTTTTAGGGATTTGTCCGTTTCTTGGTGTATCTGGTAAAATTGAATCTGCAATCGGAATGGGGGCGGCAGTTACTTTTGTTATGACTTTGGCGACAACCATTGGTTGGCTTATTTACCATTTAGCGCTAGTTAAGTTTAATCTAATTTTTCTTGAATATGTAATCTTTATTTTAGTAATTGCGTCTCTTGTGCAGATAGTTGAGATGTTTATACGAAAGTTTTCTCAACCGCTTTATGATGCACTGGGTATATATTTACCGCTAATTACCACAAACTGTGCAATATTAGGTGCCGCATTATTTATGGTAACTAAGAATTACTCTTTTCTTGAGTCGGCAGTATTTGGTTTTTCCGGTGGATTAGGATTTTCAATTGTTTTAATAATCATGGCCGGAATAAGAGAAGACTTAAGCTACGCCGATATTCCTAAGCACTTTAAGGGTGCTCCGATTACATTAATCGTCGCAGGATTGCTTGCGTTAATATTTATGGGATTTTCAGGTTTAATTAGTGCTTAAAATGAATATGATTTTAATTGCAATGATAGTATTAGGATTAACCGGCTTTGCTTTTGCACTTTTGCTTGCAATTTTAAGCAAGAAGTTGCATGTTGAGCAGGATTCTCGCATTGAGCAAGTTAACAAAATTTTGCCCGGACTTAATTGCGGTGCTTGCGGCTTTAGCGGTTGCCTGGCTTTTGCCCAAGCCGTTATTAAGGAAAGAAAAATATTTAATGGTTGCCTGCCTGCAGGGGAAGAGCTTAATAAGGAAATTGTCGCGATTATTGGTGCGGGTGAAACACGAAGTGGTAAGAAGAAAATTACTGCCATTTGTGTTTGTGGTGCTGATTGCAAAGAAAAGCTAAAAACTTCTATTTATTTGGGGCCGCAAACCTGCCAAGCCGCTCACATTACCGCCGGGTCTATCAGTTGTAATTATGGTTGTCTTGGGTTTGGTGATTGTATAAAAGTTTGCCCAACAGAGGCAATCCGCCTTGAAAAAGAAAAAATATATATTGAACACGAAAAATGTATTGGATGCGCAAAATGCATAAAGGCGTGCCCAAGAAAAGTACTAAAGATAACCGCACTTACCGATCTCGGAACATACTACATTGCCTGTAGCAATATAACAACTGCCCTAGAAACTAAAGCAGTATGCACTCGAGGTTGCATAGGATGCACTCTTTGCACAAGAGTGCAAAATTCACCATACATAATGAATGGAAACCTTGCCTGCGTAAACGCATCAAAAGTAAGCGATGAGGTGCCCTTAGAGGCAGCAAAACAGAAATGCCCTACTCAATGTATCGCTAATGTTTAAAGAAACTGTTGAAGTTATAGATGTTAATGGCACCGAGATAAGTATAAAATTTCAACGTCACAGTGCCTGTGGCTGTTGTCGCGCTAAGGTTGTTTGCGGTATTGATCAACGACATCCAATAATTGTAAAAAATAATTCGTTTGCTCTTTCGGTTGGCGATACGATTGTTGTTGGTATCGAAGAGAGAAAAACACTACAGGCAACAGCAATAAGTTTTATTTTCCCGGCGATTATCTTTATGGTAACACTGCTATTTTTTAAAAACGTTGGTGAATTAATTAGTTTTTTACTTGCTATCTCTATACTTTTTGTTTATTATTTAATTGTAAAGGTATTAATTAAAAAAAAGGCCGAGCATTTTAGCCTAAAAATCATAAAAAAAATATGAAGAATATAGCAATACTTGCCTCAGGAAGCGGAACAAATTTTCAAGCAATTGTGAAAGCACGCAAAAAGGGTATTTTTAAGGCTAATATTAAGTTGTTAGTTACTGATACAAAAAATGCATTTGCGCGCCAACGCGCACGCCATTTAAATATTTCTGAAATATTTGTTGACCCAAAAAAATCAAAATCTCGTATCGACTTTGATAGAGAGATTGTTAAACTTTTAAAAAAAGAAAAAATTGATTATGTTATTTTAGCGGGCTACATGCGGCTGCTTAGTCCAATTTTTGTAAATGCTTTTAAAAATAAAATTTTAAACATTCACCCCGCACTTTTGCCGTCTTTTAAAGGTATTCATTCAATTAAGCGTGCTTTTGAATATGGCTGCAAAGTTACCGGCGTAACCGTGCATCTCATCGATGAAAAAGTTGATAACGGCCCCATTGTCCTGCAGGAGTCAGTGCGGATAACAAAAGCTACAACGCTAAAATCCCTTGAAAGCAAGATCCACAAACTCGAACACGAGTTATATCCCAAAGCTATAAGTTTACTAGTTGAAAATCGCCTAAAAATCAGAAAAAGAAAAGTTACATTTAGATAAGCCTACATCAATCTTCCATTAAGGCGTTTAGGGTGTAAAGTCGGCGTTTTTTGTTGGCGGTGTCATTAATCTCTATTTCAATAACATCTTTAAAGCCATAGATTGTAAGATATTTTTTAACTGTTTTGATTGCTTCTTCAAAAGGAGAGGGTAGGCCTTCTTTTTCATCGATAACTTTAATGTTAAACATTATCCCTAGTGACTTATTGTAGTAGTAACAACGTAGGTCGAGCACTTGAAAATGCTTTTTAAACTCTTCGGCGTTAAACTTATCTTGCAGGTTTTGACGAATTAGGTAACTTATAAATTCACCCATTGTTAACTCATATTTAGGAATATGCTTTCCTTCAAGATCACCAATTGCGCCAGGGTTAGGTAAATAATTGGAAACTTTGCGTTCCTGGATTTCACCTCGAGAAATAAAACCAAGTTGATATTTAACCATATCGGGCGTAAAACCAATATAGAAAAGATCAGCACCAATTTTGATATCGGCAGCAACGAAAAAGTAAAACTTTGGTGGTTTATCCATACTCAGAACAACCCTTTGTATGGAAAGAAGTATTTTTTGTATTTTATCTATCGCTTCTTTATCGAGCTGGTTATCGTCATTAAGCATTTTGTTAAAAGACGCATATATCCAAAAAGTATCGCCAACGTTCCAGGCGTGAACATCAATATCAAATTCTTGATGGCATATTTTTTTTAGTATATCTTCAATTTCGTTACGGGAATAAGTTGATGAAACGGGAGTGGGGGAGCAGGAAATAGTAGAGAGCGCTAATAAGCTACAGAGCTGTATTAGCAGGACGTTCTTTGCCATATTTTTCAAATATTTCTACAATTTCATCAAATTCCAACTCATCTTTTCTTAAAAGTTCGCTGGCGAAGTGTTCGATTAATTCTCGTTCAGCAGTTAAAATTTCTTCAACTTCTCTCAAACACTTTGTCATTATTTTTTGCATGTCGTCGTCAAGTTTTCTTTTAGTTTCTTCGGAAACATTACCTTGGTTTAAAGCGCAAAAATCACCGATCATGCCGCTTTCACCCATGCCGTATCGGCAAACCATACTATGTGCTAATTTAGTGGCATAATTAAAGTCGCTAGTTACACCCGAGGTGGTTTGTCCAAATTTTATTTTTTCAGCCGCATAACCACCTAAGCAAGTTTTAATATTTGCGAAAAACCAGTCACTTGACGGAGCATGGATTTCTTCTGTTGGTCGATGCCCAACATAACCCAACGCACCCTTTCTGGGCACAATCGATGCTTTAATAACATCATCTGTGGGGTGAGTAAGGTAGGCAATAATTGCGTGGCCGGTTTCATGATAGGCGGTCCAATATCTTTCTTTCTCGCTTAAAACGATTTGGCTCTTCAGTCCAAATACAACTCGATCATAAGCTTCTGACAGATCTTTATAGGTTACTTGTTTTTGCTTATTTCTTACAACAATTAATGAAGCTTCCCTAACCATGTTGGCAATGTCTGCCGGAGAAAAACCTACTGCTTTTTGCGCCAACACGTCGGTTTTAATTTCGGGATCACAGCTTACTTTCTTTAAATAAAAATCAAATAAATCTTTTCGATCCTTAAGTCCGGGCTTTCCTACATATATTTTTCGATCAAATCTTCCTGCACGCATCAATGCTGGATCAAGTTGATCTTCAGGCACGTTAGTTGCTGCAACAACAACAATATTATTTTCAGTGTGACTCAAGCCATCAAGTTCAGTTAAAAGTTGATTAACCGTAGCGTTATAGCTCATTCCGCCGCCAAGACCGCTTACGCCAACTCGCGGGCGAGCGATTGTGTCGATTTCATCAATAAAAATAAGACAGCCGCCATGATATTCGGCAAGCATTCGTGCTTCCTTGAAAAGATTACGAATTTTTGTTGCACCAACGCCAACAAACATTCCGATAAATTCACTACCAACAGCAGCTAAAAAAGGCATTCCAGTTTCAGTTGCAATTGCTTTAGCGAGGTAAGTTTTACCGCAACCCGGAGGACCAACCATTAAAAGACCTTTAATGATTCTTCCACCGACCATTTTTAGGTGTGTGCGGTCGCGCAACAGGCTTATTACTTCGGCAACCTCACGTTTCATGCCTTCCATGCCGATAACGTCGGACCACTTAACATTAACTTGTTCAGGCTTTACTTTCTTTTGCCCCATTTTTGCTACTCCGCCGCCGAACATAAACCAGTAGTGAAAGCCCATGTAAATACTGGCGAAAGTAAAAGCTTGAATTACACCCATGAATAGTTGTAGGGGAACACTGGCAAGGGTCATTTTTTTGTAGAATGACTCAAGAGTTAGGAAGTTCTTAACACCAACAATAATCAATGTCACCAGTCCAACTAACATAGTCACCCCAACGGTGATACCGATTATTTTTAGCCAATTATATTTTATGAATTTTTTGAGTTTGTTCATTTTTTACCTTTTAAAAACGATACCACATAATAATATTTTTGTCCAGATGTTATGGAAAAGACCATAGACCATATACCGAAGACTATAGACCTGTAGGGAACGGGCATGTCCGTTCCCTACTTTAGATCAAAAAAAGAAGACCAAAAATCCGAAACAAATTCGAATGATCAAAATTCCAAATTTTCTTCTTGCCAGAAATAGACCTTATGTTACAATACCACTATTATGGATTTTGGAAATAAAAACCCTGACGAAATAATACACGAGTTTCAAAAAAAGATGGCTAAAAAGGCACCGTCACCGGTGTTGATAATTGGCTTAATCGTGCTTTTTATTCTCTTAAAGGGGCTTTTCTACACTGTCCAAAAAGATGAAGTTGGTATGGTTTTACGCTTTGGTAAATCAGTGAGAACTGCGTCTCCCGGACTTCATTTTAAGATCCCTCTCGGAATTGAAAAGGTTTTCCCAGTTAAGGTCACTCACATATATAAGGAAGAATTTGGGTTTAGAACCCGTTCAGCCGGAGTTAAAACCATCTACAATCGAAAAGCTTATGACGAGGAATCGCTGATGTTAACCGGTGACTTAAACGTTATGGACATCGAATGGACTGTTCAGTTTCAAATCAACGATCCCTTTAACGCATTATTTAAAATCAGAAACTTGGTTAAAACGCTGCGCGATGTTTCTGAGTCGGTAATGCGTAAGGTTATTGGCGACTACACTTTTGACGAAGTTTTAACTAAGCGAATCGAAATAAATGATTTAGTTCAATTGAAAATGCAGGAAACGTTAAAAAGTTACGAAACCGGAATAAAAATCGTTACCGTAAAACTCCAAGATGTTAATCCGCCTGACCCGGTAAAGCCAGCCTTTAATGAAGTTAACGAGGCAAAGCAGGAAAGGGAGAAAATGATTAATCAGGCTTGGGAAGTGTATAATCAGAAAATACCTCAAGCTCGAGGTGAAGCACAAAAAATAATAAAAGAAGCTGAAGGGTATGCGTTGGAAAGGGTAAATAAGGCCCTCGGTGAT
This sequence comes from Candidatus Omnitrophota bacterium, assembly GCA_024231025.1. Lineage (GTDB taxonomy): Bacteria > Omnitrophota > Gorgyraeia > Duberdicusellales > 4484-171 > JAAEQW01. The sequence continues at coordinate 42,243 of JAAEQW010000309.1, forward strand.
GCCAATCGCTTTGATCTGCTAAGAAGCGAATATGCATTAGCCAAGGAAATAACCTTACAGCGTTTATATTTGGAAAATATGAGCGATGTTCTAAAACGCGCCGGTAAGAAATACATAACCGATCCAGATGAAAAGGGAATTTTACCTCTGCTAAGGTTAGACGGAGATTTAACAAAATGAAGAATAAAGGGTTAGGTCCAATTGCAATTGTTATACTAATTACGGTTATTTTGGTTGGAAACCCCTTCTACATAACCACTGAGGCACAACAGGCAATTGTAACACAATTTGGTGAACCGATCGGTGAGGCAGTTGTAAATGCGGGGTTGCATTTTAAAGTGCCTTTTATCCAAAAGGTAAATTATTTTGAGAAGCGGATTTTAGAGTGGGACGGTTACCCAAACCAAATCCCCACAAAAGATAAGCGCTATATTTGGGTTGATACAACTGCACGTTGGCGCATTAGCGATCCGTTAAAATTCTTTCAAACTGTAGATAATGAACAAAAAGCCCACGGCAGACTTGATGATATCATTGACGCTGCGGTAAGAGATATCGTTACCTCTGGGAACCTTATCGAAATTGTTCGATCTTCAAACCGTCTCGTTGATGAGTTAAAGTTTAAGAAAGAGGAGAAAGAATTTATCGAAGAAGGAGCTTTAGAGGAAATCACCATTGGTCGAGAAGCAATGCGAACGGCAATCATCAAAAGGGTTAGAAGTGATGTTCCGCAATACGGTATTGAGTTGATTGATGTGCGCATAAAGCGGGTTAGCTATGTTGAAGATGTGAGGCGTAAAGTTTACGACAGAATGATTGCCGAACGAAAACGCGCCGCTGAAGAGTATCGCTCGGAAGGAAGAGGAGTAAGGGCCGAAATCCAGGGTCGCACCGATAAGGAGCTAAAAAATGTACTTTCTCAGGCCTACAAAACCGCTCAAGGGGTTAAAGGTAGCGCTGATGCTGAATCAACTAAAATTTATGCACAAGCCTACAGCAAAGATCCGGAATTGTATTCTTTCCTTAAAACATTAGAAACGTATAAAAACACAGTAGATAAGCAAACTACGATTATTCTTACCACTGACGGAGATTATTTTAAGTATCTTAAAGAAATTTCCCCGAAATAAAACTTTCCATGAACACAGCAATTCTCCTTATTTCTTGTCCTGATCGAAAAGGAATTACCGCTAGTGTAACAAATTTTGTCTATGACAACGGTGGTAATATCGAGCATGCTGATCAGCATATTGATTCGCAAACTAACACATTTTTTATGCGGATACAATGGTCATTAGAAGAATTTAGGATTTCCCCATCTGACATAAAAGACCGTTTCCAACCGTTGGCGGAAAAATTTTACATGGATTCCAACCTTTATTTCGACGACCATACGCCACGTGTAGCGATTTTTACATCAAAGCAAGACCATTGCCTTTACGATCTTCTCCTACGTCATAAAGAAGGGCAATTTAAATGTTCGATACCACTGGTAATTAGCAACCATCCCAATAGTGCTAAAACTGCAGCTAGTTTTGGTATAAAATTTGCTCAATTAGAGAAAACCCCTGCTAACAAAAGTGAAACTGAGAAAAAAGAAGTAGCTTTATTAAAGAACGAAAACATTGAGTTGGTAATTTTAGCACGCTACATGCAGGTTCTTACGGCTGATTTTTTAAATCACTTTAAAAATCAAATCATAAACATCCATCACTCATTCTTGCCGGCTTTTGCCGGAAATAACCCCTACGCTCAAGCCTATCGACGAGGAGTAAAAATTATTGGAGCAACAAGTCACTACGTAACTGCCGAATTGGATCAGGGCCCAATTATTGAACAGAATACGGTACGCATAAGTCATCGGGATTCATTGGCAGATTTGCAAAGAAAAGGCAAAGATTTAGAGAAAAATGTCTTAAGTGAAGCTGTACGGCTCCATTTAGAGCGAAAAATACTGGTTTACGACAATAAAACAGTAATTTTCGACTAAAAAGCTCCAAAAAAAGTTGCACTACGCCTAGTTTTATGATAAATTGTAAGTCTTTCTAGGTAGGAGGTTTAAGTGAGATTTTACTCAAAAATTATATGCCTTATAGTAGTTAGCGTCCTATTCGTTTCTGGCTGCGGTAAAAAACCTGAACAGCAAAATAAGCTGGTAGTTTGGCATTGGTTAAATGATCGAAAAGATGCTCTCGATCAACTTGCTGAAAAATATACTGAACAAACAGGCATTGAAGTAGAATTTAAACTTTTTTTTCCTCCTGACATATACGCGCAAAAAGTTATTGCCGCAGCACGCGCCGGTAACCTGCCTGATATTTTCGGAATTCTTGCTGAAAAACTAACAATTGCATCTTTTGTTCAAGCCGGGCACATTCCAAACTTATTGCCGTATATGAATGCCGATTACGGCAGATGGAAAAATAGTTTTTACCCTCAAACATTAGACGTTGTTAGCTTTCAAGAAAATAACACTTATGGTGCACCAGCGGGAATTTACGGGGTTCCTATCGACACTGCAATTATGCAATTTGTTTACAACAAAGCCCTATTCAAAAAATCCGGTATCGACCCTGATACGCCACCAACAACAATTAACGAATTTATCAATTACGCCAATGTTATCAGGAAGGATTCGCATGTTTATGGTTTTACTTGTGGGTGGGGCGAAAGCTGGATGCTTAACTGTTTGGTTACTGAATGGGCAATTAATGTTATGGGGGAAGAGAAATTTTTGAAAACTATTAGCGGTGAAATACCTTATACGGATGAAGAATGGATAGAGGTATTCTCGTTATTTGAAAAACTTCGCAGGTCAGGGATTTTAGCGCCAAATGTGACAGCCTTGTACAACAAGGAGTCAGAAGATTCTTTTGCTAGAGGTAAAGCGGCGTTTTCTTTTAACGGGAGTTGGTCGGTAAATGTTTACCGGCAGCTTAATCCCAGTTTAGATTACGCGTTTTTTCCATTGCCTGCGGTTTCAACCAAACATCCAGTTAAGGTTTGGGGTGGTGGGGGATCATCCTTTATGGTAAATGCGAAATCACCTCGTAAAGAAAAAGCAATTAATTTCCTAAAGTGGATTACGGCGCAGCAGCAGCAAAAATTTCTAGCAAAAGAAACAAATAACTTGCCGGCAATAAGGCTTAGCAAGGAGGATTTACCAGAAATGCTACAGACAACAATTGATGACCTAGGCAAATCAACTCATCCCAACGTTTGGCCACATAACGAAGATTCTAGGGTAATCGAGGCGTTGAATAAAGGATTGCAGCAAGTCGTAATGGGCATTAAGACTGCTCAACAAATTGCAAAAGAAATTCAAGAGGTAAATATAAGGGTTTCTAAGTAAATGACCGAATACACTACAAATAATCGATTTTCTAGTTTTTCCTTTATAATCCCTGCTTTAGTTATTTTTGCGGTATTTTATCTTTATCCGTTTTTTTATTCTTTTGCCCTAAGCCTGTACGAGGGTGATGGAATATCAACAATGAGGTTCGTGGGTTTAAATAATTACAAAACCGCACTTTGCCTTGACCGAGAATGGTGGCGCTCAATGTATAATGGCGCTTTTATAACTTTCTTGGCACTCACTTTGCAAAATATTTTGGCTTTTGCCCTGGCATTAGGCGTCAATAAAACGGTTAGAACAAACAAAATCTATTGCACGGTATTCTTTATTTTACCTGTGCTTTCTGAAATCATAATCGGCTTACTTATGCGCGAGATCTTAAAATCTGATCCTGGTGTTTTCAACCAGATACTTGGAAAAATTGGCCTTGGTGGTTTTGCTTCTAATTGGCTAGAAGGCGAAAAAACCGCACTTTTGACCACTGCCTTGGTTCATTGCTGGAGGGGTTTTGGATGGGCTTTTGTGATCATTTTGGCTGGTCTACAAACAATTCCCGAGCAACTTTACGAAGCCGCTCGTATTGATGGAGCAAATGCATGGCATAAATTTACGAAAATTACAATACCGCTTCTGATGCCGGTGTTATCGCTAGTTTTTATATTGACTATTCTGGGAACAATGCAGGTTTTTACGATGATTTTAGCATTAACTAGAGGTGCTGGTGGATTGACTGAGGTTCCGGTTATGAGGATATATAATCACCTTCGTGGCGGTCGCTTAATTGGCTATGCTTGCACCGAAGGCGTTGTTTTAGGGGTAATTCTTATTGCAGTATCTTTTGTTACGCTTTATATTTCAAAACAGATGAGGAAACATTACGGTGTACTACCAAACTAAAAAAATTATTTTTCTGCTCGTTCTGCATACCTTCCTAATCAGTGTTGCTTTAAGTTGTATTGGTCCATTCATTTGGATGATAAATACCTCCTTGCAAACCGAAACCGAATTTAGCGACAGTCACGGACTAAAACGGGCTGAAAGCTTTAATTTATCTAATTATAAAAAAGTTCTTGTTGATAAAAAACTTTGGGTCTATTTCTTAAACAGTCTTTTTTACACCTTCATTACCGTGACGTTGATTGTGTTTATTTCGTCATTGGCGGCGTATGCATTTTCTAGGTTGGATTTTCCATTTAAAAACACAATATTTCTTATGTTCTTGACCGCGATGATGATTCCGCTTCCTGCGGGTTTTGTGCCGGTATATGTCTTGTTGAATAAGCTCGGTTTAGTAAATCGAGTTGGTTATGTGCTTGCAATGACCAACATGGGGTTATCTCTGAGTATCTATCTGCTAAAAACATTCTTCGACACTCTCCCGCGCGACCTTGAGGATGCTGCGCATATCGACGGCTGCAACAAGCTACAAATTTGGTGGAACGTGGGCCTGCCTCTAACCGCACCGGCATTAGCTGTTGTGATCGTTTTTAACGCCTTGAATGTTTGGAATGAGTTTGTATTGGCATCGTTGATGTTTACCGAAGATGCTCTTATGCCGTTACAGGTGGGGTTAATGGAAATATACAATCGAAATATAATCCAACACACTCTTGTTATGGCCGCATTGACTATTGCGGCAGTGCCGATAATTATTTTATACCTTAGGATGCAAAAACAATTTATTAAAGGACTTACTGCTGGAGCAGTATTTGGTTAACATTATGATGTACAAAAAACAAAATTTTAAACTTTATCTCGTTATTGTTGCGACTACGCTTTGTGTGTTTGCCAGTTTCGCGCAAACTTCTCAAGAATATGTTAAAAAAGCATGGACAATGCAGGGAAAAGGCGATCACAATGCGGCGATTAACGCTGCTGATAAGTGTATTGATGCCTTTAGCAAAGATGCCACAGCGCTTAGTGCGGATTTGACTGATTTTCCTCCAAAAGGCAAGGAAGATAATTACCAAATAATGAACGATGTGGCAATCTGTTACTTCATTAAGGGAGAAACTCTGCGCAATATGGCTGTTGAGCAAGAAAATGAGACCAAAGAAGAAACGCTGGAGCGAGCAATTGCAACCTTAGAGGAAGTTATTGAAAAATATCCATACGCACAAGCTTTTGACCCACGCGGGTGGTATTGGTCAATAAAAGAAAAAGCTGAAAATATAATCATCGAAATTAATCAAGGTGATGGATGCAAAATCGAAGAAAATACCATCCAACAAGATACTGAGATTACACTTTATGACGAAGGAAGTGAATTTCCGGTTAATTATGAAAGATACGGTGAGTTTAGCGGTTTAGGGACTGACAACTACCGCTACACAGTAAACGATCCGATTGAGCTCGCTAAGGCAACCGGAGAGGGAGTGTATCCAAATTCAACATCAATTAAATTTGATCCGGAATTCGTTAAGCTAAAAAAGGGACTCTCCTCAATTAATCATTGGGAAATATTAAATAGCCGTGACTTAAATACTGCTTTTTACAGATGGAGCATCGCTCCTGAACCAACCGGTGTTAAGCAATTTTATATTGCTGACATTCTAGAACGCGCCGGATTGTTCGAGCACGCGATAAAAGCCTATTATTCAGTAATTGTTCATTTTCCTAAAACTTACAGTTGGACGTATTGGCATACCCCATGGTATCCAAGTAAGGCTGCTATCTATCGGATAAAACACATCATCGAGGAAAACCCCGAAATTAATTTAAGACTTCAAGAAACGCAGATTACCATTCAAAACGGCTATGACAATAGTATCCGCAATGATGTTTACATTGTAAATCCCGGAAAATTGACACGAACATCTTTTTTAAATAAGGGAAAACACAAGAAGGAAAAACGAAACGATCAAGGCAAAATCGTTAAAACTATTGGCGGTGATATATCAAAACTAGTGAAATATGCCAATGGTGACTGGAAAATGATTGTTAATCAGAAACCATTTATTATAAAAGGCATAACTTACGACCCCTCTCGCGTTGGAGAATCACCGGACAAAGGCACAAAAGCCAATTGGACAACCCAGGATACCAATAAAAACAACATTATTGATGCTCCGTTTGAATCATGGGTCGATGAAAATGGCAACAATGTTCAAGACGAAAACGAAGAATCTATTGGAGATTTCGCCCTAATGAAGGAAATGGGAGCAAATTGTTTGCGGCTTTATCACCAACCAGAGGAATTAAATAAGAAACTTCTTCGACAAATGCATGAAAAATATGGTATATATATAGTAATGGGGGACTTTTTAGGCAAATACGTCCTCGGTAGCGGTGCTGATTGGGAAAAGGGCACTGATTATGAAAATGCACTTCATAAGGAAAACATGCTCAAAAGCGTGGAAAAAATGGTGCAAGAATTTAAAGATGAGCCATATGTAGTAATGTGGCTGCTAGGTAATGAAAATGTATATGGGCTGGGTTGCAATGCCGACAAAAAACCGGAAAGTTTTTTTAAATTCGTTAATGATGCAGCTTTGCTCATTAAATCCTTGGATCCCTACAAGCGTCCTGTTGGCATTGTTTCCGGAGATGTTTTGTTTTTGGACGTGTTTGCCAAGGAATGCCCAGATGTTGACGTGTTTGGAACAAATGCCTACCGAGGACGTCATGGATTTCTGGATTTATGGAATGAGGTGAAAAAAGTAGTTGATAAGCCCCTCATGCTTACTGAATTTGGGGCACCAAGCTATGCAACAGGCTATACTATTGAAGAAACAGAGCAATATCAGGCAAAATATCATAAAACTTGCTGGGAAGACATATACTACAATTCTGCCTATTTTGGTGAAGGTAATGCTATCGGCGGATTTGTCTTTGAGTGGATCGATGAATGGTGGAAGGCATACAGTCCACATTGCCATGACACTGCGCGCCTTTCTGCGGGACCGTTTCTCGATGGATACTATCGCGAGGAGTGGTTTGGTCTTTGCGGGCAAGGTGATGGAACAAAATCACCATTTTTGAGACATTTGAAAAAGGCGTATTACGTTTATAAAGATCTTTGGAACAACAACTAAATAAGGAGGTTCGTTATGCGAAAAGGAATGGTTCTAGTTTTTGCAATGCTAGCTGTATTTGCAGTTGCATCTTACGCTGAGGCAGAAGAATTTTATGTATATAAAGATAAAAGCTCTGCTGATAATCACTTTATTCCCAGCGGTTGGATGGGTGATTACGGAGATTTAAAAATCAGTGATCAATGCACCACCGAATCACATTCGGGGACAACATCGATCGAAGTTACATATTCCGCAAAGAAAAGCCAAGGTAATGGTTGGGGTGGCGTTTATTGGCAATCAGCAGAAAATAACTGGGGAACAAAAGACAGCGGCTATGATTTGAGCGATTTCAATAAATTAGTTTTTATGGCTAAGGGTAAAAAGGGTGGTGAAATAATAACGACTATAAAAGTTGGTGGAATTATTAGAGGTGCCAACGATGAAACAGTTGAATTTGCTGACACCACTAGTGTTGAATATGGACCAGTAAGGCTAACTAAAGAGTGGCAAGAGTATTCAATAAACTTGGCTAACAAAGATCTTTCTTACGTTAACGGTGGATTCTCGTTAATTTTGAATGCAGATCAAGCGGGGGGGCATCAAACTTTTTACATTGATGATATTCACTATGCTTTTGAGGAGGATTTGGAAAGAGCTGATTCTGGTGTAAATTTTCCGTTTTATGTGTATGCTGACATAAATTCACTGGATAATCACTTCATTCCAAGCGGATGGATGCCAGCAACTGCGGCACGCGATATAAGGATGGATACCGCCTGGAAAAATGAGCCGTTCAGCGGAGAAACATGCATAAAAGCTGGATACAAAAATACCTCAGGAACACGTTGGGCAGGCATCTATTGGCAACAACCCGCCAACAACTGGGGCTCCATCCCTAATGCTGGATTCAATCTTCAGGGCGCAACAAAGGTAACTTTCTGGGCAAAAGGAGAGAAAGGGAATGAGTTAGTTAATGAGTTTAAAGTCGGTGGTATCGTTAGCGGAGAATTCATTGATTCCGACAGCGTAAGCATTGGCCCAATTCAACTAACTAAAGAGTGGAAACAATATGAGATGGACCTTCGCGGACGTGATCTCTCTTATGTTATTGGCGGATTTGGCTGGGCCACTAACATTGACGTAAACGATCCGGAAGGTATTACCTTCTTCATTGACGAAATCAAGTATGAAAACGAGTAAATTTGTTATTATCACAAGCAGCCTGCTTATCGCAGGCTGCTTGTTGTTTAACTGCTACGCTTTTAGTTCATCGGTTGAAATCAAAACGACCAAAGATAACGGCTACTATTTAGAAGTCGACGGTAAACCATTCATAATGAAAGGTGTAATTTACAACCCGGTTCCAATCGGAAAGGGCTATGATTACGATTTTTTCACTGATAAAAATAAACCATGGCTCGTTGACGGTAAATTAATGAAGGAAATGGGTATAAATTGTGTTCGTCTTTACTCAGCAGGGAAGGACCTAGACGCCGTTAAATCTTTTATTAGCGATATGTATGAAAAATTTGGCATTTACACTATCATGAGTGATTGGTTGGGACTTTGGAGTTATCCATCAGCAAATTATGCTAATAAGGATGCACAAGAAAAAACAAAAAAAAGAGTTCTAGGGGTTGTTAACGCTCTTAAAAATGAGAAAGGCTTACTTATTTGGATTTTAGGTAATGAAAATAATTACACTTTCTCCGGAAAAATTGGCTTCTGGACATCACCGGAAATTGAAGAAATGAGTAACCCTCAGGAAAAAACTTTAAAAAAGGCAGAAATATACTATAAGTTTATAAATGATATCGCAAAAGAGATTAAGAAAATTGATAAATCGCATCCTGTCGCTCTCGGCAACGGTGAGGCAAGTTTTCTTAATATTGCCGGTAAAAACGCTCCTGATGTTGATGCTTTGGCGATAATACTTTATCGTGGCAAAAAATTTGGAAACTTCTTTAAGCATGTACAAAAGTTTTTTGATCGACCAATTTTTCTTTCGGAATTTGGTTGCGACTCATATAACTCTTACACAAAAGAAGAGGACCAGCAGTCACAATCTCAATTTCTTCTTTCACAATGGGAGGATCTATACAAAAACACGGTCTTTAGCGGCAATCAGAGTGGTAATTGTCTTGGCGGTATAATTTTTGAATGGAGCGACGAGTGGTGGAAGCATAACGAAGGCTACACCGCCGATTGGAGCGTCCATAATAGTGAAGCCGGCTGGTCCGATGGATCGTACTACTTTGACATAAAAGCTGAGAATGGATTTAACATGAGCGAAGAATGGTTTGGTATTGTTGCCTTAGGAGAAACCGAAGACGGCATAAACAAACGAATCCCAAAAAAAGCCTTCTACACCATCAAAGAATGGCTCTCCCAAATTAACCAATCACTTTAATCCTCACAACCCAATGTACACCGCGTAGGTGTACACAGGTTAGTGCGTAATCGCTTTCAAAGAAATAGCGTTTTAGCCTTGTTTTCCAACCACTTAAATGTTACCTTTTAACAAGGATATATGCATATTAATACCTATTAATGGAGGATTTATGAATAAAAATCAACTTTTTCGCCGTGGATCAATGTCTTTCGATGTAACGATATGGGTTTTAGTGGCAGCGATTTTAACCGCCGGAATAGCGTTTTTGGCCTCAGATATTATTCGTTCGTCACTATCTCGATCTAAAGAGATGTCGGCTTCGGTGCTTAGCTACATGCCGCCACCAACAAAAATAATTGAAGTTAGCGATTCTTTTGATGCACCGCTTTTGCGTGGGATAAAATTATTCGCTGATGATCCGTTTAAATTTGCATTTATTCTCGATGAAGGCGACCGGCACTTTAGCGAGGAAGAACTAAAAACAGAGGCTTCACGGTTGGTTAAATATTTCTTAGCGGGTTTGACTATGCCCGAAGATGACCTTTGGGTTAACTTATCTCCTCATGAAAAAAACCGAATTATCCCCCAGAAGCTTGCGTTAACCGATATGGGGAAAGATATGCTTGGTCAGGATTACTGTCTGAAACAGCTTTCTTCTTCGTTGATTTACCCGGAAAGCGAATTAGGTAAAGAGTATTGGCAACAGCTATATGCTAAAATTAATCAGCAATACGGTACGACCAATTTAAATATGGACACACGCAATAAAGTATGGATTGTTCCTGATGAATCGTTAATATATGAAGATCAAGACCGTGCATTTATTGCTAAAAGTCATCTTAAAGTGATGACCGAAAACGATTATATTGCATTATCGCATCAAACCACAGGCAACAAGTCGCAATCAAAAGTCGTAAATGAGCTCTCTTCAGAAGTAATGAAAGACATTATTATTCCCGAGATCGAAAAAGACATAAACTATGGTACAAATTTCACTCGATTACGTCAAATTTACAACTCGCTTTTACTGGCAGTTTGGTTTAAGGACAAACTAAGAAACCATGTAGTCACCCAACTCGTTGCTAATCAACGCAAAATTAACGGAGTCCAAATTGACGATCCCGCGCTTAAAGATAAGATTTACAAACAATATTTAGAAGCTTACAGAAAAGGGGTTTTTAATTATTTAAAAAAAGACCACGACATAGCATCCGGAAAAAAAATTAATCGCCATTACTATTCTGGCGGTGTCACGCTTAAGAATCCTTTGGGCAAAGCAGAGCGAGAACCACTTTCGCCCAATGCATCTAAAGCAAAAAATACAATGAATGGTGCAGCAAAAATGCTAGTTGTTGGATTGTCTTCTGCATCGGCTGTTGCTGCCTTGCCCGCTTATGCCAGTCAAGGAAGCGTAACGCCAGTGACAGTTGTTCAAAAAGCAGATAAAAATCAAGCTCCGCTTAAAAAAGCAAGGAAAGTGTTAGCTCCTTTTTTAGGTACAACCTCATCTATGACCTCTCTTCTCGTAAAAGGAGATGATTGGGCACAAATTCGCATCGCTCCGGTCACCAATGTTGTTGAAAGCCAAATTAGCGAACTAGAAAGCTTATTAGGTAAAATGCCGTCTGAGCAAATCCCTCAACTTCCGTTGGGGCGAGCGATTAATCGCGTTTACTATTATCGAAAAATTCAGGGACGTCTATTGAAAATGTTGCTTAATGCAGCAAAAAAACATGATGATTATTATGCGAGCCGTTATTTGATTGATGCAGCCATCGAAGCGTTAAATGGAGAAATGAGCCAGGGCGGAACAGGTGCAATGCTTTATGATATGTTTAAGGATTATTTTTCTGAGGCTAAAAGCGATCTAAAAAAACGTTTTCCAGAACACTATAAAGAAGCAAAAGATAGTTTGAATCAAACACTCACGATGCTCGCAGATTTAAGCCAAGCTGACCGTGACTCTTATCAAGCCCGAACTCAAATTAGCAATAAAGATGCTGAAAACAGGTTAAAAGAGGCGATACCGAATTATGATGATTTGCTTAGTGGTGCATCATTTACAATTGCTGATGGAAATAGCCGTGTTTTATCGACTAGGCTTAATCCAACAACCGGAGGGGTAACAACAGTTAGTGTTAGTCAGCATTACTCTGAAGGGCAACGATTTTTAATTGAGGTAGGTAGTGCGATATACGATAATCATATTCATGGCACATCACACCAGCAAGCCTGGCAAAAAGTTGCACAGGGGGAAATGGTTGATGGAGGTAAAAACGAAGAGCTTCGTTATCTTTTCGGTGAAGATTTTATGATGGTTGTTTTGACAGGTCATGTTACCGACATTCACTGGTGGGCCAGAGGCGATGACAAAATTGCCGGAGGATTCAGCGCCCAAGAAACAGCCGCACAACGAACTAAATTTTTTAAAAATAATTTTACTGGCATGCTACACTCCAATCGCACAAAACCCAGTGCTATACAACGATTGAGAAAGCGAATTAAAGTTTTACCGACTGAAGATAAACTAAAAAACACACTAAAAAGGCTAGAATGGAATTTACACACAATGCCACTAATGAAATTACAGCCACCAAAAGAAATCATTACTGAAACACATCGCCCGGGTGCTGTAATTTTTACTGCAATGTTCTATACACTTACTGCCGTAAGCGCTGGTACTATTGACGATGTAAAAAAGACAATTCGCGAAAAAGTAAAAGACAAGCGCGTGCGAAGACGCCTGCTAAGAAAAATTAATTCGTTCAAAACCCCTTACGCTGAATTTACTTGGTCTAATAACGATGGCAAAATGGGGAATTTTAAGCTTAAAAGCTTAACGGAAAAACCGAATTTCGATGGTTCAAATGACGGAATAACTACAGATATTAAAATTGTATCACCGTCAGAGCCCAATAAAGAATATAAACCGCTAATGATCAATGGTCAGTTGATGGGTTTGTATTATTATGACGCCCAAGGAATTAAACACATCGCTCTTGACCGTATTGCGATTAGCCAAAACTTAAGTTATTTTCAAAAACACATGCAACTTAATCGACCGGTTACGCTTGAAGAAGCAATGCGTTTTACTGATTTACATGAAACAATGCATGCTTTAATCGATTGGACCGGTGTTGTGCTCGAAAGCAATTTGGAAGAGCAAATCGCTAACATTACTGCTACTGCCGCGGTATTGGGCACCATACCAGGTGGTATGCTGACTAAGCCAGTAGCTTCAGGAATACTAAGCGTGCAAAAAGCACTTAACGCTCGCTTAAAAACCGACGGAAAAAGTCCAATACTTAATTTAATTGAGTACCTCCAAGATAAAGATCATTTTGACGGTAAAGACATTGAAAGTTTTGAAAAGTCACTGGCACAACTTGGCATCGCAGACGTGCGAGTTGAATTTGCTGATAGCCAAAAACAAGCCGAAGCCAAGCAAGAGGCAATTGATGACGGTCGTAAAGTCGAAGGAGATGTCGGCGGTATTGATTTAAATCGCATTAAGGCCGCGGTTATTGGAAATGGAATTAATGTGTTTGCTCACCAAAAATTAACCGATGAAGCAATTAAAGGTTTCCCTGGATTTAAATTTGACATAATCGACCAGAATGACATTATTGACTTGCAGTCAGAACTACTAAACTAACCACTACAACCTATCTTCTGCTTATAACCTGTGTACACCGCGTAGGTGTACACAGGTTATAAATGTTGACACACAAGGCAATTACGTTTAAAATTAAAGCTTAATAAAATTACAATCGCAGCAGAAGGGAATGGAATGAAAAAAGTACTACTTATCGTCTGTGTTTTAACGGTCTTTTCAGTTGGAGCTTACGCGTTAGACGGTGTCGACGTGCTCACCGGACAATTAAGAGCGAAATTAAAGGATCAGAGCGGAGATACCATAGTTGCTAGATATGATGCAATCCCTCTTTATGTTGGGTTTCGTTTTGACGCAAAACCCTTTCTTGAAAAATTTAACATTGAAAGTGCCGGTCGATGGGATTTCGTGATTGAACCTTTTATTAGTGCGGTTTTTAAACCATCTGCAAATGTTGAGATTGGGTCAAATTTTCTCTTGGAATATGCTTTTCCCCTTACTGAAAAATTACACCCTTATTTAAAGGGTGGTTTAGGGATGCTTTGGATGAGCCATCATACTCGTGAACAAGGAACGCAATATAATTTTCTTCCTCAAATGGCAGCCGGCATTCATTATTTTATAAATGACACTGCCGCCATTACTTGTGAATATCGTTTTCGTCACTTATCTAATAACAGCTTCAAAGAACCTAATCGAGGTATCGACTCCGATATTGTAGTTGGTGGTATATCTTTCTTTTTTGAGTAGAGATGATACGCAAGGCAACTATTACTGACGCCAAAAAAATACGCTCTTTGATACAATTCTGGGCAAAAAAGGGTAAAGTTTTAGATAGATCACTGAACTATATTTATGAAAACATACGCGACTTCTGGATATACCAGGAGAAAAATAAAGTAATCGGATGTTGCGCCTTACACGTAGTTGGTTGGGATAACTTAGCTGAAATAAAGGCGTTGGTAGTTAATGAAAACTATCACCGAAAAGGTGTTGGAGATAAGCTTGTAATAAAGTGCCTAAAAGAGGCAGGACAGCTGCAAATAACTGCTGTTTTCGCATTAACATTTGTTCCGGAATTTTTTAAAAAAATTGGTTTTAGAAAAACTAGCCGCAATAAGCTCCCTCATAAAATATGGAGCGATTGTGTTAATTGCAATTCATTTCCTGACTGCAATGAAGAAGCAATGATTTTTAAGCTAAGGAGGTAAGGATGTCGATGGTAAACTATAATTTAACTGAAGATCAACTAATGTTGAAAGAATTAACCAGAAAGATTGCTGAAGAAAAAATTCGCCCTTTTTCTCAGGAGCTTGATGAAAAGGAGGAATTTCCCTCAGACATCGTCAAAACGCTTGCGCAATCTGATTTGTTCTCAGTATCTATTCCTGAAAAATACGGAGGAATGGGAGAAAGCTTGCTTGATTTGGTTGTAGCAACTGAGGAAATTGCTCGCGTTGATGGTGGAGTTTCTGCCGTATATGCGGCTTCATTCTTGGGATTGCTGCCAATTTTACTTTCTGGAACCGAAGAGCAGAAAGAAAGATATCTACCCGACATTGCCGCCGGAAAACACCTTTGCGCCTTTGGTCTAACTGAGCCCGAGGCAGGATCTGACGCATCAGGCATAAAAACTACTGCCAAAAAAGACGGCGATCACTACATAATTAATGGTTCAAAATGCTTTATCACCAATGGTGGAGACGCTCAAATTTATTCAATATTAGCAGTAACCAATAAAAATAAGGGGCCCCGCGGAATTTCTGCGTTCGTTCTCGAAAAAGGAATGGACGGCTTTACCTTTGGCAAAAAGGAAGAGAAGCTGGGGATCAGATGTTCATCTACGCGAGAGTTGATTTTTACTGATGTAAAAGTGCCAAAAGAAAATCTTATTGGCGGCAAAGAAGGGATTGGTTTTATAACAACATTGAAGACTTTTGATCATTCCCGTCCGGGTGTTGCCGCTCAAGCGGTTGGAATGGCTCAAGGAGCGCTTGAGCTTGCCACCCAGTATGCTCATGAACGAATTCAGTTTGGAAAGCAAATCAGTTCTTTTCAAGGCATTCAGTGGATGCTTGCCGATATGGCCACCAAAACCGAGGCCGCCAGAAGCTTGCTTTACGCCACTGCCGCAATGGTCGACAGAAAAGAAAAAAATATATCTGGACCAAGCGCAATGGTTAAAATGTTTGCCTCAGATGTTGGAATGGAAGTTGCCACAAATGCAGTACAAATTTTCGGCGGATATGGTTATACTCGCGAATATCCGGTTGAAAAATTTATGCGTGATGTTAAAATCACTCAAATTTATGAAGGCACTAACCAAATTCAACGCAGCATTATCGCGCTTAATCTGATTAAAAAATACGCAAAATAAGCAGATACAAACCATAGACGATAGACTGTAGACCACAGACCTCATATCTAATACCTGCTATCCCCAAAGTCTACGGTCGGCAAAGCCTCACTTGACAAATCCCGCAATTTTGTTGATAATACTACAAATAATAGAAAACATATATAGGTAAGTATGAAAAATATCTATTTAGTTGGTTTTATGGGTACTGGGAAGACTTACGTTGGTAAAATCATCGCCAATCGTCTCGGGCGCAGCTTTGTCGAAATGGATGAAACCATTGAAAAACAACAAAATAGAAAAATCGTTGATATTTTTGCCAAAGACGGCCAAGCGCACTTTAGAGCACTAGAAAATAAACTTCTCAATGAATTAGCCGAAAAAAACAATTTAATTGTAAGCTGTGGCGGAGGAGTTATTTGCAACGATGAAAATATTAAGCTTTTAAAAAAAAGCGGAGTAGTTTTTAACCTGCACTCATCAGCTCAAAAAGTATACGATCGAACAAAAATGCACAAAACTAGGCCAATACTCAATGTTGATGATCCACTGAGCAGAATTAAAGAACTGATGGCTGAGCGAGCCAAATACTATAATCAGGCTGACTACACGGTGCTTTCAGAAGATCAAACTCCGCAAGAAGTGGCTGAAAACATCATAAACCTACTGGATAAGAATGATCAATAAGGGCTTACTTTTTTTAAATATGCTGGGTATTGAAGCAAAAAAAATCAAAAAGATTCTTAGCGCATTCAAGGACCCCAATGCCATAATTACCCCTACTGCGAGTAGTTTGAAAAAAATACCTTTGTTAACTACCAAAGATATTGAAAAGATTACCAATAAACAAGCTTTTTTTGCGCTAGAAAGAGAATTGGAGCTCATTAAAAAACATAATATCGATGTGATTGATATTTTAAACAGCGATTATCCCAAGCTTTTACGCGAAATCGCGCATCCACCAATCGTTTTATACCTAAAAGGTAGTCGTAACATCTTAAAAGATCCTCAAATGGGGATTGTCGGGTCAAGAACATCTACAGAATATGGCATATCTACCGCTTTTAAGTTTGCGAAAGAACTTTCAGACGCCGGCTTAGTCGTTACGTCTGGATTGGCACGTGGCATTGATACCGCTGCCCACAAAGGGGCGTTAGCTAATAAAACAATCGCGGTGCTCGGCAGTGGGATTCTTAACATATATCCACCCGAAAACAGACTACTGGCTCAGGAAATTTCTCGCAATGGAGCGATAATTTCTGAATTCCCGTTATTAACATCGCCGGCCAGAGAAAATTTTCCGCGCAGAAATCGAATTATCAGTGGTCTATCAATTGGCTTATTGGTTGTTGAGGCAGCAGAAAGAAGCGGTGCGCTAATTACTGCCAATTTTGCTTTAGAGCAAAATCGCGATGTTTTTGCAGTACCTGGAAAAACCAATTCAAGTCAAAGCAAAGGCACAAATTCGCTCATAAAAGATGGTGCAAAATTAGTTGATTCAATTGAAGATATATTATCTGAGCTAAATATTAACCTTGCAATGGAGTAACACTATGGAAAAATCTAAAAAG